>NZ_JBIBHR010000030.1:0-50682 GCF_042957125.1 Streptomyces sp. NPDC008125
GTGCCCCCGGCAGGACTCGAACCTGCGGCCAAGCGCTTAGAAGGTGTTGCGCGATTAGCGATGTGCTGACCTGCCTTTTTGCAGGTGGGGCTCGACCAGTTTTCCGTAAGGCGCTTGCCCTGAGATTTGCGGGAGATTGGCCGTATCCCGCTCCCTGGAACGGAGCCCGCCCCGGCCGCCCCAGAGTACGGGGCGTCGGGGCGGGGGGTGGGCGCGACTCCCGCCATCCGGGCGGGGTAGACCTCGCGCGAGGACGGTCGCGCCCGGTCTGAGGGGGTGGCGGGGTTACCGCCGGACACAGCATGTGTGTATGGGGCACATTTGCGCAATGGCATATGCCAGCCGTCAGCCGAATGGGTGACGATGCCTCGGCCACGCCTGCGCGCGGGCGCCTCGGTTGCGCCCGAGAATGGGCCTGCCCGCGCCCCCGGCGGTCGGCCGGCAGGGACACGGGCAGGAGTCATTCCGGCCGGAGTCGCCGCAAGCGGCTCTCCTGCAGCCAGATCAAATCCTCAAGGACCGGATCACGCTGCGCGAGCTGGCGCCACTCCTCAGGAGTGGGCTCACGCTTCGGCTGCAGCGGCTTGGCGGGGCGGATGCGAGAAGTCATGGGCGCGTCGCCCCCCATGTGTGTCGCGGGAGCATCGCCCGCCACGAGCGCGACAGTTCCTTCGCGACCGAGCATCCGCCGCCGCCGCAGCGCACGCATTCCGAGCAGTCTGCGGTGTGGAGTATCAGCCGCAGGTACGCCGCGTCGCCGGGAAGCTCGACCGTCGCGGCAGGTGGTGGCGTCATCGTCACCACCCCTTCCGGGCAGAGCCAAGCAGCGCCAAGGCGGCGGCATAGGCGCCGTAGAGGTCATCGGCGTCGGTGAGCGTGGGGGCGCTCCGTGGGGGCGCGAGCCACGTCAGAGCCTCGTGTGTGCGAGGCGCGACCACACTCGGGACGGGAGCGAGCAGCACCTCGGGCCGGCTCCGAACAACCGCGCCGCGCAGGTCCCAGCGGGTTGCCGAGCCGACGGGCACAAGGAACTCCACTCCGCGAGAACTGTGCAGAACGGGGCCGACGCTGGCGCCGACTGTGCGCAGGTGTCGCAGCGAGGACCACCCCTCGGACAGAGGCAGTATCACGACGTCCCACCCCTCACCGATGGGGAGTTCGGCGACCGCGCCGGCTCGCCACCGGGCGACAGTCCTCGGGCTGTAGACGCCGGACAGGCGCAGCCACTCCGTGAACGGCTCGTCATCGAAGTCGGTCGAGGCGTCCGCGAGGGAAGCGCGCCTGATGAGTTCGGGAGTCGTGCGCCACGTCGAGCCGAGGGGGCGCTGCTCACTCGTCATGGTCGGCCCCCGTCGTCGGCACCCCGAGATCGGCGAGCTGTCGGCCGAGTTCGGCGTGCAGTGCGGCCGTCTCGTCGACGGTGAGCACGAGTTCGGCGTCGCCGATCTCGGTGCCATCGCGGGCGATCGAGAGTGGAAGTGCGATACGACCGGCCTCGGTCCGCCGTAATGCAGTGGTGCGCCGAAGCCTGATGCCTCGACGGGGGTTCGCTGTCACGGCCACCCCTCGCCGCCGTTGAGTCAACGTCATGTCACGGACCGTAGGGGGGATGCGGAGAGGGGACCCGGAAAATTCTTCCGGGTCCCCTCTCGCTCCGAGTGCGTCAATCGAGCACGCCGACGTGCTGAGCGATCGCGTGCAGTTCGCGCCGCATCGTCGGACGGGGCCGCCTGAGCAGCCCTTGCACCGCCTCGCGGACCAGTGGCGAGTACCGGATTTCCTCCGGGCTCGCCGCCATGATCTCGCGCAACTGGTGCAGGGTGCCGAAGTCGTCGCCGGTCAGCCGGTGTGCGTGCATGACCTCGACCAGATACCTGGTGGTGCGCTCCAGAGGGAGGACCCCGCCGGGCTCCGGTACCGCCACACGGTCTGCGAGGTGAAGTGCCTCGGACGCGTCGCCTTCCTCGGCGGCCAGGTGCACGCCGTGCATGGCGACGTTCGTCGGACCAAACGAGGTATGGAACAGATTTGCGTCTCCGCCGAGCCGCTCGGCCACGCCGCCGGCGGCGTGCAGAAGATCCCACGCGGTCGGGGCCTTGCCGTGCCGGACGGCGGCGATCACCCCAGCGAGGTGAAGAGCGCCGTACGCCGAGAGGTGCTCGGGTGAGGCGTCGTCGCCGGGCCTGCAGTGGGCGATCGTCTGCCGGGCGAGTTCGAGGGACTCGCCGACCTCGCCGGAGCTGGTGAGAATGCCGCAGACGTTCCAGACGCTCGCGGCGATCAGTGCCAGATCGCCGGTTTCGTCGGCGATCTGCATTGCCCGGTCGGCGGCCCGCAGCGAGAGCTTCCGCTCGCCGATGCGCCGCAGGAACACTTGATGTAGGTGCAGGAGGCTGATCAGCGCGCGCGTTGCGTCGAGTTCGTCCTCGCCGGTCGAGGCGCGGAGCGTTGCGTACGCCTCGGCGAGCAGTCCGGGCAGCATGTCGCCGACCGGCGCGTAACGGGTGCGCTCGGTCTCGTACACCGTCCACGCCTCGACGACCCGGGCGTCGAGCTGCTGCGTGGTGTACGGCGACCCTGGCAGCCCGAGGCCGAGGTGCGACGGCGGCGTGTTGAGCGCCCGACGGATTCCGGGTACTGACGGGTGCTCGGAGTCGACGAGACTCACGTTCACGGCCGGACCGACGAGATCGCCTACGTTGTCGAGACCGAGCTCGCGGGCGAGCCGGGTGAGCATCGACAGCGAGTCGATCGAGATGACGCCGCGTTCGACCTTGCTGAGCCAGTCCGCCGTACGTCCGACGAGCCCTGCCAGCGCAGCCTGTGACTTACCAGCCTTGACGCGGTAGTACCTGATCCGCTCCCCGCTGGACATGGATGTGGTGATCATGGGGTCCCCTTGGTGGGTGAGAGCACTCAATCCCCAGAGTACGGCTGCGCGTTGGTAACCGTGTCCGTCATACTTGGACTCGCCCCGTATGGGAGCACTCACGGCCCCTGCCGGCCCCCCGTCCGGCGGGGGCCGCTCCGCGCCCGGACACGACGGAAGCGCCCCCGCCCGGCCGTGAGGCCGCGCGGGGGCGCGTCGTCATTCGATCGAGTAGGGCACGAGCTCGGCGGGTACCTCTTCGGGCTGCAGGTCGGCCGCGCGAAGCCGGCGGTTCGCTCGCCGGAGAATCCGCAGAGCCTGCCGCAGCAGCCTGTCGAGCGTCGACACCTTCGAAGACAGATCCGCCACCACGGCCGTCAGATGCTCCATCTGCGATTCAAGCCGCACGACCCGATCCCAGATCTCGGGCGACACCTTCAGCTCCGTCGGTCGCGGCGCGGCCGCTTCTACGGCCGGCTCGTCGTCGTCCTGGTCCCGCTTCGGATTGCTTATCCGGGCAACGAGCACCGAGCCGACGACGCCAACCACGGCGATCACTACGCCGAGCAGCCCGTTCTCACCCCCCATGGGTGGCGCCCCTCTCACACGTGCATCGGCGCCTGCGACCCCCCGTCAGCGCGGCGACGATGATCAACAGAAGAACGTTCGCGGCGTAGATCGGGACGCTCGCCCACGCCTGCACGTACTGGCCGGTCCCGGCCGCCGCCGCGAACGTCAGCCCCCACACAAGTGGCGGTGCGGTCGCTGCGGCGAATCCCCACGTGTCACGCCCGGGTCGCAGTAGTGCGGCGGCCAACGCGACCAGCCCGCACGTGACCCATGCGACGCCCCACGCAGGAAGACACATCACGGCTGTGACCGGCGCGGTCGCCGCCGAGACGCCGACCCGGTCGGTCGTGATGAGCCCGAGCCCGTACCAGACCCATAGGGCTCCGGCAGGTGCAAGCGTGACGCCGCGCGGGCCCAGGTGTGACCGTGCACGGTCCCACGCGGCGCGCATCACGACAGGCTCGTCGAGCCGCCCGAGTAGCCGCTCGGGTCGACCGGGTCGAGGGCGGGCTCGACCGCCGGGTACGAAGGCGGCCGCGCCCACCCGAGGAACACGCCGGCGAGGTTCTGCAGCACCTTCCCCGGGGCCCGCTCACCGAGCAGTTCGAGCAGCCGGAACACCAGGTAGTACGCGACCGCGATCACGACCGTCACCGCGCTCGTGGCGGTCGTCGAGGTGATGTCCAGACCGGCGGCCGCCGCGAGGGTGAGCAGCCACCCGACGACGAGCGGTACCGCGGTGCGCATGGTGGAGATGAACAGACCGGTCTTCATGCCGGTCCCCCTTCTGTAGTGGGGTGTCCGGCCGCCGGGTGGCGGCCGGACGGGGCATCAGGCGACGACCGTGAAGCCGTGCGCGTCGCCGAGCCGCTTGAGGGTGGTCATGCCGGGGACGCCGTCCGCCGCCTTGCCGGTGAATCCCTGCCGCTGCTGGTACAGGGCGTACGCGCTTCGTGTGGCCGTGCCCATGTGGCCATCGGCGTAGCCGGCGGCGAGGAGCTTCTCGGCGACGAGTGCTTGCTCGACGTACTTCGCCGCGGCGTACGAGACCGGGGTGCCCTTCTTCGGCGGGTCGCTCTTCGCCGCCGCGACCAGCTTCGCGAGGCTGACCACCTTCTGTGCGGTCGCCGTCGGCAGCTTGAGCACCTGCCCGGCCGCGATCTTGTTCGGGTCCTTGATCCCGTTCAGGGACTGCAGGGCTGACACGGTCGTCTTGTGCGCCTCGGCGATCTCCGAGAGCGAGTCGCCGGTGAGCACCTTGTACGTGCCGGTCCCGGTGGCGGGGGGCGCCGTCTTGTACGCGGGGCGCCCGAACCCGGCGATGTCCTTGACGACCCTCACACGCCTCGCGCAGACGTTCGCGGTGTTGCCCTCGATCGTGTAGACGTACCGGTGGTCGGCCGAGACGCTCGTGACGATCCCGACGTGATCGATCGCGCCGATCGACGACGAGCCGGACCAGTCGAAGAACACGATGTCACCGCGCCGGATCCCCGACTTCGCGATGCCGTTCGTCATCGCCGTCCACTGCCCGGCAGCCTGGAACCTCGCGGCGTGCGCCACGGTGTACGCCCAGTCGGTTCCGTGGCACACCGCGTCGTACTCCCCGGCGTCGACCGCGGCGCGGGTTATCGCCGCGTCGCACCACGCGAAGTTGCCCCCGAAGGCGGCGCCGTTGCGCTCGCGGTACCACTGCTGAATCTGGTTCGGCTCGCCCGTCCCGATCCAGCGTTCCATCTGCTCGACCATGCCGTCGACGGTCATGCGGGCGTACCTCCGTCCTCGGCCGCAGCCGCATCGGTGTCGGCGGGCTCGTCGCCCTGGTCGTCGAGCTCGGGGCCGGTGAAGTAGCCGGCCATGTCTGCGGGGCCGTACGCCGCGGCGAGCAGCGTCTGCTCGTCGTCGACGGTGGGCCCGTTGCCGGTGCGCGTGAGGTGCAGCGCCTGCTCTTGCTGATCGGCCGTGCGCTCGGGCACGGGCCGCTCGGTGTCACCCATGGGTGAAGCCCTTTCAGGGGAGAGGTATGTCGACCTCGCCGCCGTCGCTGGTCGGCGGGGTCGGGGGGATCGGGTCGGGGTACCGAATCGCCATGACGGGCACGACGTACGCGCAGCCGTAGCCGGTGCTCGTCGTCCCCGCTGCGGCGCGGTTGAGGGTGTCGGCGGCGTCGAGGGCGTCGGGCAGCTCGGTGTAGACGAGCCCGGCGATCCCGGCGCCCGCGACCGCGTACGCCGCCATGACGGCGGCCGGGTCGACGGGCATCACGCCACCCGGGAGAGCTGCGCGACGGTCGCGGTCGCCGTGTTCGAGGCGCTCGCGGCGGACCACTGCGCCGTTACGACGAGCGCCTGATCCGTGGTGCTGTCGCGCGTCACGGCAGCGTCCGTGAGTTCCTGCAGTTGCGCGCCGGTGGTCGCCGCCAGATGGTGGCGCAGGATGGCGGCCGCCGCCCACGTCGCCGAGGCGCCCGCAGTCACGCAGTGGGCCGTGCCCTCGACTCGCCACCCGCGCGACGCGATCGCCGACCCGGTTGTGACCGCGCCGAACGCTGCGAGCACCACACCGCCGACGCCGCCGAGCCGGACCCGGATTGTGAGTGTGGGGGTCGCGGTCGTACTCGCGGTGCCTTGTACGAGGAACTGATAGCCGGTGCCCGCCACGGCGTCGCCGGCCGGGATCGTCATGGTCGCGACGACCGTCTCGGCCGTGGCGGTCGCGGCCGTCGCAAGGATCGCCGGACCGAGGCTGTTGATCGCGTTCGAGCCCGGCAGGGTGGTTCCGCCGGTGGCCGAGGTGATGGGGGCGGCGGTCGTGGTGACGATCGCCGCCGCCGTCGTCCAGCCGTTGCCCGACAGGTCGTTGCCCACGACGACGCAGCCGGTCGCCGCCGCAACCATGCTGACGCCGGTGGCCGTGGCGCCGCCGTCCTTGCGGATCTGATTGCCGGAGATCAGGCACCCCGGGGCGCCGAGGCGGATGCCCGCCACAGCAGCAGCCCGGACGATGTTCCCCGTGATGTTGATGTTCTTCGCCGGCAGGGTTGCCGTGCCGGCGACGATGCCGTGATTACTCGCCGTGGTGTCGACCACGTTCCCCGTCACCGAGCCGTTCGCGCAGCCGGCGAGGTTGATCGCGTTGCTGCCAGCCCCGGTCACGGTGTTGTTGTCGACGGTGGGCGTGTCGCAGTCCTGGACCAGGATGCCGCCCGACGTCGTCGCGCTCACCCGGTTGTCGGCGATCAGGACCGCCGGGGCGTAGTCGGCCCGGATGCCGTACCCAGTCGCGCCGAGGATCGTGTTCCCTCTGATCTGCACATCGGACCACCGGGCACCCGTGACCGCGGCGACCCGGATCCCGGCATCGGACAGTGAGCCCGAGATGATGTTGTCCGTGATCGTGAGCGCCCGGGTCGCCTGCGACGTCGATGCGTCGGTGACCGCGAGAATCCCGGCCGTGGCCGTGCCGGAGATCGTGTTGCCGCTGAGGTGGGAGTCGCGCCAGTAGTAGGCCCGGATCCCGCAGTCCGCGGTCGTGCCGTAGATCTCGCAGTCCCGCACGGTGATCCGGTCGTACCAACTGCCCGCGGTGATGCCGTGCGAGCCGATCGCCCGGCCGGCCGCGGGCAGTCGGGCCGACGGGCCGAAGTAGCAGCGTTCGAAGGTGACGTCCCGGCAGGCTGTGCCGTCCCAAGCTCCGATCGCGCTGTTGCCCGAGCGGGCGATGTCGATCTCGACGAACTCGCTCGTGACCCGCGACTGGTCGGCGGTGTTGTCGACGAACCCCTCGAACCGGCACGCCTCGACCCTGCAGCCCGAGACCGCGTTGATCTCCAGAGCGTGGGCGCCGGTGGTGTCCCGGAACACGGCATCCTTCACGATGACGTTCGCGCAGTGGATGAACGTCATGATGTTCGTCGTCCCGGTGCCGATCCCGGTCCCGTCGGCCGCCTTGTACGCGTTGCCGTCCCAAGTCCCGCCCAACACGGTGATGTTGGAGTGCCCCTCGTACCCGTTGAAGACGTCGTCCGGCGCGAAGTTGCGCACGCACCCCCGGGTCGGGTTGATGGTGCGGATCGTTGCCCCGTACGCCCATACCGTCGTACGGGCCCTGATCACCAGGAAGGTGCCGACGCCGTACGTCCGGCCGCCGGGGATGAGCACGATTCCGCCGCCAGCGGCGTACGCAGCGTCGAGGACAGCCTGAATCGCGGGCGCGTCGTCCGTGATGCCGTCGGCGGCCGCCTCGCGGACGGTGAAGATCCGCCCGGCCGAGAGGTCGCCGAGGTTCGGGGCGGAGATCGGCGACTCGAACACGACCGGCCCGGTCACCGTGCCGCCGGCCTTGTCGAGCTTGCTGTCGACCTCGGCGGCCGCCGCTTGCGCGACCTGCAGCGCCGAGGTTGCGACTTCGCGACCGGCGACGGTCCACGCGACCGTCTGACCACCACCGGCCAGATACTCGTAGCTGATCTGCGGCCACTCGCACTGCCATTCCCGGATGGCGCCCGGGGCGGGCGAGCCGGCCGGGTTCGACCGGAGCTGTCCGATCGGATCTCCGGAGATCTCGTACAGGGCGGTGACCGGTTGGCCGGTGCCGGCTACCCGCACGGTGACCGGCCAGTCGGGGACGACGTCGCCGGTCGTCGTCGTCAGTACTTCGGAGGGAGACCCGCCGTAGGTGTAGCGCATGGGCTGTCCCTTCAGTCGATCCAGAACGCGCCGGAAATGTCGATCCACGGAGTGCCGACGGTGCCGCCGTCCTGCGCGCCGTCTTGGCTCCAGAAGAAGTAGCCGCCTTGCGGCGAAACCTCGTTGCTGTACGCCTCCATGCGGCCGGTGCCGACCAAGGGGTCGCCGCCCATGCTGAAGAACGCGGTGGCGGTGGCGACGGCGTGGGCCGGTCGGCAGTCGTTCGGAAGCGTGCCGATCTGAATGCCGTTGGTCCCGACGATGAGCCCGCCGTCGGCGCGGACGATCCGGCCGCGCGTGTAGACCCGCGAGCCGATCCGCCGGATCTGCGGGGGGATGGTGTCCGCCGTGAACGCGGCCAGGAGCGGGACCGGCCGCCACGCGGGGTCGGGTTCCCACCACGTCGCCCACACGTTGTCCGTGGACGTCTTGGCCCACACGGTGCCGTCAGCGGCCGTGACGACGGTGTGGACCGGCGCGGTCGCGAACTCCGCATCGCGTTCCGCCATGTTCGCGACGTGGTGTACGAGGTGCGGATCGATCGCCGCGGCGAGCTCCGCGAGCGCCCCGGGTCCGACGGGTGCGTCGCCGCCCCCCGGAACGGGGAGTTCGGCATGTCCGAATACAGCCATGGGTGCCCCTCACGAGAAAGTGATCTTGATTGAGCCGCCACCGAACGCGGCGTAATCCGTGGACCCGGTCGCGTAGATCGCGAGCCCTCGGGCCGAACCCGACGCGAGCGCCGTGCACCATGCGGCGGGCAGCTTCGCGGTTCCCTGCGCCCCGACGGAGAGCTGCAGCAGATCCTCGGGGCCGTCGCCTAGGTTGAGCTGCCCGGCCGGCGGCGACGTGTAGCTGTGCAGGTACAGGTGCATGGGCCTCTTCGCGTTCGCGCCCGACCCGCGCTGCCGCGTGAAGGTGACCACCATCGACGCGACGGTTTTGCCCGCGCACGCAGCCGCGATCTTGGACCCGTAGAACCACCCGCCGCGCAGCGCGCCGCCGCCGGTGTAGTCGCCCTGATACGGGTGGTCGCGGTAGTTGTCCGGGCGGCCGCCCCGCCACGACCCGGACGAGTCTGGGGTGACCGTGACGGGATTCGGCGGCCGGGACGGCGGCACGGTCGGGGAAGGGTCGGTGATCGACGCGAGCTGAAAGTACAGTTCGACCTTCCCGTCGACCTTGCGCACGAACGGCACCGTGGTCTGCTGCCACCCGGTCCCCGACGGTGCTGCCGTGCCCCAGGTCGCCGCGCGTACGATCTGCACGTCGTGCGCCACTTCGTCCGCGAGCTCACGAATCGTGTCGTGATCGGTCTCGCCCGGGTCTTCGCCGAGCCGCCACATCACGACCGGTTTCGCGCCGGTCCGGACCGCGACCCAGTCGCCGACCTTCCGAGACCGGTAGCTGTCGGGGCACGGCACGTCGTACACCGTGGCTCCGCCGAGCGATACATTCACGCCGCCTAGATCTGTGAGGTCGATGACCTGAGCCGAGGCGATCCCGCCGCCGCTGCCGGTGGCCATGGCTCGCGCGAGCATCTCGCCGAGCTGCAGTGCTGCGTCGCTCATGCCAGCCGCCTCCCGCTCGTCCTGGTCGTGCACGACATCACCGCGGCGCCGAGGGTGTACGGGCATGAGTCGATGAGGTGTCGCTGCCACTCGCCGGGACGCACCTCGACCTCGACGACGTCGCCCGGTTCGAGACCGGGATGACACGCCGCGGTGAACGAGAGCGAGCTCTGTACCCCGAGGCTGTCCGCGAGCTTTGCCTGCCCTACCTCGTAAGCCTGTTGCGCCGAGGTGATGAGCGGTGATGAGTAGCGGGCGACGCGCACCCGTACTCCGGTGAGCCCGAGACGCTGCGGAGCGAGCGGGTCCTCGACGGGGTCGGGGCCGGCGTACGTGATCGAGTTCGGGTCGTCGTCCCACACGAACACCGGGCCAACGGCGGGCGAGCCGTCGCCGCCGTCGCCCGAGATCACCCAGACGTTCACGAGCCCCTCGGCCGTCTGCTCTTCGGCCGGCTCGACGAGCGCGACTCCGTACGGCACTCGCCACACGACCGGGTCGGCGAGCGTCGGCACGGGGCCGATTGTGGGCACGCCCCGGGCGTCGGCCCACACCTCGCCGCCGAGCGCCGGCCCGATGCCGGTGGAGACGCCCGACGAGTCGGTGCCGCCCGACAGCGTTGCCCACCGGTCGTCGGCGACGGTCGCGGGAATCGGCGTTTCCGGGTCGACGCCCGGCCGCCACGACACGGTGGCCGACGGCAGCGCCTCGCCGACGAGAGCGGCCGCGATCGACCGGGCGGTGTCCGGCCCGACCGTTCTGGTCGTTGGGAACCCTGCCGCCCTGATCGCGTCCTCGACTCCCAGCAGTTCGAGCCGTGCCCCCTGCCGGGTGCGAGTGACCCGGTCGACCACGTACCGGCCGGCCGCGATCCACTCGGGCTCGTCCATGCGCGGCCCCTGCAGCCCCTGATACAGCCGCACTTCAGTGATCACCGTGTTGATGCCCGACCCGCCGAGCGGCACGTCGACGAGCTCGCACGTCCCGCTGTACCGGCACTCCGCGGTACGGTCCGGCCGTACCGAGGCGGACGCCACGCGGGCGGGGCGCCACGTCGCGCCGTCGTTCGTCCACTCGGCCCGTACCGGGCGCCGTGCGGGACCGGTGACGGCGGCGAGCGCTGCGGCCGTGAGCCGCTGCATCAGACGGCGCCGTTGGTCGAGAGAGCCGCCCACGTCGGGTAGCTCGCCGCGACCGCGTCCCACGTGGCGAACTGCTCCGCGAGGCGGTCCCACGACCAGCCCGGCATCCGCAGGGACTGCCCGGCGGTGTCCGGGCGGGCGAGCGGCTCGATCGTGAATCCGAACCGGAATCCTTCGGACGAGCCGAGCCGGCCGGTCGGCGACGGTCCCGTGATATCGCCCGGGACGAAGTACGCGTCCGGCTGCAGGTACCCGGGCCGCACCTGAGCAAGCAGCACACCCGACCGCAGCAACGCCCGCATCCGGTCGACGAGTTCGGGTGGGACGTCGACGGTTACCTGCACGACCTCGGCGCCGTGCTCGTCGTACGCGAGCTGCCGGTAGGGCGACCCCGCGACGTCGGCCGCGTCCTGCCGTCCGGCCGACGTGGCGCCGGACCACTCGACGATCATCACCCGGGCCGACAGCCCAGGATCGTCGAGACTCTTGATCCACAGATCACGGTCTTCGCCGGGCTCCGGCGCCGGCACGGTCACCGCGAGGGACGATGCCGGACCCTCGCTGCCGTCCGCGTAGAGCGGAGTTGCGGTGTACACGACCGCGACCCCGAGCGGCAGCTCGTGGTCGTAGGCCGTACCGACTCCCTCGATCGCCCACGCCGGATCGGCCGACCGGACCGGCGCCGGGCTACCCCCCGGGTCGGTGCGCGTGATCCGCACCTGCCGGACATCGGCCACATCGGCGAGCGGCGTTGTGGCCGCGGTGTAGTCCACCGCGAGCACGACGCCCGCCCACTGCTCGTCGACGATGCCCGCGAGCCACCCGTCGGGTGACACCACCCGGGCGGGCGGTGTCACCTGGGGGGCGGTCGGGTCGACGATCATCGGCATCGCGTTCTCCTATCTCGTGCCGGCGCGCGAGCGCTGCCGGACCGTCGTCATCCCCGCGTCGACCCTGGTGTCGACGTACGCGTCGAGCTGCGTGCCGTCCGCGAGGACGAGCGCGAGCGGCTGCCCGTGCTGCAGTCCGGCCGGCTGCGCCGCCGTCCGGGTCGCGGCTGCCGGAGCCGGGACCGAGGCGGTCGCCATCCGGACCGACGCGCGGTCGACCGCGGGCAGGGTGCTGACCATGCCGCCGATCAGACCGGCCCCGACCATGCGGCCGACCCGGTCGGTCTCGCGGCTCGGGCTGTGAATCTGCAGCCGGCGCTCGATCGCGGTAACGAGCGTCCCGCCGAGCCGGGTCATCTCCTTCTGCAGCGCCGCCTCTTGGGCCTGCAGACCGGTAAGGAACCCCTTCCCCGCCATCGTCCCGGCGTCGTACATCGCGTCGGCCATCGTCCGGCCATACGACGTGCTGAGCTTGGCCCCGGACGCCGCGAGCGCATTGAGCTGCTTGATCTGCCCGGCACTCGCCCCGGCCACAAGCCCGGCGAGCTGGCTGTCGGGTCCGGCCGCGACGAGCTGCGAGATCAGGCTCTGCGACACGCCCCGCTTCGACGCCGTCGCGATCTGCGCCTGAAACGACTTGAGCGTCGACTGCCGCGCCTGCAGACCGGAGATCAGCCCGCCGACCGATGTCGGATTGCTGATGTTCCCGAGCCCGAGGTAATCAGTCGCCGACGTCGCCTGATCGGCGGCCGCCGCCTTGGCCGTAGCGATCTTCGACGCCACGGTGTCCCGCTGCTTCGCGAGCGACTGCAGCCTCGCCGACGCCGCAGTCGTCGCGGTCGCGAGCGTCTTGCCTGCCCCGCCCGCCGCCTTCAGATCGGCCGCGAGCGCGTTGGACGCGGCAGCGATCTGCGCCGCCGTCCCGGTGAGACTCTTCCGGAACGCCGCGAGATCGCCGGGCACTTCACGCCGCGCCTTGGTCGACGCGGACACCTTCGTACCCTTCGCGAACCCGCGCAGCACGCCGAGCCCGCCCGCCATCCGGAGCGACGTCAGGTGGTCGTACACCTCTGTGTCCCCGCCGCCGAAACGGACGAGCTCGGGCCCACGCTCACCGACCCACGCGAGTTCGCCACGCTTCGGCCGACCGCCATCGGCGTACCCACCGGGACGGTTGTACGCCGAGGCGAGCGACCCGTACGTCGACAGCGCGTACCGCATCGAGGCGTACACGTTCGCCAACGGGTCGTAGATGCCGCGCGACCGGAGCGGACCGGCGTACGCGTTGAACGTCGCGCCGATCGTCTGCATGAGCCCGCGCGACGGGTCGCCGTTCTTCGCGTTGATGTCCCAGTTGTTGATCGCGCGCGGGTTCCCGCCGCTCTCCTGGTTCATCCGGCGCAGCACGACCGACAACAGGCTCGCCGGCTGCCCGACCATCTTGAGCGCCTGTAGCACGACCGCCGACCACCGCTCGACGCCGGACCCGCCAACGTCGCCCGAGCCGCCGAACAGCCCGCCCGCCGCATCAACGATCTTGTCTTTCAGGCCGTCGAGCATCTTCGCGGGGAAGTGGCCGAGCGCCTTTGCCCACGGCGACGAGCCGATCGCGGCCGCCTTGTCCCGGATGAACCCGGTCGCCTTGTCCCACATCTTCCCCGGGTCGGTGAGGAAGTCGGCACCGCTGAGTACGGCGCCGCCCACCTTCTTCGCGGCGCCCCAGAGATCGCCCACGATCCCGCCGTCGGCGAACCGCTGCACCGGCAGCTCGCCGTGCTCGTTGATGTACCGCAGGGTGTCGAACCCCACCGAGCGGGCGCTGCTGCGCTTCACGACGAACTCGTCGGCCATCATCAGTGCGGGAATGCTGTCCTTGCCCGGCACCCCGCCGTACGTGCGGCCGCCGCCCGCGAGCAGCTTCGGCGCGGCCGGGAGCTTCCCGACCCCGACGAAGTCGGCCACCTTGTCCCAGGTGGCTTTGATCCCTTCCGTGTAAACGTGCTTGATGATGAAGTTCACGGGCTCTTTCGCGATGTCCTTGACCTCGGACCAGGCGGAGCCGATCGCGTCCCGGGCCAGACCGAACGCCGCCCCGAAGAGCTTGACGCCGGCACGCCCCTTGTCCAGAGCCGGCCGTAGAGCCACATCCCAGAGCCATGCGGCGCCCGTGCCGATGCCGTCGAACGCGGGCTTCACCGCGCTGCGGTAGAGCCATGTAGCGGCCGAGCCCGTCATGCGGACGCCGCTCTGAATGCCGGTGAACGCGGGCTTTATCCCCGAGCCCCACAGCCATGCGGCGCCGGCGCCGATCCCGTCGAATGCGGGCTTGATCGCGGAGCCCCAGAGCCATGCGGCGCCCGTGCCGATGCCGTCGAACGCGGGCTTCACCGCGCTGCGGTAGAGCCACATCGCGCCCGCGCCGGTCGCGCGCAGCCCAGACCAGATCCACCCGAGGACCGGCTGCAGCGCCGACCCCCAGAGCCATACGGCCCCGGTCGCGATGTCCTCAAACGCGGGCTTGATCTGGGAACCCCAGAGCCACGACGCGATAGCGCCGACCGCCTTGAACCCGATCACGAACGGGGCGATCAGCAGCGTCGCGACGACGACGCCGAGCACCTTCGCGGCGGTGCCGATGAACCCGAACGTCGGCGCGAGGACCGTGCCCCACAGCCACACCGCCCCCGTGCCGATCGCGCGCAGCCCGGTCACGAACCCTGAGACGCCGGGCTGCAGTACTGACCAGAGGGACGACCATCCGGACTGAATCCCGGACCATGTCGCCTGCACGATCGATCGGAACGTGTCGCTGCGCTTGTACGCGACGAAGATCAAAGCGGCGAGCGCCGCAACGCCCGTGATGATCAGCCCGATCGGGTTCGCTTCCATCACGGCGTTGAGCACACCCTGCGCGACGGCGTACCCACGGGTGACCGCCGCCGTCGCGAGGATCACCCCGCGATAGACCGAGAACACCGCCGTGACGGCACCCGTCGCGATCGCGCTCGCGTTCATCGTGAGCGTGACCCCGGCGACGCCGACGGCGAGCGGCAGCAGCCACGCCCCGTATTCCTTGGTCCACCGGACGCCGCCGGCGAGCGCTTCACCGGCACCGCGTACGGCCTGCCCGGTCTCGCGGACAGCGGGGACGAGCGACCGGTTCGCGACGTCGGCGAGCCGCTCGACAGCGGGAACCGCGTACTTCCCGACGGCGTTCGTGATGCCCTGCATCACGGAGCGCCGGAAGATGTCGATCTTGGAACCGGCATTGTCGCGCAATGCGGTGCCTGCCCGGTCGGCGGCACCCGCGATCTTCCCGAGCCCCTTCTCGGCCGTCGTGAGGTTGAGCGAGTACAAGCTCGATCCCATGTCCTCGGCCTTGGTGCCGAAGAGACCGACCGCGGCCGCCTCGCGCTTCACCGGGTCGTCGATGGCGCGCAGCCCGTCGAGGACTTCCTGCAGACCGGAGCGGGCGTACTTCCCGCCCTTGGCGATCTTCGCGGTCATGCGTTCGGCGTTGAGGCCGATCTGCCCGTACGCGGTCGCCGACGTCTTGGACCCGTCGACCGCCCGAATCGAGAACTCTTTGAGGGTGTCCGCGACCGTGTCGGCATCGCGCGCACCGGCCTTGAGCCCTTGCGAGAGCAGTCCCATCGACGACGCCGCCGACAGGCCCAGCTTCCTGAACTGCGTGGGGTATTCGGCGTACGTGTCCAACAGGTCTTCGGCGACGTTGACGCCGGCCTGCGTGCCGCGGGCGAGGACGTCGAGTGCCTCGCCCGCTGTGTCGACAAGCCCTGTCTTGATCATCGTGCCGACGGCGCGCGACGTCCGGCCGAGGTCTTCGTCGAGGATCGTCGACACGTCCGCGAGCCGCGTGCCGAGCCGGGTGATCTGCTTCTCGGTCGCACCAGTGGGCAAGAGCCCCTGCTGCATGATCCCCTTGATCGCGGCCGCGCCGGTCTCGACGTCGGCGACCACCGCTTTCGCGTACAGCTTCCCCGCGAGCTTGCCGTTCCGCTCGGCATCCTTCGCCGTCGAATCGAGCTGCGCGGACAGCTTCCCCGCGATCTTCCCCTGATCGAGGCTGTCCGTGAATCCCTTGGTGAACAGCACGGCACCGACGGCGGCGACACCGGCAATCCCGGTTTTCAGAGCGCCGCCGATACCGCCGAGGAACCCCTGCCCGGACTCCCGGCCGGCTCGCTGCCCGGCATCGCCGGACGGGCCCGAGATCTGCCGCTGCAGCTCGGCCCCGAACCCGCGCGTCTCCGGGACGACACTGACGTACCCGACACCGACCTCGACCGGCACGAGGGATCACCCCTTCCCGGGGAGTACTTGCGAGTTGATGCGCTCGTACGCTGCTCGGGCCCGTGCGCGCTGCTCGTCGGCGGCCGCCGCCGCGTCCTCGGGTGGCGGGTCGCCCGGCCGCCATGACGGCTCGGGCCACGGGATCGCCGGCGCGTTCTCCGTCCGGTTGACGTTGGCGAACGCGATGAAGAGCAGTTCGAGCAGATCGCGGGCGTCGGCCCGGGACCAATCCGCCTGCGTCCACGGGTTACCGGCCGCCGCGCGAGCTGTGGCGCCGTCGGGCGGCAGCCCCTCGACCAGGACCCGCAGCAGCCGCAGCGTGATCTCGCGCCGCCAGAACGCGGCGAGGGGGCCGCCCCGCCCGTAGCCGGGGTAGTGGTGTGCGAGGTCGGCCTCGACCGCCTCGGGGTGGTCGCCGAGGACGTCGAGCACGCTGTACTCGACGAGCTGCTCGACGTCCTCGGGCCCGCCGTCGGCTACTGCCGCGGCGGCCGGTGCTTTCCCATCGTGTCCTGCATGTCGGCGCGCGCCGCGACGAACACGAGCATGAGCCCATTCGCGTCGCCGCCCGACTTCACGAACGCGTCCCACTGTTCGCCGAGCAGAACCCGGGCCTTACCGGCGTCGCCGTCGGCCGCGTCGATCTGCCGGTTCGTCTCGTCGTCGGCGAACAAGGGGTGCGGGAAGGTGTAGATCTTCCCGTCGTCGGTCTCGACCTCGACCGTGTCGCCGCCGACCGCCTCGGCGTACGACGCCTTGACGGCGGACAGACGGTAACGGGCCTTACCGGGCTTGCTCATGATCAGTACCTCTCTTCGTGGGTGAGCTGCGGGTGAGCATGTGAGGGCGAGGGGCGACAGTGCTCACCCAGGGCCGTCGCCCCTCGCCCGATCAAGGGGGGTGGGGTCATGCCGCGAGGGCACGCCACCCCGGACCGTCGACCCAGGTTCGGCACGAGGTCGCGAGGAGGCTGTCGCGGTAGGCGTTGAACGTCACCGGGCGCTGCGTCTCCGTGCTGCGCGCCCACTGCTCGTCGTCACGCGAGGTGAGCCGAGCGCGCGGGAAGAACCGGACGATGTAGATCTCGGCGCCGCTGTCGTCGAAATCGAGACCGATGAACAGCAGCCGCCGGTAGGGGTTCTTCGGGGTGCTCGCCCGGTCCCACTGCCACGCCTCGCCCATGTCCGGCAGTGCGCCGGTGCCGGACAGCGGCAGCCCCTCGTAGAGCGCGGTGGTCACCGCGTTCGTTTCCTGCGGCGAGAACTTCGCGGACAGCACGTCAGACTCGACGTCGGACCGGGTCGGCTCGGTCGACTGCGAGCTCGTGACGTCTGCCATCGACAGATCACCCGTGAACGTCAATCCGTCCTCGGTGGTGTAGCCGACCGGGACGTACCCGGTGGGGATCGCCTGCAGCGTGCCGTCGGCCGAGGCGAACGGGGCGGTGACGGCGGCCGCCGTGTAGTCGGCGGCGTACACCGCCTGTACGAGCTGCTTGCGGATGTACTCGTTGTGGAGTCCGGTCTCCAGGGAAACCGGGGGAGTCGGGGTGCCCATGAGGCGTACCTCCATGAAGAAACCCCCCGCGCCGGCGGCGCGAGGGGCGTGCGGTCAACGGCGGGTGAGCCGGGGGTTATGCGGGGGCGAGGGCAGTCCCTCGAATGGAGAGCTCGACAGCGAACGCGTAGCGGGGCGACGACGTCGCGGCGTCGGGCAGTAGGTTCGGGCCGCCGACCTCGGCGAGGTCGTACACGACGGCGCCGCGCCATCCCGGCATGGCGAGCGTGAGCGCCCGCACCACCGCGACCAGGTCGGCGGCGTCCGCCTCGGTGGCGCCCCAGCAGTGCACGTCGAGGCGCGGCCGGTCGGTCACGACGTCGAGCTGCGCGCCGCCGATCCGCTCGGCCCGGACGAGCCGGGCAGGCCGGGGTGACGGCACGCGGGTGCCGACGTGGACCAGGTCCCCGCGCGCGGCGAGCTGCTCGCGCAGGTACCGGGTGTACACCTCGGCGGCGTCTGGAAAGACGATCGCCGCCGGCACGTCAGTCGGTTCCCTTGGCGGCGTCGAGCCCGCGCAGCAGCGCCGCCCGGGACACCGCCGGGTCGTCGGTGGAGTAGTCGCCGATCACGGCGCCGCGCACTCGCCGGTCGTCGGTCTGCACGTCCGTACGGAACTGCCCGGCCGCCGTGCTCGCCGCGGCGGCGGCGCTCTCGGCCGCCCGGGTCTTCCGCTCGATCAGCGCCCGCGTGCCGTCGCTCTTCAAGAACCCCGCGATGTTCCGCCGGTTCGGGACCACCCGCATGCGGGCCATGGTCACCCCTCCACTGTCTTCAGCCGGATCTCGTAGTGATGCAGCTCGGCCGGCTCGTACGCCGGACCGGGCGGCCCGATAACCTCGAACACGGCGCCGTTCCAGTGGACTCGGTCGGCACCGTGCACGGTGAGCGGGGCGCCGTCGGCCGCCCACGAGTTGCAAAGCATGAGCCACTCGCCGATCTGCGCGTCGCGCTGGTCGGTGTCCTCGGCCCCCGTGTTCTGCTGCAGCCACGCGGCGGCCGCCGCCCGGGTCGACGCCGACCAGTCCGCAACTTCGTTGCCGTACCGGTCCGTCGTCCGGCCCGGGTGCTCGACCTCGACCGTGTGCGGCAGCAGATCGTCAGGGATCACAGCAGCCGCCGGCAGTAGTCCGCCGGATCGTCACGCCACCCCACCCCGCCGACGAGTTCGACCGTGTACGCGGCGTCGGCGTCCGGGTCGGTCGCGTCGTCGGGCTGCAGCTGCTCGATCTCGTCGGCGGTGAGGTAGAGCCCGCCGTTCTCGCCGAGGGTCTCGGAGTACTGGCCGATCGTGCGCTGCCGGTACCCGCCGCCGTTCGCGATCACCCGGCGAGTCACCGCGATCGCGATCGCGCGGGTCGTCGCCGGGTCCGGGGTGTGCCCGTCCGGGATGTGCCCGCGCATGAGCGCCGACGCGTCATCGAGGTACACCTCGACCTGATCGCGCCGGGCCCCGGCGAGGGTGACGGCGGCGCGCTTCTCGTAGTCCTCGACCGTCGCGAACGCTGCCGCCATTCCCCTACTCCTCTCGCTCGACGAGCCCGGCCGCCTCGCACGCCGCGACGATGTCCTCGCGGCTCGCGTCGGCGGCGACCTCGACGGAGTGCTGCTCGGCGAACGCCCGCCACGCGGCCTCGCCCGAGCCGCGGCCCGAGCGCGGCGGCGCCTCGACGTCCCCGCCCGAACCGGTGCCGTCGCCCTGGTCGTCGTCGACCTCGGGGTCGGCGAACGCGTGCTCACCGATCCGGCGCAGCACGTCGGCCGGGATCTCGTCGCCGGGCCCGTACGCCACTCCGCCGACGTGCACGTACGCGATCAGCCGGCGCCCCCTCATGCGAGCACCTGCGCCCGGAAGGTCAGGTTCGGCTCACGCAGCACCGGCAGACCTACGGCGGCGGCGTGCGTCCACAAGCGCACCGGGTCCTTGGTCTTCCACTGCGCCGCGACGACGCCCGGCTGCTCGCCGGGCTGCAGCGCGTACTCGTCTTCGAGCGCCTCGGCGGTCGTGCCGAGCAGCGTCGCACCGAGCGGGGTCGGCGCGGCCGCCGACGTCGACCCGGGCTCGGGCAGCAGCGCGATCGCGTTGCCCGGGGTGATCCGGGTCGCCACGCCGTCGACCTTCACGCGCGCGTCGTACACCTCGATCGGCGGAAGATTCAGCGACCGGAGAATCTGGTTCACCTGCTCGCCCGACAGCATGGGCGCGGTGCCTGCCGGGGCCAGCGGGAACGCCTGCCGGATCATCTGCTCGCACATCGCGAGGTTCTCGACGACCGCCGACGGAGCGAGGATCACGGCCGGCGTCTCGCCGTTCGTGTCCTCGTAGGTGTGCTTCCACGACCGCAGGTCGGTGATCGGCGTCGCGTTCGCATGGTCCGACCACAGGGTCGCGGCGACGACGGAGTGCGCCGCGATCCGCCCGAAATCCACGGTGGTTTTCAGCTCGGGGACCGGCACCGCTGCGCCGACGAGCGCGGCGCCGCGGCCGACCTCGAACCGGGCGGCGATGTTCGACACGATGCGCTGCGCGTCGCGGGCGATGAACGGCAGAGCGTCGGTGCGCTTGAGCTTCCGCTGCCGCAGCCGGTCGTACTCGTTGAACGGGATCTTCTCGGAGATCGGGGGCAGCTCGCCCATGACCTTCCCGATCCCCTCGCGGCGACCGATCTTGCTCTCGGTGTCCCACGACCGGTACGACGCGGTTTCGGCGAGACCGCCGCCGCCCTTGACGAACTCGTACACGATGTCGTCGACCTCGACGTTCGGCAGCCACCGCGACAGGGTGAAGCGGTTCACCTGCAGATCGGCGAGCGCCGCCCGGATGAGTCCGGTGAGCGCCGTCGGCTCGATGAACTCGGTGGACAGGGTCCAGCTCATCTAGACCACTCCTCTCAGACGAACCGGATCAGCGGGACGTCGGCCTTGCCGGCCGCGTCGACGGCGACGGGCAGGCGCGACTCGCGCACCTTCCCGTGCACGAACAGCGCCCCGGCCGGATCGATGGTGTTGACCGTCGGCGCACCGACGGCGGAGAACAGGAAACCGACGAGCTTCTCGCGCCCGTCGGTCGCCGCGTTGTCGTACGGCCCGAACTTCCCGCCGGCCGTGATCTGCCCGAGCGGAATGCCCGACTTGAAAAACCCTTCGGGGTAGTGCGTCGCCGGGGTGAACGTCGAGGTGTCGAGCACGATCGTCTCGGTCGCCTGCGTCCCGTGCTCGGATCCGAGCCACGACTGATCGTCGGTCCCGAACCACTCGGTCGTCTGCGCAAGGTTCATGGTGTGATCCCTCCCGGATCAGGTCTTGTTGCCGCCGCCAAGCAGCGACTTGTAGAGGTCGGCGCCCTCGGCGAGCGAGCTGCCGGCTCCGCCGTTGCCACCGCTGCTGCCGCGCTGTCGGGTGCCCTGGTAGCCGGTCCCTCGCCGGCGGCGCGAGTCGCCCCCGCCGTCCTGGTCGCCGTCTCCGTCGCCGTCCGTGTCGGACTTGGGAGCGAGCCGGTCGATCAGCTTCGCGAGCCCGCTCTCGTCGACCTCGCCGTTCGCGTCGATGTACTTCGACAGGTTCACGTCCTCGACGACGTCGGCCGCGTCCTTGATCCGGCCGGCCGCCGAGGCGAGAAACACCTGCCGCGCGAGGGCTGCGGCGCCGCGCGACCGTTCCTCGGCTACCGCCTTCTTCACGGCCTCGGCGATCGCCTTCTCGCTGTCCGTGGCGTTCGCCGCTTTCAGCTCGGCGAGCTCGCGGGCGGCGTCGGCGTTCTCCTTGGCGCGCTGCTCGTGCTTCCGGCTCTGCGCCTTCCACTTCTCGGCTTCCGAATCGCTCTTGCCCGTGTCGGACTTGTCGTCGGTGCCGTCGCCCTTGCCCCCCTTGTCGGCGTCGGGCTTGCCGCCCTTGTCGCCGCCGTCGCCCTCGCCGCCGTCCGCGTAGACCACGGGCGACCACGGGGTGACCGGGTAGGGGTGGGCCCACGCCGCCGACGTGATGCCGGGCAGGGTGGGCAGGGTGCGTGTGCGCATGGCTGTGTCTCCCGTGTCGGGTAGGGGTGAGCGGGTGCGCCGTGTCGGCGCTGGTGGTCACGTGGCGGGGATGTCGTCCGGGCCCGTGAAGTTCTGCCGGCGAACCGCGAGCAGCGGACCGATCTCGCCGTGCTCGCGCGTGATGATCACCTGCCGGTAATCGGGGGCGCGGCCGCCGCGGTCGGACTCGCCGAGGTCGCGCGCGATCGCGTCGTGTGCCTCCCGCAGCAGCGCCTCGTCGATGACGGGCCCGGGGTCGCGGTCGCCCGGCAACGGCTCGGGCCGGCAGTGACAGCCCGGATGGATCGGCATCAGGTTCTCGACCCGGTACCGCTGCGTCGAGGCAATCGTGCAGAGCGCGCAGTTCTTCGTACCCCGCAGCTCGCGGCGGAAGAACTTCACGCCTCCGCGGCCCATCGACTGCCGGGCGGCGTGCGTACGGGCGAGCTGCAGATCGGTCTCGGTGATGCTGAGCAGCCGCGTGCGTCCCTGCGCCAGAGCGTCGACGTAGTCGTGCCCGCGCGCGAGGGCCGTGCGCATCTGCACGAACGGCCGGTGATACACCGTGGCCGGATCGACGCCGCGCAGCGCCTCGGGCAGGGCGGCCCCGGCCGGTGCTGCGGCGCCGCCCATCATGTCCGTGATCATCGCCGTGAGGTACGCGTCGGTGACCTGCCCGATCTGCTGCTGCACGCTGAGCACGACCGGCAGCACCCGCTCGATGAACACCGCCGCGTCGGCATCGCGGTAGTCGCCGAGGCTGTCGAACGCGCTGAGCACGAACCCGATCAGCCGGTCGCGCAGCGAGCCCGACAGGGCGTCGTACCGGTCGGCGAGCGCTGCCTGCAGCGCCTCACCCATCGAGCGCCCCGCCCGCGCCGGAGTCGTCCGGCAGGTTGCCCGCCGTCGGCGCCGCGCCGGGTGCCGGCAGCAGCGACGCGGCGAGCAGCGCCTGCGACGCCGCGCCTGCCGTGATCCGGCGGACCATGGCGGGTGTCTCGCCCATCTCTTCGGCGATGACGTCGAGCGGGTACCCGATCGACTTGAGCTTGGTCGCGGCGTCAGCCTTGACCGCGAGGGACGCGTGAGCCGGGTTCGCCCACCGCACCTCGGCCTCGGTGTAGTCCTCGGGCACGCCGGCCTGCGCGGCGCAGAGCGACATGACCGATTCCATACCCTCGCCGAACACCGCGATGTGCTCGCGGATCTTGGCCACGTGCAGGATGTCGAGCGCGCCGATCGTGTCCGCGCTGATGTTCACCAGGTCGCCCGCGTAGTAGTACACGGGCGTCTGCGACAGCAGCAGGGCGTCGCGCACATCCGACTCGTGCTCTTTCAGGAACCCAGACAGGTCGGCGGCGGCGAGCTGCCCGAACTGCGCGTTCTCGCCCTCGGACGCCCACACCGCCGACGGGCCCGGTACGAAAGGCTGCTCGACGACGACGAGCCCGTTCGCGTCCTTCTTCTTCGCGAACTTGTGGCCCTTGATCCACTTCTGCGGGAAGCCTGCGTTGCGGCTCGTCGCCATCCGGTTCAACACGCCGAGGTTCAGACGGTCTTGGATGTCCATGACGCCGGCGAACTCGGGCTCGGGGTCCTCGCCGAGATCGGGCATGCGGGCGAACTCTACGAGCTGCAGCATGCCGAGATCGTGCGGGTCGCCCTGGTCGCCGCCGACCGGCACCCATGAGTCGGGCCCCCACGGCAGCCGGCTGCCGCACCGCTCCGTCGTCCGGTACCGAAAGCGGGCATCGTCGAAGAACACGACCGCGTGCCCGTAGCCGT
The DNA here is from genome assembly GCF_042957125.1 of Streptomyces sp. NPDC008125. Taxonomy (NCBI): domain Bacteria; kingdom Bacillati; phylum Actinomycetota; class Actinomycetes; order Kitasatosporales; family Streptomycetaceae; genus Streptomyces; species Streptomyces sp. NPDC008125. The sequence goes on from NZ_JBIBHR010000030.1 coordinate 23,403, forward strand.
CAATGTCGGACGGGAACGCCTTCAGCCCGACGAGCGGCTCGCCGGTCTCGGGGTCGTACTCGACGATGCACTCGCGGGGATGCTCGGCGGTCACGAGCGGCGACGGCCGGCCGTTCTCCTCCGTCCGGGTGGGGTGCTCGCCGACGAGCATGTACCCGACGCTCTGCGACATCGCGAGACGCCACACGAGCTTCTGCCGGGAGTCGAGCCGGTTCTGCTGCCACCACCGCGACGCGTCCGGGTCCGGCTCGCCGTCCGGGCCCGTGACGCCGAGCGCGGTGAGCCGGTGGACTGATGCGTTCGCGATCACCTGGCACAGGTTGGTACGGGCTTTGCGCTGGAAGTCGAGGAACGCCGCCTGCGCGTTCTTCGGCAGCTCCGGCAGCGGCGGCCGCCCCTTGTAGTAGCGCCACCACTCGTCGAGCACCCGCTCGCGCCGCCGCATCCGCCGACCGAGGCGCAGCAGCCAGAAGTCGGGGTTGTCGATCTCCGGTGTCTCGTCGAGCACGTCGCCCCCTCTCGGGCTGTCAGAACGTGAAGCCGCCCATTTCCTCGGCCTCGGCGGTGATGCCTTTCGCGATCGCGTCGAGGCGGCACTGCCACGCGAGGACAGCAGCGACAGCGGCGTCGATCTTGTCCGGGCTGTCCGGGTTCGCCTTCATGATCTGGATCCCGCTGCGCGTCTTGCGGCGCCGGGAGTTGAGCAGATGCCGCACGAGCGCCGAGGCCCCGTCGAGGGTGAGCTCGCACTCGGTCAGTGCGGTGTGGAACTTCTCCAGTGCCCGCACGATCAGCGTGCTGCGGCCGCCGGTCATCCACCACTCGATGGGGTGGTTCCGCGTCGACATCACCTTGAGCCGCGGCCCGTACGCCGCCTCCCAGTCCGCAACGTGGCTTTCCCATTTCGCCGGGTCGGCGTAGAACCCGATCACGTCGTACCGGTCGAACGTCTCGTGCACCTTCGCGAGCACCTCGACGACCGGCACCTGCCAGCCCTCGCCGGACTCGCCCGGGGGCGGCTTCCACCCTTTCGGCTGCTCCCACACACCGAGCGTGAACAGGTGCCCGTCGCTGAGCCGGCAGCCGATCAGCGCCGTCGCGTCGGTCACTCCACGCGACCGCTTCCGTGAGCCGTCGAACCCGAGCACGATCCGGTCGCCGACCTCGACCGCCCGGTCAAGGTCCGTCGCCGCGCGCACCTCGGGCTGCGACAGCCACGCATCGCTTGCGTGGGTGATCTGGTTCAGGAAGTCGGCGCGCAGATCCTGCGGCTCGTTCGACGTGTCCCAGAACGCGCCGGTGATCCCCTCGATCGGGGACCACCCGGGCGGGCACGGCGGGTCGTGCAGTACGCACCCGTCGGGGTGGTCGCTGCTGTCCCCGTACGCGTACCGCAGCCCGGCGACGAGCGACTGCTCGTCGGTCATGTCCGTTTCGGGCGGCGCCTCCCGGTGGTCGACCAGGATGCCGCGCGCCCGCGACCGGCCTTCGAGGATCGCCTGATAGTCCGCCGCCGAGTTTTCGGCGACGGACCCCTCGCCCGGCGTGTACGCATTCGGCGTCTCGATGATGCTGCCGCCGAGCTTGGTCGCGTTGAACCGCAGAGTCTTCGCGAGCTTGAGCCCGCCGTTCGACTCCTTCCACTCCTCCGTCTGATCGAGTGACGCGAAGCATGCGGGGTCGCCCTTGACCGAGGTCGCGCTCGACGTGATCGGGGAGATCTCGCCGCGCGGCAGGTAGATCACGGTGTCGAGGACGTCGAGCCCGTAGTCGGTCGACAGCGACCCGCCCCGCGCCATCTCCAGCAGTGGCACCCATGTGTTGTCGGTCTGCTGCTCGGTCACCGCGGCGATGCGCACGAGCGGTGTACGGATCGAGTGCCACGGCCGGCCAATCGGCTCGCCGTACGCATCGAACCCGTCCGGTACGACGTCGGCGCACGCCTCGGCGAGCGCGATCGCCCCGACGAACGGCGACTTCCCCCACCCGCGCGGCCGGCTGAGCAGCCCGCGGTGCACGATCCGTTTGCCCGTCACCGGGTGCAGCTCGTAGAACCCGCAGAGGAAGTCCGCTTGTTCCTGCGTCGGCAGAAACGGCTCGCCGTCGTCCCGGCCGGGCTGCGCGAGATTCTCGATCATCCAGTCGAGGACGTACCAACCCAGCGTCGGGCGCTCGCCCTCGAACTCGGGGCCGCGCCACGGCATACCGGCCCCCTACTCCTCGGCGGTCGCCGCTCTCCCGCCCGGCAGCGACCGCAGCGTCGCCGCCCCGTACCGCTCCCGCGCGGAGGGCCCACCCGAACTGCCTCGGCCCTGATCGGCGCCGTCCGCCTCGGCGAACACCATGCGCAGCCGGGCCCGGTCCGCCGGCGTCGCCCCGAACGCGGCCACGCGCAGCCGCAGCTCGCCAGCGGCCGACAGGTCGCCGCGCCACAGCCGGGCGTGAATCAGCGCGGTGTCGAGTAGGTACTGCCAGTCGGACGAACCGAAGTGCTCGGCCTGCGGCGAGTCGATCCACATCTGCCACCACTCGCGCGTTCGCTCCGGCCACACGAACTCGACGAGCTGCCCGTCGCGCTCGACCCGGAAGTCGGGCAGCTCGGGCGCCTCGGCGCGCTCCCACCTGAGCACGGTCTGCGGGATCGCGTCCGCGTTCCTGCGCGCCTTCCTACCGTTCGGCTTCGGAGCCGGACCCATGCCTGCCATCACTCGCCACCCTGTCGAACGACGTCACACTGCGGGGTGTCGCGACGTGCCGCCCACTCGATCCGGGGCATGCGGCACCGGAGGCAGGCAAGTTCGTCGTGCGCACCGATGGGCCGGAACTCGTGCCCTGACTCGGCATCCGCTCGCACCGTGCTGCACGTACGCGTGTCTCGCTGCCTCATCCATGAGTCACGGCCCAATCCGCACCGCGCGCACCGCTGCGGGTCCAGGTATCCCGGCTCGCCGAACATGTGCTCGCCGTCTGCCGTGACCTGCCGCTGCGTTCTGATCGCCGACACGATCTCGTCCCAGTTCTGCAGGCGATCGAACCCGAGCGCGTCCGTAATTTCGCGCATGCGCTCGTCTTCCGCATTGGCGGCTCGCGCTGCCTGGTCGCCGACGAGCTCGAACGCCCCGACGGGCAGCAGCTCGTTCGCCGGGATCTCGACGGTCTCGGCCGTCACGATCACGTCCACCGCGCCAATCTTCTGGGCGGCTTCGCGCCAACGATGGCTCGTGAGCTGGTCGCCGCTGCCCGCTCGGCTCTCCCATCGGTCTGGGCACTGGTCGACAACGAGCACGAAGGGCGCCCGCTCGTCCCTGCTTCCCTCGGGTAGTTCCATGATCTGTAGGCGCGTCATTGCTGTACCTCCCGTGTCGGGTGCGCCGCAGCACGCCCGTGTCGGGGTGCTACAGCAGAGCGTCGATGACGTGTTGCAGATCGCCGAGGCGTTGCGGCGTGCCGCCGAACGTCCGCCCCGTGACTGCGATGTACCGGCCGTCGGCGTACAGCTCGACCGACCCGCCGTTGAAGGTGATGCGTCTGCCCGTGGTCAGCTTGCCGCGCCCCCACACGTGCAGCCCGTCGCCGGAGCGGGACACCTCGACCCATGTCGGGCCTGCGGCGTCGAGGATCGTCTGCGCCCACGGCAGTGGGCTGCCGTCCGGGCCGAGGCAGTGATCGAGGTCGAGGCACACGAGCCCGTCGCCGTCGAGGACGAACCCGAGCCCGACGCCCGCCGTCGAGCGGACGGCTTCCCCGTAGCGCGACCAGGTCGACGAGTCGGTGCTGCTCGCGACCGAGCCGCCGACCGTAAGCGGGACCTTGCGCGAGGTGTGCCGAATCCAGCGCGGCCGCCGGGTCAACTCGGCCGGGACCGTCTGCCGGCGGCGAGCAGCGGCTGCTCGGCACCGGGGTGCGCAGAACCGCGCGTGCCGCCGGGCCGTGATCGGCATGGGCCCCTCGCAGTGTTCGCAGCAGCGGCTCGTCGTCATGGGTCCAGTCTACAGCCGCGTACGCTTTTAGCGCTCTGACCTGCGCGTATCGAGTTCGCATCGGGAGGGCGGCAGGCTGAGAGGCGATCTGCGGGCCCTCGACTGCGCGCCATCAAATCAGCCTGCCGCTTCCTCGCTCGCCCGCCAGCGAGCCACCCACGTGCCCCCACGTGGCCGTTTTCCCCAGACCCGTACAGAACCAGCCCCGCAGCACCTCCCGAGCGACGCGGGGGCGGGGAGGGGGAGTCCCCCCCACCCCTCGGGCGCTTCTGTGTGCTCATCTCCCGTGCGTTCAAGGTCAGATGAGTCCGGGGTGTCGTTCGGGTGGTCGTTTGGCTCTCTCGCGCCAGCGTGCGGCGTTGCCCTCGCGGCTGGACTTGATCGCATGGTGGTGCTCGCACAGAGCCTGCAGGTTCTCGTACCGGTGGTCGGAGCCGGGCACGATGTGGTCGACCTGGTTGGCGTGGTGTCCGCAGACGATCCGGCCCTCGCGCCATCGGCAACGGTGTTCGTCGCGGTGAAGGACGTACGGCCGGATGACGGTGTACCAGTCTGCGGGCAGTTCGTCGCGTCTTGTGCTGTCGGCCCACTGCCCCGTCATGCGTGATCGTCCTCGGGGTCGACGTACTGCTCGTCGTCCTGGTCGGACCGTTCGATGACCGAGTCGAGAGAGACGCCGTCGAGGGTGAGCTGCGGCGTGAACCCGATGGGTGCGCGCTGCTCGGTGTCGTCGGCCGGCTCGCGGTCGAGCGCGGTGAGCAGCCGGACGGCGGCGGCTTCGAGGTGGTCGAGGGTGGCGCGCTCGCCGGGGCCGGTGCTGATGTCTACCCGGCGGGTGCCGTCGGTGAGGCGTACGCGCATGACGGGGGGTACCTCTCGGCTGGGGGGTATGCCGACGCCCCCCGGGGTGTGGCACCGGGGGGCGTCGGTCTGGTGTCGGGGTGACTACTCGGCGGCGGTGGTGATGCCGGTCGCGTGGCCGTTGACCAGGGTGGCGAACACCCGCGCCTGCGGTTCCTTCTTCGCGGCGACGGGGTAGAGGATCACGCCGTCAGGGTGCTCGACCGTGATGTACAGCTTGCTTTCGTCCTTCTTCAGCCACAGGGCAAAGATCCCGGTGAGGGCGACGCGGGTCGCGGTGATGCGCTTGCGGGCGACCTCGCCGAGTTCGATCGTGACGGTCGAGCCGTCGACGGGAATCGGGGCCTGCCCGGCTTGGTGGAACGCACCGCCGAGGACGGTGACGCCGGCGGCGGCCGCTGCGGTGCGGATGCGGCCGAGGTGCTTCGCGGCTTGCTTCTCTTCGTCGGTCTTCTTGCTGCCGAACACTGAACCCCCCTGGTTCCGGGTGAGGGTCCATCGTGCCGCGTGTGGCGGCCGGGTGGGAAGCGAACGGCCCCCGTCGTGGTGGCGGGGGCCGGTCGGTGGTCTGTTTCCGGGCATGCGGAACTGCGGCCAAGGATGCGACACGTTGATCGCCTGAGTCAAGCGGGTGCGGGGAGAGAGCGGGTGAACGGGCGCGCGGCGCGCACTTCCTGCAGATGCTCTCTCTCATCAGCCGTCCACAGGTTGTGGATTGGAGTGGAGTGGACCCCGCGCGCGCGAGTCCCCGGGGAGTCCCCCGGGGACAGAACACGGCGAGCTGCGACGATGTCGAGATCTCGCGGGGCATTCGATCTCGTTCCCCTTGCGATTCGTTGGCGGATCGTCACCGAATCACACCGGGTTCTGCGCGAGATCAGGCGCCGTCAGCCCCCCAAGCGACGCACGCCGCCTCCAGCGCCTCGACCTGGTCCCACGGGGTGCCGATCGTGCCGCCGGTCCATCCCTGCGGCGTGCCGAAGTTGTGGAAGTGGCCCGGCCGGATGCGACCGGCGATGACGTGCTGCGCGGCCTCGACGACGGCCTCGGGGGACGCGCAGCCGTGTACGGGCAGGTCCGTCGGGTACGCGTTCGAGCCGTTCGGCCGGAGCTCGGCGAACTGCCAGATCGCTCCCCGCTCCGGCGCGTTCTCGTCCTGCCCGGTGTGCCACTCCCAGATCAGCACGAGCCCGTGCGGCCACGCCGTGTGGGCGGGTACGTCGTCGGGGTCGGTGTCCTGCGTGCTGCTCGGGTCGAGGGTGATTACGGCGGTCAGGTGGCAGTACGTGCCGACTGTCTCGGCGTTCGACGACCAGGAGCCGGCCGGGGGCAGTCCGGCGGCGCGGAGTGCGGCGAGGATCGTCGTCACGTAGTTGTCGTGGGGCATGGGCATGGTGGTGTTCCTCTTCATCAGGGTCAGGGTCCGGTGATGCGGTAGAGCGCCTCGACGATCAGGCACCCGACGAGGATCGCGAGCAGCAGTCCGCCGGAGCCGACGGTGTGCTCGTCGTCGGGCTCGATCGACTCGTCGTCGGGGATGAGCCCGGCGTGCTCTCGGGCCCGGTGCCAACGCTGCTCGGCGCGGGCGGCGCGGCGGGTGGCGACCGGCTCGGACGTGGCGCGGCAGGTGCCGCACCGGTAGCGGTAGGACACATCTAACCTCTCTCGGGAGCGCCCCGATCGGGGCGCTGCGCGGGGGTAGTTGAGCGGGTAGTCGGGGGTAGTCGACGGGTAGTTCTCGCAGGTCAGATCGGGTACTGCAGGGAACTAGTCGGCCCCAGAGGTGGGGGTCGGGGTGCCCTCGGGAGAGGGGCCGTCGGCCGGTTGAAGACGCGCGTTGAGAGCCGCCCGCAGGCCCGTCCGGTGAACCCCCACAGAGGTGGTTCCGCGGACCTTGATGGGGCTCTTCACGGGGATGCCGAGGCGGGTGCACTGCGCGCGAACATCGGGGATGCCCCACCCGTGCGGAGCGCCGGCCTGATGGAAGTGGTCCACGACGGTGGAGAGCAGTACCCCATTGCGGGTGCCGATGAGGTTCGCGAGGCCGAGCACGAACTCGTCGTCAGTCGGCGGCTCGGGGGCCGGCTCGGGGGAGTCCTCGGGGACGCTGCTCTCCCCCACGGTCTTATTGATCTTGTCTGGGTGAGCGTCGTCGTCGGGGTGGCCGAGCTTGAGAGCGGCCAGCAGCCACGCGAGGACGAGCACCGGAGCGATCACCGGGTGCTGCCCCACGGCCCACCCGAGCGCGGCGAGCGCCCACAGTGTGCCGAGGGCATACCAGAGCGAATCCCACCCGTCGGCACTTCGGATCCAGTGCCACAGCAGCGCCACGAGCGCCCCGGTCCCGGTTCGTACGGCGCGCAGCAGCTCGCGCTCGGCGCGGATCGGCGCGAGGGCCTCGGCCCACACGGCGCGGAGCCGCTTCATGCCGCGAGTCCGAGGAAGAACTCGCCGACCGTGGTCGCAATGATCGTCCACGCGCCACCGGCGGCCGAGAACACGCTCGCCATGATGATGCCCGTCACGCCGGCTGCCCGCGGCTTGAGCTTCACCAGATAGGCGACGACGACCAGGACCAGGGCGATCGCGCGCATCTGCACGTTGCCGAGGGGGCCGTCGACCTTTCCGACGCCGACCGCCTGCAGCGCGGTAGTCACCATGTCGTCGGGCATGCCCCAGACGATCCCGGCGCCCATCCACACCGTGCCGGCCGCGAGTCCGAGCGTCAGCGCGAGTCCCTTAGGGAACGTCGTCTCGCCCCCCTTCTTACGGGTGCCGAGGATGAGAGCGACGGTCAGCACGAGTGCGAGCCCGCCGGTCCCGAGCCCGCCGAGGAACGTGGCCGAACCGCTAGCGGCGGCGAGGGTCGTTGACATGGCATGTCCTTGCAGATCAGGGGTGTTGGGCGAGTAGAGGGCGAGGGCGAGAGCGGCCGCAGCGAGGGGCACGCGGGCGATCCAGCCGAAGAGCCGCAGCGCGACAGCGGCGCCGCTGCCCCGCCACCGGTTGCTACGGATCTCGGCGATCAGGCAGACGGCGATGACGCCGACTCCGACGACTGCACCGTTCTCCGTGCTGTGCCGGCCGTAGTAGTCGAGGCTGTCGCGCATCCACGGGAGGACCCCGACGGCGTGCGCGAGAGCGGCGGCCGCGCCGTTGTAGAGGACGTTCGCGACGCGGCGCCGTTGGTCCGGGTCCGCGAGCAGCACGTCGGCGACCTCGCCGGCGGCCGCGCGGATCTCGTCGGCAGGGGCTGCGGGTTCGGGGTCCGGTGCGTGCTGCCGAGAGCGCTTGAGGGACGGCAGACCCTTCCGCTTCCGCTTCGGGTCCGGGTCCGTCGGGTTCGGGTCCGGGTCCGCCGGGTCCGCCGGGTCCGGGTCGGCCGGGTCCGGGTCCGTCGGGTCCGGGTCCGTCGGGTCCGGGTCCGTCGGGTCCGGGTCGGCCGGGTCCGGGTCGGCCGGGTCCGGGTCCGTCGGGTCCGGGTCCGTCGGGTCCGGGTCGGCCGGGTCCGGGTCGGCCGGGTCCGGGTCCGTCGGGTCCGGGATCGGTGCCGAGCGACCCGCGCCGGCGAGTAGGTAGTCGCGGACCCGGATCCGCCGAACCTTGGTTCGGTCCGGCACAGGCTCGGGCGTGGCCTCGGGCAGTACGTCGGATGCGGTCATGGTGTGGAGTCCTCGGGTGCGGGTGCGGGTGCGGGTGCGGGTGCGGGTGCGGACTTCAGTGCCGCGATGAGGCGTTGTGCCTTGTGCTGTCCGATGTGGAATTCGCGGCGAGCGGCTTTCATCGAGAACGGGTGCTCTGCCCAGACCTCGCGGGCCCGCTGCAGCAGCTCGTCGAACTCGGCATCGCGGTTCGGGCTGCCGCTCGCGCCCACCGGGTCCGGGTCCGCCGGGTCCGGGTCCGCCGGGTCCGGGTCCGCCGGGTCCGGGTCGGCCGGGTCCGGGTCCGGGTCGGCCGGGTCCGGCTCCGCCGGGTCCGGGTCCGCCGGGTCCGCCGGGTCCGGGTCCGCCGGGTCGGGGTCCGTGTCGTGACCGAGCGGGTCCGAGCGCGCCGGGTCTGAGTCCGAAGCAAGGGCGAACGGATCGAACGGGTCCGTCGGGTCCGGGTCCGGGATCCGGGCGCGCACCGCGACCCGGATGTGCTCTGCCGCGTAGGCGGGTGCGGGCTCGACCGCCCCAGGTTCGAGCGCCGGCAGGGGCGAGGCGGGCGCAAGCGCCATTGCTTCGGCTGCCGCCGCCTCGAATCCGAGTTCGGGCTCGACACGCTGCTCGGGCTCGTCCTGGTCGAGGGGGCGGCCGTAGCGCATGAGTCGTAGCGGCAGAAGTTCCTCGACGGGTGCGCGCCGTCGCCAATTACGTCCGTACGTTGCTCGGAGCTGCGCCCGGTACACGAGCCGGTCTTGCTCGAACCGGATCACGTCGCGGTACGAGCGCATTTCCCAGAGCTTCATGCGGCGCCACATCAGGAAGGTGCGCAGCGGGTCGAGCAGCCACCGGGACAGCCGGACGGGTTCGATGTGCCGGTCCGCCGTGATCTCCGCGATCCTGCCGACAGCATTCCGCGCCGCCTCGACGACGACGACGAAGAGAACGGGGATCACGGCGTGCATGCCGGTCCCGATCGGGTCCGGCCACGCCGCCGCCGCGTTGAACGCGATGGTGGCAGCGGTGAGCAGCCATGCCGTGTGGCGCAGCAGCGGGAAGGGCATGCGGAGCCACGACAGCAGTAGGTCGAGGGCAAGCAGTACGGCGATACCGGCGTCGATTCCGATGGGGAACACGACGGCGAACTCGCCGAGGTGCTTGTCTTCGGCGAGCTTGCGCACGGCGGTGTACGAGCCGGCGAACCCGATCGCGGCGATCAGCGCGGCGCCCGAGGCCACGGCGTACACGAGCCGGCGCTGCATGGTGGTGAGGGTGGGGCGAGACACAAGATCTCCCGGGGTGGCCGGACCCGGGTGCGGGTCCGGCCGGTCGATGGTCAGCGCGAGCGCCACGCGCCGGCAGCCTCGGCGCCGTGTGCGCGGGCGAAGGCGAGCTGGTCGCGTGCGGCGGCCCGAGCCGGCTGCGCGGCGGCGTAGTCGGCGGCCGCTTCGCGCAGCAGCTCGGCGACGCGCTCGGCCTCGGTGGGCTTGGCGGGCTCGGCGGACATCAGACGGTTTCCGCAGCGGCGCGGAGCAGCAGCGCGAACTCGCCCCGGGTGCGCGCGCTGTCCCACATACCGGGGGACAGAGCGCGCATGGCGCGGCGGGCGGCGTGCTGCGCGACGATCTGCGGGTAGCCGGTGAGCACCCGGGCGTCGGCGAGGGCGAACGCGCGGGCCCATCCGGCGACGGTGAGTTCGTCGGTCGGCTTGTGCTTGGTGAGGTGGTCGGCCGCCGTGGTGAGCATCTGCGAGGCGATGCTCGGCATGGCGAGCACGCGCTGCAGGCCGGCGTCGATGTGGCTGCGGGGGGTGGGCACGGCGGTGCCACGGTTACGATCGTTCACGTCTTGCTCTCCTGTTACAGGCAGGTGGGCGGGCGTCCCGTCGGGTGTTGTCAGCACCGGGCGGGGTTGCGGCCGGGTTCGGTGTTGTCAGCACCGGGCCCGGCCGTACTGCGGCCCCGTCGGTGTTGTCAGCACCGGGCGGGGTTTCTCTCGTTCAGAACCTAGGGAGACTTCTTTACATTTGTCAAGAAGTTCGGAAAGGATGTCCCCGTGCCGGATGAATCGATGACACCCGAGGGCGGTGAGGAACCGATGACGATCGCCGAAATCTGCGCCGAGCATGGTCTGAGTCGGCAGACTCTGCACGCCATCCGGGCGAGGCCCAACAGCGTCTTCCCCGGGCCGGTGCCGGCTGCTGGCAGTACGCGTCTACGGTTCCCACGGCGCGACGTCGCCGCCTACTTCGAGGCGAACCCGCCGCGTCAGGGGCGTCGCACCGATCTTGAGGGATCGAGCGAGTAGGGCCGCCGCGCCGGGCGGCGGCCCGTTGGTCAGCCTGCGGCGAGCTTCGCGAGGGCGGCCTCGAACGCAGCCCTGCGAGTGGCGCACCGGCTGACGATCACGTCATCGTCCGCGTTGAGGGCGGCCCCGTCGCGGATGACCTCCCAGTACCCACGGGCCCCCGCCGCTGCGTTGAGCACCCGGTACCGCCGTCCTCCCGTGTAGAACTGCTTCACTGCCTTGGTGCTGGTCGGGAGCAGCTTCGGAGTCGGGGCGGGCTCGTCCAGCGGCGAGAGCTGCGTCGGCCAGTTCCAGCCGAGCGCGCCGCCGTCGAACATGATGAGTACGGCCTCATGGTCCTCGCCGAACGCCGCTTCGTTCTTGGCGAGGACGGTCCCCTTGATCTCGCCGCGCGAGTGGCAGACGACTCGGGTGTCGGGCTGGATCTGATTGAACGTCATGCTCATTGGTGAACCTCTCGTTCTCTCGGTCTGGTCGGTGGGCGGGGGCTGCGAACTCTCAGTCGGCGGCCGGGGCGGGGATGATCATCACGAGCCGGTCCGCGTCCCACGGGTCGCAGGTCTCCCACGGGCCGTAGGACGCGCTACCGGCCGTCAGTACGACGGTCTCGACCGAGGGGTCGACCAGCTCGCAGACGCCGCAGCCGCACCCCGGCGCGAAGGGGATGGGGTGGGCGACGTACGGGTCGCTGAACCAGTCGACATCGAAGCCGGTGTCTCGCTGGTCGATGCCGGCGAGGATCGTGTCGCCCTCGGTGACGGCAGCGGCGCGCACGATGCGGGCGGTCGCGGATTCGGTCGTGAGCGAGGTCGTCTCGGTCGTGGGGCGTGCGGCGATCATCGCCGCGACATCCAAGGTGGGGAACACGCTGCTACCTCTTTCGGTGTCGTTGTGAGTAGAAATTTATAGGGCCCTAGAAATGGATGTCAAGCCCCCTAGAAAATGATCTTGGGCGGGTCCTAGAATCGTGGTCATGGACACCGAAGCAACAGAGCCCCCCGGGCGGGCCGCCGGCGTACGGCTCGCCGCCGCGTTCAACGCCGCCGCAGATGAAGCGCTCGATCCGTCGGCCACGGAACTTGAACGCGCAGTGATGATCACCGGACTGCTGAAGGCGGTCGAGTCGCGGCAGAAGGAACTCGCGGCCGCGCGACGCGAGGACATGCGCGTACTGCGCAGGTCCAAGACCCTCGCCGTTCTCGGCGAGGAAGTCGGGCTCTCGACCGGCCGAGTCGATCAGATCGTCAAGGGGAAGTAGGCGTCCCCCGAACAGCACGTCCACGGGCGGCGGTCGTACGGATGCGAACCCCTACCGGGGCGGGCAGGCTCGGACCATGTCCGTACTGCCCGTCACCGTGTACCCGCCGTCGCCGACCGGCGGCCGCCGGGTCCGCATCGACGGTGAGATTCTCGGGCTCGCCCACGACCTTGCGGACGTCGCCGAGTTCCTGCGCCGCGCCGGTCTCGACGACATCGACGAGCACGACGTCGAGACATCCGCGCTGATCGACTGGAGAGGGGGCGGCCCCCGCGTGTGGGCCGCCCCCTGACCACTACGCCGCGGCCGCCCGGTCCCGCGCGGCCGCCCGCTGCCGGCGGCGATCCTCCGCCCGCCGGGCCCGTCGTTCTGCCTCCGCCCGCGCCCGCTCCGCCGCGTCGAGCGCCCGCTGCAGCGCCGCGAGCTGCTCGACCGTCGACCACACCCGGGCGCGGCGGTCGATATCGAACGGTGCCGGGGCCGAGCAGTCGACCAGGCCGGTCGCGCACGTCACGCTCACCACCGCGCCCGCCTCGCAGTGCATGACCAGGTCGCCGGCGCACCACGGGCACGGCACCCCCGGCAGCACCGTCGAGGTGTACCCGATGCCGAGTACGCGATCGAGGCGCCGGGCAGCGTCCCGGGCGTACTGGCCGATCCGGGACTGCTCGGCATCGTGCGTCGGGCAGCACGGGCCGTCGCCGAGCCGGCCGAGCAGCCACCGGGCGGCGACCGGGGCGGTTCGCTGTCCGTTGTCGGCGTGATGCCAGTCCGCCGGGTCTTCGGCGTCCCGGGTGGCGATCGAGTCGGCGAGGCTGCAGAGCGCGAGTTCGATCGCCCGGCAGGCGTCGACGACGTGCAGGCGCACGGGCACCGGCCGCTCGCCGAGCTGCGCCGGGTCGCGGTCTTCACGCACCGGGTGGGGCAGCCCTTCGCCGACGTGCTCGCAGTGCGCGCACCGGTAGTAGAGCTGCCCGGTCGGGTGCCGGACCGTCACGAGCTGCTGCGGGTGGTCGAGTGCGTGCGCGATCGCGGCGGCGAGCTGCTGCTCGGCGGACACCTCGGCGGCGTCCTGGTCGTCGAGTGCGCGCAGGTACTCGGCGCCCGGCCGGCTCGGTGGCCAGACGCCGCCGGGTCCGGCGGTGTCGAGGGCGTCGCGCAGGTGATCCCAGTTGTCGAGGATGTGCTGCAGATCCTCGGCGGGGGTTCGAGTGGGGCGGGTGATCTTGTTCATGGCGGGTGTCTCCTGCGGTGCGTAGGGTGATCTCACCGCGTGGGAGCGCCCCGGACATCTGGCCGGATGGGGGCGCTCCCGTCGTTGTGTCAGGGGGCGTCGTCGGGGGCCGTGGGGCGGTCGCCGCGGCGGTTGAGTTCGGCGCGTTCGCTCTCGCACCACCGGTCGGGGTCGAACCCCCACCGCGCGGCATCCCGCTCGGTCGCGCAGTCCCGGATGACGAGCCACTCGTCGAGCAGCATGTCGACGGTCTCGGGGTCCGGAGCTTGCCGAAGCCGACGAGCGAGATTCCCGAACGCTTCGCGTGCCCCGCTCACTCCGCGCCCCATTCGTACGGGCAGCGCTGCCCGTGGACGCGGCCGGACGAACTCGCCCATGTGTGGCAGCACGGGGTGCGAGCGAGCCGGTCGAGGCGGTACGCCCCTTCCGATGCTTGGCTCATCACGACACTCGCGACGAGCAGTAGGGCGAACGCGACGGTGTGCCCGGTGAGTAGCGCCCAGAGCGCGGGCGGGACGAGCGCGAGCGCCGCGCCCATGAACACGCGTTGCCTGCGGCGGTAGTTGGCCATCACGCGGCACCTCCCGCCATCCACGGCGCGACCGCGGCGAGGATGGCCTCGACGCGCCCCTCGGCCCGGCTGTCCAAGCACCTGCACGGGGTGGTGCGGCCGCAGGTCCGGCACGCGACGGGGGCGGTCAGCGCCCGGTCGATCGCACGGCGCAGCGCGAGCGGGGCCGACGCGGCGGTGACCGGCTCGGGCTGCTCGTCGACGGCGTCGAGGAACTTGAGTTCGCTCGCACCACCGTGCCCGTTGATGAACTCGACGGAGACGCGGCCGCGGTCCCAGAAAACTGCGCTCGGGTGCTCGCCGCGCCACCGCACCGAGGCGGTGCCGTCGGGCCAGAGCACGCCGTCGGCGACGGAGCCCTCGCCGCTGATTCCGGTGACGTCGTCGTGCCGGCGCAGCACGAACCGGCGGGGCCGCCGGTCCTGGTGCCGGTGCACGACGGTCCGGCCGGTGAGTTCGGTCGTGACGTCGTCGAGCAGCCGCTGCACGGTGATCGGGTCGGTGGTCTGGAGGGCCAGTGCGCGCAGCTCGTCGAGGGCGCTCGGCGCGGGGTCGGTGGTCATCGGTCGGTCCTCTTCCGTAGGGCTCGGCGCGCGGCTCGTCGAGCAGCGCGGTTCGGGGGCGGTTCGGGGTCGGGGGCGTCGTCCTCGACGACCGCCTCGGTCGTGCCGACGACCCGCAGTCGGGGCTCGCGGGCGTGCCATCCGGTCGGCAGCCGGCTCGGGCCCGTCATCGGCCATCCCCGGCGGAACCGTTCGAGACGTCGGCGGGGGCGCACCGCAGCCGGTGCCCGAGGTGCCAGTGCCACCCCTCGCGGGCCAGCTCGACGACGGCGAGGCGGCCGATCGTCTCGGGCCCGGCGTTCGGGTGCTCCTCGATGACGCCCGCGACGATCGCCGCGACGGCGTCAGGAATTCGAGAGCGCTCGGTGCGCGGGTAGCTCACGACGACACCTGCCCGTCGTCGTCGACCCCGAGCCGATCGGCGCGGCACTGCGCGCGGGCGGCGAGGTAGGCGGCGCTCGGTTGCCCCGCGCTCGGGGGGACTGCCGGCCCGGCCATGATGGCGCGCAGCGCGAGCGGCGCCTCGCAGCCGGTCCGAACCGCGTTGATCTCGGCTCGCAACGCCGCATGGAAGCCGCTGATGTCGTCCGGGTCGACGTGCGGGTGCTTCGTCGGCTCGAACGTCCCTGTGTGCCGACTGAGGCGGTCGCGGTAGACCTTCCGCCACCGGGCGGCGATGTCCTTCGGCATGATCGGCCACGCGCTCTCGGCGTAGTGCTCGCCGATCGCCTCGCCCGCGAAGTCGAGGGGGACGTCGCGCAGGACCCGCGCCCACAAGGTGAGCTGCGCTGCCTGCTCGGTCTCGTCCGTCTTCACGACCCGGTCGTCGATCAGTGCGATCTGGTCGAGGGTGTCGAGGGTTTCCTGCATGTTCATGCGGTGCCTCCCTGCAGGCGCTCACGCAGCGCGGCCAGTCCGGCGCGCTGCTGCTGCGATTTGGTCTGTGACCCGGGCGGGAACTGGACGACAACGCCGTCGCTGCCTGCGGTCGCGGTGACGCGCTCGGTCTCCGCCCACTGCTGCCAGCGACCGCCCCATGCCGCGGCGCGGCTCTGGTCGTCGAGCTGTCGACGGACGAACTTCCGCGTGAGCACGACGAGCTGCTGCTCGGTCAGCAACGGGCGGCCGGCATCTTCCCGGGCGAGCTGAGCGGCGCGCACGTCCTCGGGGCTCGGTGTCCAGTCGGCGGGAATCAGAGAGGGAGCGGGTCCGGACCCGCGCGCCCCACTACCCGCAGGTGCCTCTCTCTCCTCAGCCCCCTTATGGAGTGGAGTGGAGTGGAGTGGATCGCGCGCGCGTGAGGTCCCGGGGGAGTCCCCCGGGGACGCATCCCCCTGACCAGGGGAGTCATCCGAATCCGGCGAAAGATCGGCGGACGAATCGTCGTAGAAATCGTCGAGATTCGGTTGCGAATCGTGACCCGGTCGACCACTGCCTGCCGCCGGATTACCGCCCCGTCGGTGCTGCCCGGCGCCGCCGGCGCGCTGCTGCCGCTTCTTCGCGGCGGCGCGTTCCCGACGATCGAGCACCTCGGCGCGCGACGGGTTGCCGCTCTCGCGGTAGTCGTGCATGTAGAAGTCGCCCGGCCGGACCGCCGGGCAGCGGGGGCAGGTGTGCGCGGTGTCGTGCCACAGCCCGGCCGCGAGCAGCTTCCGGATCTGCGGGGCGCTGCCGTACATCGCGGCTACCTCGCCCGGAACGTGCCCGTCGGTGAGGTGCTGCGCGACGTACGAGCCGATGCGCGACCACAGACCGACAGCGGCATTACCCGCGCGCAAGATCTTCGGGTGTGAATGAGCCCCGTCGTCGACGACGAAGAATGGCATTGGGGTCTCCTGAGAGCGTGTGGTGCCCGGCCTGAACCGGGATGGTGCGGTGCGGTGCCGCCTCGGGCCCACGCCCGTGGGCGTGGGCACCGAAAGGCGAAGCCGCGGTCACTTCCTTCGCGTGCGGGCAGGGCTCCGGTGACGGAAGTCGCGCAGGGCGGCCGCCGTACGTACACCCCTGTCGGGGCAGTCGTCCCGGCGGTGCCGCTCGGCCCGTAACACGAGCTGCAGGACCGCCTCGGGACCGACGGCGTCCTCGCCCGGCGCCCCGCAGGCGCATCCCCAGTCGGCGGAGACGAGCGATTTCGAGCCGTCGAACCGGACCCGTAGGCCGGGGCCCGGTCGGGGGTTGCCGATCGTCGGCCCGATGCCGGTCACGCGGCGATCCGCGCGTTCTGAGCACGGGCGAGCAGCCGCCGGATCGGGCTTTCGTGCTGGACGCGGTCGAGCAACAGCCCGATAGCGACGGCTGATTGGAGCGGCACGACACCGTTACCGATGGCTTTCAGCCGGGCGTTCCGCAGAGCAGCCTCGGACATCCCCGGTGCCCCAGGAACCCCCGTCACATGCCCGGCGGGGATGCCCTGCATCCACTCGGAGAACTCCGGCGCTAGGCGTCGTCGAACGTCATTTGGCCAAGGGTGGCGGCGGCCGAGGATCGTTTCCCAACGGCGGATTGCCGGCTCGTAGTCACCCCACTCAACGTCGGGTTGCCCCGCCCGTACGTCGTGCTCGACCTGGACCCGTCGGCCGCTGTCGGAGTGGGCAACAGCCGGGCCGCATCCGTCAGCGCCATTCCGTACCCACTGCCGTAGGGCGTCCCATCCGGCCGGTAGTTCGCCGAAGCTGTCGCATCGCCTGCCTTGGGCGTCGGCAGCAGCAGATAGGCGGCGCTCGGCAGCGTCAGATCGCCCGAACTGCCGTGTTGATGCGGGCTGCCATGCGGCCCGTCCCCCGCCCTCGGCGTCGGCAGAAGCTTCCGCACGACGCCGTCCACCGACGGCCGGACGGCGGCCCCCGACCCTTGAGACTGGTTGCTGCCGTACGGCGTAGCCGTCGGCGTCGGCAACAGCACCTCCGACGGAATCGAGAGCAGAGAGACCATCGTGCGAAGATCCGGACTGCCCTGCCCATGCAGCCCTACGCCGTTCGTGTCCGACGTGGTCGGGGTCGGCAGCAACCGCAAGGCGTTGGGCAACTGCCCGGCGTACCCCTTCCCCTTCCAGTCGCGAGCCGTCGGCGTCGGCAGGCCACCCGAGGACGAACTCACGGAACCGCTCGTGCGGTGCGCCGACGTCGGAAGCGCGAATGCCTTCCCACTCCGCATCGAGCCCGATGTCGGCCATGTCGCCGAGTACGGCACCGAGTGCTCGCAGAAGAGGCTGAGAGCCTGCGTGCTCCAGACAGCACGGGCAGGGGTCCACTCCGCTACTAGCCTGCGTTGAGAGGATGCCTCGGACATTCTCGATCACCACCAATCGGGGACGAAGGATTTCGGCGGCGCGCAGCATGTAGGACCACAGCCCCGACCGCGTGCCGGTCATGAGCCCGGCGCGCTTGCCGGCGGACGAGAGGTCAGTGCAGGGGAAGCCGCCGATCAGGACATCGATCGGGCCGAGTTCGTCGAGGACCCGCTGCCAGTCCACGCGGGTGATGTCGCCGAGGTTCGGCACGGCCGGCCAGTGGTGCGCGAGAATCCGCGCCGCGTACTGGTGTTGGTCCTCGGGGTCGTACTGGCAGTGCCACACGACCTCGCCGCCGAGCACCATCTGCACGCCCATGTCGAGCCCGCCGTACCCGGTGAAGAGCGATCCGATTCGCAGCGGTTCGACCGCCGCGTCGTCGAGGCTGCTCTGCCCGGGAACCGGCGGCACCGGGCGCGCGGTCGCGGCGAGGACGTCGTCGAGACCGAGCCGGCCCATCGAGGCGGCGGCCGCGCCGCGCTGGCGGCTCACGCCTGCCCCTCGATGTAGCGCTGCCGGTATCCCTCGGGCCACTCCACCTTGCGCAGACAATCCCGCTGCGCCTGCGGCATCCCGAACAGCGGGACGCCGAGCGCATCGTGCCCGGCGGCGCGAAGCCACCATGCGTCGCACATGTCGCCGCCCTCCCCCTTGGCGTTCAGGTCGCCGGGGAACTCGACGCCTGCTGCGAGGTACGCCGCGTCGGCCATGCGGCGTTTGTCGGCGTTGCCGTTGTCGGTGGCGTACTTCTTCAGGGTCGCCGGGACGACGAGCGCGTACGGCACGCCTGCGTCGAGCAGCTCGCAGTCGACGACGCCGTGCACCTTCGCGGTGATCCCGGCGCCCTTGGCGTGCCTCGGGAGATCCTCGACGACGGCGAGGTGCGGCCGGTGCTCGGCGAGTGCCGCCCGGATGGCGGTCCGGATCGTGAGCAGCCGCCGGTCGCCGTCCCCCTGCCGGGTCTTGATCCGGTACGCCGTCCCGTCCGGCAGGCACACGCCGGTCGATCGCAGCGACAGGTCGAGGCCGATGATCCGCAGACTGCCGGACGCGGCCGACTCCTTCGGTCCGCTCACTGGGACCCCCCCTTGATGTCGTCGCACTTCGAGCAGCGCCACGCACCGTCGCCATAGGGCAGGTGCGGGTGCGTCATGTGCGCGCACCTGGTCGTGTGGCACGGCAGGTAGCGGGTGCCGGGGGCGGGGCGCGTGAACGCCGTTCCCGTGGTGGGGCGTTCGGGGGCGCGGGCGAGGCGGGCGGCCCACGTGACCGCGGCGACGCCGACGACGGCGACGGCTCCGAGGTACGGGGCGAGGTCGGCGGTACTCATGCGCACCGTCCGGTGGTGGTCGGGGTGATCGGCCCGTACAGCGTGCGCAGGATGTCGAGGGACTCCCGTGCCGTCACGGCCCCGACAGTCCGCATGACGGGGGTGCCGGACCGGTCGAACTCGTTGGCCCACTCCCACACGCCGCCGGTCGCGGCCGCCTCCCACGTCACGGAGAGGTCCCACGGGTGCCCGGCGCCGTCCGTCCACACGTGACGGTCGGCGTCGTAGGACCCGGCACC
The DNA here is from genome assembly GCF_042957125.1 of Streptomyces sp. NPDC008125. Lineage (NCBI taxonomy): Bacteria > Bacillati > Actinomycetota > Actinomycetes > Kitasatosporales > Streptomycetaceae > Streptomyces > Streptomyces sp. NPDC008125. The sequence continues at coordinate 42,679 of NZ_JBIBHR010000030.1, forward strand.
CTTGCCGAGGGTCGCGGGGATGTCGCGGGGCGGCTCGGCGGCGGCCGCCGGGTCGCACGGGTACGGCGGGTGGGCGGCGTCGAGCTGGTCGGCGAGCTGCCGCAGGATGTCGGCGGCCGTCGCCGAGCAGAGACGCGGGTGCATGACCGAGGTGAGGCCGGAGCGGGCGACGGTGACGACGAGCGCGTGCTCGTCGATGTCGATGAGCTTGAAGTTCATGAAGAGGCCCCCAGGGGTCGGAGCGGCCACGTGCCGTCGACGACGGCGGTCGGGTCGCTCTTGCGGAAGTAGGTCTGCAGGCCGGCTGCTTGAGCAGCGGCCCACTCGATCTGCGCGGCATGCAGCCCGTCGAGGTCGAGGCCGTCGAGCTGCCGGAAGCGAAGCCGCCGGGCGGTACGGATCGAGTTGGGCCACTGCTCGGGCGGCGTGTGCGCGAGCGTCCCGATTCGGTACAGGACCCGCGCGGACATCAGCGCGTCGTACGCGCAGCCGTGTGCCTCGCTCTCGTCCCACGGCAGGTCGTAGACCTGCGCGAGGGTGATGAGCTGCCGGGCGCCCTGCGTCTCCGAGGGGCGCTTGCGGTAGGGCATGCAGTGCTGATCGAGCACTCGCGTGTCGAGGACCCGCAGCGGGGCCTCGCCGAGCCGGTCGAGCAGCGGCTCGACGTCGTGCCGGCGGCACTCGCGGTCGAGCAGCGTCAGGTCGAAGGTGACGTTGTGGCCGACGATCGGGTCGCCGAGCCGGACGCGGACCGCGAGCGCCTCGGCGACCTGGTCGACGACGTCGTGCGCGGGCTCGCCGTGCTGCCGGGCGTGCTCGGTCGTGATGCCGTGCACCTCGGACGCTCCGGCCGGGATCTCGACCCCCGGGTCGGCGAGCCACTCGTACGGCGCCGCCGTGTCGCCCGCGATCCCGATTACCGCGGCGGTCACGATGCGATCGGCCTCGACGTCGACGCCGGTCGTCTCAAGGTCGAACGCAACCAGCGGGGTCCGGTGCCACATCAGCGGGCACCCCCGCCCGGGACAGCGGCGGCCGGCCACGTGGCGGCCGGGTATGCGGTCGGCGGCTCGTCGTCCTGGTCGTCGACGACCTCGCCGTCGTACACGCCGTCGCCGTCCGGGCCAAGCTCGTCGTCGCCCTGGTCGCTGGTCGTCGTGTCGACGCCGGCCTCGATGTCCTGCGCGATCTGCACGAGCTTCTGCGACAGCTCGTCGGTCCCCTTCGGGTCGACGTGACCCGCACGGTTCGCCCGATGCCAGACGGCGCGCGCGTCCTCGACGGTCCGGCACTGCCGGGCCTCGGCCACGTAGTCCGGCACGTCGGTGGGCGCCGCCTCGATCGCCGGTCGGTCAAGGCTGCTCGGGTCCAGCGCGGCCGCCGTCGAGATCGGGCCGCTGAGTGCGTGCCTGAGCTTCGGCAGCGCTGGGACGAGCATCACGACCTGAAACTGCTTCGTCTTGCCTTCACGGACCGCCGTGCGCTGCTCGATCCACGCCCGCACCGGCAGCATGCCCGTGCCGCCCGTCGCCTGCAGCACCGCGTCGAGGCCACCGGCGAGCACATCGGCCGCGTAGTAGCTCTTCGTTTCCAGCCGCCACACCCCGAGGTCAGGCAGGTCCGGCAGGAACATCCCGATCCGGGACGTCGGCCGGCACACCTGCGTCGGCGGCCGCGTGTGCCAGTCCTCGCCGTACGTCGCGAGGCACAGGCACGGCCGGCGGGTGATCTGCTCGGTCACGCCGTCGCAGCGCCGCTCACAACCGCCGCCGCCCCACTTTTCGAGGGCCTGGTTCAGCACGTCACCGGCGGGGAGGATCGCCCGCAGCTCGGCGGCTTCGGTGATGACGCGCCACTGCGCGACGGTCTGCCGCTGCGGGGTCCACGCCTCGACCCGCCCGCCGTACAGTTCCGCCGCCGCCGCGACGTAGTCCCGCGAGTGCGAAGTGAGCACGAAGGTACGCGACTTGACCGGAATCGGGCCCTTGTCGGGGTTGGGGTTCGGCCGGCTGTAGCCGGTGCGGATCCGGCCGAGCTCGGCCGCCTGCCGCTTCATCGTCAGAATTCGGCTACCCATCAGGCTGCCTTTCGTTCGGGTGATCCCGGCGCCCACGGCGGCAGGATCGTGTCGTACGCGCGGGGCGCGGAGTGCAGGTAGCGGGCGGTGCGCGTGGCGCCGAGGAACGCCCGGAACTGCTCGGGGCCCGACGGCACCTCGATGAGCCGGTGCGACCGCGGGCGAAGATTCAGCAGTGCGGTACGGCGGACCCGCGGCGCCTCTCCGTCGGAGTCGTCGGGCAGCAGCCACACCGGGGCGTGCCGTAGCGCGGCGAGCTGCAGCGGCTGCTCGTCGTAGACGACCGTGTCGGGCTTGACGGCTGTGGCGGGCTTGTTCGGCGCAGGCGCCGAGGTCTTGTAGTCGATGAGCCAGAGCTGCCGCCGCCGAAACGGGCCGGTCGGCAACCACACCCACAGATCGCCGGTACCGGCGTACCCGTAGCGGCGGTGCAGCACGGTCGTCTCGATCGCCTCGATATCGCGGTCGAAGTCGATGCCCCAGAGCCGAAACCAAGAGGCGAGTTGAATTGCGAACGGCTCGACCTCGGGGTCGTGCGGATATGGAGTGTTCAGGACCAGGGACACCGCCCGCTCGTGCACGCGAGTCCCCAACTTCTTTGCCCGGTTCGCGTTCCCGTTCGGAAGCGCGACGAGCTCACGGCGCAACCTCGACGGCTCAGTGCGGGCCCGACGGGCGGTGACGATCGGGGCCGCGATGACGTGGTCGGCGACGAGCCCGGCGCCCCACGGGACGAGCGCCGGTTTCGCGATCGACGAGAGCGCGTTGGTCACCGAGATCAGATCGGGGCCCCCGGCGGGGTCGCGGTAGTAGCGACCCCGCTCGGTGTCCATGGCGTGGCGAGGATCCGTCATCGCGCGGCGCCCCCCGTTGCCCGGCCGCTACGCGCGCCGGCGAAGAACGCCGCAACGTCCGAGGCGGAGCGGGGCGCCCGGGTGGACTCGCCCGCACGCGGCGCGCTGCCGCAGGTGTCCTTCCCGGTCGGGCCGGCCGCCGCCGGACGGTCGCCGTACGGAGAGGTACCAGTCATGCCGCGCCGCCCCTCGGGGACGGCAGCGCGAGCATGCCGCGCAGCCGTCGATAGGCCGGGTGCTGCAGCTCGGCCGCTTGCCGGCGGCAGCTCGGGCACGTCCTCGGGTCGTGAGCGCTCATGCCCGCTCACCGACCCCGTTGTCGGTGTTGAGCAGCTCAACCACGTACGCGCCGAGGGGCGGCGAATCGACCGCGAGGATCGGCTCGGGGCAGCAGTCGTACACGTTGCCGTCGAGGGGCTCGTGACCATCGTCGGTGCACACGGGACCGATTCCGTCGACATCGGCGACGAGCCGCTCGCCCGTGATCAACTGCCGCCACTCCGGCCGCTCGACGCCCGACGCCGTGGCGAGGAACTTCCGAGCCGACCGGCGGGCGGCGACGAGCGGAGCGTGCTGCGCGAGGATCCACTCGGAGTGCATCCGGTCACGGCACGGCACACAGAGCACGGGTGCGTTACGGTCACCCTCCCCGAGGCGGACGAACGCCGTTCCGGTGCCGGCGAGCTTGGCCGGGCAGGCGGCGCACTGCTCGGGCGTGGTCCAGTGGGGGTCCGGCCGCAGGTACCAGACCGACACGGGCACCGCGAAGTGCTCGAACCGCGCGGTGATCAGGTGACTGGTGCCGGCGAGCGGCTGCCCGGACTGCTCGGCGATCGGGCCGAGCAGCCGGCGCGCGTCGTCCACGCCGAGGGTGTCGCCGTTCGTGTCGAGCTGCCCGCTCACGATCCAGCGGTCGCCGTCCCGGGCGATCTCCCAGTGATCGACGGGCGGCAGCCATGCCGGCGCGTCGTCGGTCAGAGCCGCAAGAGCTGCGGCCGCATTCGAGGCGCTCATGCGGCAGCACCGCCGTTCAGCGTCTCAGACAGCGCAGCGGCGACGGCTTCCGTCTTGATCGCCCCGTACGCCCGCCACGCGTCAGCAGCCCAGTGCCCGACCGGCAGCGCCCGCACCCCGCCCTCGGCGAGCTGCTCGGCGAGCTGCAGCCCCCGCTCGCCGTACAGGTGCGTGTGTGTCATCGCCCGCTCGGCGAGGTCCGCCGCGAGTTCCTCGTACGGCATCCGGTGCTCGGGCGTCATCGCCCGGTCGGCCGGCGTCAGCTCGGCGAGGTGAACGAGTCGGTCGTACAGGTCGCTGTCGGCGTCCGTCGGCAGCAGCGCGTCGAGGACGTCCTCGATCACGGTCCGCGCGACGGCGTCGAGCATCAACCGGACGCCGCCGGGGATCGCCCGAACCCTGATCGGGATCGCAGCGGGGTTCGTCTTGGTGTCAGGCACTGTGCCCCCTCGGGCCGTAGGTTTCTGCGAGCAGCGCGGGCACACCGACGCCGATGAGCCGGGCGCGCACGCCGTCGAGCTCGAACCGGCAGACCGTCGAGGAGCCGACGTTCGTCATGCGGCGTACGTCCGTGATGCCGAGGTCGGCCGTCCACCGGACCCAGTCCGTGAGGGACCGGGGGTGCACGACGAGTTGCACCTCGCCACCGGCCGCCGACGCGTCCGCCACGGGGGCGGGCAGGTGGGCGTACCGGGACGGGGCGGCGTCGGCGAGCGCCTTTGCCTTGCGGCACTGCGCGAGCAGCGCGAGGGCGGCAGGGCTCGGCGCGGGGCGGTTGCGACCGGGGGCCGCGAACGGATCGAGCGTCACGGCGTCACCTCGGGCAAGGTGGGGCACCCCTCGGCCGAAGAACCGAGCTGGTCGGTCGAGCGCAGGTGATGCAGCGGGGCGTCGGGCCCGGCCGTCGGTCGCAGCTCGGCGAGGACGGCCTCGCCGGACACGACCGGGACGTGCACAAGAATCCGCACCGTCGACCCGTTGCCCCGGCGAGGCGTCTCGGTGTGGAGCGTCCAGAGCGACGCGCCGTCGATCTCGATTCCGCGCCGCATCGTGCCCCCGAGGGCATACATCCACTGCGCGACGTCGTCGACGTCGGCGAGCGAGATGTGCACGGCATCCGGGCGGGCGACCAGCGTCGGGGCCGGCAGTCCGAAGGTGCCGATCACGGTCTGTGCGGCGAGGCGGTTGTCGCTCGACACGGCGAAGGTGTCGGGCGGCGGGGGTTCGATAGGCTGAGCGCTCATGGCGGTCGGCCCCTTCTCTTGTGTGGGTTGGTCGTCCGGGTCGCTCGGGCCGGGAAGTCGGAGCGGCCCTCTTGTCGTTCAGGCGGCGGCGATGCCGATCTCGGCGGCGACCTGACGCCGCTTCGCCTCCCGCGCCGCCTCGCCCTTGAGCCGCCGGGCCTGCGCCGAGCGCAGCGCCAACTCGGTGTAGTGCGCCTTCCGCAGCGAGTCGGCGATCTGCTCGATCTGCTCCTCGGTGGCGGTGGGGTGCTGCTCGCGCGCCGTGACCAGAAAGCGGGTGTGGTGGCTAGCGCGGCGGGCGGCGGCGGTACGGGCCGACCGGTCCGCCGTGTTCGCCCAGCTCTTGTGCGACGCGAGTCGGAGCTGCATCGAGCGTTCGCTCGTGTTCATGTCGATCCTCTCCTAGGCTGTCCGCGCCCGTGGGCGTGGGCATTGCTCAAAAAAGAGAGCGTCCCGCCGGACGTCAAGGACGCTGCATATGCGTTCGGCAATCTCTTGCGTCACAGTCGGACGCTCGCCGGACAGTAGTGCGCCTACCTTGCTCTTCGATACGCCGACTCGCGTCGCGAGCCCTCGCACGTCGAGTGACCTGCCGCCCGGCCCCCACCGCATCAGACTCCGCAGCAGCGCGGGGTCGGTGAGGTGCAGTCGAGCATCGAACATCAGGCGCCTCCGGTTGAGCTGCCCACGATCGTGGACAGCCCCAGTAGAGCACACCGCTTAAGCGATGTCCACGATCGTGGGCAGGTGTCGATTCAGGCAAATCTCGATCAGTCGCACGGAGACGCGTCCGTGCGCGCCCGCGATCGTGGACAATGTCTCGCGGGTGCACAGGGTTGTGCCCGCTGACCAGCGATTTTCCGTTATCACCCCGTAAGGGGGTGTGGACCACAGGTGTTCGGAAGGGTGGCTATGCCTGAAACGCGCGACGCGCTCACCGAACTCGTGCAGGCGCACGTCGGGACTGGTCGGCGTATGTCCACGCGCGAGTTCGCCGCTGCGGCCGTGGACGACGAGTCGGGGTGGAGTCCCGGAAAGTCCCTGGTCGCGAAGATCATCAACGGCCAGAACTACACCGTGACGCCGGCGCTCGTGTCGGCCGTCGCTGTCGGGCTTGAGCTGCCGCGCGAAATCGTCGCCGCGGCCGCGCACCTGCAGACCATCGGCTACGCCGCGACGGAACTCGCATCCGGTGCGCCCGCGACGCTGATCAAGACGCTCGACGCCCCCGACGGCGTCGGGCCCCGGGCGCGGGCGGTCGCGGATCGTTGGGACGCCGAGGCGTAGTCGCCTGGTTGCTCTCCGGAGCGGTTCGTCTCCGAACTGTCACAATGAGGAAATGCGTAGGGTTACGGGTGTGAACGCTGCGCCATGTGGGTCATGAGACGTATGGTTGCCTGACCTCGCGCGTTTCGAACGCTTGTGCGATCCGGTGCGCCCGGAGAACCAGCGGGATAGGGGGCCGTGTGCCGCAGCATGTTCGGGTCGAGTCGATCAAGCTCGACCGGGGGACGCCCATGATGTTTCGCGATTTCGGCACCTATGTTCGATTGGCCCATGACCCCAACCAGATCGACGAAGCCGCGGCACTCGCGCTGCTCTGCGCACGACTGCCGCGGCTCGGTGGAGACATCAAGATCGATCGGGAAAGCGCCAAGCCGTGAGGCGGCCGGCGACCGGCTCACCCGAGCCGGTCGCCGGGGCTGATCCTCCGGTGCGCGAGCTGCGCGCGCTCGGTACCGGCCGACGCGGCGTACCGCGACAGCATCTGTCGCGACTTCCAGCCGGTCAGCCTCATCAGATCGTCTTCGTTACCTCCGTTCACCTTCCACAAGTGGGCGAACGTGTGCCGGAATTGGTGCGGGTGCAGAGGCGCGATGCCTGCCTCGGCGCACCGTCGCTTCAACATCTTCGCCACCCCCGAGATGGTGATCCGGTGCCCCCGCCCGCGCTCCGCCCACCACAGCCACATTTCGTCGTCGTCCAGCGGCCGCCCCTTGTGCTTGGCTGCGGCGCGCAGGTACCGGTCGAGGGCGAGCGAGGCCGTGTGCCCGAACGGCACGGCCCTCGACCGCCGGTTCTTCCCGAGGACGTGAATCACCTTGGTGTCGAGGTCGACATCGCCGACGTGAAGATCGGTCAACTCGGAGAGCCGCACGCCCGTGTCGAAGAACAACATCAGCAGCGCAGTGTCGCGTCGGTCCGCGTACGTCTTGCCCTTGCAGACGGCGAACAACTTCTTCAGGTCCGCCTCGGAGATCACCGGCACCTCGACCTCGGGCAGGGTCGGCGGCTTCATCGTGCGCATGGGGGATCGGTCGATCTCCTCCTCTTCCACGAGCCAGTTGAACATCGTCTTCAGCGAGCGGAAGTGCTGGTGTGCGTTGCTCGCGCTCGTCCGTCGCATCGTCGCCGTGATGTACGCCTCGACGTGCTCGCGGTGGATCTCGTCGAGGTCGGTCGGGGCCGGTCGCCCCTCGGTCCCGTCGTCCGGGTCGACGGGCGGCCGGTAGCCGTTCTCGTCGTCGAGCAGAAAGGCGGTGAACTGCTTTGCGGCCGTCGAGTAGATGCGGATCGTGTTGTCCGAGAGGTTCCGGGAGCGCAGGGAGCGGATCCAGGAAGCGGACATGGGGGCCAAGTTGAAGCGCGGCGGTTTCATGGAATCACCATGGTGCCCACTATCGTGGGCAGTCAAGGCGCTTGGCCTAGAAGCGATGTGCTGGACGCAAAAAAGCAGCCTCACCCGCGTTTCCGCAGGTGAGGCTAGGTGTGTGCCCCCGGCAGGACTCGAACCTGCGGCCAAGCGCTTAGAAGG
>NZ_JBIBHR010000031.1:0-50100 GCF_042957125.1 Streptomyces sp. NPDC008125
CATCCAGTACCGCAGCAACCTCATCGACGGCTGCCTCACCGAGACCGGCCTGACCATCAGAACCGACTGACGACACCACGAGTTAAACCTCAGTAGTCAAGTCCCGTGTTCGGGCTGTGCGTCGGGGTTCCATCGCCGCTGACCTCTTGCCGACGTTCCTGGCCGGTGGTCAGGTGATGGCGGTCTCCGTCTGCTGTCTGGATGCCGGGAACCGGGCCCACGTGGAGTCGCTCCGAACGACGACGGCGGCTGGTGACACAGGCGACGGTGATGACGCCGTCGTTGCGGTCGGTGACCTTCCACAGGGGACCGGCCCAGGTGTAGGTGTCCTTCGTTCGCCGACAGGGGAGCCGGATGTCGTCCGGCCGGCCGGGGAGCCGGATGTCGTCCGGCCGGCCGGGGCCATCGGGACGCTACCCGGGCCCCGGGGGCAGGTGGACGGTCATGATCAGATGGCAAGCCTCGGCGCCTGAACCGCGGTAGGCGTGGGTGGTGTCGGCGTCGAAGGTGGCGGTCTGTCCGGCGGCGACGGGGTATTCGGTGCCGTCGACGACGAGGACCATCTCGCCGACGGTGACACTGACGGTCTCGGTCACACCGGCCTGGTGGGGGTGGCTGGGGTATTCCTCGCCCGGCTCCAGGGTCCAGCGCCAGACTTCGGTGGCCGCCGGTCCGCCGGTGGTCAGCATGAGCCGGGCCTCGCTGCCGTGCTCGCCCTTCCACAGGGGCATGACGCTGTCGGCGTCCACTACCCGCACCCGCTGTTCGGGGCGGCCTTCCATCAGGGCCGAGACGGAGATGCCGAGGGTGTCGGCGAGGCGGACCAGCGTGGCGAAGTTCGGGTTGCCCTGCGCTTTCTCCAGGGCGACGAGGGCGCCCTTGCTGACCTTGGCGCGGCGGCCGAGTTCATCCAGGGACAGCCCGGCGCGGGTGCGGGCCGCGCGGACGTTGTGCGCGAGCGTTCGCAGTGCCGCCTCGGTTTCGGCCATCACGTCACCCCTTCAGGCGGTTCGGTCACTGCACTGGCCTGTGCGGTCGGTCGGTTGACGACCCTCGGTCGGTGCGTTGTACGGTGTAGTCGTTCCATTGATAGTAAGGGATGTGTCACCTGTGATCGCTCTGCTGCTGGCCCTGGGCAGTTCTCTGGCCTACGGATGTGCCGACTTCCTCGGCGGTCTGGGTGCCCGCACGACCCACGTCCTGCGCACCGTGATGATCGCGGCCCCGGCGTCGCTCACCGTCGAGCTGCTGCTGTGGCCCTTCCTCGGCGCCTCCTTCGCGCCGGCCACCCTCGCCTGGGGCGCGGCCTCCGGCGTGGCATCGGCCGCCGCGTTCGCGCTGCTCTACAAGACCCTGGCGATCGGCCCGATGAACGTGCTGTCCCCAGTCACCGCGCTGGTGTCGGCGATGCTGCCGGTCGGCGTGGGGTTGGTGCAGGGCGAGCGCCTGGGTCTGCCCGGGCTGGTCGGCCTGCCGCTGGCGCTGGCCGCCGTGGTGCTGGTCAGCGCCGGACACGGCGCGAAGCAGGCCCGTCCCTCGCGCACCGCGCTGCTGCTCGCCCTCGGCGCCGGGGCCGCGATCGCCCTGCAACTGATCTTCCTGCACCAGGCGCCCTCCGACAGCGGCGTGGGTCCGCTGATCGTCGGCCGTGCCGTCTCCGCCGCCGTCACCCTGGTCGCCGCCGGCGTGATGTTCCGGCGCCTGGGCGCGGAGAGGCCCGCGTACGGGATCTCGGCGGCGGCCGGTGCGCTGGACTCGGTGGCCAACCTGCTGTTCCTGCTCGCCGCCCGCAGCGGCGACCTCGCCGTCGTCGCCGTGATCACCGCCCTGTACCCGGCCGGCACCGTCCTGCTCGCCCGCAGTGTCCTGGCCGAACGCGTCCACCGCGGCCAGCTGATCGGGCTGGGCACCGCCGCCGTCGCCGTCAGCCTCCTCGCCCTCACCTGACCCCGCCCCCGTACCTCTGGAAGGAGCACGGCCATATTCATTCAGCCCTGGGACGCCGCCCTGGACGACGCCGAATGGCGCACCTGGATCGCGGACGGCCACGACTTCGGCATCCTCAGCGTCAACGGCATGCTCGGACACGCACTGAGCACCGTGCCCACCCACTTCACGGTCGACGGCACCGCCCTGCTGATTCATCTCGCCCGCCCCAACCCCGTCTGGAAGATGATCGAGGCCGATCCGAACGTCACCTTCACCATCACCGGTGACTACGCCTTCATCCCCGGACCCTGGCGCGCCGAGCACGACGTCCCGCCCACCGACGGCGTCCCCACCAGCTACTACGCCGCCGTCCAGTTCACCTGCCAGGCCACCGCCGTCGACGAACCCGAGGCCAAGGCCGAACTGCTGCGCCGCCAGATGGCCCACTTCCAGTCCGACGGCGACCACGCCCCCATCGAAAGGGACCAACCCCCCTACGGGCGGATGCTGCCCGGCATCCGCGGCCTGCGCCTCGACGTCACTGAGGTCCGCGCCACGTTCACGTACGACGACCCCAAACCCGCCGGACAGCGCACCGACACCGCCCGCCGGCTCGCCGAACGCGGCACCGCCCTGGACGCACTCACCGCGGCCCAGCAGCTCCGCCGCCTCGACCGCATCGGCACCTGGAAGCCCTGACCATCCCCCGGCCCGCTCACCGAACGGAACTGCTCCCACGATGACCGCCTTCCGCATCACCCCCGCCGTCGCCGACGCCTTCCCCGACACCCTCATCGCCGTCGTCACCGCCACCGGCCTGAACGGCCGCGAGACCTGGCCCCACACCGCCGCCGCCATGGAGGACGTGGAGCGTGATCTCGCCTCCGGCACCTGGGTCCCGGCCGACGAGAGTGACCCGCGCATCGAGGCATGGCACACCGCCTACCGCTCCTTCGGTACCAACCCCCGCCGCATCCGGCCCAGCGTCGACGCCCTCGGCCGCCGTCTGGCGAAGAAGGGCACCCTGCCCCGCATCAACCCGGCCGTCGACTCCTACAACGCCGTCTCCGTCCGCCACGGCCTGCCCGCCGGCGCCTTCGACCTCGGCCACGTCACCGGCGACGTCGAGATCCGCTACGCCGAAGGCACCGAGACCTTCACCCCGCTCGGCGAACCCGACACCGTAGAGAACCCCAGGCCCGGCGAGATCATCTACACCGACACCACCGACGTCCTGACCCGCCACTGGAACCACCGCGACGCCCACCGCACCCGCGTCACCGAAGACTCCACCCACGTCGCCTTCGTCCTCGAAACCCTGAACGCCACCCGCGACGACCACCTCCTGACCGCCGCCGCCGCCGAATTGCAGGTTCTCCTCACCGACCACTCCTCCCGGAGCACCGTCCACTACCTGAGCCCCGCCCACCCGCAGGTCACCCTCTGACGCCACGCCCCTGGCATCCCAGTGGCAGCGCATGCTGAACAGCACCTCGTTTCGGGCCCTGGCCCTCGCTCCTGGCCACCGCTGTCATCGTCCCCGTCCAGCTCCAGCGCGTCCGGATCGCGCCCTTCGTCCGGGTGGTGCCGTCGTCGAGGTGCGCGAAGGCGTCGAGGTGCGCGAAGGCGTCGAGGAACCGGTCCAGGCGTGCACTTCGAACGGCAGGGGCCGCGATCCCTGCCGCTCGGGGGCTTCCTGCCGCGCTGCTCCGCGCCGGCGCTCCCCGGACGAGTGCGTGTGAGGTGGTGCGGGTCAGGAAGTCGGTGGCCCCGGGGTTCCGGGAGTACCCGCACCACCTCGAAGGACGTGTCGCTGTCAGCGCGCCCGACGCCCGGGGCGTCGCTCGTAGGGGACGGCCAGGGTCCCGTCGACGCCCACTTCCAGACGGCCCACCTGTTCGATGTCCAGGACGATCGTGTCACCGTGGCTGAGCGGCCCCACGCCGGCCGGTGTGCCGGTCGCGATCACGTCACCAGGATGGAGGGTCATGACGGACGACGTGTAGGCGATCAGTTCGCGGACGCCGAAGATCAAATCCTTGGTGTTCGTCCGCTGCCGGGTGACACCGCCGACGTCGCAGCGCAGGTCGAGGCAGTCCGGGTCCGGTATCTCGTCGGCGGTGACGATCCACGGCCCGATCGGCGTGAACGTGTCGAACGACTTGCGTGTGGAACGGTCCTCGCCGGATCGCACAGTGATGTCCAGGACGCAGGTGTAGCCGAAGACGTGGTCCAGCGCGTCGGCGGCGTCGACGTGGCCGGCGGTGCGGCCGATGACGACGCCCAGCTCGCCTTCCTGGTCGGTGCGCTTGTCCGTGTAGGGCAGGAGGACGTCCTGGCCCGGCCCGATGACCGACGAGTTGGCCTTGAGGAATACACCCAGGTCGGAGATGGAGGTGGTGTACTCCATCTCGGCCTTGTGGTCCAGGTAGTTGACCGGCGCCCCGATGATCTTGCCGGGACGGGGCAACGGCGCCTCCAGGACAGCCTCGGCCAAGGGAACGCGCGTGAGGCCGGAGAGATCCAGCAGGGCAGCTCCCCCACCGGCCGTGGTCTCGATGTACCGGTGCAGCGCTCCGGCCGGGCCGGGCGTGCCGGTACCGACGAGTTGCTCGGTCACGTCGACGAGGTCGTCGCCGTCGACGACTCCGAGTCGCCCGTCGTTGAACAGGGCCAGACGCATCTGGACCTCCTTGCGGATTGCGGGATACGGATACGGGATGTCCGGGTGGGGTGCGGTTCAGGCGCCGGGGTCGGCGTCCTCCGCGCGGTACAGGCCGAGGGAGCGCATGACGGGCTCGTCGCTGTAGGAGAACAGGACGGCGTCGTCGGAGGCGGAGTGGTTGAGGTGCCGGTAGGACGCCCAGCCCGGCACGGCGAAGGTGTCGTTCCCGGACCACTCCAACCGCTCGCCGTCCACGATCGTGGTGCCCTCACCGCGGACCACGGTGAAGATGGTGGAGGCGGTGTGCCGGTACCCGGCTCCCTGGAAGCCCGGGCGCAGCCGCTGGATGCGGCAGCCGATGGTCGGCATGACGGGGCCGCCCGTCCACGGGTTGGTGTACTCGAGGACGATGCCGTCGACGTCGCTGCCCGCCGCGGTGTCGGAGATCCCCTCCAGAGCACGTCGGGTCTCGTCCCATGTGTAGCGGGACACAGGGGAGTTGGGCCCGTCCTGGGTGAGCCAGACCGGGTTCAGCCGACCGTGCAGGAATTGCCTTGTGCCGGCGTCGTCCGGGCGGGTCACGGGCTGGAGGCGCTGCGGGTACTTCTCGTAGAAGCCCGCCTCCAGGGCGTTGACGAGGGGGTAGTCGAGGGCGTCGAGCCAGATCATCGGAGCGTCGCCCTCGTGCGTGTGGTCGTGCCAGTGCCAGCCGGGAGTGAGCAGCAGGTCGCCCGGCGACATGAAGACACGCTCGCCGTTGACCGTCGTCCACGCACCGCTGCCCTCCAGGATGAAGCGGAAGGCGTTGGACGTGTGGCGGTGCGCCTGGGCGGTCTCGCCGGGCAGGATGATCTGCAGTCCCGCGTACAGGGTGTTGACGGTGGCGGGTGGATCGGTCAGGCCGGGGTTCACCAGCATGAGCACCCTTCGTTCCGCCTCGTCCAGCGATAGCGTCTCGGAGAAGTGCAACAGATGCGGCCGCAGTTCCCGCCAGCTCCAGCGGTGGGGCACGGCACGGCTCTTGGGCTGTGCGGGGAAGAGATTGCCGTAGAAGCGCCACAACGGGGCGGCTCCCAGGCTCTCCAGGGCCTCGTAGGCGTTGTTGTCGGTCATCACGGTGTCCTCCTCGGCGAGCCCGTTCACCGGGCGGGAGCAGATGCGGGGGTGGGTGTCCACACCCAGGAGATGTCGTCGAACGCCTCGGGGCCGCGTGCCGAGAGGAGCATGTTGCGCAGCGTGGCGCCCATGCCTTCCAGGTGGCAGATCTCCCCGAAACGGCGGGCATTGGTCTGAATGAGCGCCGCCCGTTCGCGGCGCCGGTCCGCGTACGCGGCGAAGGCCTCAGCAGGGTCCGAGCATCGGCCGAGAGCCTGTCCGAGCGCCACCGCGTCCTCCAGTGCCTGGCACGCGCCCTGCGCGAGGTACTGGAGCATGGGGTGTGCGGCGTCGCCGAGGAGGACGATACGTCCGTGCACCCAGGTGTCGATCGGGGCGCGGTCGTAGAGCGGCCACCGCCGGTCGCGTGAGATGAGGGGCAAGGCGTCCCGCACGGCCTGGCAGGTGCCGGCGAAGCGCTCCTCGAGTTCGGCTTCGGTGCCCCAGTCGTCGGAGACCGGGCTGTAGTGGTCGCTCTCGAAGACGGCGACCTGGTTGTAGAGCTCACCGCGGCGTACGGGGTACTGCACCAGGTGCATGCGCGGCCCGGCCCAGACCATCACCGCTTCCGACGCGGCGTGTCGGGACATCGGGCCGGTCATCCTCCCGGTGGGGAGGGCGCCGCGGAAGGCGACGTACCGTGAACAGACCGGTTCTCCGTCGTTCACCAACGACTGGCGCAGGCGGGAGTGCAGTCCGTCGGCCGCGACCACCGCGTCGGCGCTCAGTTTCGCGTGGCTCTCGGCGAAGGTCAGGTGGACGCCGAAGCCGTTCTGTTCCGCCTCGGTGACGGTGTGCCCTGTGCGCAAGGTGACGCCCGGATGCTCCTGGCAGGCGGTCAGCAGCGCGGTGTGCAGGTCGGTCCGGTGGGTGACGAGGTAGGGGTGCGCGAAGCGGTCGGAGTAGGCCGCGCCGCGGAGGTCGAGGGCGGTGACCTCGTGTCCGGTGAGGGCGTCCATCATCACCAGCCGGGGTGGTGCCACAGCGGCGTGCCGTACGGCGGCGAGTACGCCGAGTTCGTCGAGGGCGAGGGAGGCGTTCGGGGCGAGTTGCAGGCCGGCGCCTATCTCGCCGAAGCGGGTGGCTCGTTCCACGAGAGTCACGCGGTGGCCGGCGCGGGCGGTCGCCAGCGCGGCTGCCAGTCCGCCGATGCCGCCGCCGACTACGGCGATGTGGAGTGGGGAAGAGGTGACGGGCATCTGGCCTCCGTGAGGGAGCATCGGGGTTCTGTCGTGCGGTGGGTCCATCGGTGGTGGGTTGCCACAGGTCCCGGAGGGACGGCGGTGCCTCAGTGCTCAGCAGACCGCGGAGACGCTGTCCACGCGCACGGCGGTGTCGGTCCGGGCGGTGATGTCCTCGACGGTGACGCCTGGGGCGGTCTCGACCAGGGCGAGCCCGTCGGGGGTGACGTCGAGGACCCCGAGGTCGGTGATGATCCGGTGGACGCACCGTTCGCCGGTGAGGGGGAGCGTGCACTCGCCGAGGATCTTGGGAGTGCCGTCCTTGGCGGTGTGTTCCATGAGGACGATGACGCGGCGGGCCCCGTGGACGAGGTCCATCGCGCCGCCCATGCCCTTGACCATCTTTCCCGGGATCATCCAGTTGGCGAGGTCACCGCGTTCGGACACCTGCATGGCGCCCAGTACCGCGGTGTCGATGTGGCCCCCGCGGATCATGCCGAAGGAGAGTGCGGAGTCGAAGAAGGAGGCTCCCGGCAGCACGGTGACGGTCTCCTTGCCGGCGTTGACCAGGTCGGGGTCGACCTCGCTCTCCACGGGGTAGGGGCCGGTGCCGAGGATGCCGTTCTCGGAGTGCAGGACGACGTGGACGCCGGGCGGGAGATGGCCCGGAAGGAGAGTGGGCAGGCCGATGCCGAGGTTGACGTAGGAGCCGTCGGTGAGTTCGGCGGCGGCGCGGGCGGCCATCTGGTCGCGGGTCCAGGCCATCAGACGCGTACCGTCCTCTTCTCGATCTGCTTGTCGGCGGCCTGCTCGGCGGTGAGGGCCACGATCCGCTGGACGTAGATGCCGGGCAGGTGGACGTCCTCGGGGTGGAGTGCGCCCGGTTCGACGAGCTCCTCGACCTCGGCGACGGTGACGCGGCCGGCCATGGCGGCGAGGGGATTGAAGTTGGCGGCGGCACGGCGGAAGAGCAGGTTGCCGTGGCGGTCGCCGCGCCAGGCCCGTACGAGGGAGAAATCAGTGGTGATGCCGTGCTCCAGGACGTGGGCGCGGCCCGCGAAGTCGCGGGTCTCCTTGGGCGGGGAGGCCACGGCCACCGTGCCGTCGGCCGCGTACCGCCAGGGCAGGCCGCCGTTCGCCACCTGGGTGCCGACTCCGGCCGGGGTGTAGAAGGCGGGGATGCCCGCACCACCCGCGCGCAGCCGTTCCGCGAGGGTGCCCTGCGGGGTGAGTTCGACCTCCAGTTCACCGCCGAGGTACTGGCGGGCGAACTCCTTGTTCTCGCCGACGTAGGAGCCGGTGACGCGGGCTATGCGGCCGGCGGCGAGCAGGATGCCCAGACCGCGGCCGTCGACACCGCAGTTGTTGGAGACGACGTTCAGACCGGTCGTGCCCCGGTCGTACAGGGCGCGAATCAGGGTTTCGGGTACGCCGCTGAGGCCGAAGCCGCCGACGGCGAGCGAGGCACCGTCGGGGATGTCGGCGACCGCTTCGGCGGCGTCGGGGCGGACCTTGTTCATGGGTGCGTGGTGCCTTTCGGGTTGGGGGCCTCGCGCAGGGCGTCGGAGACGGACTTGACGGCGCCGTGCGCGGTCATGCCGCCGTCCACCGAAATCTCCGCACCGGTGATGAACGACGCGTCGTCGGACAGCAGGAACGCCACCAGCGGCGCGACCTCGCCGACGGTGCCCGTGCGGCCCAGTGGCGTCTCGCGGACGTTCACCTCGCGGAACGCGGGTGCGGCCGAGGCGGTCATCCCGGTCTCGATGTAACCGGGGTGGATCGTGTTGACGCGGATACCAAGCGGTCCGAGCTCCAGGGCGGCGGTCTTCGACAGGCCGCGCAGTGCCCACTTGCTGGTCGTGTAGGCGACCGGGTAGTGAGCGGTGAGGGCAGCGGACGAACCGACGTTGACGATCGAGGCGCCGGGGCGCATGAGCGGCGTCACGTACTGCATGCCGAGGAGCGGACCGGTGACGTTGACCGCGTGGACGCGGGCCATGTCCGCCGGGTGCACGTCGCCGAGCCGGGCCCGCCAGGTGATGCCGGCGTTGTTGACCAGGCCGTGCACCTGCCCGTACGACTCCCGCAGTTCGTCCGCGAGTTCGGCCCAGTCCCTCTCGCTGGTGACGTCGAGGCGTCGGCAGCCGGGTGCGCCGGCCACGTCGGTGGGGATGACGCGGGCCCCTTCCAGGGTGAGCAGCCGGGCTTCGGCGGCGCCCTGTCCGCGGGCCGCGCCGGTGACGACGACGACCTTTCCGAGCAGCCTCTTGGAGCGTGGGTCGGTCACGGCCGCTCCCGGAGGCGGCGGCGCCCGGTGGGGAGGGGGACGGGGTCGGTGCCGGCGACGACGGTGTTGGTGAGGACGCCGAGGCCCTCGACGGTGAGCGTGACGGTGTCACCGGGCTTCAGCGGCGGTGGGGACTGTTCGCCGCGCCGGCCCCAGAGTTCGGCGAGGCAGCCGCCGTTGCCGCAGGTACCGGAGCCGAGGACGTCGCCCGGGACGACCCGGGTGCCGCGGGAGGCGTAGGCGGTCATCTCCTCGAAGGTCCAGCTCATGTGGGACAGCAGGTCCTCGCCGACCACCCGGCCGTTGATCTCCGCGCGCATGGCCAGCCGCAGGAAGCCGTCCGCGTCGCGGTGGGGCTCCAGCTCGTCGGCGGTGACGAGGTACGGACCCAGGGTGGTGGCGGTGTCCTTGCCCTTGCAGGGGCCGAGGCCGACCTTCATCTCGGCGCTCTGGAGGTCGCGTGCGGACCAGTCGTTGAAGACGGTGTAGCCGATGATGTGATCACGGGCCTGACGGGGCGTCAGGTCACGGCCCTCGCGGCCGATGACGGCTCCGACCTCCAGCTCGAAGTCCAGGACGGACGAGCCGGGCGGTACGGGGATGTCGTCGCGGTGGCCCTGGATCGCGTGTGGATTGGTGAAGTAGAAGGTCGGGGCCGCGTACCACTGTTCGGGGACGCCGCCGACGCCTTCCACGGACCGGCGCACCCCCTCCACGTGCTCCTCGAAGGTCACG
Source organism: Streptomyces sp. NPDC008125 (assembly GCF_042957125.1). Lineage (NCBI taxonomy): Bacteria > Bacillati > Actinomycetota > Actinomycetes > Kitasatosporales > Streptomycetaceae > Streptomyces > Streptomyces sp. NPDC008125. The sequence goes on from NZ_JBIBHR010000031.1 coordinate 9,956, forward strand.
AAGTCCCGCACCGAAGCGGGCTGGAGCGGGGGAAGCGGCCGGACCTGGGAGACGTGCGGGCCGGCCGGCCCGTCCAGGGCCGTCGATCCGGCGGTGAGCAGCGCGGGGAGCCCGGAGGTCTCCCGGATCAGAGCGGTGAGCGAGGTGACCCCGGGCAGGGGGAAGAGGGTGCCGTCCTCTTCCACGACCGCCACCCGGCGGTGCTCCTGATGTTCGTACGTGGCGAAACGCATGGTGCGGCTCCGGCGGAGTGTGGTCGGGCGGGAAGGGGGGCGCGCCTCGGGGGCGGGGGCCGTGGCCCGCGCCCCCGAGGCACCCGGACTCGGCGAGAAGGATCAGACCGGGGGAGCGATGAAGACGCCGCGGTCGGGATCGTTGAAGGACTCCTTGGCGACCAGCTCGTTCATGGCGTTGGCGGTGCCCCACTGGTCGGTGACCTCGGGCCGGGAGAAGTCGTACACGTGCGGGTGCCAGGTGTCCTCGTCCAGGCACTCCAGCTCGGTGGTGTACTCGACGGTGTTGCCGTGCGGGTCGAGGAAGTAGGTGAAGGTGTTGTCGCCGGCCATGTGCCGGCCGGGGCCCCAGACCTTCTTGAAGCCGGCGCGCATGACACGGCCGGAGCCGCGCATGTACTCGTCGATGCCGCGCATCTCGAAGGAGACGTGGTGCAGGGCGGTGTGCGGCCCCTGGGCGATGGCCATGGAGTGGTGCTGGTTGCTGATCCGCATGAAGTGCATCACCTCGCCCATGTGCGGGGAGCTGAGGGTGTCGGAGAGGGCGAAGCCGAGATGGCGCTCGTACCACGCGCGGGTGCGGTTCAGGTCCGGTGAGTTGAGCACGACGTGCGAGAGCTTGACCGGGATGGCCTCCTTCTCCTCGATCTTCCGGTGGCGCCGCACGGCGACGTCGGCGGACACCTCGATGGTGCGGCCGTCGACGTCGAAGAAGCGGAAGCCGTATCCACCGCCCGGGGTGTCGACCTTGCCCGGACGGGAGACCAACCGCACGCCTCCGGCGAGGAGCCGCTCCGCCAGGGTGTCCACGTCGGCGGCGGACGCGGCGCCGTAGGAGACGAGGTCGAGTCGCTTCTCGTCGGCCTTGCGCAGCCGCACGACGTACTGCTCGGGGGAGCCCTCGGCGGCGAGGAAGGAGATGCCGGAATCCTCGGCGACCTTGGTCAGTCCCCAGACGCCCGCGTAGAAGTCGAGCTGCTTGTCGTAGTCGGGCACGGCGAGGTCGACGTGCCTCAGGTGGGTGAGCAGGCGCATGGTGTCAGTCCGTCCGGAGGAGGGAGGCCGCGTTGCGGCCGCGGATCGCGTGGAAGTCGGCCTCGGGCAGGTCGGCGGCGCGCAGGGCGCCGACCGGGTCCTCGGATCCCATGTCGAAGGGGAAGTCCGAGCCGAGCAGGACCCGGTCGGCCCCGGCGACGCGGACCAGTTCCCGCAGTACACGGGGGTCGTGGACGAGGGAGTCGAAGTACAGCCGCTTCAGATAGCTGCTGGGCGGGTGGGCGCAGCCGGCTCCCGCGTCGGACCGGGCGGACCATGCGTGGTCGGAGCGGCCGATGTGGGTGGGCAGGTAGCCGCCGCCGTGGGCCGCGACCAGCTTCAGTCCGGGGTGCCGGTCGAGTACCCCGGAGAAGATCAGGTGCGAGAGCGCGACGGCGTTCTCGGTGGGCTGGCCGACCGTGTTGGACAGATACCACTGGTCGAGGCGCTCGTCGAGGGTGCAGCCGAAGGGGTGCAGGAAGACGATCGCGCCCGTCTCCTCGGCCCGGGTCCAGAAGGGTTCGTAGGCCGGGTCGGAGAGTTCGCGGCCGGGCGCGTGGCTGGAGATCTCGACGCCGAGGAGGCCCTGCGCGAGAGCGTGGTCGAGGGCGTCGACGGTGAGCTGCGGGTGCTGGAGCGGTACGAGGCCCAGTCCGCGCAAGCGGGCCGGCGCGGCCGAACAGTGCTTCGCGGTGGCCTCGTTGGCCAGCCGGAAAACCTCCCCGGCCGTCTCCTCGTCCGCCCAGTAGTGGTAATGCGAGGGGGAGGGGCTGACCAGCTGGACGTCGACACCCTGCGCGTCCATCGCCGCCAGCCGTACGGTGACGTCGGTCAGGCGGGGGAAGCGCTCGCGGACCATGGGACCGCTCACGGCGAGGGCCGCCGGGCCGTTGCGGCGGGCGTCCAGCGCCCGCGCTCCGGCCAGCCCCGGCCGCCCCTCCACCAGCGCCTCGATCCCAGGCAGCAGGACGTGGGCGTGCACGTCGACCGTGGGAGCGGCCAACCGGACTTGCGGCGCGGTCACGGCAGTTCCCGGAGCATGGTCATGGTGCGGGCCATCAGACCGGGCACGTCGGCGTCGCGTGCACCGTCGAGCTGCCACTGCCCGATGCGGACGGATGCCTCGACGACGGGGCGGACGCGGACGATCCGCCGCTCGTAGTACGCCTGGAACAACGCGTCGTCCCAGTCGTCGGCCCCGGTCAGCATCTGGGCGAGCACCCACGCGTCCTCCAGCGAGAGGGCGGCGCCCTGGGCGAGGGTGGGCGGGCAGCAGTGCGCGGCGTCGCCGACCAGGACGACCCGGCCGCGGTGCCAGGAGCCCTCGACCAGCATGCGGTCGAACCAGGTGTAGTTGACCTTCGCCGGGTCGGTGACGTGCTCGGTGATCTCCGGCCAGAACCCGCCGTAGTGCCGGGTCAGGCGTCGCATCTCGTCCGCGTACGACTCGGGCGGTATCCCGGCGCGGTCGCGGTTGGCCTCCACCACGTACGCGTACAGCGTCGTGTCGCTGGTGGGGCAGTAGCCGGCGATGTAGGCAGGGCCGCCGTAGGCGAGGTCGGTACGGGTGACGCCGGCCGGGCGCGGGGCGGCGACGCGCCAGATGGCCATGCCGGTGGGCTCCGGCCGGACGGTGATGCCGATGGCGGCTCGGGTGCTGGAACCGAGACCGTCGGCGGCGATCACCAGGTCGTAGCGGTGTTCGGAGCCGTCGGAGAGCCGTACGGAGACGCTGTGCGCGTCCTGGCTCAGGATCTCGGCGGTGGTGCCGAGACGCACCGTCGCGCCACTGGCGCGCACCGCGTCGATGAGGATCCGCTGGAGCAGGGGCCGCTGCATGCCGACGGTGGCGGGCAGGTCGTCGCCGCCGGTGCGCAGGTCGTCCTGGGCGTGCAGGACCGTGCCGTCGGGAGCGGTGATGCCGACCGAGCCGAAGCCGAAACCGGATGCCTCCACCTGCTTCCAGACGCCCAGTTCGCGCAGGACGCGCAGGGCGTTGCCCTGGAGGGTGATGCCGGAGCCGGCGGTCGCGTTCCAGTCGGCCTTGGCCTCGACGAGGTCCACGGCGTACCCGGCGCGGCGCAGCAGGATCGTCACGGCGTTGCCGGCCGCGCCGCCGCCGATCACGAGGACCGTGCGGGATGGGGGCATGGGGAACTCCTCTGTTCCTCGGTGTTACTTGACGGCTATCGGGTTGACCGGCGAGCCGACGGCACCGGTGATGGGCAGCGGCGCGGCGGTGAGCCAGAAGGCGTACCCGCCGTCGGCCGCGCAGTCCTCGGCGAGGGCGTCGAGGTCCCACATCTCGCCGATGAGCAGGCCGATGTTCGGGATGGCGACCTGGTGCAGCGGCTGGAAGGCGTGCTCGAACTCGTTCGGGCGGACCTCGAAGCCCCAGGTGTCGGTGGCGATCGCGGCGATCTCGGTGCGGTGGAGCCAGCCGGCCGTGGTGAACGACAGGCCCGGTGCGGGCCCTCCGGCGTACTCGCCCCAGCCGTTGCGGCGTACCCGGCTCAGCTGCCCGGTGCGTACCAGCACGATGTCTCCGCGTTCCACGGTCACGCCGTGCGCCCGGGCCGTCGCCACCAGGTGCTCCTCGGTGATCGCGAATCCGTCGGGCAGCTCGTCGTCCTCGCCGACGACCCGGCCGACATCGAGGAGCACCCCACGCCCGGCGACGTGCGGGGCCATGTGCTCGATGCCGGTGACCAGGTCGCCGTCGGAGGTGACGACCTGCTCGGCCGGGCGTCCGTTCCACGCCTTGCCGTGGTCGAAGATGTGCCCCAGTCCGTCCCACTGCGTGGAGCACTGCAGCGGCATGGCGATCACGTCGTCGGCGCCGCCGATACCGTGCGGCAGGCCCTGGTTGCCGAGGGCCGCGTCGGTGCCGGTGTCCAGCATGGTGTGGACCGGGTTGGTGCGCCGCCGCCAGCCCTTCTGCGGGCCGTCGATGTCGAAGCGCTGGGAGAGGGAGAAGCTGACGCCCCGCCGGACCAGCGCGGCGCCCTCCCGGCGCTTCGCCTCGTCGAGGAAGTTGAGGGTGCCCAGTACGTCGTCCTCGCCCCAGCGGTTCCAGTTGGAGCACGCTTTCGCGGCCCGTGCGATCGAGCCCTCGGGGTCGGTGCGGTCGGGGGTCACCGGGCTTCCTCCGCCACACAACGGGTGCGCTGGGCGCCGAGTCCGGTGATGGAGCCGTCCATGACGTCGCCGTCGCGCAGCAGTCGGCCCCAGTGCATGCCGTTGCCGGCGGGGGAGCCGGTGAGGACCAGGTCGCCAGGCAGGAGGCGGGCCGACTGGGAGGCGTAGGACACCATGCGCGCGACGTCGAAGATCATGTCCTTGGTCGACTCGTCCTGCATGGTCTCGCCGTTGAGCTTCAGGACAAGGCGCAGGTCGTCGGTGTCGGCGACCGAGGTGGCGGGGACGATCCAGGGGCCGAGCGGGGTGAAGCCCGGGGCGTTCTTGCTGCGCAGCCAGTCCGTGCCGATCTGGGGCATGTCCCGGCGGAAGACGGTCGCCCGGTCGGTCAGGTCGTTGGCGATGGTGTACCCGGCAACATGGTCCAGGGCCTCCTCGACGGACACCCGGTGGGCGGGGCGGCCGATCACCGCGGTCAGCTCCAGCTCCCAGTCGGGCTTCTCGGCCCAGGCCGGCAGTACGACGTCGTCGTACGGTCCGGTGATCGCGCTCGGCAGACCGATGAAGACGTACGGCAGGTCCTCGGCCGCCCGTCGGTCCATGATTGCCGCCGCCTCGGCGCGCCGTTCCTCCTCCGGCCGCTCGTCGCCCGGCGCCCGGTGGGCGACGTGCAGATCGATGACGTGCCGGCGGTAGTTGGCCCCGGACTGGAAGACCTGGCGCGGCTCGACCGGTGCGTGTACCCGGAATTCCGCCAGCGCCCGGCGGCGCGGACCGTCGCCGGCGGCCAGCGCGGTGAGCCGCGGCTCCACCGCGTCCCAGTCCTCCAGGACGGCCCGCACGGTCAACTCGGCGTTGCCCAGGGCGGACCGCAGGTCGGTCACTTGCGCGTCGGGTGTGACGAGAGCGGGGAAGGGTGCCCCCTCGGGGGCGGAGAGAGTGGCCAGGGCGAAAGGCCCGGCGAAGAGGGCGGACGAGACTTCAGGTTTCACGAACATGTCCTCCTGATTGCGGTGGCACTAATCTGGACCCGCCACCAGTGATCACGGAAATCGATTCTGTGGATGGTCGGCATCCGCCTGACAAATTGCCGCAGGTCGTCGCCGGACAGCGAGGAAAACCGCCATGAATCTGAGTCGCCTCGACCTCAATCTCGTCGTCGCCCTGCGTGCCCTGCTGGAGGAGCGCAACGTCACTAGGGCCGGGGAGCGCGTCGGCCTCAGCCAGCCCGCCATGAGCGCCGCGCTCTCACGCCTGCGCCGGCACTTCGACGACGACCTGCTCGCCCGCGTCGGCGGCCACTACGAACTCACCGCCCTCGGCCAGGTCCTCCTCGACCGGGCATCCACCGCCTACGACCTGCTGGAACGCCTCTTCGCGAGTCAGGCGCACTTCGATCCGGCCAAGGAGACCCGCGAGTTCAAGCTGGTGGCGTCCGACTACGCGGTGGCCGTCTTCGGCGCCGAGCTCGCCCGGGTCGTGCACCAGGAGGCCCCCGGCATCCGGCTGCGCTTCGCGCAGACGCCGACCACCGTGGTGGACGCCACCGAGACCCTGCTGAGCACCACTGACGGGCTGCTCATGCCCCACGGTGTGATCAGCGACTTCCCGGCCACCGACCTCTACCAGGACCGCTGGGTGTTCCTCGTCGCCGAGGACCACCCGAGCGTCGACGACCGGCTGACCCGGGAGGACCTGGCCCGGCTGCCCTGGGTCACCTACCAGCGCACCTACGACGCCCCGGCCGTCCGCCAGTTGGGCATGCTGGGTATCGAACCCCGCGTCGAGGTGTCCGTCGACAGCTTCCAGACCATCCCGCTGCTGGTCGGCGGGACCCGGCGCATCGCCCTGATCCAGGCGCGCCTCGCCCGGCTCCTCGCACCGCTGGCCGCCGTACGCGTGGTCGAACCGCCCTACGAGGCCGTCCCCCTCAGGGAAGCGATGTGGTGGCACCCCGTGCACACCCACGACGCGGCCCACATCTGGCTGCGGGAGACGGCCGCCCGGGTCGGCAGCCGGATGGCCGAGGAGTCGGGGGCGTGAGCCGGGTACGGATCAGGTCCGGCGCACAGAGACCGTGGCCATCCGTCGGCTGGATGGAAGGCATCCGATACATGGATCGTGCCACCGGTGGGCAGCGGGGCGTCCCCGAGGCATCATCGGTCCAGGTCGTGCGCAACCGCGCACCTGCGCCCCCGCAGCCGGTTGTGGTCCGGATGCGTTGTTGGTCGCGACCCGGAGGGATCAGCGAACCGGTACCGCCATGGTCGACCGGCGCACGACGAGTTCCGGCTGAAGGACGATGTGCGCGTGTTCATGAGCGAGACCGTCGGCCGTGTCCTCGATGAGGAGCCGGCCGGCCCGCCGGCCCATGGCGACGGCCGGCCGGCGTACCGAAGTGAGCGGTACGACGGCGGAGGCGGCGAACTCGATGTCGTCGTAGCCCACCACGGCGATGTCCTCGGGGACCTTCAGCCCGGCCTCGTACAGCGCTTGCAGAACGCCGAGAGCCAGCAGGTCGTTGGCGCAGAAGACAGCCGTCGGCCGCCGCGGAAGGCCGAGGACGCGGTGTCCGGCGTCCTTTCCGGCGTCCACCGTGAGCGTGCGGCAGGGGATTTCGAGCAGGGCGGTGGCCGGCAGGCCGGCCAGGCCGAGGGCACGCAGCGCGCCTCGGCGGCGGTCCCGTACCTGCGGAAGGGTCTCGGGACCGCCGACGTAGACGAGGGACCGGTGCCCCTGGGCGATCAGATGGCGGGCCGCTGCGTAGCCCCCGGCGACGTCGTCGATGCCGACCGAACAGGCCTCGGTCCAGGGTGCGCTGCGGTCGGCGACGACGAAGGGGACCGCGTTGCGACGGAAGGCCGCGATCGTGCGGTCGGTGCCCTCGCCCGCGGTGATCACCGCACCGCGGACCTGGTGGGAGGTGATCAGCGACAGGTAGCGGGCCGCTTCCGCCGGATCATGGGCGCCGGTGCAGACCATGACGCCCAGGTCCGCTTCGCGGGCGGCCTGCTCCACGCCGGCGGCGAGGGCGGTGAAGAACGGGTTGACGATGTCGAGGACCATCAGGGCGATCACTCGCGAAGCCCATCCCCGCAGTTGCCGCGCGCCCTCGGCACGGACGTAGCCCAGCGTGTCGATCACCTCCAGGACGCGTGTACGGGTGGCGTCAGCCACCATCTCGGGCCGGTTGAGGACGTTCGAGACGGTGCCGAGCGAGACACCGGCCTCCCTGGCCACGTCCTTGATGCCGACCCGCGGGCGTGCTCTGCTGTCCCGCCCCGCGCTTGCTCCACCGGGGCCCGGTGGACGGAGCGCCGGGGGCGTGGCGGGTGTGGCGGCGGCCGGCCGGTGCACGGTCTACCGGCTCCGTGGCGGAGCGGTGGTGGTGCGTACCACGAGCCGGGGGGTCATGGTGGTCCGCATGGCCCGGTCCCTCCGGCCCTCCACCCGTTCGACGAGCATGCGGGCGGCGGTGGAGCCCATGGTGTAACCGGCCTGGTCGACGCTGGTGAGCTGGACGGGGGCGAGCGCGGCGAGTGCGGTGTCGTTGTAACCGACGAGCGAGAGGTCTTCGGGGATGCGCAGCCCCAGCTCGTGGGCTGCGCGGAAGATGCCCAGGGCGGCGACGTCGGCACCCGCCATGACGGCGGTAGGCCGGTGGGCCGCGGTCAGCAGGGTCATTCCCGCCTTGAATCCGCCCTCGTCGGAGTAGGCGGTGTGGTGGACGCGGGCGTGTCCGGTCAGGCCGTGCCGTTCCATGGCCTGCAGATAGCCGTCCCGCAGCACGACTTCGGGTGTGCGCTTCCACTGATTGGCCTTCGTGCCCGGGGCGGAGACCAGGGCGATGTCGCGGTGGCCGAGGGCGGCGAGATGGTCGACGACCAGGCCGGCGCCGGTGTCGTCGGCGTCCACGACGGAGTCGTAGGTGTCGTCCGTGTCGTGGTGGCCGATGACCGCGGTCGGAGTCGTCGCAGCCGTGGCCAGGACTTCGGCCCGTGCGGTGCCGGGGGCGATGAGGACCAGCCCGTCCATCTGGCGGTCGACCATGGAGCGGATGGTCTTCGCCTGGTCCTCCGGGTCGAATCCGGCCGCGCCGATCAGCACGGTGTATTCGGTCTGGCGCAGTTCGTCCCGGATGCCGTCGAGGATGTCCGCGAAGAAGGCATTGCGCACGTTGTCGAGCAGCACGCCGATCGTGTAGGTCCGTCCGCGCATGCCGCGGGCCGCCGCGTGCGGCCGGTAGTCGAGCTCGGTGATGGCCGCCGTGACCTTCTCACGCATGCTCCCGCTCACGCCGTAGGCGTTGCGCAGCACTTTGGAGACGGCTGCCGTGGAGACGCCGGCGTGCCGGGCCACATCGGTGATCGTCACGCGTCTGTTCTGCCTGGCTTCGCCGGCCCGCTCCATCGATCTACCTCTGCTCTCTGATGCGTGTCGTGCAACGGTCTACACGGTAGCCCCGGGTAGCTGTCAAGTCCTTCTGTATCGCCGTGCTGTTACCGGGATGTGTCTTGACGGGTCCTGATGTGGAGTGCAAGGTTTTGCCCACTCGACGTAGAGAACGTTTTACAAAGTTCTCCCCGTGCTGCCGGGCCCTGCCCCGCCCTGGCGCTCTTGCACCACTGCGTCCTGCTCCGTCCTCCTCCATGACCTGGGAGTTCCCGTGTCTCTGCGCATGCCCCGTGGCCGTCGTACGCGACTGAGTCTGTTCACCGCCGGTACCGCCTCGCTGGCACTGCTCGCCACCGCCTGCGGCGGCAGCGGCGGCGGCTCCTCCGCCGCACCCGGCACCTTCGACTACCTCGGCGTCACCGAGAACACCACCGTGAAGACTGCTCTCACCACGCTGTCGAAGGGCGCGTGCAAGCCGGCGAACGACGCACTGCCGCTCAAGGTGGAAACCGTCCCGCAGGCGAGCCTCGACCAGAAGCTCCAGCTTCTGGCCGGCCAGAACGCACTGCCCGTGCAGTTCGCCGCCGGCAACGCCCCCGCCCTCACCCAGCAGCTCGCGAAGTCCGGCAAGGTCGCCGACCTGGAGCCGAAACTCAAGGGGCTCGGCGTCCTGGACCAGCTGGAGCCCGCCGCCGTCTCGACGATCAAGGCCCTGTACGGCGGGAAGCTGGAAGTGCTGCCGTACGAGTACAACATCGAGGGGATCTTCTACAACAAGAAGATCTTCGCCGACAACGGTCTGGCCGTGCCCGCCACGTGGGACGAACTGGTGTCCGCGGCCGCGAAGCTGGAGTCCAAGGACGTCCAGCCCTTCTCCGCCTCCGGCCAGCAGGGCTGGCCGCTGACCCGGCTGATCAGCGACTACCTCTTCCGCAGCCTCGGCCCCGACGCGCTGCGGAAGGTCGCGGACGGGCAGGCGAAGCTGACCGACCCGGAATACGTGAAGGCAGCCGACGAAGTCGCCGCGCTCGGCAAGAAGGGGTACTTCGGCAAGGGTGTCGGCTCCATCGACTACGACACCGCGATGAACCAGTTCCTCAGCGGCAAGGCGGCCATGTTCTACATGGGCAGCTGGGCGCTGGCGAACATCTCCGACGCCGCACAGAACAAGGTCGGCGCCGCGAACGTCGGCTTCATGCCCTTCCCGGCCGTCGCCGGAGGCAAGGGCTCGGTCGACCAGTACCCGTCCAACGTCGGCCTCGGCATCACCCTGGCCGCGAAGTCCTTCGACGAGAAGACCGGCGCCTGGGTCTCCTGCATCACCCGGAACTACGGCGCCACGGCGCTGAAGGACCACGGGACCATCACCGGCTTCAAGGTGAACACCGAGGTGAAGGACGCCAACGCGGTCACCGCCCAGGTCCGCGACACCGTCAGCTCCTCCCGGCAGAACGTGCTGTGGTTCGAGGCCCTGTTCAGCACCAAGGCCACCACCATCAGCCAGACCAACGCCGCGAGCCTGGTCTCGGGGAGCATGAGCCCCCAGCAGTTCATGCGGACCGTCCAGGACGCACTCGCCGCCCAGTGACCTCCCCGGGGCGGCCCGCCCGCCTTCTCGCACGATCGGGTGCGAGCCGCCCCGGCCCCGACGGTCCAGCCGCCGCGCACCGCCGCGGATCCCGCCAACGGAAACGAGACGGACACCATCCATGCACCGCGTACTCGGTGACCGCAGGGCGATCGCGCTCCTGCTCGGTCCCGCCCTCCTCGTCTACTCGCTGATCATGCTGGTCCCCATGGTGTGGTCGCTCGGCTACTCCTTCACCAAGGGCAACACCATCGACGGCTTCACCGGCAACGGTGTCGCCAACTTCTCGCGTCTCGTCGACGATCCGGCGGTCCGGGACGCGCTCTGGTTCACCCTGAAATACGCGGTGATCGTCACGGCCGGTCAGGTCGTCGCCGGCTACCTCCTGGCCCTGCTCTACGTGTTCTTCCTCAGACGGGCCTCGGCGCTCATCCGCACCCTGGTCTTCTTCCCCGTCGTCCTGCCCACCGTCGCCGTCGGCCTGCTGTTCCAGAAGTTCTTCCAGGTCGCCCCGCAGACCGGCCCGGTCAACTCGCTGCTCAACGCGGTCGGCATCGACTCGATCGACTTCTTCGGCAGCGCGGGCAGCGCCTTCTGGGTTCTGGTCACCATGGACATCTGGCGGTCCATGGGCTTCTACGCCGTGCTGCTCTTCGCCGGCCTGGTCGACATCCCGGACGAGGTCCTCGAATCGGCCCGTCTCGACGGGGCGACCGGACTCAGGCTCGTACGCCACATCGTGCTGCCGCTGTCCCTGCCGGTCCTGATGTCCTCGCTGATCTTCAGCATCAACGGAACGCTCAAAGCCTTCGACTCGATCGTTGCCCTGACCAACGGCGGTCCGGGCAACGGCACCACCCCGCTGACCCTGTACATGTTCCAGACGTCGTTCACCTACGGCGACTACGGCTACGGCAGCACCATCGCCCTGCTGCTGACCGTCGTGAGCCTGCTGGTGAGCCTGGTCGTCTACCGCGTCTCGCGGCGCGACCTCACGGAGGGCTGAGACCCATGGCCACCATCGACACACCCCCGAAGACGACCCCCGCGAGAACTTCGGCCCGCGCCCCGGACCTGGCTCGACGGCCCCGGGCCGGCCGCCGGGGGAGCCGCCTGTGGGTCAAGACCGTCGTCGCACTTCTGCTGGTCGTCGAGGTCTACCCGCTGATATGGATGTTCCTCACCTCGCTGAAGTCCAACGACGACTACCTGAACAACTCCACCTGGAGCCTGCCCACTTCCTGGGAGTGGGGCAACTACGGCGAGGCGTGGAACACCGGCCACATCGGCCTGTACGTCCAGAACAGCCTGCTCGCCGTCGTCCCCGCCCTCGCCCTGATGCTGCTGCTGGGCACCGCCGCCGGCTTCGCCCTCCAGATCATGGTCTGGAAGGGCCGCAGCCTCACCCTGCTCGTCTTCCTCGCGGGCATGATGATCCCGCCGCAGATGATCCTGCTGCCCCTGTTCACCGTGTACTTCCAGACCGGCCTGTCCGGCACGCTGTGGCCGCTGATCCTCACCTACACCGGCACCGGCCTTCCGCTGACCGTCTTCATGATGGCCACCTACTACCGCACGGTCCCGCGCGAGCTGTTCGAGGCGGCCACCGTCGACGGTGCCGGCATCCTGCGCGCCTTCTGGACCATCAGCGTCCCCCTGGTCCGCAACGCCCTGCTCACCGTCGGTCTGGTGCAGTTCTTCTTCATCTGGAACGACCTGCTCATCGCCCTCACCTTCACCAACGACCAGGACCTGCGCACCATCCAGGTCGGGCTGCTCAACTTCACCGGCGACTTCGGCGCCACCCAGTACGGCCCCCTCTTCGCCGCCATCTGCATCAACGTCTTCGGCACCCTCCTGATCTACCTCTTCCTCAACCAGAAGGTCATGAAGGGCCTCACCTCGGGAGCGGTCAAGGGCTGACCCCCGCCCACCACCACGCCCGCTCCCGCACGTGCAAGAAAGGTCCCTCCTTTGCTCCCCCCTCAGCCTTCCCCGGTGTCCTTCGAGCATCTGCCGGACGGACTCGGCATCGGAGTCGCCGCCCCCCGGCTCACCTGGACGCTGCCACCGGGATCCGGCCGACAGCAGGCATACGAACTGGAGGTCGACCGCTCCGGCACCGTCCGTCGCACGGGGCGTGTCGACGTCGACACCCACGTGCTCGCGCCCTGGCCGGGTGAGCCGCTGGCTTCCCGGGAACGCGCGCTCGTCCGGGTCCGCGTCTGGACCCCGGACGCCCCGGAGCCATCGGGATGGAGCGATCCGCGAACCGTCGAAGCCGGCCTGCTGGCGCCCACCGACTGGCAGGCGGTGCCCGTGGGCGCGGGATGGGACGAGGAGCCGGAGGCCGAGCGCCGCCCGGCGCGGGTCCGCAAGGACTTCCGGCTCGACCGCCCCGTGGCCCACGCCCGCCTGTACGCCACCGCCCACGGCCTGTACGAGGCGGAGATCAACGGTCGCCGCGTCGGGGACGAGACACTGGCCCCGGGATGGACCGTCTACCCGCGCCGGCTGCGCTACCGCACCCACGACGTCACCGACCTCCTCACCGAGGGCGCCAACACCATCGGGGCCTGGCTCGGCGACGGCTGGTACCGCGGCAAGTACGGCTTCGACGGCGGCACCCGCAACATCTACGGCACCGACCAGGCGCTCGTCGCCCAACTCGAAGTGGTGCACGACGACGGCTCCGTCACCGTCATCGCCACGGACGGAACCTGGCACGCCGCTCCCGGCCCGATCCTGACCAGCGGCCTCTACGAGGGCGAGATCTTCGACGCCCGGCTCCACGATCCGCAGTGGTGCACACCTTCGCCCTCACGTACTGCCTGCGACACGTGGAGCCCCGTCCGGACGGGGCACCGTGACCCCGCGACGCTGGTCGCCCCGATGGGGCCACCGGTCCGCTGCACCCAGGAGATCGCCCCGGTCGCCATCACCCCCACCGAGGGCGGGCACCTCCTCGACTTCGGTCAGAACCTCGTGGGCCGCCTCCGCGTCACCGTCGACGGGCCGGCCGGCACCACCATCGTCCTGCGCCACGCCGAAGTGCTGGAGAACGGCGCACTGGCAACCCGGCCGCTGCGCGAGGCGTACGCCACCGACACCCTGATCCTCTCCGGCGACGGACCGCTCACCTGGGAGCCGCGCTTCACCCTCCACGGCTTCCGCCATGCCGAAGTGACCGGCTGGCCGGGCGGACTGAACGCCGACATGGTCACAGCGCGCGTCCACCACACGGACATGCACCGCACCGGCTGGTTCGAGTGCAGCGACCCCCTGGTCAACCGACTGCACGAGAACGTCCTCTGGAGCATGCGCGGCAACTTCGTCGACATACCCACCGACTGCCCTCAGCGCGACGAACGCCTCGGCTGGACCGGCGACATACAGGTCTTCGCACCCACCGCGAGCTTCCTCTACGACTGCGCCGGCATGCTCGACTCGTGGCTCACCGACGTCGGCCTGGAACAGCTCCCCGACGGCACCGTCCCCTGGTACGTGCCCGTCATACCCGGCGCTCCCACGTGGACGCCGATCCACCCCGGGGCGGCCTGGGGAGACGCCGCCGTACTCACCCCCTGGACCCTCCACCAGCGCTTCGGCGACCTCGGTCTCCTCCGGCGCCACTACCCCATGGCCAAGAAATGGGTCGACCTGGTGGAGCGCCTCGCCGGCCCGACGCGCCTGTGGGACACCGGCTTCCAGCTGGGCGACTGGCTCGACCCCGCCGCACCGCCGGACGACCCGGCCGCCGGCGTCACCGACCGCTACCTCGTCGCGACGGCCTACTACGCCCACTCCACCCGTCATCTCGCACGTGCCGCGGCCGAGCTGGGGAAGACCGCGGATTCAAACCGGTACACCACCCTGGCCGCCGAGGTGACGGCAGCCTTCCGCCACCGGTACGTCCGGCCGGCCGGCCGCATGACGAGCGACAGCCCCACCGCCTACGCCCTGGCAATCGTCTTCGACCTGCTCACCCCCGAACAGCGCCGGGACGCGGGGGACCGGCTCGCCGAACTCGTTCTCGCGGACGACGCCCGTATAGCCACCGGCTTCGTCGGTACCCCACTGATCTGCGACGCGCTCACCGACACCGGCCACCTGGACGTCGCCTACCGGCTGCTGCTCCAGACCGAGTGCCCCTCATGGCTGTACACCGTGACCCAGGGCGCGACCACGATCTGGGAACGCTGGGACAGCCTGCGAACCGACGGCAGCCTCAACCCGGGCGGCATGACCTCCTTCAACCACTACGCTCTCGGCGCCGTCGCGGACTGGCTGCACCGGGTCGTCGGCGGGATCACCGCCACGGGCCCCGGCTACCGGGAAATCGCCTTCCGGCCGCGGCCAGGAGGAGGCATCACCTGGGCCCGCACCCGCCACGAGACCCCGTACGGAACCGCGGCCCTCTCCTGGGAACTGACCGGCACCGGCCTGACCGCCCGCTGCACCGTTCCCGAAGGAACCCGCGCCGTCGCCGAGTTGCCCGGTGGCCCGTCCGTTTCCCTCGGTCCGGGTGAGCACGTCCTGGAAGCCGCCGTAATCGCCGGAGCGACCGCCTGAACGAAACGTATCTCCCCACCCTGGACCGCCCGGCGCGACCCCTTCCTGCGCCGGGCGGCCCAGGCGTTTTCGGTATCTGTTCATGAGTCCTGTATCAATGTGGTGGATGCCTGCTATCCGGCAGGACAATGGAGGGGGGTTCCAGGCGAGCGTCCATGGGAATTTTCAATCCGTTTCAATCTGTTTCAATCCGGAGAGAAATCGTATCCGCTGGTCAGCGACTTATTTTAAGAGGTCTCCTCCGAGGGTTGACCCGAAGGTGAACAGGCAATAGCTTTCGGTCTGTTGGGCAAAACGCTTCACGAGTCGGCGCCGAGGCGTGCGAAATCCACTGCCGTGGGACGCGGCAGGGATGTCTCGAAAGAAGCGGAAAAGAAGAGGCATGAGCATGCGTGCGACGCATGAATTCCATGCTGTTCCCGCCAGCCGGAGGCCACTCGGGATCCTGACATCCTGAGTGGCCCCCATTTTCCCCGTGACGGAATGCGGAGCAGCCGTCCATAGGTATCCGGAGAGCCGCTGTGAACAGAAGACGATTCCTCTCTGCCGCCACCTTCACCGCGTTGGCCGCTGCCATGGTCCCGGTCATGGGCGGCCAGGCCGTAGGCGTGACGGACTCCGCCACGCAGGACCGGGCCGACGCCCTGCTGGCCAGGATGACGGCGACCGAGAAGGAGGCGCTCGTGCGCTGCGACTTCGCGGCCGTCGCCCACCTGGGCATCCCCGCCTTGACCATGGTCGACGGGTCCGCCGGCCTCCGGGGGGAAAAGGGGGTGACGGCCTTTCCCGTTCCGGTCGCTCAGGCGGCGACCTTCGACGAGGACCTCGTCGGGCGCGTCGGAGAAGCGATCGGTGCCGAGGGCAGGGGCAAGGGCTACAACAACGTACTGGGACCGACCGTCGATGTGACGCGCACCTGGCACTCCGGACGCCAGTCCGAGGGCATGGGAGAAGACCCTCTGCTCGCCGGCCGGCTGGGCGCGGCTGCCACGGTCGGCTTGCAGAGCCGGCAGGTGGTCGCCACCGTGAAGCACTTCGCCGCCTACACGCAGGAGACCAACCGGTTCTTCACCGACACCAGGGTGTCCGATCGTGCCCTGCACGAGATCTACGAGGCGCCCTTCCGCCACGTGGTCGCCGCCGCGCCGACCACGTCGGTGATGATGGCCTACCCCAAGGTCAACGGCGTCTTCGCGACGCAGAACCCTGCGCTGTTCAACGATCTCAAGACGGGTCTCGGCTTCCAGGGGTACACGGTGCCGGACTTCTGGGCCGGCGACGACCAGGTCGCCGCCGCCCGGGCGGGCATGGACCTCGCCGGACTCGGCACCGGCGCGGTGACGGTTCCCGAGGGCGGCCTTACGGGAGGGGCGATCCCGGCCGCGCGGCTCGACGACGCCGCTCGCCGCATCCTCGTCACCATGTTCGCGAACGGCCTCTTCGACAGCCCCGTTCCTGTCCCTGCCGCAGACGTCAGCACACAGGCCCACCGGGACCTTGCCCATGAGGCCGTGATCTCCTCCACGGTCCTGCTCGCCAACCGTTCCTCCGCCCTTCCGCTGACCGCCTCGGTGAGGTCGCTGGCCGTCATCGGCCCCGCCGGCACCGACGCCCTGACCGGAGTCGGCGGATCCAGCTACGTCGATCCCGGAACCTGGACCACCCCCCTCCAGTCCATCCGTGACCGCGCCGGAAGCACCGTCACGGTCACTCATGCGCAGGGCACCAAGGGCGACCTTCCCCTGACCACGGTCCCCACGACGGTGTTGCGCGACAACGCGGGCGCGGCCGGCCTGACCGCGGCCTACTTCGCGGGCGCCGACCTCAGCGGGACTCCGCTACTGACCAGGACCGACGCGGGGGTCGACTTCACCACCACCCCCGCTCCGAATCTGCCCGCCGTCTGGTCGGTGAAGTGGACAGGCACCCTCCTGCCGACCACCACCGGCCTCCACCGCTTCTCCCTGCTCCCCGCCGGTACGGCCACCCTGAAGATCAACGGGGCCACGGTGGTCTCCGGCACCCGCCAGATGCGACGTTTCTTCCTCGGACCGTTCGACTACCCGCTCCAAGGGACCACCCGCCTCACCGCGGGCCGCCCGGTGAGCGTCGAACTGACCTATACCAACGCCCCCGCCGAAACCGGCACCTGCGGCTTGACCCTGGGCTGGCAGCCCGACTCCCTCATCCCCGCAGCCGCCACGGCGGCACGAGCGGCCGACGCCGCCGTCGTCTTCGTCAACCGGGTCGCCGGCGAGGCCATGGACCACGCACAACTCGACCTGCCGGGCGACCAGAACCAGCTCATCAGCGCCGTGGCAGCCGCGAACCCGCGCACGATCGTCGTCCTCAATACCGACGGCCCCGTGGCCACCCCCTGGCTGAACGAGGTGGAAGCCGTCATACAGCTCTGGTACGGGGGCCGGGGCATGGGCACCGCCCTCACCGCCGTCCTCTTCGGCGACAGCGATCCCTCCGGCCGCCTTCCCGTCACCTTCCCCACCGACGCCTCCCAGGGACCCGGCACCACCGGCGCAACCTACCCGGGCACGAACGGCACGGTCACCTACGACGAGGGCATCTCCGTCGGGTACCGCTACTACGACGCCGCAGGCCAGCAACCACGCTTCGCCTTCGGCCACGGCCTCTCCTACACATCCTTCGCCCACGGTTCCCTGGAAGTCGCCTACGACCGCGCGAACAGACACGTCAGCCTCTCCGTGTCGGTCACCAACACAGGGCCGCGCAAGGGCACGGAAGTCGTCCAGATCTACGCCACCCTGCCGGGGGCGGCAGCAGCGGAACCCCGCCGCCTGGTCGCCTTCCGCAAGCTCACGCTCGACGCGGCGGGTTCCCGGCGGCTGACCTTCACCATCCCGCAGGAAGACCTGTCCAGCTGGCAGTCGAGCGGCTGGACCCTCGGCCCGGGCCTGTACACCTTTGCCACGGCAAGCTCGTCCCGCCACCTGACAGCACAGCGAAGCGTCACCATCGGCTGACCTCACTCGACGACGTACCTCGTGACGTCGTCCACCTATCAAAAAAGACCGCAACACCCGCTTTCCAAAACCCTCGCTTTCCAAAACCCTGGCCTGCGCCGCCTTCAGCTGCGTCCTCGCCGCCGGCCTCGTCGTCGCCACCGGCGCGACGGCAAACGCCGACCGCTGCCCCTCCGGCCGCCACCCCAGGATCGACGGCGCCGAGGCGCAGTGGACTCTCGCCTGCGACAGGGGCGACGTGAAGGTCTACGGGTGGGTCGATGACACCTGTACGGACGGCAAATGCGCTGTCGTCCGTATCGGCCCGGCCGCGGGCGGGACCCGGGAGTTCCAGGCCTGCGGATCCGGCACCCGGAAGACGTTCAGCGTCACCTTCGACGACCAGAACGTCGCCGAAGTGACGCTGCGCCTGCGCTGAGGCGGGTGTCCGTCTCACACGGCTGTGGCCGTGGGCTCGGCGGCGACGGAGACCTCCGCCGTGCCGGGGGCCTTCCGTGTCACGGGGGAGCGCAGGGCGAGGGTGGCGGCCACCGGCGAGAACAGGGCGACGGCTGCACAGAGCAACCAGGTCCCGGTCACGCCCAGCGGCGTGGACAGCGCGCTGAAGAAGGCGAGCGAGAGGGGCGCGGCCCCGATGCTGGAGAGGGAGAAGGTGGACATCGCGGCTCCCAGCCGGCCTTCGGGGACCGCCTGTTGGTAGGCCGTGACCAGAGCCGGGCCGTTCAGTCCGGAGAAGAGACCGGCGGCGCACGCCGTGACGGCCAGCAGGGCCGGTGAGGAGACCAGCGCCATGGAGCCCAGGCCCACGGCGAGCCCGGTGCCGGTGACCATGAGCTTGACCGGGACCGGGATGCGGTGGGCAAGCGCGGCGCCCACCGCGGCCGATGCCAGGGCGCCCGCGCTGAAGGCGGTCAGGGCCGCCGCGACGGTGCCGATGCCCCATCCCTCGCCGGAGACCCGCAGCGGCAGGGCGACTTCGGCCGGCCACAGGAAGGAGAAGTCCATGCAGAAGCAGGCGATGAACATCCAGCGCAGCCTGGGGTGAGAGCCCAGCAGCAGAAGACCGTCGCCGGAACGGCGCAGCAGTGAGGGGCTCGCGTCGGAGCGACGCTCGGGGCGGGCCATGCCGCGGGTGACGTGGAAGGCGCAGAACAGCCACACGGCGCATCCGCCGGCCGAGACGAGCATGACGTGGGACAGGCTGCCCGCCACCACCAGCCAGGCCCCGAGCGGTGAACCGGCGATCGGAGCCAGCCGCATCACCATGGAGAACAGGGAGTTGGCGCGGCCCAGGTGCTCCTGGGGAGCCAGACCGGTCAGCAGGACGCCGGAGGCGGGGCCGGTCAGGCCGAGCAGGGAGCCCTCCACCACGGCGACGGCGATCAGCGGCCAGAGGCTGTCGGCGCTCGCGGCGACCAGGGCGCCGACGGCGAGAACGACGAGTCGGGTGGCGGTGGCCCGCAGCAGTACGGCGCGCGGGCCGAGGCTGTCGGCGAGAGCGCCGCCGAACAGCAGCATCAGGGCGCGCGGCAGCGTGGAAGCGAGGATCACGACGGTGACGGCGCCCCGCCCACCTATCTGGACCGCGGTCCAGCTCATGGCGATGATCAGGGCGAAGCTCCCGCACTGGACGGCGGCCTGGCCGGTGACGAAGCTGCCGATGCGCCGCCAGTCCGGTGCGGGGGCCGCGTCGGACGACGGGGCGGAGGAATTGGTTGTCATGGGGTCGGCTTTCTGAGAGGGCGCACAGCACTGCGGCCGGGGTGGACGGGCTGGACGGTTCGGGCGGGGCGGAGGGGCGCGGGAGGGGTGGACGGTTCAGGCAGGGAATCGGGGGGCGCGCACGGTGACGCCGGTGTCGTCGCCGGCGTCGTCGCCGCGGAGGGAGGCCGTGACGGCCAGGGACGCCGCGCGGCTCACGGCGTGGTGCAGGGAACGGCGGCCGCGCACACCGCGGAAGCCACCCGGGGTGCGCAGCTCCAGATGGCCGCCGAGGTAGCCCCGTCCTTCTCCGGCGAGGGCGCGCTCGGCGGCGCGGCGGGCCGCGTCGAACAGCGTGTCCCGGCCGTCACCCTCCCTGCGCCCCGCGCCGTCGCCGGGGGCCGCCACGGTGACACCGGGCGACTCCCGTACCAGGAACCGGGCCCGGACGGTGCGGCCGTGCGGGAGGTACGCCCGGGCGGTCACGTCGCCGCTCCGGCGACCGCCTGCCCTCTGGCGAGGGGCAGCCGTCCGTCGAAGGAACCGTCGGGCCACCACAGGTCGTCGCGGTCCAGCGCCGCGACGTCGTACTTGCCGAGGGCGCTGGTCAGCAGGCGCAGTTCGAGGGCGATGCTCTCGACGAGGCGTTCCAGGCCGTGTCGGGGGTCCTCGTCGACGGCGATCAGGGCGGCGCGGCCCAGCCCGACGGCCCGGGCGCCGAGGGCGAGGGCGCGCAGGGCGCGTCCGCCCTCCCACATGCCGCCGCTCGCGAGCAGGCAGCCGTCGGGGCGGCCGATCCGGCGCAGGCACTCGGAGAGCGGCAGCCCGACCTGTTCGAGGAAGACCCGGGGAGCCCAGCCGGTGCCGCCCTCGGCGCCGTCGACCGTGACGGCATCGGCTCCGGCGGCCCAGGCGACACGGGCGGCGTCCGCGACGTCCCGTCCCGGGTGGAACTTCACCCAGGTGCGGGCCCTGGGGAAGTTGTTCCGCATGAAGCGCAGTTGCTGGCGCAGGATCTCGTCGGTGAAGGTCCCGGGCGTGGCGCACCTCAGACGGCGGTCGTCGTCCTCGCCGAACGGCCCGGTGACGGTGAACCGGCCCGCCAGTTGCTCCGCCTCCGCCCCCGAGACGACGGTCATGCCGCCGAGACCGGGCTTGGCGCCCTGGCCTGTCTTCAACTCGAAGGCGAGGCGCCCGGATTCGAGCAGCGGACGGGTGGCGGGGTCACTGTAGAGGAGGTTCCAGACCTCGGAGTCGGCGTCCTCGGTGGACTGCTGTACGACGACCCCGCCGACACCGTCGGGCGCGGCGTCCAGGTAGGCCTCGATACGGTCGAGCAGTGCGGAGCGCGTGACCTCCCCGCCGCGCCGGTAGCCGTGGACGGGCACCATGTTCTCCCCGACGACCATCGGAATGCCGAGCCGGCCTGCCTGGCGCGAGGCGTGGAGAGCGAGGTCGCCGCTGCCCGCACGGGTGGATCCGAACGCGGACAGGTACAGCGGCAGCGAGGCGTCGAAGCCGCCGGTCCGAGTGGTCAGGTCGACGTCGCCGTACTCCGGCTCGCGGGCGAGGTCGATGAGCTTTTCGAGCCGTTCGGGCATGAAGACGGGCGGGGCGACGCGGGCCCCGTCGAGTGCGTCGCCGGCCGCGGCCCCGGCGGCCGGACCGAAGAGCTCGGCGCCGTACGAGTCGGGGTCCGGGAAGACCTCCGCGGTGCCGCGCCGGGCGCGGGCGCGGATCCGCCCTTCCGGGAAGCCGGGTGCGGTGAGGGCGCTCACGGGGCCACCACCCCGGGGAGCTTCGGGTAGGCGCTGACCTGCCACAGCGAATCGAGGCCGGTGAGGAAGCGGACCAGGCGCTGCAGACCCATGCCGAATCCGGCGCTCGCCGGGATGCCCTCACGCGCTTCCTTCAGGTACCAGGCGTACTTGGCGGGGTTCTCCCCGCTCTCACGCATGCGGGTGACGATGGTCGCGTAGTCCGATTCGCGCTCGCTCCCCGAGACCAGCTCGCCGTAGCCGTGCGGGGCTATGAGGTCGAAGTTGCGCAGAACTCCGGGACGGTCGGGGTCCTCACGGTCGTAGAAGCCACGGGAGCCCTTGGGGTAGTCGTTGATGAAGAAGGGACGCTCGCTCTCCAGGGAGAGAAGCCGTTCGCCGGTCCAGTCGATCTCGCTGTCCGGGCTCTGCGGGTGACCGGCCCCGAGCAGGCGGGAGACGGCTTCCTGATGGGTGCACACGTCGTACTTGCCGCTGCGGATGTCGGCGAAGTCGGCTTCCTGGCGCCCGAGTCCGGTGAGGATGTCGGGGACGGCCGTCCACACGTGCTCGACGACGTGGGTGAGCAGCCCGGCGGCGATCTCCTGAGCGTCCTCACGACGGGCGCCGGCGATCTCGACGTCGATCTGGTGGAACTCCACCAGGTGGCGTCCGGTGGTGGCCGTCTCCTCCGGCTCCACACGCACGTTGGGGGCGATGTAGAAGAGCTTCGGGAAGCCCCGCAGGGACGCCTGCTTGTAGAGGATGGCGCTGGTCATCAGCTTGTACGGGCGCCCGTAGTAGTCGACGTCCAGGGCCTTCGCCCCCCGGCCGCCCGGGTCGGTGACGGGGCCGACGAGCGGGGGCAGCAGCTCGGTGAAGCCCGACTGCCGCAGATGATCGCGGGTCGCCTGCAGAACCTCCTGCTGCACGAGCATGGCGGCGCGCAGTTGCGGGGAGCGCAGGTGTTCGCCGAGCGGAGGCGGCAGGGCGGGGCCGGTCGGCTGCGGGGCGTGGTCCATGGCAGGGCTCCTGTTCGTGGGACGTGGCGGGAGAGCTGGTGCGGGAGGGCCGTGGTGAGGGGGCGTGGCGCGGGGGCCGCGGGGAAGGGCCGCGGGCCGGGTCGGGGAGTGGCCGGGCGGTCAGGTCGGGCGGGGTGCCAGGCTGTCGGGCGCCCGGACGGCCACCGGGTCGCGGGGCGCCCGGTCGTAACGCACGGCCATGTGGTGGAGGGCGGTGAGCAGGCCGTCGGCAGTGAGCGGAGTGAGGTCGTCCGGGGCGTCGGGGCGGATCGGCATGGCGCCGGTGTCCGACCAGCGGAGGCGGCCGTCGGCGCCGATGACGCCGCGGGAGCGGCCCGCGTTGTCGGGGTGGAGGCAGAACGGCACGTCGAGCAGGCCGCGTTCGAAGGCGATCGGCAGCGCGCGGGCGAGGTCGGCGTGGAGGCCGAGGACGGCCTCCACGAGGGTGCGGGCCTCTTCGTAGACCTCGCTCCGGGTGTCGTGGGCGGCCGGGTCCGGTGGGCCGGCGAGCGCCGCGGCCGCGGCGGCGGTCTCCAGGGCACGGACGTTCTCGTCGACGGTGGGGATGCGCCGGGACTCTGCGGTCGTCTTGACGAGGAGCCGCTGTGCCCCGGACCGCAGAGCGAGGCGGGCGGACGCCTCGAGCAGACGGGTCGCCCCGCGCTCCGTGCGTGGGTAGACACCCATGTACGTGTAGAGGACGACGTGGTGGTCCACACCGGCCGGCAGGAATTCGCCGGCCAGCCTTCGCAGCGCCCGTACGGCCTCCTCGTCCTGCCCCGGGTCGGTCTGTTGCGCGTAGCTCAACGAGACGCTGCGCAGGCCGTGCTGGGCGAAGAACAGGCACTCCAGCACGCTCATGGCGACGAGCAGCCCGGGCGGGCACAGCTGGCCCAGCAGGCAGCCGCCGAAGCTTTCCAGATGCGGGACGGAGCCGGAGCGGGCGCTCGCGGCGAGGAGCTCGCAGCCCTCGGCCCACGCCGTGACGGACTCCCGCAGCGGGGTGCGGCCGTAGGGCAGGCAGTACGAGACGGGACCGCCCTCGGTCGCGTCGAGACCCGCCGCGACCAGGGCCCGGACGATGTTCTGCGGGCGGGCCGAACCGTGTCGGACCTGGACGGGGAACCCGTCGTCGTGGAGACCGCCGAGCAGGGCCCGGGTGACGGCGAGCGGGTGGGTGACGAGGGGATAGCCGTTGAGCCGGGTGCCTTCGGCGAGCGCGGCACGGGCTCCGGCGAGGTCGCCGACGCGGGTGTAACTGTCGATGGTGAGCGTGCCGACGGTCGTGGCGGTGGCGGCCCTGGTCCGCGCCAGACCGGCGCGCATGGCCTCGGGGTCGCCGAATCCCATGCGGGGCTGGACGACGAGCCGGCCGGCGGCGGCGGAGTCCGCGACGAACGCGCCGAAGGGACGCGGGCCGTCGTTCATGCCGCCGCCGCCCGGGCGCGGCCCGCGAGGAAGGCGCACAGCGCCTCCAGGTCATCGGCCTCGTCACCGAGGACGGCGTCACAGCCCGCTTCGCGCAGCCCGGCCGCCTCGGACCCGCGGCCGTGGCCGACGACGCCGAGCTTGCCGCCGACGGCCACCGGCAGTGCGGCCAGGTCCGGTTCGGCGCGCAGCGTGCGTACGGCGGCGAGGGCGTCCCGGTAACCGTGGCCGTTGACGCTGCTGAGCACGACCGCGTCGGGAGTGTGCTGACGGCAGGCGGCCGTGAGCAGGCCGGGACTCACGCAGGGGCCCAGCGTGACGACGTCGTGCCCCCGCTCCTCCAGGAACAGCCAGAGATATACGAGGTTCCAGGTGTGGGAGTCCGAAGCGGTTCCGCTCAGGAGTATCTTCATGCCTCCGACGATATTTCTCCCGATGCCCCCCGGGAGGAAGTCGAGCGGCAGAAACGGGCGGCAGTTTCACGCCCGGTGGTCGGTCCGGAAGTTCCCTCCCGGTCGCCTTCCGGGGGCGTTCCACGAGTCTTTCCCGTCTCGCTGCTCCGCCGGTTCCTCGTCCACCCGCCTCCGGTGTGCCGGCACCGCGGTCTCCCGCGAGGCGTACGAAAAGGGCCGCGCCCCGCAGGATCTGCGGGGCGCGGCACGGGGTGACGAGGGGACCTCAGGCGTACTGGGCGACCAGGCTCCGGGGGCGGATGTCGGTCCAGTTGGCGGTGATGTACTGCAGCGCACCGGAGCGTTCTCCGGGACCCCACACGCTGGTCCAGCCGGCCGGGACGTCGGCGAACGCGGGCCACAGGGCGTGCTGGTCCTCGTCGTTCACCACGACGTGGAAGGCACCCTCGGAGTCGTCGAAAGGGTTCACGTTGTCGCTCATGAATAACTCCTCGTTTCGTTTTCCCGCAGGGTCTTCCCCTGCAGTGCGGAGAGTTTCTCCGCGATGATTCTTCCGATGTACGCGAGAGGTTCCTCCTCGGCCATCCGCAGATGACCGAATTCCACGGTGTGATTCTCGACCGCGCCTTCCAGGAAAGCGTTCCAGGTGGCGGCCAGCGCGCCTTCCGGCTCACCGGGTCTGCGGGCCGTGAAGAAGACCGCACCGGTGCCGGCGACGCCCGGCGTGTGCCGGGACATGAGGGCCGCGTGGGTCCGGGAGGCGCGCAGCACGGCTCGCAGCTCTTCGGTGCTGAAGCCGCCGAGGACGGGGTCCTCCCGGCGCACGCGCTCCACCGCCGCCGGTACGTCGTCCTCGTGGAGCGCGCCGGAGGCCGCCGCCCGTTCCTCGGGCGGCAGGACCGACACGCTGCCGGGGCCGGTCTGGTGCACGTCCATCAGCGCCAGGAGTTCGACCCGCTGGCCGGCCTCGCGCAGCCGCACGGCCATGGTGTGGGCGACGATGCCGCCGAAGGACCAGCCGAGCAGCCGGTAGGGCCCCCAGGGCTGGACCTGCCGGATGCGTTCCAGATAGTCGTCGGCCATCTCCTCGACGGTGGACGGGCGGTAGCCGGGCTCGCTGAGCGCACGGGCCTGGAGCGCGTACAGCGGCTGGTCCTCGCCGAGGTGACGGGTGAGACCCGCGTAGGACCAGCCGACCCCGGTGCCGGGGTGTACGCAGAACAGCGGGCGCCGGGAGCCGCGGTCGCTGAGCGGGAGCAGGACGTCCATGGCACCCGCGGCGCCGTCGTGGTCGTGCGGGTCGAGCAGCCCGGCCGGTGTCGGGGACCGGAACAGGTCGCGGACCGTCCGGTCGACGCCCAGTACGGAGCGCACCCGGCTCACCAGGCGTACGCCGAGCAGCGAATGGCCGCCCAGGGCGAAGAAGTTGTCGTCCAGGCCGACCCTCGGGACCCCCAGGATCTCGGCGAACAGCCCGCACAGCACCTCCTCCCGGGCGTTGCGCGGCGCACGGTGGGACGCGGCCGGGCGGTCCGGCGCGGGCAGCGCCCGGCGGTCCGGCTTGCCGTTGACGGTCAGCGGGAGGGCGTCCAGGACGACCACCGCGGAAGGTACCAGGTGTCCGGGCAGGGAGGAGCGGGCCAGGGTGAGGAGTTCCGCCTCCGTGACCGTGCTCCCCGCACGCGGTACGGCGTACCCGACGAGGCTCCGATCGCCCGGCCGGTCCTCCCGGACGACCACGAGGGCCTGGCCGACCGAGGGGTGGGCGGCGAGCGCGTGCTCCACCTCCCCGGGCTCGATCCGCACACCGCGCAGCTTGACCTGGCCGTCCGCGCGGCCCAGGAACCGCAGCTCGCCGTCGGACGTCCACACCACGCGGTCGCCCGTCCGGTACATCCGGCTGCCGTCGGCTTCGAACGGGTCGGGGAGGAACCGCTCGGCGGTCAGGTCGGGCCGGCCGAGGTAGCCGCGCGCCACGTGTGACCCGGCGATGTACAACTCGCCCGGCACCCCCGGCGGAACGGGCCGCAGCGCCTCGTCGAGCACGTGGCTGCGGGTGTTGTCCATCGGACGGCCCAGATGCAGCCCGCTGTCGCCGAGGGAGCTCCGGCCGCCCGTGAGCCACTGGTTGTGCGAGGCGAAGGTCGTCTCCGTCGGCCCGTACGAGTGGACCAGTACGGTGTCCGGGCAGTGCGTCAGGACCCGCTGGACGGCCGTCGGCGACGCCACGTCGCCGCCCGTCCACACCTCGCGCAGCAGCCGGAGCGTGTCCAGCGCCTCGTCGGCCATCACGTGGAACAGACCCACCGTGAAGTAGGCGGAGGTCACGCCGTGTTCACGGACGGTGCGGTCGGTCTCGGCGAGGTCGGTGCCGTCACCCCGCATGATCACCAGACTGCCGCCGTTCAGGAGCGGCACCCAGATCTCGAAGACGGAGGCGTCGAACCCGGTCGCCGAGTGGACCAGCATCCGGCCGGCACCGCCGGGCGCGGTGTCCCGGTCCGCGGCGAGCTCCGCCACATTGCGGTGGGTGACGCCCACACCCTTGGGGCGGCCGGTCGATCCGGACGTGAACATCACGTACATCAGATCGTCCCCACCGACCGCCACGTCCCGCTGCTCCGCCGGCCCGGCCTCCGGGGCGGGCTCGTCGATCAGGAGCACCGAAGGGGCGGGACGTCCGGGCGACGCCACCATTCCCGCGTGTTCAGCACCCGTGGCGACGAGACGGACCCCCGCGTCGTCGATCATCGTGCGGAGGCGGACCCCGGGCAGCCCCGGGTCCAGCGGAAGGTAGGCGGCGCCGCACTTGAGGACGGCGAGTGCCGTCACCACCAGCGGCACGCCGCGCTCCAGCAGCACCCCGACGACGTCGCCCACGCGCACCCCGGCCGCTGCCAGCCGGGCGGACAACGTGGTCGCACGGGAGTCGAGTTCGCCGTAGGACACGCTCTCCCCTTCACCGATCAGGGCGGGCGCCCCGGGAGCGAGCACGGCCCGGCGGGCGATCGCCTCGTGGACGGTGGCCCGGTCCCGCGTCACGGTGGCCGTGTCGTTGTACTCCGCGACCAGCCGGAACCGTTCGGCGTCGGTGAGCAGGTCCACGTCGCCGATGCGCACCCCGGGATCTTCGGCGGCGACGCGCAGCAACCGCTCGACGTGAGCAGCGAGCAGGGCGGCCGTCGCGGGGTCGAACAGGTCGGTGGCGTACTCCAGACCGCCCGCGAGCCCGGCCGGCCGGCCCTCGCCGTCCCGTCGCTCCGCCAGGGCCAGAGTCAGGTCGAACTTGGTGGACAGCGTCTCCAGCGGGGCCGGTTCGGTCCGCAGCACCGGGCCGTCACCGACGCGAGCGGTGTAGTCGTGGTGGAGCTGTACGACGATCTGGGCCAGCGGGTGGTGGGCGGTGCTGCGGACCGGATTGAGATGCTCGACGATCCGGTCGAAGGGAATGTCCTGGTGGGCGAAGGCGGCGAGGTCGGTGTCGCGGACCCGTTCCAGCAGTTCGGTGAAGGACGGGTCGCCGGAGGTGTCGGTACGCAGGACGAGGGTGTTGACGAAGAAGCCGACCAGATCGCTCAGGGCCTCGTCGTCGCGGCCCGCCGTCATGGTGGCCAGCGGCAGATCGGTGCCCGCGCCGTGGCGGGTGAGGACCGCGGCGAGGGCGGCCTGCAGGACCATGAGCAGGGTGGCGCCGCTGCGCCGGGCCGTCTCCTCCAGCGCCCGGTGGGTGGCCGCGTCGAAGGTGAGCGGGGCGTGGCCGCCCCGGTGGGTGGCCTCCGCCGGGCGCGGGCGGGCGGCCGGCAGCCGGAGCACCGGCGGGGCACCGGCGAGAGCCCGCTCCCAGAACGCGAGGTGCTCCGCGGCGGCCGGGCCGTCGAGCAGTTCCTGCTGCCAGAGGGTGTAGTCGGCGTACTGGACGGGAAGCGGCTCCCAGTCCGGTGCGTGGCCCCCGGCCCTGGCGGCGCATGCGGTGGCCAGGTCGGCCAGGAGAGGGCCGGTGGACCAGCCGTCGGCGGCGATGTGGTGGACGACCAGGACCAGGAGCCGGTCGCCGCCGTCGTCGGGGCCGAGCAGAGAGGCCCGCAGCGGGATCTCCTCGGCGAGGTCGAAGACGTGCCCCGCTGCGGCGGCGACCGCGGCCTGCAACCGCCCGGCCGGGACGGTCCGGACGTCCAGCACGGGCCACGCAGAGTCGAGGACCTCCTGGTGCGGTTCGCCCCCGACCGACGGGTAGCGGGTACGCAGCACCTCGTGGCGCTCCGTCAGGTCGGCCAGTGCGAGGGCCAGGACCTCGGCGTCGAAGGCTTCGGTGGGACGCAGCACCAGCGGGATGTTGTAGGAGGAGCCGGGGCCTTCGAGCGTGTCGATGAACCAGAGCCGGCGCTGCGCGTACGAGAGCGGCAGCCGCTTCGGCCGGGCGGTGCGGGCCGTCAGCGCGGGCGTCGTCCCGGGCTCGGCGCCCCCGCAGTCGCGGGCGTCCGCGATACGGCGGGCGAGGGCGGCCGGGGTCGGTGCCAGCAGCAGGTCGCGCACGTGGACGTCGGCGCCCAGACGGGCGCGTATCCGGTTGGCCAGGCGTACCCCGCTCATGGAGTGCCCGCCGATCGTGAAGAACCCCTCGTGCGGCCCCACCCGGTCCAGGCCCAGGATCTCGGCGAACATCTCCCTCAGCGCTTCGACGTGTTCCGCGTCCGCCCCGTCGCCGGTCCGTGCGGCAGCCCGGGCGGCGGCTTCCCGGGCCGCCCGGACGGCGGTGCGCGCACGGCGGTCGTCGAGGGACCGGCGGTCCCCGGTGCCGAGCAGCGCGCTGTCGGCGACGGGCGCCCCGGGCCGGTCGGCGCCCGTGCGCAGGGCCTGCTCCAGGGAGCTCACGAGAAGGCGGGCGGTCGCCTCGTCGAAGACGTCCCGCGCGTACTCCACCCCCAGTTCGAGACCCGCCGGAGTGCCGTCCGCCCCGCGGTGCTCCACGCACGCGGCGGTGAGGTCGAACTTGGTGGTCGTGGGGCCGTCCGCCCTGAAGACGCCGGTCAGCCCCCCGAAGGCGAAGGGTACGTCGGCCGGGGCGGCGCCGCGCAGCGTGAGCATCGTCTGGAAGAGCGGGTGCACACCGGGAGTGCGCGGCGGGTTCAGGTGCTCGACCAGCAGGTCGAAGGGGATGTCCTGGTGGGCGTAGGCGGCGAGGTCGGTGTCGCGGACCCGTTCCAGCAGTTCGGTGAAGGACGGGTCGCCGGAGGTGTCCGTCGGCAGGACGAGGGTGTTGACGAAGAAGCCGACCAGGGCGCCGAGCGCTTCGTCGTCGCGGCCCGCGACCGGGGTTCCGACGGCGACCCGGTCGCCGCAGCCGGCCGCGCGCAGGGCCAGGGCGAGGGCCGCCTGGAGGACCATCAGCATGCTCGCGCCCAGCGAGTCGGCGAGCCGGACGAGGCGTGCGTGCGCGTCCGGTCCGAGGTGTGCGGTGACCAGGCCGCCGCGGTGGCCCGGTACAGGGGGGCGGGGGCGGTCCAGCGGGAGGTCCGTGACGGCGGGCAGACCGGCGAGCGCGCTCCGCCAGTGGGCGAGCCCGCGCGATACGGCCGAGTCCGGGTCGTCGGCGGTGCCGAGGACGTCGTTCTGCCAGAGGGTGTAGTCGGCGTACTGGACGGGAAGCGGATCCTGTTCGGGGGCGCGGCCCAGAGCGCGGGCCCCGTACGCGGTGGCCAGGTCGTTCATCAGCGGGGCCAGTGACCAGCCGTCCCCCGCGACATGGTGGAGCAGCACGGCCAGCACGGCTGCCGGTCCGGAACCGGTCTCGCCGTCGGGCACGAACAGTGCGACGCGCACCGGAAGTTCGCGGGAGAGGTCGAAGGTCTCCGAGGTGAACTCGGCGACTCTCGCGTGGAGTTCGCCGACCGGGCACTCGACGGTCCGGGCGCGGACCGTGGAGGGTGCCAGGACGTGCTGGTAGGGCTCGTGCTCGGGGGCGAGGAAGACGGTTCGCAGCACCTCGTGGCGTTCGGCGAGGTCGAAGACCGCGGCGGCGAGCGCCGCACGGTCCGGCACACCGTCGAGTTCCAGCACGATCGGCATGTTGTACGCGCAGGACGGACCTTCGAGCTGGTCGAGCAGCCACAGCCGCCGCTGGGCGTGGGAGAGCAGCACCCGGTCCTCGGCGGGCAGCGGGTCCTCGTGCACGACGGACAGGCGCGGATCCGTGGTCCTCAGCGTCTTGCGGTCGATCTTCCCGGAGCTGGTACGGGGCAGGGCGGCGACGACGGAGACGGCGGCCGGCACGGCCGCGGCGGGCATGCGCTCCCGCACCAGACCGCGCAGTTCCTCAGCTCCCACGCCGCCCTCGGTGACCACGAACGCGACGAGCCGCTTGGTGCCGTCGGAGTCCTGCTGGGCGACGGTGGCGGCCTCGCGGACCTTCGGGTGGCCCGACAGGACGGAGTCGACCGCGGCGGGGTCGATGCGCTGACCGCCGATCTTCACCTCGTCGTCGAGGCGGCCGTGGTACAGGATCTGGCGGTCCTCGCCGATGGTGACCAGGTCACCGGTGCGGTAGGCGCGCTCGCCGCCGAGCTCGGTGAAGCGGCGGGCGTTCAGCCCGGGGTTGCCGAGGTAGCCCCGGGAGAGGCCCCCGCCGAGCAGCCAGAGCTCACCGGAGACGACGGCCGCGCGCACACCGGGCAGCGGGCGGCCGATGGGGACGGGCCCGTCACCGTGGCGGGTGAGGTCGGCGACCGTGGCGACCACCGTGGTCTCGGTGGGTCCGTACGCGTTGAGCAGCCGGACCCGTTCGCCGGTGAGCCGGCGCCACTGGGCGACCCGCTCGGGCAGCGCCGCCTCCCCGTAGATGATCACGGTTTCCAGGCACGCGGGGAGGGTGACCGAGCCGGTGGCGAGGACGTGGACGAGCTCGTGCCAGTAGGCGGCCGGCAGGTCGAGCAGGGTGATGCCGTGGTCTGCGCAGCCGGCGAGCAGATCGCGTACGTCGAGCATGTCGTCCGTACGCAGCACCAGGGTGCCGCCCGCCCCGAGGGTGGTGAACAGCTCCTGGACACTGGCATCGAAGTGGAGAGGGGAGAACTGCAGGACACGGGAGGCGGGACCGACGCCGTACGCGGGGGTGGCGCCCGCTATGAAGTGCGCGAGCGAGTCGTGGGCGACGACGACACCGTTGGGGGTGCCCGTGGACCCGGACGTGTAGATCACGTAGGCGGCCCCGGCCGGCGCGCCGGGACCCGGGAGGACGAGCTCGCCGCTGCGGGCCACCTCGGCGGGCGCGGGTGCCCCGCTCCCGCAGCAGGCCTCGAGGACGGCCGCGTTACGGGCCTCGGGGGCCCGGACGTCGAGAGGGAGATAGGCGGCACCGGTGCCGAGGACGGCGAGGAGGCCGACGACGGCGTCGATTCCGCGCGGCCGGTGCAGGGCGACCAGGCGGCCGGGGGCGGCGCCCTCGTCGGCCAGAGCCCGGGCACGTTCCCGTACGGCGTCGGCGAGCCTGCCGTAGGTCAGGGCGGTGCCGTCGTGGATCAGGGCCACCGCGTCGGGCCGGGTGCGCGCCTGATGCGCGATGAGGTCGAGCACCGGTGGGGCGGCCGAGGGAGAGGGACCGCCGTCCAGCAGGTCTTCCGTTCCGATGGGAGGCATCCTGGGCTTTCCTTCTGTCGGGGCGAGGGACCGGGGCGAACGGTTCCTCTCGCCTCCGTGCCCTCACGCTAGGGGCCCGGGGCCTTCTCCCGAGGCAGTCGGCCCGGCAGCTCGGAGCGGCAGAAAGCGGGGGCACGGAGCTGCCGCTCCGCGCCCCGCTCTCCACGCGGAGCGTTCAGCCCCGGCGGGCGCCCGCCCGGGTGCGACGGCGAAGCGCCGGGGCGGCCCTGCGCCGGTCCGCCGGGGCGGGCCCCGCGTCCTCCGGCTCGACCGCGTCGGCGACGGCACCGGCGAGGCGTCGCGAGAGGCCCGCTGCCGTCGGGTTGCGGAACACGTCCCGCAAGGTGAGGTCCTGCCCGAATTCGGTGCGGATGCGGTTCAGCAGACGCACCGCCAGCAGCGAGTGTCCGCCGGACTTGAAGAAGTTGTCTCCGGCCCCGATGTCACGGCCGCCCAGAACCTCGCGGAAGAGACCGAGCAGCCGGGCGTCGGTGCCGCCGCCGGGCGCGGGCACGGTCTCCTCCGCGACGGCCGGGTCCTCACCGGGCGCCGGCAGCCAGGCCGTCCGGATCACCCGGGCCGGAGCCAGGTACTCGGGCAGCCGCTCCGCCGCCCAGCCGAGCAGCGCGCTCTCGGCCGGTGGCGCCCCCGGGGCGCAGGTGACGAAGACGAGGAGCCGGCCGTCGCGGACGAGGGCCCGCGCACCGGTCACGGCGGGGTGCCGGACGAGGACGCTCTCCACCTGACCGGGCTCGACCGGATAGCCGTGGACGGTGTGGACGGCCACCGGCCGGAGGGCGCCGTCCGCGCTCCGGTAGGCGCGCCGCCCGGTGGCGAGCAGCCCGCCACCGGGGGCCGGCTCGTGCACTTCGCCCGGGACTCGGACGGCGGTGCGACGCCCCTGCGCGTCGAGGACCACCGCCGGGCCGTCCCCGGGCGCGGGCTCCCCGTAGCGCAGGGCGGAGAGCAGAGCCCCGGCGTCCTCGGCGAACGCTTCGAGAGTGTCGACGAGACGCCGGGTCAGCAGGCGGGCGGTGTCCGCGTCGTACAACGCGGTCGCGTACTCCAGGACACCTCGCAGACCGGTCCGCGTCCCGTCCGGGCCGACGGTCTCGGTGAGCGCGAAGGTCAGGTCGGACTTGGCGCCGGTGCCCGGCACGACCAACGGTTCGCCGTCCAGGGCCGACGGGACGGCTGGGGCGTCGTCCGACCCCGCCGCGTTCACCTGGAGCATCACCTGCACGAGCGGCGCGTGCGCGGTCGACCGGTGCGGACTCAAGTGCTCGACCAGCCGGTCGAACGGCAGGTCCTGGTGGCTGTAGGCGGCCAGGCCCGCGTCGCGAACCCGGCACACCAGCTCGGTGAGGGCCGGGTCGCCCGAGGAGTCGGTGCGCAGCACCAGCGTATTGACGAAGAACCCGACGAGCGGGTGCAGCGCCTCGTCGGCCCGGCCGGCGACGGTGGTGCCGATCGCCAGGTCCTCGCCCGCGCCATGCCGGGTGAGGAGGGCGGCGAGAGCGGCCTGCACCACCATGAACAGGGTGGCCCCGTGGTGCCGGGCCAGTCGCAGCAGTGCCCGGTGGGTGTCGGCGCCCACCTCGAACTGGGCGAGCGCGCCCTTGCCGTCAGGTTCGGGCAGGCGGGGCCGGTCGGTGGGCAGCGCGAGCAGCGGCGGTATCCCGTCGAGGGCGGTGCGCCAGTACGCCAGCTGTTCGGCGGCGATGCCGTGTTCGCCGTCGAGCAGCTCGTGCTGCCAGAGGGTGTAGTCGGCGTACTGGACGGGCAGCGGCTGCCATCCGGGGGCCCGGCCCTCGGCGCGGGCCGCGTAGGCGGCGGCGAGATCGGCCAGGAGGCATCCGGTGGACCAGCCGTCACCGGCGATGTGGTGCACCAGCAACACCATCACCTGGTCCCCGGCGGTGTCCTCCAGGAGCCAGGCCCGGAAGGGGATCTCCTCGGCCAGGTCGAAGACATGACCGGCCGCGGCGTCCACGGCGGCGCGCAGTTCGTCCGGGCCGTCCGTCCGTACCACTTCGAGGACGGGTCCGGCGTGCTCCAGCACCTCCTGGTACGGCTCGCCGCCGGCCGACCTGTGCACCGTGCGCAGCACCTCGTGCCGGCGTACGACGTCGGCGAGGGCGGCGGCGAAGGCGGCTTGGCCGACCGGGTGGTGCAGCCGGGTCACCACCGGGATGTTGTAGGTGGCGCTCGGTCCCTCCATCTGGCCGACGAACCAGAGCCGCTGCTGCGCGGCGGACAGCGGCAGCCGTTCGGGCCGCAGGGCGGCGGGCACCGGCCGCAGCTGCGGCCGGACGGGCCCGTCGCCCTGCTCCGCGAGACGGCGCAGCAGCCCGGCCGGGGTGGGTGCCAGGAAGATGTCGCGGATGGCGGCCTGGACGCCCAGCGCCTTGCGGATGCGGTTGGTGAGCTTCCCGGCGAGCAGGGAGTGCCCGCCCAGCTTGAAGAAGCTGTCGCCGGGCCCCACCTCGTCCCGTCCCAGCACCTCGGCGAACAGGCCGCGAAGGATCTCCTCGCGGGGGTCGGCCGCGGCACGGGTGCGCGTCTTCCCGCCGTCACGCGGCTCGCCGGGGGTGGCGGCGTTCCGCTGCTCGGCCCGGGTGAGGGCCTCGTGACGGCGGTCGAGAGCCTCGCGCTCCGTGCCGGAGAGCAGACCGGTCCGGCTGACGGGTGTGCCGGCCGGCTGCTCGGCGTACGCGTCCAGCGCGCGTCGGAACAGGGTGAGGAGCAGGCGAGCGGTCTCCTCGTCGTAGCGGTCCGTCGCGTACTGGAGGCCGAGCAGTACTCCGTCGGGTTCGCCGTCCGGGCGGTACGTCTCGGCACAGTTGAAACTCAGATCGAACTTGGCGGTGGCCAGGTCCGCGGCGTCGAGGGTGCCGGACACGGCACCGAGACGGCAGGTGGTGTCCTGCGCGGTCTGCGTGGTGAGCATCACCTGGAAGAAGGGGTGCAGGCCGAGGGACCGTTCGGGGTCGAGGTTCTCGACCAGCAGGTCGAACGGCAGGTCCTCGTGGGCCATGGCGGCCAGGTCCCGTTCGCGGACCTGGTCGAGAAGAGTGCCGAGGTCCGGGTCGGCGGACAGGTCGGCACGCAGGGCGAGCGAGTTGACGAAGAACCCCACGAGGTCGTGCAGGTCCTCCTCGGGCCGGCCGGCGACGGGCGTCCCCACCACCACGTCCGGCTGTGCCCCGGCCGCCCGCAGGGCGACACAGAGAGCGGCCCGGGCGGTCATGAAGAACGTCGCACGTCGGGTGCGGGCGATGCCGGCGAGCGCCTTGTGGGCGCCGGCGCCGAGGCGGTCGGTGACCACCGCCCCCCGATGGCTGGGCTCGGTGGGGCGGGGGCGGTCGGCGGGCAGCCGGGTCGCGGCCGGCACGCCGTCCAGTTCCGCCCGCCAGTGGGCGAGCTGCTCATGGGCCGTGCTGTCGGGATCGCCGGGATCTCCGAGCATGTCCCGCTGCCACAGCGCGTAGTCCGCGTACTGGACGGGCAGTGGTTCCCATCCGGGGGCGCGGCCCTCGGCGCGGGCCCGGTAGGCCCGGTCGAGATCGGTGAGCAGGCAGTTGACGGACCAGCCGTCGGTGGCGATGTGGTGCACCAGCAGGACCAGCACGGCGGTCCCGTCGTGCACGGCGAACAACCGGGCCCGCAGCGGCAGGTCGCGGGTGACGTCGAAGGGGAGGCGCACGAAGGCGGTGACCCGCGCGTCCACGTCGTCGCCGGCGACGCACTCCTCGGTCTCCAGCGGCACGTCGGGATCGCCGACGATGTGCTGGTACGGCTCCTCGTCCTCGGTCAGGTAGACCGTGCGGAGCACCTCGTGGCGTTCCACCACGTCACGTACCGCCGCCTCCAGCGCCGGCCGGTCGGGGACCGCCTCCAGCCGCAGCACGACGGGCGCGTTGTAGGCGGCCGACGCGCCTTCGAGACGGTTCAGGAACCACAGCCGGTGCTGGGCGTACGAGAGGGGGATCACGGTTGCTGCTCCTCGGTGAGGGCGGGGGCGGGTGGACGTACGGGCCGGTGGCGGGGCGGAGTCGGCGCTCAGCCATCCTTCGCGGCCAGCAACTCCTCGATGTGGGCGGCGAGGTCGCACAGCTTCGGGTGGGCGTAGACCGCCTTCACCGGCAGGGCCAGCGAGAGCTCGGCCCGGACGCGGGAGACCAGCTTGATGGCGAGCAGTGAATGGCCGCCCAGCTTGAAGAAGTTGTCGTCGGGGCCGATCGAGGCCGCGCCCAGGACGTGCGCCCAGACCCGGGCGATCAGCTCCTCGGCCCGCCCCTCGACGCCCTGGCCCTCCGGCGCCTCCCCGGTGGTTCCGGCCGCCTCGATCCGGGCCGGCAGGACGGAGCGGTCGAGCTTGCCGCTGGGGGTCGTCGCGAACCGGTCGACGGCGACGAAGGCGGACGGCGTCATGTAGGCCGGCAGCGTGGACGCCGCGGCGGCACGCAACGCGGCGGCGTCCCCGCCCCGGTGATAGGCGATCAGGCACGGGTTGCCCCCGGCGTCCTCGCCCAGGATCACGGCTGCCTCGGCGGCGCCACCGGCCCGGCTCAGGACCGCCTCGATCTCCTGCACCTCGATGCGGTGGCCACGCAGCTTCACCTGGCCGTCGAGCCGTCCCAGGTGCACGAGACGGCCGTCCGGCAGCAGCCGGCAGCGGTCCCCGGTGCGGTACATGCGCTCGCCCGGCGCGCCGAACGGGTCCGCGACGAAACGCTGGGCGGTGAGGCCGGGGCTGCGGCGGTAGCCGCGTGCGACCCGGGGACCCGCCAGATACAGCTCGCCCGCCCCACCCGCGCCGACCGGCAGCAGGCGCTCGTCCAGCAGCCGCATCCGCAGACCCGGGAGCACCGCCCCGATGTGCGGTTCGCCCGGCTCGTCGATCCAGCCGGCGGTCGCGTCGACGGTGCACTCGGTGGGGCCGTACACGTTCACGGCGTTCAGCAGACCGGAACGGTGCGCGGCGACCAGACGGTCCCACAGCACCGGACCGATCGCCTCGCCCCCGACGAGCAGGGTCAGCGGGCGGGGGCCGCCGTCCGGCGTGAGCAGGTCCAGAAGCGGGTCCGCGTGGGACGGGGTGATGTCGAGATCG
Source organism: Streptomyces sp. NPDC008125 (assembly GCF_042957125.1). NCBI lineage: Bacteria > Bacillati > Actinomycetota > Actinomycetes > Kitasatosporales > Streptomycetaceae > Streptomyces > Streptomyces sp. NPDC008125. The sequence goes on from NZ_JBIBHR010000031.1 coordinate 46,985, forward strand.
GTGAGGGCCTGGGCATCGACGAAGGCGGCCAGCAGGGCGGGGTCTCGACGGGTCTCCTCGTCGATCATCACCAGCGTGTCGCCGCGCGACAGCCGTACCCACTGCTGGACCGAGGCATCGAACGACGGCGAGGCGTTCCAGCCCACCCGCCGGCCCGCGCCGGCCGCGGCGCCCGCCTCCTCCAGCTCACGCAGCAGCAGGGATGCCGCACCGCGCCCGATCTCCACACCCTTGGGCCTGCCCGTGGAGCCGGAGGTGTAGATGACGTAGGCGAGCGTGCCCGGGCCGACCGCCACCGGCGCCCAGCCGGTGCCCGCGCCGCCGGCGGAGGCCGACAGTTCCGCCGGCGTCAGGGTGCGCAGCCCGGGGAACTCCGGGCCGCTTCCGTCGGCGACCATCAGTTCGGCGCCCGAGTCCTCGACGAGCACACGCCGCCGCTCCTCGGGGAGCGCCGGATCGACCGGCAGGTAGGCGGCGCCCGCCGCGAGCGTGCCGATGATCGCGGTGACCAGATCGGCGCCGCGCGGCAAGCACAGGGCGACGACGCTTTCCGGCCCGGCGCCGATCAGGGCCAGCCCCGCCGCGAAGGCCGAGGCCCGCTCGCGCAACTGGTCGAAGCTCAGTTCCCGGCCGCCGGCGACGACGGCGGTGCGGTCACCGGGTACGACGGCGAGCCGGGCCATCAGGTCCGCCGCGCCCGTCCCGGCCGAGACGCACACGTCGCAGGGGCAGGCCGCCGGGTGGATCGTGGCGGGGGCGGTGGCGCGCTCGGGGAGTACGGCGGTCATGGCGGGGGCGGTGGCGCGCTCCGGGAGTACGGCGGTCATGGCGGGGCTCACTTTCCGTACAGGGTGGTCGAGGGGGCGGAGGCCGGTGAGCAATCGGACAGCGGCACCGGCTCACCCATGGCGACGAGAATCTTCCGGTCACCGGTGAACGCCTCGCGGCCGTGGGCGCAGAGGATGTTGTCGACCAGCATCAGATCGCCCGCCCGCCAGGTCTCCCGAACGGTCACCGACCGGTACACCTCGTTGACGGCGTCCACCTCGGCGTCGGTGAGTGCGGTGCCGTCACCGAGGTAGGTGTTGAACGGCAGCCCGTCCGCACCGAAGGTGTCGATCAGCACGTCGCGGACGTCCTCGTCGAGAGTCCGCGCGTTCCAGAACGCGAAGTGGTTGAACCAGACCCGATCACCGGTCACCGGGTGCGTGATGATGGCCGCACGTCTCTGACGCGTACGCAGGGTCTCCTCGTCCAGCCATTCGCAGCCGATGGCGTGCGCGTCGCAGTACTCCTCGGCGTCCTCGGGCCGGTCGGCGGAGAACGCCTTGCGCCATGGCATGCCCGCCAGGTCGGAGTAGTTGCGCACCAGCAGCCAGCCGGCCTCCGCGAACCGCGCGGTCAGCTCCGGCGGCAGCTCGGCCAGGGCCCGGCGCATGTCACCCACGGTGGTGGCGCCACCCGTCTCGGGGGCGGTGACACAGCCGAAGAGCAGCACGCCGGGGAAGTCCAGGGTGTAGCTGTTCTCGTTGTGGAGCCGGATGGGCTGGACGGCCGGCAGATCGGTCGAGGAGAACACGCCCTCCCCGAAGTCGGTGCGGGGGGTCGCCTTCTCCTTGTAGCCGGCCCGCTCCGCGATCAGCGCGTCCCGCGCCCTGGCGAACGTCGTCGCGTCGGTGACCGGCAGGCCACGCAGCATGACCGCACCGGAGCGGTGCAGTTCCGCCTGGATCGCGGGCCGCTGGGAGGCCAGCCACGCGGTGGCCTCCGCCATGGTGGCGAACTCCGGTGTGCTGACGATCGCCGGCTTGCCGGGCTCCCGGACGACGGCGATACCGGTGGCGGCGGGCAGCTGTGCGAGAGCGGTCATGGTGGTTCCTCTTCCCTGAGCGAAGTTTCGGTGGAGTGCGGAGGCGGCCGGTGCGGTTACGCGGCCGCGGTGGCGGAGTCGCGATGGACGTCCAGGACCGGAATCAGGCGGTCGAAGAAGCCGCGGAGGTCCTGCTGGAAGTAGAAGTGGTCGCCGGGCAGGACGTGCGGGAGGACCTCGTGGCCGGACACCCGCGACCACCCGGCAAGCATGTCCCGCGGAACGATCGGGTCGGCGTCCCCGCCGAACACCGTGACCCGGCAGTCCAGCCGGGTGTCCGGGGCGGTGCACCGGTAGGCGTCGTCGATCGCGAAGTCGGCCCGGATGGACGGCAGAACGATCTCGCGCAACTCCGGGTCGTCCAGGATGCCGTCGTCGGTGCCGCCGCGCGCCTTGATGGCGGCGACCAACTCGTCGTCGTCCAGCCGCTCCGGGTGCACCGGGCACTGGTTGGGCAGCACCGGCGCCCGGCACGCGGAGGCGATCAGCCCGCGCGGGCCGCGCCCGGCGGCCCGCAAGGCACGGGTCACCTCGAAGGCCACCAGGGAACCCATGCTGTGCCCGAACACCACCAGTTCGCCGGTGTCGGCCGGCAGCGAGTCCACCACGGGCTGCGCCAGATCGTCCACGGACAACGGCAGGTCCTCGCAGTAGCGGGCGCCACGTCCCGGGTACTGGCCGATCAGCAGGCGCACATCGGCCGGCAGGTGCTCGCGCCAGCCGCCGTAGGCGTGGGCGTTGCCCCCGGCGTGCGGCAGCACCAGCAGCGACAGGCTGTGCGGGGTGTCACCGGGGAGGTCCCAGACGACGTCTTCGGGGGCGGGGGAGGCGGTCATGAGGTGATCCGTTCTGTCTCGGTGCGACGGCGGAGGGTGGGCCGGGCCTTCTTGGCCGGCGCGGTCTGCTGCGCGCTGATGTGCGCGGCCAGCCGGGCTGGTGTGGGGTGCTGGAAGACGTCGCGGGCGGTGAGCCGGACGTCGAGGGCCACAGCGATGTGGTTGGTGAGGCGGGCGGCGAGGAGGGAGTGGCCGCCGTGGTGGAAGAAGTCGTCGTCGATGCTCAGCACGGCGTCGACACCCAGTGCGCGGGTGAAGAGGGCGACGAGGGTCTCTTCGAGCGGGTTGCGCGGGGCGCGACCGCCCGACTCGACCGCGGCGGGTTGGGGGAGGGCGCGTTTGTCGATTTTGCCGTTGGGGGTGAGGGGGAGTTTGTCGAGGGTGGTGAGGTGGGTGGGGATGAGGTGTTC
>NZ_JBIBHR010000032.1:0-46787 GCF_042957125.1 Streptomyces sp. NPDC008125
CCGTTCGGACCGAGCAGGGAGAAGATCGTGCCGGCCGGGACGGCCAGATCGATGCCGTCGAGGACGGTCTTGTCGCCGTAGGACTTGCGCAGACCGATGGCGGAGACCGCGGCCGGGGGCGGGTGGGCACCCGTTTTGGATGTGGGCATGACAGATATGGGCACGAGGGTCCTCAGGGTCGAAAGGGGGAGAGGCGGGGAGGGCGGCCGGGGTCGGCCGTCCGCGTGGGTCAGGCCGTGGCGCGGCGGACGTCGATGTTGCCGTGCCGGGTGCGTGCGCGGACCTTGACCGTGCTGTCGGCGCTGCCGGAATCGGTCGGAGCCTCGGTCGCGGCGAGCGTGTTGCGTACCTGGCCCGAGCCCGAACTCGCGTCGAGCCAGGCGGCCGAGCCCTCCCGGATGCCGATCTCGATGGCCCCGTAGTTCGTCTCCAGCTGGAGCGTGCCACGGACCACTTCGCCCACGCGCACGGTGCCGTAGGCGGTGGTGGCGGTGACGGAGTCCTCCGCGCGGTGGATCTCGATGTCGCCGTGGGCGCCGCTCACCCGCAGTTCGCCGTTCGCGGCCCGGACGGTGGTCGTGCCGTGAGAGTTCTTCAGTACGCCCGGCCCGTCGATGACCCCGACGCGCAGGCTCCCTGAGCTGGTGGTGATCTCGGCCTTGCCTTCGATCCGGTCCACGGTGATCGAGCCGTGCGACGCGGTCAGGTGGAGGGGGCCGGTCGTGTCGAGGCGGACATCGCCGGACGAGGTCTTCACGCGGACCTCGCCGAGGCGCCCCTCGCCGAGCACCTGGGTCCAGGCGCCGGTCATGTCGATGCGAGAGTCCGACGGCAGTTCGACAGTGACGTCGACGATGCCGGTGCGACCGAACAGACCGGACTTGGGCGTCCTGATGGTCAGCGTGCCGTTCGCGTACGTCGCCTCGGTCTGACCGGCCGCCCGCACGTCCATGTCCCGCTTCGGGTCGCGGGGGCGCACCGCGACGACGGTGTCGAGGCGGTCGTCCGCCGTGAACTGGATGGAGCCGGCCTCCACGCGTGCGGTGACCGAGATCGCTTCAGGGGTGTCGAAAGAAGGCATGGCTGTCCCGTCCTCGGGGGTCGTGGGATCGTCCCTGCTGGTGGGACGTGGTCATGGATGAGGGATGTGCTGCTGCTGGCCGCCCGTGCGGTGGCAGGTCGGGACGGTCGTCAGCGGACCCAGCCGGTGAAGCTCTGCCCCAGCGCCTGTGCCTTCTCCGTCGTGCGCGGCCGGCCGCCGTCGACGGCGGCCGACACGGCGCGTACGAGCCACGCGTTGACCGACAGGCCTTCGCGGCTCGCGGCCTCCTCGGCGCGGGTCTTGAGGTGGGCCGGCAGGCGCAGGTTGATACGGGCGGTGCCGCCCTCGTCGCCGTCGGCAGGCGCATGGGGGAAGGGCGGTTCGGCGGGGGTGGCCGGCTCCGCGGCGGAGTCGGCGGGCGGCCGGGTCACCACGAAGTCCGGGTCGATCCCGCGCAGCCGTACGTCGACCGAGCCCGGGGCGAGCTCACGGGTGACCTCGTCCATCGCGGCCGAGAGCACGTTGAGCAGGGTCAGGCGGGTCGCCGACTCCAGGGGGGCGGTGAGCCTCTCGGCCAGCTCGCGGGCTTCGTCGCCACCCGCCTCGGCGGCCACCGCGAGTTCGCGGCGGAGGATGTCCACATACGGGGTGAGGTCCATGACGCCATAGTGGCACCATCGTGGCGCCCTTGGCAAGCAAGGGTGCGCCATTGCTGGGTGTCTTCGGGGGGCTGATGCTCTGAGCTGCGGGAACAGTGAGAGGGGGGTGGCCGTGCGGGTGGTGCCATGTGGTGTCGTGGGCGGGCTGGGTGGTGTCAGGTGGCACCCCATGGCACCACGGGGCATCTGGTGGTGTCACGCGGAGTCCGGTGTGGCTCAGGCCGGATACGCGTGGGTCTGCGCGGCCTTGACCGTGGCCCAGACCGTGGCGCCCGGGTGCAGGTCGAGCTCGGCGGCGGCGACCGTGGTGAGGTCGGCGGCGAGGGAGAGCTCGCCCGCGAGGTCCGCGCGGATCTGGTCGCCGTGCGTCTCCAGCCCGTCGACCTCGCACCGCCAGATGTTGCGGGCGCTGGAGCCGGTGGGACGCTCCCGGTACAGGGTGACCGCGTCCGGGGGGAACGCGACGAACACCGGTCCGGTGAGCTCCTCGGTGGTGGTGATCGCCGGACCGGCGTCGAGCCGGACGGTGTGGCCCTCGGCCTGCCCCCGGTAGAGATTGAGCCCGACGAGCTGCGCGATGTAGTCGGTACGCGGCCGGCGGGCGATGTCCGACGGTGCGCCCTCCTGCACCACCTGGCCGTGCTCGATCACGACCAGCCGGCCGGCGAGGACCATCGCGTCCAGCGGGTCGTGCGTGACCAGCACGGCGACCGCCTCGAACTCGGCCAGATGGCGACGGAGCTGGGACCGGACATCGAGGCGGGTGCGTGCGTCGAGCGCGGCCAGCGGCTCGTCGAGCAGCAACAGCCGGGGGCGGGTGGCCAGGGCGCGGGCGAGCGCGACGCGCTGCGCCTGGCCGCCGGAGAGCCGGCGCGGCTTCGCTCCGGCCCGGTCGGCCAGCCCCATGCGGTCCAGCAGTGCGGCGGCCTGGGCCCGCGCCTCGGACTTCCGTACGCCCCGACAGCGCGGCCCGAAAGCCACGTTGTCCAGGGCCGACAGATGAGGGAAGAGCAGATAGTCCTGGAAGACGACTCCCACTGGCCGGGACTCCGGCGGTGTGCCGGTCAACGCGACCCCGTCCAGCCGCAGATGCCCCTCGGAGAGCGGGGTGAGGCCCGCGAGCGCGCGCAGCGCCGTGGTCTTCCCGGCGCCGTTCGGCCCCAGCAGGGCGACGACCTCGCCGGGCCGGGCGCTCAGCTCCACGTCCAGGCGGAAGGCACCCCGGTCCACGACGAGCCGGGCGTCGAGCCCCTCGGCCGAACCATCGGCGGGCCTCGGCGCGGGTCCCTCGGCGGAGGCTGAGGCGACCGTCATGACGCCGTCATCCAGCGGTCGCGCAGCCCCGCCAGCACCGCGATCGACACAGCCAGCAGCACCAGGCTCAACGCGACGGCGGCCTCCGGGTCGTCCTGCAGGGCGAGGTAGACGGCCAGCGGCATGGTCTGCGTACGGCCGGGGAAGTTGCCCGCGAAGGTGATCGTCGCCCCGAACTCGCCCAGCGCGCGGGCCCAGGCCAGTACGGCACCCGCCGCGATGCCCGGTGCGATCAGCGGCAGGGTGACCCGCCGGAACGCCGTGAAACGGGAGGCGCCCAGAGTGGTGGCCGCCTCCTCGTACCGCGGGTCGGCGGCCCGCAGGGTGCCCTCCACGCTGATGACGAGGAACGGCATGGCCACGAACGCCTCGGCCACGATCACCCCCGCCGTGGTGAACGGCAGCGTGATGCCGAACCAGGAGTCCAGCCACTGCCCCACCACACCGTTGCGGCCGAGCGCCAGCAGGAGCGCCACACCACCCACCACCGGCGGCAGCACCAACGGCAGGGTCACCAGGGCCCGTACGAACCCGCGCCCGGGGAAGTCGGTGCGCGCCAGCACCCAGGCGAGGGGAACGCCCAGCACCAGACTCACCGCGGTGGCGGCGGTGGCCGAGACGAGCGACAGCTGGAGTGCCTGCCAGACCTCCGTACTGGACAGCTGCTCCGGCATGCTCCGCCAGGGGGCCCGCACGAGCAGGGCGACCATCGGCAGCAGCAGGAACACCAGGCCGAGCACGGCGGGCAACAGCAGCGGCAGCGGAACCCGGCTGCGCCGGCCCGTACCACCGCGCCGGCCCGTGTCGCGGCCCCGGACGCGGCGAAGCCGTGACCGGCCCGCCGAAGGTCCCGTCACGGCGTCGGACGCGGTGCGCCGCTTCACGGCTTGATGAACCCCGCCCCCGTCAGGACCCGCCGGCCCTCGGCGGACCGCACCAGCTCGATGAACGCCTTCGCCGCTTCGGCGTTGGGGGCGTTCTTCAGCAGCGTGATCGGGTAGTCGTTGACGGCGTCGGCGGACTCGGGGAACTCCACGCCCTCCACCTTGTCACCCGCGGCCTTCACATCGGTCTTGTAGACCACGGCCGCGTCGGCTTCCTTGAGCTCCACCTTGGTGAGCGCGCTCTTCACGTCCTGCTCGTAACTGACGGGGGTGAGCTCAAGCCCGGCGGCGTCCAGAGCCTTCTGCGCGGCGGCGCCGCAGGGCACGGTCCTGTCGCACAGCACGACCTTCAGATCCGAGTCCGTGAGGTCCTTGAGGGTGGCGACCCCGTCCGGGTTGCCGGGCAGGGTCGCGATCTCCAGCTGGTTGCGCACGAACGTGGCCGGCGTGCCGGCCGCGTCCTTCGCGTCGGTGACGATCGCCATCGTCTTGGCGCTGGCGGCGGCGAAAACGTCGGCCGGGGCGCCACCGGTGATCCCGGCGGCCAGGCTGTCGCTGCCCCCGAAGTTGAAGGTGACCTTCGTCCCCGGATGGGCCTTCTCGAACGTGGCGCCCAGGGCCGTGAAGCTCTCCTTGAGCGATGCGGCGGCGAACACGGTCACCGTGCCGGAGAGCTCCGGTGCGGCGTCGCCCGGCGCGGAGGCCGAGGCGGTCGCTGCGTCCGACGAGGAGTCGTCGGAGGAGGAGCAGGCGCTCAGCGCCAGCAGCGCGGCGACTGCCACACCCGTCCACTGCAGGGTCCTACGGGTCCGGCGCGCGGAACGGGTCATCACGGGGTCTGCTCCCTCTGGTCGGCGCACATGCACGGACCGATCATACCGGCGCAGATGCGAGGGGGAAGACGTCAATTACCTGGCAATAGCTGAGGTACTGATGCTTCGCATGGGGTATGTGCGGTTCGGGAATGTCGCGGGGCGGCCCGTTTTCGGACATGCGTCAGCCCCGGAACCACGTGGTCCCGGGGCTGGGGTGCGGGGTGACCCGGATCAGACGCGGTCGATGTGCACGTTGGTCGACTTCACGCGGGCGGTGGCCTCCATGCCGACCTCCAGGCCCAGTTCCTCCACCGCCTCGCGCGTCAGCAGGGAGACCAGCCGGTGCGGCCCGGCCTGGATCTCGACCTGCGCGGCGACATCACCGAGCTTCACCGCCGTGACGATGCCCGCGAAGGCGTTGCGGACGGAGGTGTACGGAACCTCGTCCTCGCCCCCGCCGCCCGCGCTCCCGGCGACCTCGACGGAGAAGGCCGCCAGATCCCCGCCGTCGATGAGCCGGCGCCCACTCTTGTCGCGGTGCGTGGCCACCCGGCCCGCGTCGGCCCACCGCCGTGCGGTGTCCGGGCTCACGCCCAGAAGGCGGGCCGCCTGGCCGATCGTGTAGGACTGCATGGGCGTCACCGTAGGTTCCCGTTCCCCGTGGACGCAAGCGCGGACGGAGCACGCGGTTACCGCCCGCCGCCGCAGGCCGGGCGGACCGTGCCGGCTCCGGGCGGGCGGTCCGGCGTCCGCGACTACGGCACGCGGGCGGTCCACTCGTCGCCGCTGTACTTGGTGGCGGCCAGCTCCTCCGCGCGGGCGAGCTCGTCAGCCGTGACGCTGCCGTCGGTGAGCCCGTAACGGTGACGGAAGGAGTCCACCATGCGTTCGATGACCGTCTCGCGCGGCAGCCCGGTCTGGCGCCGGAGCGGATCGACCCGCTTCTTGGCCGACTTCGTGCCCTTGTCGGACATCTTCTCCTTGCCGATGCGGAGCACCTCCAGCATCTTGTCCGCGTCGATGTCGTAGCTCATGGTGACGTGGTGCAGCACCGCTCCGGGACCGCCCTTCGGCCCGGTCACCCGCTTCTGGGCGGCGCCCGCGATCTTCCCGACCTCGGTCGCGATGTCGTTGAGCGGCTGGTACCAGGCCTTGATGCCCATGTCGCCGAGGGCCGCCAGGACCCAGTCGTCGAGATACGCGTACGAGTCCGCGAACGAGAGCCCCGAGACGAGCGAGGCAGGCACGGACAGGGAGTACGTGATCGTGTTCCCCGCCTCCACGAACATGGCGCCGCCCCCGGAGATCCGGCGCACCACCCGCACGCCGTGACGGGCGGCGCCCTCGGGGTCGACCTCGTTCCGGAGGGACTGGAAGCTGCCGATGATCACCGCCGGGGCGCCCCACTCCCAGACGCGGAGTGTCGGGGCGCGGCGCCCGGCGGCCACCTCCTCCGTGAGTACCTCGTCGAGCGCCATGTGGAGTTCGGGGGACTGGGGGCCCTCGTGGATGAACTGCCAGTCGTAGTCGGTCCAGTCCGTGGCGTGGGCGAGCGCACGCCGCACCGCCACCGCGATGCCCTCGGTGGTGATCCCGTACATCACCGTGCCCTCGGGCAGAGCCGCCTCCACGCGCGCGGCCAGCCCGGCGGCATCGGTGTCGGAGGGTGCTCCCTCCAGCGCGGCATCCACGGCCGTGATGGCCTCGTCGGGCTCCAGGAAGAAGTCCCCGGCGACCCGTACGTCGCGCAGGGCGCCCCCTTCGACGTCCAGGTCCACGACGACCAGCTTGCCGCCGGGCACCTTGTACTCACCATGCACGGCTTCGCTCCCCTCGGTGCGCGCCGTGGTCCGTGAGCCTGTTGCTCCGGAGTCCCCGAAAGCGCGCACATGCTCCGTATCGCACTTTAATGCTCGCGGCGGGCGGCCTCGCAGCTTCGAGGGGGCAGACCCGCCGCGCAGCTTCGAGGGGGCAGACCCTGTCCGGTGTGGGGACGGCCGGCCTGCGCGCGACTTTCGGACGCGGGGGCGCTCGCGTCCGAGACGGTTATGGACCTGACTCTCCGTCCGGGGCGGTGCCGAACTCCCCGAGTTCCCGCTGCACCTCGTCGGCCTCCGGGTAGTCCGCGGCCCGCAGGAGGGCCGGCGCGGTCGCCGTCGTCGCGTACGCCTCGTCCGCGCGCCCGAGATCCCGGAGGCAGCGCGCACGGGACCGCAGGGCGATCGCCCGACCGTACGGATGGCCGGAGTCGCCATGAGCCCTGGCCGCCTCGTCGAAGGTGGCCAGGGCGGAGTCCACCCGCCCCAGTAGCAGTGCCACCTTCGCCGGACCGTCCAAGGCGAACCCGATGGTCTGCCGGTCGGCCGAGGCTCTCAGCGCCAGGCTCTCCCGGTACCTCTGTTCTGCTGCCTCCGGGTTACCCTGTGCCATCAGCAGGTCACCGAGCCGGACCAGCGAGATGGCCATCGCGCGCTGGTTTCCGAGTGACCGCCGGATGCGCAGCGCGTTCTCCATCACCGGGGCCGCCTCGGGCAGTTCCCCGATGGTGATCAGCGCCGTGCCCAGGTCGGTCAGGCATCGCGGGCCGCTCGACGAAGACGCGGAAGAACTACCGCAGTACCCACGGGATCCTCAGCTGGTCCACGGCCTTGCTCGTCGGCCGTGCCTTCGCCGAGCTGGAGGACGGCGACCGCAACGAGACGCTGCTGGGATACCGCTCCGCCCTGCACGGCAGCGGCCCGGACCTCCACGGCGCCCTCCCGCGGAGGACGTCGAACTGGACGCACTCGTCCGTACCGAGCCCGTTCCCGGTCGAGGCCGGCGTGGCCTGACGACGACTCCCTGGTCTTCGCCGGGGAACCCGGCCGGAGCCGTGCCGGGCGGAGGTCCGTGTTCCCCCACGGCCTACGACGGCCGACGGCCCGCTCCCTCCGCCGGAGCGGTAGGGCGCGGGCCGTCGGCCGTTCGGCCGTGGCAGGTCCCGGCCCGCCGGCGTACCGGGCCGGTGCCGGGACCGATGGTCAGTGACCCAGGACGATGCGGTGGATCAGGTCCTTGCCGTCCGTGCCCGAACCGGACTTGTCCACGACGTACGCGACACCGTCCGCGACCGTGACGTGGTTCGGGTTGGCGCCCGTGGCGAGGGTCTCGACGACGGCGCCCTTCTTCGGGTCGACGACCGTCACGTCGGCGTCGGTGCGGTTGACGACCAGCACGCGGCCCGACTCCGTGTCGGTGGCGACGGCCAGCGGGCCGTTGCCGGTGGCGACGGTCGACGTGACGGCGCCCTTCTTCAGGTCGATGACCGAGAGGGTGCCGGCGGTCTGGTTCGCGGTGTACGCGGTCTTGCCGTTGGCGGACAGGGCGACCGAGATCGCGCCGTCGCCCGCCGGGATGAAGCGCGGCGCCTTGTGCGGGGCGACCTCGATGACGCGGTCGTTGTTCATGTCCGCGGTGTAGACCGTGCCGGTCTTCTCGTTCAGTGTGAGACCGGTCGGGCTGGAGCCCTCGATGGTGACCCGGCCCTTCTCCTTGAGGGTCTTGGAGTCGAACGCGACGAGGCTCGCACCGGCGAAGCTGCTCGCCCACACCGTGTCGTGCTTCTCGTCGACGACGATGTCGCGGCCGTGCGCAACGTCCGGCAGGGTGGCGAGGTGCGCGCCGGTCTTCTGGCTGTAGACCGAGACCGTGTTGCTCCGGGTGTTGGTCGTCCACACGGTGTTGTGCTCGTCGTCCACCGCGACACCGTAGACGGCCTCGACCGCGCCCGTCGCCGCGTCCGTGACCGGCGGCACGATGGTCTTCTCGACCTTCAGGGTGCGCGGGTCCACCTTCAGCAGGCTGGAGTTGGTGACCGGCGGGCGGCCCACGGCCGTGGTCGTCCACAGCACGTGGTTCCGCTCGGAGTACGAGGACTGGTACAGGCCCGTCGCCAGCGAGGCGGACGTGACGATGGAGGCGGATCCACCCTTGTGGCCCGTGGCACTGGCGGTCGCCGTGCCGGCCAGAGCCAGCGAACCGCCGACGGCGAGAACGATGGCGGTGCTGATGGAGCGGCGGGTAACAGACGTCATGCTGCGTCAATCTCCTTGACTGGTACGCCTCTTGTGGCGAGGTGTTACCTATGAGGTTAGCTTAGGCTTACCTAAGTTAGGCCCGTCCCGGGGTGGTGTGCATCACAGTTCCCGTAGCGGTAGGACTGTGGGGCGTGACATGCGTCGCGGGGCGTCGTGCGCGGTGATGCGCACAACGCCCCGCTGAGGCGGAGAAGTTGTTCAAGTCCGCTGCCATGCGCCTGTGCGCGGGATGCTCAGATGTGGCGGGGCATCAGGCCGCGTCGGTCTGCTGCGGCTTGCGACGGCGCAGGATGAAGGTCGTGGCGCCTGCGGCTCCGGCGGCACCGCCGACGGCTGCGGCCCCGGCCGCCCAGGCGATCGTCGCGTACGAGACCCCGGTGCCGACGCTCTGGACCGAGGCGGCGTTGACCGTCGCGTCGGTGGTCGCCGCTTCCGAGGAGGAAGGGGAGGGCGAGGACGACGAAGGCGACGAGGCGGCTGCGGTGGCATCGGCTGCCAGCACGGTGAAGTCGACCTTGAGCGTCGTTGCGGGGCTCGGGGCGAGGAAGCGCAGCCAGTGCGCACCGGGCGTCACTTCGGCCGGGATGCCGACGTCTCCCTCGAACGATCCCTCGGCGTCGATGTCCCACTGGCCGAGGATGGCGTCGTCGTCGAGCTTGATGGTGACGACCTGTGAGGCCGGGAAGTTCACGACCTTGACGTGCAGTTTCCCGCCCGGCTGGACCTCGCTGGCGGTGATCTCCGCCTTCGCCCCACTCGCGTTGGCGGCGCTGGCGGGTGCCCCCGTGGCGGCTGGGATCGCCGCGGCCGAGCCGTCCGCGGCGGTGGTGCCGGTGCCCGCCGTCGCGCTCGTGCCGCCCGTGCCGGCGGTGGCGGCCGAGGCGTCCGCGCCGGAGGTGACGGTGAAACCGGCCTTCGTGCTGGTGGACGGGTTGGGGGCGAGGAAGCGCAGCCAGTGCGCGCCCTTGGCCGCGGTCGCGGGGACGGTGACCGTGCCCGAGAACGTGCCGTCCGCCGCGATGCCGTCGGGCCACTGGCCGATGATCTCGGCGTCGTCGAACTTCACGGTGATCTGCTGGCCGGCGGGGTAACCCGTCAGCCGGAAGGACACCTTGCCGCCCGCGGAGACGCTCGAACCGGCGGTGATGGTGGCGGACGTGGCGGAAGTGGCGCTGCCGCCTGTGGACGAGCCCCCGGAGCTGCCGCCGGTGCTGCCCCCGGAACTGCCGCCGGTGCTGCCGCCGGTGCTCGTACCGCCCGTGCTCGTGCCGCCGGTCGAGCCGCCTCCCGTGCTGCTGCCGCCGCTGGAACCGCCGCTGCTCGAACCGCCGCTGCTCGAACCACCGCTGCTCGAACCGCCCGTGGAGGACGAGGAGCTGACGGTGAAGTCGGCCTTCAGGCTGGTGGAGGGCTCCGGGGCGAGGACGCGCAGCCAGTGCGCGCCCTTGGACGCGGTCGCGGGGACGGTGACCGTACCCGAGAACGTGCCGTCCGCCTTCACCGCGGCGGTCCACTGCTTGAGGATCGTCTGGTCGTCGAGCTTGACCGTGATGTCCTGGCCCTGGACGAAGCCGGACAGTGCGAAGGAGATCGCGCCGCCCGCAGCGACCTTGGTAGCGCCGAGCTGGATCTTCGGGGTGGCCGGCGCGGGGGTGGCCGCGGCGACGGTGAATCCGGCGCTCTTGACGCTGGTCAGGGGGGCGAGGAAGCGGAGCCAGTGCGCGGTGCCGGGGGCGGTGCCGGCGGGGATGGTGACGGTGCCGGAGACGCTGCCGTCGGAGCCGCTGGTGAACTGGGCGAGGAGTGCGGTGTCGTCGAGCTTGACGCTGACCTTGCTGTCCGCCGGGAAGCCGGTCGCGGTGAACGACACCTCTCCGCCCGGCTGCACCGAAGTCGATCCGAGGGTGACGGCGGGGGCCGACGCTTCGTCGGCCGCCGACGCCACCGTTCCGGTAGCCCCCGAGTCGCTCGCTTCGGCGAGCGGCATCGACAGCACGCCGAGGCCCAGGGTTGCCCCGGCGGTGAGCGCGGCCACCCGCGCCACTCGGCCCCGGGGGCCGCGCAGGGGGGATATGGAGGTGCGGAGGGGTCTGTCTGCGCTCATGGCGTGCTCCTGGCAGGCAAGAAAAAGGCAGGAAAAAGTGCATGGGGGAGATGCGGCGTCCACGGGCCGGTACGGCAGGATGTCGCCAACAGGGAGTTAGGTTAGCCTAACCAATCTTGAACGGCTCACGGAGGCCTCCGGGGGGCAGGGCCGGGTTCGCGGCGGGCGGGGTGGGCCGGTGCCGGTCGGGGGCCCGACGAGGTAAGGTAAGCCTTACTTGTCACCGTACTTCGGAGTTCGCCCGCATGTTCGCGTCCGCACCGCCCGAGGGGGCTCCCCTCCATCCGCCCAGGACGGCACGCCCCGACGCGGTTCCGCTTCTCGCGGCGCCCGGCGTCGAACTGCCGCGCCCGGAAGGGGTCGAGAGGTTCTGGGAGCGGGTGCGCGAGCGGGGAACGCCGCTGATCGCCCCCGATCCGCAGGGCAGTCCCGAACACACGGCCGTCACCTTCCTCTGGCGCGGCACGGAAGCGACGCGGGCGGTCCAGGTGATGCCCAACAAGCTCGGCGACCCGCGCGCCCCCGAGGGCAACCTGATGGAGCGCCACCCCGGCACGGACATCTGGCACTGGACGCTCCGGCTGCGCCGCGACTGGCGCGGCACCTACGACTTCCACGTGGACGAGGGCGACGGCCCCGAGCCCGGAGGCCCCGGCTACTGGCAGTGGCTGCGGACCCGGCGCCACTTCGACCCGTACAACTCCCGCCGCCTGCCACGACGCTGGGGCGGCGAAGCGGTGTCCTGGGCGGAGACCGGCGCGTTCCCCTCCGCCTCGGACTGGGAGCCTCGCCCCGGTACGCCCCGGGGCAAGGTGACCGAGCACGGCGTTCCCAGCGAGCACCTGCGGGAGGAGCGCCGGGTGTGGCTGTACGAGCCGCCCGCCCCGGCCGGCGGGACCACCGGACCGGCCGAACTCCCCGTACTGGTCGTGCTGGACGGCGAACACTGGCAGCCGGAGCTGGGACTCGCGAACCTGCTCGACAACCTCGTCGCGGACGGCCGGATACCGCCGACGGCCGCGATCCTGGTGGACTCCGTGGACTCCGGCACCCGTTGGCGCGACCTCGCCTGCCGACCCTCCCACGCGGCCTTTCTGGCGGATGAGTTGCTGCCTTGGGCCGCGCGGAGGCTGCCGCTCACGGACGATCCCGGGCGCACCGTGATCGCCGGGCAGAGCCTGGGCGGTCTGTCCGCGACGTACACGGCGCTGACGGCCCCGCACCGCTTCGGCAACGCCCTGGTCCAGTCGGCCTCCTACTGGTGGCCGAACGGGCCGGAACCGGAGTGGCTCACCGGCCGGATCGCCGCCGCCCCGCGCCGCCCCGTGCGGTTCCGGCTCTCCTTCGGCGAGCAGGAGTGGGTGGCGCTGCCCGCCGCACGGCGGCTGCGTGACGTCCTCGAACAGGCCGGATACGACTACCACTACCGCGAGTTCAACGGCGGCCACGACTACCTGTGGTGGCGTACGGAAATGGCCGACGGGTTGACCGGGCTGCTGGGTCCCGGAGCCTGACCCGTACGGCGGATCCACCCCGCCGGGCCACGGACCTCGGCCGCCGAGAACCGGGGCCCGGCGGTGGTACCGGCCCACCCCGGTAGGGGTACCTGCCTACCCCGGCACCGCCACCGCGCACGCCGCGACGAATCCGGCCGGTACCTCGACGTCGGTGAGTGTCCAGCCGACCGGAGGTGCGGCCGGGGAGGGCCCCGTGCCGAGGTAGGCGCCCCCCAGTGCATCGCCGGTGAGCCCCTCGCCGGTTCCCTTGAGGTACGCCTCCTTGCGGGTCCAGCACCGGGCGAAGGCGGCCGGCCGTTCCGCCGCCGTCATGCCCGCCAACTCCGCCTGTTCGGCGGGGTGCAGGGAACTCGCCACGTCCGCGGCCGTCCGTGCCGGGGGTGGCCGCTCGACGTCCACGCCGACCGGCCGGGCGGCCAGCGCCACCACCGCCAGGCCGTCCGTGTGGGACAGCGAGAAGTGCACCCGCTCACCGACGGGCCCCGCGACCGCGGGCCTGCCGTGGAGGGCGCCGCACCCCGGACACGCCAGCCGGACCAGCGTCACCCGGGCGGGCGGGACTTCCAGTACTCCGCCAAGGAGCACGCGCAGCGCCGTGTGCGAGGCCGTGTACATCGCCCGGTCCTCCGGGCGCCGGAATGCCGCGGCCCGGCGCCGCTCCTCCTCGTCGAGAACGACCGGAAGGGTGGGGGCCGAGGCGTCCGGGCCCCAGGGGCGCACGGACCACAGCAGCGGGCCTCCGCCGTCCAGCGCGGACGGCCCCGGAGGCCGGTCTCCCGGCGTCCAGGATCGCGTCGTCGCCTGCGTACTCACCACCGGGCGGATCCGGACACGCGCGCGAGGCCGAACGGGTGGGTCGGGGCGGTCATCCGTCGAGCTCCTTCAGCCGGGCCGCGAGGACGGTCGCGACGGTGTCGAGGTTATCGCCCTGGAGGAGCCGCGCGTGGGTGCAGTCGAGATCGTGGTTGACGATCTCACCCGTCACATGGGCGCGCCAGGCGTCCCGGGTGAGCCAGTCCTCCGCCCTCGGTGCGGCGGCAGTGAAGAACAGCACCTCGCCCCGGAAGGTGTCGTGCCGGTGCTCGCGCATCAGCCGCGCGTGGTGCGGCACGATGTCGACGATCCTGGACAGGGTGCGGTCGCTGAGCCCGGCGAGCGGGCTGCCCGCCCTGCGCAGGGTGGCCAGGACGTCGTCACGGGTCTGTTCGTCCGTGCGCTCGAAGCCGGCCATCCGCAGCACCGCCGTGAGCGCGTCGCCCTCCTCGGGGGCCGGGCGCGCGCGCCACATCTCGGACGGGAACGCGTCGAGCAGCGCGAGGAGTTCGACCTCCTCGCCCGCCTCCTGGAGCAGCACCGCGACGGCCTGCGCGAGAACACCGCCCACCGACCAGCCCACCAGCCGGTACGGCCCGTGGGGCTGGACGGCGCGCAGTCGCTCGGCGTAGTCGACGGCCTGGTCCCGCAGCGTCGCCGCCGGCGGTTCGTCGCCGGTCAGCCCGCGCACCTGGACGGCGTACAGCGGCTGTCCCGCGCCGAGGCGGGCCGAGAGGCCCGCGTAGCACCACGCGATGCCGCCCGCCGGGTGGAACGCGAAGACCGGGGGCCGGCCACTCCCGCCGCGCAGCGGCAGCAGGACGTCCAGCGCGTCGTCGGCGCCCGCGCCCGGGCCCGCGAGGCGGGCCGCGAGGGCGGCCGGGGTCGGTGTCCCGAAGAGCGAGCCGATCGTCAGCTCCGCCGCGCACTCCTCCCGTACCCGCGCCACCAGCCTCATCGCGAGCAGCGAGGTGCCGCCGAGATCGAAGAACGCGTCGTCGGGACCGGCCCCCTCGACACCGAGGACGTCGGCGAAGAGCCGGGTCAGCTTCTCCTCCAGCGCCCCGGACGGGCGCCGGTGCCCCTTGCCGCCGGCGAACACCGGTGCGGGCAGGGCGCGTGGGTCCAGCTTGCCGGCCGGGCTCAGCGGGAACGCCGGGAGGACGACCACCGCCGCCGGGACCATGTGGTCCGGCAGTACGCGCGTCAGCGCGGCCCGCACCTCGGCCGGGTCCGCCTGCCCCTGGACGTAACCGACGAGGCGCTGTTCGCCGTCGTCCTCGCGGACCAGGGCGCAGGCGCCCTGCACGCCGGGCCGCGCGGCCAGGGCCGCCTCGATCTCGCCGAGTTCGATGCGCTGGCCGCGCAGCTTCACCTGGTGGTCGGTGCGCCCGAGGTACTCGACCTCGCCCTCCGCGGTCCACCGCGCCAGGTCGCCGGTCCGGTACATGCGGCTGCCGGACCGGCCGAAGGGGTCGGCCACGAAACGGGTCGCCGTCAGTCCGGGGCGGTCCAGATAGCCGTCGGCCAACTGCCGCCCGGCGAGGAAGAGTTCGCCGGGAACTCCGGGCGGGCAGAGCTGGAGCGCCGCATCCAGCACGTACAGCCGGGTGTTCCACACCGGGCGTCCGATGGGCACCGGGCCACTGCCCTCGGCCGCACAGGTGTGGTGGGTGACGTCGACGGCGGCCTCGGTCGGACCGTACAGGTTGTGCAGCCCGGCGCCCGGCAGCGTACGCACGAAGAGGTTCGCGGTCTCGCGGGCCAGCGCCTCGCCGCTGCAGAACACCCGGCTGAGACCGGTGCACCGTGCGGCCTCCGGCTCGGCGAGGAAGACCTGGAGCATCGACGGCACGAAGTGCAGGGTGGTGACGGCCTGTTCGCGGACGAGACGGGCCAGATACGTCGGATCGCGGTGCCCGCCGGGCTCGGCCACGACGAGGGTCGCACCCTCGCGCAGCGGCCAGAAGAACTCCCACACCGACACGTCGAACGAGGACGGGGTCTTCTGCAGCACCCGGTCCTCGGCCGACAGCCGGTAGGTGTCCTGCATCCACCGCAGCCGGTTGTCGATCGCGCCGTGCGAGACGACGACCCCCTTGGGGCGGCCGGTGGAGCCCGAGGTGTAGATGACGTACGCCGGGTGGGTGGGCGTGAGGGGGCGGCACAGGTCGGTCGGCAGCCGGTCCGAGACGTCGAGACCCGCCAGTACGACGAGCGGGGTGGCGCCGCCGTCCGGCAGCCTGCCCGCCCGGTCGGTCACCGCGCAGACCGGCGCCGCGTCCTCCAGCATGTCCAGCAGACGCTGCTCCGGATAGTCCGGGTCGAGCGGCAGATAGGCCGCGCCCGTCTTCAGGATCGCCAGCAGCGTCACGATCAGCTCGACGGACCGGGGGACCGAGAGGGCCACCACCGTGTCCGGGCGGGCGCCAAGGGTCCGCAGATGCCGGGCCAGCCGGTTGGCGCGGGCGTTCAGCTCCGCGTACGTGAACGACTCCCCGGCGTACACCAGGGCCGTCGCGGCGGGCGTCCTGCGGGCCTGCGCCTCGATGGGGCCGATCAGGTTCGTCGCCGGAAGCGCACGCTCCGTGCGGTTGAACTCTTCGAGGACCAGAGAGACTTCGCCCGGAGTGGCGATGGTGTGCGTGGCGAGCGGCAGGTGGGGGTCGGCCTCGGCGAGCCGCGCCACGAGACCGGTGAACCGCTCCTGGTGGGCCGCGAGGTCGCCCTCCGTGTAGAGGGCCGGGTTGGCGTCGTAGTCGACGAGCAGCCCCCGGCCGTCGGCCCGGTCGTAGATGTTGACCGTGAGGTCCTCGACCTGGCCGGCCGAGAGGTTGCGGGCCCGCACCGGCGCGCCCGCGAAGCGCACGTCGTAGTCGAAGGGCATGACGTTCACCAGCGGGCCGACCAGGGCGCGGGTCTCGCCGAGCAGACCGAGGTCGCGGCGGATGTCCTCGTAGCGGTAGCGCTGATGGCGGCGCACCGTACGGATGCCCAGGACGACCTGGCGCACCAGCTGTGCGAAGCCGGCCTCGGGGGAGACCTCCAGGCGCAGCGGCAGGACGTTCATCACCATGCCCGGCACTCGCAGGGCGACCGAACCCATGCGGCCCATCATGGGCAGTCCGAGTACGACGTCCGAGCGGCCGGTGGCCCGGGAGGCGTACACGGCCTGGGCGGCGATCAGCACCTCGGGCCAGGTCGCCCGCAGCCGGTTCGCCAACTCCCTCACGCGTTCGGCCGTTTCCGCCGGGAGCGAGGCCGTGCGGCGCAGCGAGGTCCGGGAGGGCAGCGCCCCGCGCCCCGCGAGCCGGGGCGCCTCGGGGCGGTCGGCGAACGCCTCGCTCCAGTGCGCCCGGTCGGCCGGGTGGGCCTCGGAGCCCCGGTACTCGGTGTCCTGCGCGACGAGTTCGGCGAGCGGCCGGAACGGCGTCGGCGCGGGCGCCTCGCCGGCGGACAGCGCGGTGTAGACCTCGGCGGTACGGCGGACGAGCAGGGAGTAGCCGAAACCGTCCATGGCGAGATGGTGGATGCGCTGGTACCACAGCCACCGCTCCTCGCCCACGCGGAAGAGGGCATGCCCGAACACCGGGCCCCCGGCCAGGTCGCAGGGGCGGGCGAGATCCTCCCGCATCCACACTGCGGCGGCCTCGTCCGGGTTCTTCTCCGCCCGCAAGTCCGCTACGTGCAAGGGGAGTTCGACGGACTGGCGCACTCGCTGCCGGGGTCCCTCCGGCGCCTCCTCCACCCGGATGCGCAGTGCGTCGGCCTCGGAGACCACCCGAGCCAGCGCGGCGGCGAAGTGGTCCGGGTCGACGGGACCGGCGATCTCGACGCACTCCGCGGTGTTGAGCGCCGGGCTCAATGGGTCGAGGGCCTGGGCGTACCACATGCCCGACTGGGCGGCGGTCAACGGCAGTACGGTGTCCGGGACGCCCGCGGCTTCGGGGCCCGGGGTGTCGAGCCTCGTCGTCGGAGCGCTCATGAGGCCCCCAGCAGCGGCAGCCATGCCTCCACGGCAGGCTGTTCGGCGAGATCCGCGAAGGCGGCCTCCACGCCGTGCTCGCGTCGCCAGCGCTCCAGCAACGCCATGATGCGCACCGAGTCGAGCCCGTAGTCGACGAGGTTCTCGTCGACCGGGATGTCCTCGGGATCCTCGCCGAGGGAGTCGGCGATGTCGGCGCGGATCAGCTCAAGGGTGAGGGACATCGGTTCAGACCTCCTGGAAGAGAGCGCCGGCGGTGGTCACCACGGCGCAACGGCCGGCCGCGTACCGAAGGGCCATGTCGTGGTCCTCCCGGGAGAAGTCGGCGACCGCGTCCGCGACGACGAACGCTTGGATGTCGCGCTGCCACGCGTCCGCGGCGCTCATCAGCACGCCGATGTGCGCGTACACGCCGACGACGATCAGCTGGTCGCGGCCCTGCTCCCGCATGAGCGCGGCCAGTTCGGTGCGGACGAAGGCGCTGTACTTCCACTTGGTGACGGTGTGCTCGCCCTCGACCGGCGCCACCTGCTCCGGACCGGAGAGGGCCGCCGGGTCGTCCGCCACCCCGGGCCCCCAGAAGTCGAGTTGAAGACCGCGCTCCTCGGGAGTCTGGCCGCCGCGCTGCGCCGAGTGCACCACCGGAACGCCCAGGGCGCGGCACTTCTCCAACACCCGGGCCGTGTTGTCCAGCATGCCGGTCAGCGGCTGTTCGCCGGCCGGAAATGCCTTCAGGAAGTGGTTCTGCAGGTCGTGGACGAGCAGCACCGCACGGGACGGATCGACCGTCCACGCCACCCGGTTGGCGGGCAGTTCCTCCGCCGTGGGCAGTGGATACGGGGCGATGGCGGGCAGTGCCATGGAAACGGGCCTTTCCTCGTGGTGCCGAGCCGGAGCGGCGGACCGCAGGCTCTTCTTGCTGATCTTGCCGATCCCCGTCTGCGGGAACGCGTCGACGAACTCGACCAGATCGGGGACCTTGTACGCGGCGATGCCGCGCCCGCGGACGAACCGCTTGATCTCGACGGACTTCAGCGGTCCGGCGCCCTCGCGGAGGATGACGTAGGCGAGCGAGCGTTCGCCGAGGTACGGGTCGGGGACGGCGACGACCGAGACGTCGTGGACGGCCGGGTGGGCGAGGACGATGTTCTCGACCTCCTCGGGGGCGATCTTCTCGCCGCCCCGGTTGATCTGGTCCTTCGCCCGGCCCTCGACCACGAGGTGACCGGAGGGGGTGCGGCGCACGATGTCGCCGGTCCGGTAGAAGCCGTCCTCGGTGAAGGCCCGCGCGTTGTGGTCGGGGGCCCGCCAGTAACCTCGGATCGTGTACGGCCCCCGGGTGAGCAGGTGTCCGAACTCGCCCTCGGGGACGTCCTCGTCGGCGTCGTCCACGATGCGGACCTCGTCGTCGGCCGAGATCGGTAGGCCCTGGGTGGTGACGATCGTCTCCTCGTCGTCGTCCAGCCGCGTGTAGTTGACCAGCCCCTCGGCCATGCCGAAGACCTGCATCAACCGGCACCCCAGCGCCGGGCCGAGGCGCCGGGCCGCTTCCTCGCTGTACTTGGCGCCGCCGACCAGGACCAGTTCCAGGCTCGACAGGTCCTCCTTCGCCGCCGGGCCCGCCTCCGTCCACACCAGCGCGAGCGGGGGCACCATGCCGGTCATGGTGATCCGCTCCTGCTCGACGAGCGGGAAGGCCGTCGCCGGGTCAGGCCGGGGGCTCAGTACGACGGTGCCGCCCGCGTACAGAACGCCCAGCCAACCGGGCGAACTCATCGGGAAGTTGTGCGCGGCCGGCAGGACCACGAGGAACCTGGTCCCCTCGTCGACCCCGCAGATCTCGTTGGACCCCCACAGCGAGTAGATGTAGTCGTCATGGGTGCGGGGGATGAGCTTGGAGACGCCGGTGGTCCCGCCGGAGAGCTGGAGGAAGGCCGGTTCGTGCGAGCGGGGACCCTCGATGGGACCGGTCGGCTCGATCGGCACGTCTGCGAGCGCGGTGTGCTCGCCCGGATCACCCACCACGAAGACCTCGCGCAGGGTGGGTGTCAGCTTCCGTACGTGCGAGGCGAGTTCACGGTGGTCGTAACCCGCGTGGCGGTCGGGAACGACGTACGCCACGGCCTCGGAGAACGCGCAGAAGTGCTCGATCTCGGTCTCCCGGTGCGCCGGCAGGGCGTACACGGGGAGCGCGCCGATCCGGAAGAGCGCGAAGACGACCTCGATGAACTCGCCGATGTTCGGCAGCTGGAGGACGACCCGGTCGCCCTTGGCGATCCCCCGGGCGGCGAACCCGGCGGCCAGCCGGTCGGCGCTCTCGTCGAGTTCGCGGTACGTCCAGGTGCGGCGGACCGGTGCCGGGTCGACCAGCGCCGTCCGGTCGGGGTGCGCGACGGCGCGCTCGCGCAGGAAGCCGCCGAAGGTCTCGCCGCGCCAGTACCCCGCGGCGCGGTAGCGCGCGGCGAACTCGGCGGGCCAGCTCGGCGCGTCCGGGCTCCCGGGGGTGAGCGGGTCGTGCTCGGTGGCGGTCACAGCTGGGCTCCCACGGCGTTCAGGAAGGTACGGAACTTCGCCCCGGTCTCGGCGGTCTCCGCCTCGGGCGAGGAGTCGGCCACCACACCGGCCCCGGCGAACAGGCGCAGCGAGCGGCCCTCCGCCTCGGCGCAGCGGATGGTGACGACCCACTCGCCGTCGCCGTCCACGTCCTGCCACCCGACCATGCCGGTGTAGGCGCCCCGGTCGAACGGCTCGGACTCGGCGATGACCGCGCGGGCGGCCGGGGTGGGCGTGCCGCACACGGCCGGGGTCGGATGCAGGGCGGCGGCGAGCCGCAGCGCGGTGGTGTCCGGGTCGGCGAGGTCGCCGGTGAGCGTCGTCGACAGGTGCCACATGGTGGCGGTCCGTACGAGGGTGGGGCGCTCGGGCACGTCGAGGCGGGTGCAGAACGGGGCGAGGGCCTCGCGGACGGCGGCGACCACCACCGCGTGCTCGTGCAGGTCCTTGGGGGATTCCAGCAGCGCGGCGGCCCGGCGGACGTCCTCGGCCAGGTCCGGGCTGCGCGGCGCGGAACCGGCCAGCGGGTTGGCGACGAGCCGCCCCTCCTGACGGGCGACCAGCAGCTCGGGGCTCGCCCCGATCAGGGTGCGACCGGGGCCGGTGGGCACCGCGAAGGTATAGCCGCCGGGATCGCGGCGGGCGAGCCGGCTCAGCATCGCGGGCAGGTCCGGCTCGGCGGGAGCGGTGAGCTCCAGGGTGCGGGCCAGCACCACCTTGGCGAACTCCCCGTCACGCATGCGGCGTACGGCGGAGGCGACGGCCTCGGCGTACTCGGCGGCGGCCGGGACCTCGCGCACCTGCCACGAGCCGCCGTCCTCGGCGGCGGGAGCGGGCAGCGCCACCAGCGGGTCCTGGCGCAGCGCGGGCGCCCACGCGACGGACTCGGGGATCACCAGCGCGGCGGGGGCGTCCGCGTCGAAGGGTATGGAGCCGACGACGACGGGGGCGGGGTTCCCGGCCTGCCGCTGAGCGTGCAGCGCGCCGCGTACGCGCTCCTCCACCGGGTCCGTACCGTGCGGCACTTCGGCGAGCACCCCGCGGCCGAGCAGGGTGCGCGTCGGCGAGGCCACGAAGCGGTCGGTGCCGGGTCGGTAGGCGTCGAGCAGCGCGGTCGCCGCACCGGGGGTCGCGGAGTCGGGGTGGGTGAGGGCGGGGGCGGCGCCGGGGGGAGAGGGGGATGTGTGCACGGAGGTGGACATGGGCGTCTCCTGCGGTGGAGGGCTCCCACCGCGGTCGGCGGCGGGGCGGTGAGACAGGGGGCGGTGATACCGGGGCCGGGGTCAGGCCCGGAGGGTGGCGCCGCCGTCGACGTACAGGTCCTGCATGGTGATGTGGCGGGCGCGGTCGGACAGCAGGAACGTCACGGCGTCGGCGATGTCGGCGGGGTCCGCGATGCGGCCGAGCGGAATGCCCGTCCGGTACGCGGCGAGGTCGCCCGCGACGACGCGTTCCGCTGCCGCCGCCACGTCGGCCGGGTCGAGATCGGCCCACATCGCACGCTGCATGTCGGTCATGGTCGAGCCGGGGCAGACACTGTTGCAGCGGACACCGTGCGCGGCCATCTCCAGACCGAGACACTTGGTGAACATCGCCGAGGCCGCCTTGGACGCGGCGTACGCGGCCATGCCGGCGCGCGGGATGCCCGCCGCGTTGGAGGCGACCGTGACGATGCCGCCCCGGCCGCGCGCGGCCATCCGCCGGGCGGCGGAACGCGAGACGTGGAACACCCCGTCGACGTTGACGGCGAAGGTGGCGGCCCAGTGCGCGTCGGTGGTGTCGAGGACGTCGGCGTTGCGCAGCACACCGGCCACGTTGACCGCGAACTCCAATGGGCCGAGAGCCTGTTCGGCCTCCTCGACCGCCGCCTCGACGGCCTCGGCGTCGGTGACGTCGAGCGGGCGGGCGACCACCCGTGAGCCGTACTTCCGTGCGAGGGCCTCGATCCCGTCGGAGGCGACGTCGGTGGCCACCACCCGGGCGCCGCGCTCGACGAGCGTGGTGACGACGGCCTCGCCGATGCCCCGCCCGGCGCCCGTGACGAGCGCGAGCCTTCCGTCGAACCCGGTGCTCACTTGACCATGGCCTTCCGGAGGTCGGCCAGGACGTTCACGGCGGCCTCCGCGCCACCGAGACTCGTCCACATCGAGCCGTCGATCTCGGTCACATGACCGGCCTTGACGGCGCCGAGCTGCTGGTACGCGGGCTTCGCGGAGAGCTGGCCGACCACGCCGGAGGTGCCGGTCGAGGTCAGGGTGCCGATGAAGAGCCAGTCACCGTCGATCTCGGCGAGGTTCTCTTCGCTGATCGGCGTGGAGTGGCCCTCTCCCTTCTCGGCCTGGATGCCCGGCCGGGTGAAGCCGAGGTCGTTCAGCACGTCGCTGATGAACACGCCCTGCTGCATGACGGCCGAGCCCTGCGGGGAGTAGCGGGCCACGGAGACCTTGGCTCCGGCCTCCGTCCCCAGGTCGCTCTTGAGGGCGGCGACCTTCGTGTCGTAGTCGGCGAGGAAGGCGTCGGCCGCGTTGGCCTTGCCGAGCGCCTCGCCGGTGAGCGACAGGGACTTCTTCCAATCCTTGTCGTCGCCGATGGTGATCAGCGTGGGCGCGATCTTCCGCAGCTGGGACAGCACCTGAGTGTCCGTCATCTGACCGGCGAGGATCACGTCCGGGTCCGCCTGGACGACCTTCTCGATGTCCGGGCCGGTGACCGCGCCCACCACCGGGATGCCCTCGGCCTTCTCGGCCAGGTACGCCGGAGCACCCTTCTGGCCGCGCCCCGCCGTGAGGCCCACCGGCTTCACGCCGAGGGTGAGCGAGGAGTCGAGGTCCATCTCGCTCAGGACGACGACCCGCGAGGGATCGGCGGGGACGGTCACCTCGGTGCCCGCCGCGTCGGTGACCGTCGTGCTGCCCTTTTTGCCGGAACCACCGGACGCAGCCCCCGCGTCCGAGGAGCCGCAGGCGGTCGCCGTGAGCGCGCAGAGGCCGAGAACGGCGACCGCGGCCAGCGGGCGGACGGTGCGGCGGGGAGTGGGGGACTGGTTCGGCGTCATGGCCGGAAACCTCCGTAGGAAGGGTGGGGCGGGCTGGTGCTTGATGTCCCGTCATGAGGGACGGGCGCGTGCGGGCACGACGAGTACCGGCCGGATCGGCGTGGGGGGTCCTGACCCGGTCATCGGTACTTAGGTTAGGCTAACCATATGTTCAATGCGCAAGAGGGCCCTCCAGGGAGGGTGAAAACCCGGACATCCAGGGCCTTTCGCGGGAATCGGGCCGGAATGGGGAACGGGGGAGGTCCGCATCCCGCCCCGGCTGCCGGAGTGGAGACCGGAGACCCGCGCCCCGCCCCGGCCGCCGGAGGGGAGACCGGAGACCCGCGTCCTTCCAGGTGGAACGCCGGAGCGGAGGCCGGGGGTCGTCATCCGGCCAGGTGGGCCGCCGCGACCTTCGTCGCCCTGCTCGGCCTGGCCCTCGCATCCCTGCTGACCGGCACGGGCTCCACCCCGCCCACCCGGGCCTGGGACTATCTCTGGGGCGACCCGTCGGCCCGCGCCGATGCCCAACTGCGCCTCGCCGTCATGGACGTACGCCTCCCGCGCACCCTCGCCGCGATCCTGGTGGGCCTCTGCCTGGGCGCCGCGGGCTGCCTCCTCCAGGCAGCGACCCGTAACCCCCTCGCGGAGACCGGACTGCTGGGCGTCAACTCCGGCGCCGCGTTCGCCGTCGTCCTCGGACTCACCTTCTTCCACGCCGAATCCTCCGGCGCCCTGCTGGTCTGGGCACTGCTCGGCGGCATGGCGGCGAGCGCGGTCGTCCTCCTGCTCGCCGCCTCCGGGCGGGCCGCGGGCTCACCGCTGCGGCTGGTGCTCGCCGGTGCCGCGCTCAGCGCCACCTTCCACGGCCTCACCTCGTACGTCCTGCTGGGTACCCAGTCCACCTTCGACACCTACCGCTACTGGACCATCGGATCGCTCGCCGGCGTCGAGACCGGCCAACTGGCGCCCCTCGTGCCGCTGGTGGCGCTCGGCCTGCTCACCGCGGGCTGCTGCGTCCGACCGCTCGCCGCCCTCGGCCTCGGTGACGACGGAGCGCGTTCGCTCGGCCACCACCCCGGGCGCATCCGCATCGTGGTGGCCGTCGCCGTGTCCCTGCTCGCCGGCTGCGCGGTCGCGGTCGCGGGGCCCATCGCCTTTCTCGGACTGCTGGCGCCCTACGCCGCGCGCACCGTGGCCGGCGCGTCCATGGGGGCCCAACTCCTTCTCTCCGCACTGATCGCCGCCGACGTCATGATCCTCGCCGACATCCTCGCCCGGATCGTCATCCGCCCCTGGGAGACCCCGGTCAGCGTGCTCCTCGCCTTCGTCGGCGGCCCCCTGCTCGTCTGGATCGCCCGCTCGTCCCGCCTCTCCACCGCCGGGGTTGCCGCATGAACGCCGAGCGGAAACCGGCCCCGCCGGACCTCACTCCGCCCGACTCCACCGTGCTGCGCACCGGCGGCCTCTCCTGGCTCTTCCCGCGCCGCAGCGCCCTCGTCGCGGCGCTCCTCGTTCCCGTCCTCGCCCTGCTCGTCGCGCTCGCCGTGCTGGCCAGTTCCTCCGGCATGAGCCCGACGCGCACCCTCTCCGGGCTGCTGGGCACCGGCGACGCGGGCACCGTGATGGTCATCCGGGAATTCCGGCTGCCCCGTGTCCTCGTCGGCATCATGGTCGGTGCCGCGCTCGGCATCTCCGGCTGCCTCACCCAGACCCTCGCCGGAAACCGGCTCGCCACTCCCGACCTGGTGGGCGTCAACGAAGGGGCCACGGCGGCGGTCGTCGCCGCGGCCGCCGGTACCTCCACCGGCATGGTCGGCATGTGGTGGCTCGGCCCGGTCGGCGCCGTCGGCGCCGCCGCGCTCGTCGTGCTGTGCGCGGGCGGAGCCGGCGGCGCCGGCTACCGCGTCCTGGTCACCGGCATCGGTGTCTCCACCTTCGTCGGGGCCGTCAGCGATCTGGTGATGTCCCGTGAGAACGACAACTCGGCGGGCGGGGTGTTCCTCTGGGCCGTCGGCAGCCTCAACGGCCGTGACTGGGCAGCCGGTACGCCCCTGCTGATCGCCCTCTGCCTCCTCGTCCCGCTCGCCCTCGCGGCCGGACACCGGCTTCAGCTGCTTCGCTTCGACGACGACACGGCCGCGACGCTCGGCGTCGACCTGCGCCGGGTGCGCGCCGCCGCGCTCGCCCTGGCCGTCCTGCTCGCCGGGGTCGCCGTCGGCGTCGGCGGGCCGGTCGCCTTCATCGCGCTCGGCGCCCCCGTCCTCGCGCAGCGGCTGGCCGGACCCACCCGGGTACCGGTCCTCGGCGCGGGCCTGGCCGGAGCCGCCCTCGTCACCGCGGCCGACGCGCTCGCCCGTGTCGCCGCCCCCGTCGAACTCCCCGTCGGCGTCGTCACCAGCGTCCTCGGCGGGCCCTTCCTCCTCTGGGTCCTCTTCCGCTCGGACCGCACGGAAGCAAAGGCATGAGCACCCCCGAATGAACACCACCAGCACGAACGCCGCCGGCGCGAACACCGCCGGCACGAACGCCTCCACGGAGAACGCGTCCGGTGGCCTCGAAGTCCGCGGGCTCCACGTCTCGTACCCCGGCCGTGCCGTCGTCAAGGACGCGGGGTTCACCGTGCCCGCAGGCCAGGTCGCCTCGATCGTGGGCCCCAACGGCTGTGGGAAATCGACCCTGTTGCGTGCCGTCGCCCGGCTCCACCAGCCGGAGTCGGGTACGGTCCACGCCGACGGCGCGGACATCTGGATGCTCGGCCGCCGCCCGGCCGCCCGCCGCGTCGCCCTGCTGCCCCAGTCGCCCCGCGCCCCCGAGGCGGTGACCGTCGCGGGGCTCGTACGGTACGGCCGCCATCCCCACCAGGGCCTGCTGCGGCAGTGGTCGCGCGAGGACGAGAACGCGGTGCGCGGGGCGCTGGAGGCCACCGGCACCACCGACCTGGCCGGTGAGCGGCTCGACCGGCTCTCCGGAGGCCAGCGTCAGCGCTGCTGGCTGGCCATGGTGCTCGCACAGCAGACCCCCGTGGTCCTGCTCGACGAACCCACCAGCGCCCTCGACCTGGGGCACGTCGTGGAGGTTCTGGAACTCGTCCGCGAGGTCGCGCGCGCCGGACGTACGGTCGTCATGGTCCAGCACGACCTGGCCGCCGCAGCCCGCTACTCCGACCTGATCGTCGCGATGAGGGACGGCAGTGTCGTGGCCCGGGGAAACCCGCGCGCCACCGTGACCGCCTCCCTGGTCCGCCAGTTGTACGGGGTGGAGGCCGACGTCCTTCGGGCACCGGTGGACGCATCGCCCGTCGTGGTCGCCCGGGCGCGCACGGCGGTGACGGAAGGAGCCACCGCCGGGTGATGGTCTCCGCAAACCCGCGGGCCGCGTTCCCCCGGGCGGTGTCCGGCGCATCGCGGCCGGACACCACCCGGCCGTCCGCCGTACGGACATGCCGGCCGCGGGCCGACCCCCCGAGGAGGACCCCTGTGTCATCGCTCTACGGCCCCGAGCACGCCCCCGCCGGCGACGTGGGCGCGGCGCTCATGATGATCGACTCGCGGCTGAGGACCATCCACGACCGCGACGGTGAGACCGATCCCGAACAGCGGGAACTGAGCGACCAGTTCGCCGCCTCCCTGGGGCCCGACGGAGCCAGGGACGTACTGGACGGCGCGTGCACGCTGATTTACATGTTCATGACCTGGCTGCGGAAGGCCCACGAGGAGCACGAGAAGGACGTCGTCGAGTACGTGGTGCCCAACCTCGTGGCCACGATGCGCATGATGCCCATCAGCATCCGGCCCGAGACCATCCCCACCATGGCGGGCCTGGTGGTCGCGGCAGCCACCGGACTGAGCCCCAGCCTGTGGCGCGGTCAGTTCGGGGAGTGGACCCGGGTGGAGATGAACCCGCTGGAAGCCACCGCGTTCCTGCTCGCGGAGCACATCAACCGCATCACCGACGACCCGGACTTCGCCACCCGGCTGATCTCCGAAGCGCTCTCGCGCGCGGACGCGGAGGAGAAGCCGCCCTCGGCGTGAGCGAGCGAGGAGTACGGGCGGCCCCCGACCGGGCCGCCCCGCTCCCGCACGGCTGGACGCCCGCGCTCATCGCCCCATCTGGTCCTCCGCCGAAAGGTGTTCGACCGTCACCCCGGTGTCGGTGAACGTGCGTGTCACCGTCCCGGAGGTATACACCCACAGGATGCGCAGCGGAGTGTCCCCGACATTCCGGAAGAGGTGGGGGACGGGAGAGGGGACGTACGTGGTGTCGTAGCGCTCCAAACGCGTCACGGAGCCCTCGACCACCACTTCCGCCTCTCCTTCGAGAATCGTCACGTGCTCGTCGCAGTTGTGCGAGTGCATCGGCGCCCCGGAGCCGACCGGATAAACGCTCATTCCGCTGGTGATCAGATTCTCGCCGGCCGCCGAGACGGTCGTGACCAGCGGGGTCGTCACGATCGAACCTCCCCGGTCCAGCAGCGGGACGGAGGCTGCCTTGATGATGACGCTCATGCGCAAACCCTTTCGACGGCGAGAGGCGTCGTCCGACGTTATGGGAAACGGGCCCCGCCGAGAGCCCCCGGATGCGCACCTTTACCTTGCGTTCCGAGAAGGGTGAGCCTCTACCAGCCGGATGTACGGTCTGCTGCCATCGCACATTTCGAGTTTGTGTCGCAGATCGAAAGGCAGGGACCGGCCATGCGCCTCCCCGTTCTCCGTACCGAAGAGATGAACGAGCACCAGCAGGAGCTCCACGCCCGCATCACCGCTCGTCGTGGCGGGGTGCGCGGACCGTTCCGGGTCTGGCTCCAGAGCCCCGAACTCTGCGAACGCGTGGAGTCCCTCGGGGCGTTCGTCCGTTTCGACTCGGACCTGCCCAAGCATCTGCGGGAGTTGACCCTCCTGATGGCCGCCCGCAACTGGGACGCCCAGTACTCCTGGAACGCCCACGTCAAGGCGGCGATCGAGGCCGGCGTACCGGCCGCCGCCGTGGACGCGATCGCCGAGCGGCGCACCCCGGAGTTCGACGACGAGGCGGACACCGCCTTCTACACCTTCTGCCACGAGGTGCTGGAGAAGCACTTCGTCTCCGACGAGACCTTCGCCGCCGCCCACGAGCACTTCGGCTCCCAGGGCCTGGTCGACGCCATCGGCTCGCTGGGCAACTTCACGATGCTCGGCATGTGCCTGAACACCTTCCAGGTGGATCTCCAGGCCGACCGCGAGCCGCCGTTCCCCGACATCCGCGGTTTCGCCCGCGTCGCCGGTGACGGGGAGCGGTCACAGTCGTGACTCCGCCCGCCGACCGACGTACCGAGGGGAGCTGTGACGTGACACCCGGTACCGCGCTGCACCGCACCACCACCTCCGTCGAGGCGCCCCGGGAGCCGGTGGTCCGCATCCGCGACCTCAGGAAGAGCTTCGGCGGCGCCGCCGCCCTCAAAGGAGTCTCCCTCGACATCAGGCCGGGCGAGATCCACGCCCTGATGGGGATGAACGGGGCCGGCAAGTCCACCCTCGTCCAGGTGCTGGCCGGAGTCCACCAGGCGGACGGCGGCACCGTCGAGATCGACGGCCGGCCGCAGCCCGGCCTGTCGACGCGGCAGGCCCGGCGGCTCGGCATCTCGACCGTGCCCCAGCGCCGCGAACTGGTCATGGAGCTGACCGTCGCCGAGAACATCCTCCTCGGCGACCTGCCCGCCCCCCGCGCGTTCGTCGCCTGGAAGTCGGTCCGGGAACAGGCCCGCAAGGCCCTCGCCGATCTCGGCATCGCCATCGACGTGGAGCGGACCGCGGGCGGGCTCACCGTCGCGGAGCAGACCATGGTCGAGGTCGCCCGCGAGGTCCGGCGCGGCGGCAAGGTCCTCATCCTCGACGAGCCGACCGCCTGTCTGGGCGCCGAGGCCGCCGACCGGATCAGGGCGCTGGTACGGACCCTGCGGGACGAGGGCATGGCCGTCGTCTACATCTCGCACTACATCGACGAGGTGCTCTCCGTCGCCGACCACGTCACCGTCCTGCGGGACGGTGCGGTGGTGCACAGCGGGCCGGCCGCCGGCACCGACGCCGCGGGGCTGGTACGCGACATGGTGGGCCGGGACGTCGTCTCCACCCGCCCCGAACGCCCCGCGCCCTCGGGAGAGACCGGGCTGGCGGTCCGGGGACTCACGCACGGCCGCACCATCGAGGACTTCGCGGTCGAGGTACGCAAGGGCGAGATCGTGGCCGTCCTCGGCCCCGCCGGCGACGCGCAGTCCCGCCTCTTCGACCTGCTCTCCGGCCGCCGGCGCCCCGACTCGGGCGAGATGAGCGTGGACGGCAGAGCGGTCCCCTTCGGCCGGATAGCCCGGTCGCTCGCCAGCGGTCTGCGCTGCGTCACCGGCGACCGCAGGGCCCTCGGCCTGATCCCGGAACTCTCCCTGGACGAGAACCTGATGCTGGCCAGCGACCGCCTGGAGCGGCGCCGTCTCCAGCGCTGGTCCGCGCTCACCCGCCGGGCCGCACCGCGGCGGGAGAGCTACGGAGTCGTCTCCCTGACCCGCAACCCGGCCGTCGGCCGCCTCTCGGGCGGCAACCAGCAGAAGGTCCTGCTGGCGAAGTGGCTGGAGACCGCGCCCGTCGCCTGCTTCCTGGAAGACCCCACCAACGGCGTCGACATCGCGGCCATCGCGGACATCCACACCCTCGTCGACGACCTCGCCGCCCGCGGTGTCGCCGTGCTGCTCGCCTCCTCCTCCGCCGAGGAGGTCATGCGGCTGGCCGACCGGGTGATCGTCGTCAGCGGGGGACGGGCGGTCGCCGAACACGACGTCAACACCATCACCCGCGACCAACTCGTCGCCCTCGCCCTCGGAGGACAGAGCACGTGAGCCTCGAAGCGCCCCCGGTACAGCCCCGAGCGAAGAAAGGCGCCCCGGACACCGTCTCCGGGTCACGCACCTCGCTGCGGTCCCTCCTCGGTGTCCCGCACGCGGGCCTCTTCGCGGTGCTGATCATCGTCGTGGTGTTCGCGAGCCTGGAGACGGACTCGTTCGCCACCTCGACCAACCTCATCAACATCCTCCGCCAGGTCAGCGTGTCCGCGGTGCTCGCCGCCGGTCTCACCCTGCTCATGACGGCCGGGGGCATGGACTTCTCGATGGGCAGCAACGCGGCCGTCGTCACGGCGGTGGCCGCCCAGATGCTGGCACACGGCGAGTCCACCGCGGTGACGGTCGTCGTCTCCCTCGTGCTGGCCACCCTCATCGGCCTGGTCAACGGGCTCGTGGTCACCTACACGAACGTGGCGCCGTTCGTCGCCACGCTGGCCACGGCCACCCTGCTGGACGGAGTCGCGCTGCTCGTCCTGGACGGTCTGAGCGTGTCGATCGGCACCCACCTCTCCTCGCTGGGCAACGGCAAGATCCTCGGCATCCCGTACCTGCTGCTCGTGGCGCTCCTGGTGCTGGTGGTCGCCGGTCTGGTCATGAAGTTCACCGTCTTCGGCCGCGACGCCTTCGCCATCGGGGGCAACGAACACGTCGCCCGCCTCAGCGGCATCGGCGTCAACCGGAACAAGCTCCTGCTCTACGGGCTGGCCGGCACCCTCGCCGGACTCGCCGGGCTGATGCTGCTGTCCCGGCTCGGCGCGAGCAGCCCCGGAACGGGCGGCCTCACCCTGCAACTCACCGCCGTGGCCGCCGTCGTCATCGGCGGAACCTCGCTCGCCGGCGGCAGCGGCACCGTCGTCGGCACCGCCCTCGGCGTCGTGCTGCTCGGCGTCGTCGCCAACGCCCTGAACCTGCTGCAGGTGTCCAGCTACTTCCAGCAGATCTCGGTCGGTTCGGTCCTGCTCATCGCGGCGATCGCCAACCAGCTCCACAAGAAGTCCCACCCCTGACGTACTCGGTGACGCGGTCCGGCACTTCCGTACCGCGGCCCACCTCCGTGCACGGCCACCGATGTCCCACGCACGCCACGAAAGGCGATACACCATGAGCCTGTCCACCCACCCGCGAAGAGTGCTGGCCACGACCGTCGTGGGAGCCGCGCTGGCTCTCAGCGGCTGCAGCGGCCAGTCCGGCCAGGGCGGCGACTCCGTCACCCTCGGATTCGTCAACGGCGGTGACACCGAGTTCCACACCTGCCTCCAGAAGGCGGTGGAGGACACGGCCAAGAACGGCGACGCGAAGATCTACACGGCCAACTCGCACCAGAACCCCGGCACCGAACTGTCCAACATCGAGGACATGATCTCGCGCAACGTCGACGCGCTCATCGTGCAGACGGTGAACGTCGACGCGCTCAAGGGCGACATCGCCAAGGCGAAGAGCGCCGGCATACCGATCTTCCTCACCTCCGTCGTCACGGACGACCCCTCCCAGATCCTCGGCGCGGTCGTCGTCGACCTGGGCGCGGTCGGCGCGCTGGACGCGGGCTGGGTCGAGAAGGACGCCGCGGGCACGTCCGTGGAGGTCGGCGTGATCGCCGGTGCCCCCGGGGCCGCCTCCGACATGCTGGTCGCCGGATTCACCAAGGCACTGCCCGCCACCGCGAAGGTCGTCGCGAACCAGCCGGGCATGTTCAACGCGGCCAAGGCCAAGGACGTCGCCGAGAACATGATCCAGGCGCACCCGCACCTCGGTTACGCCTTCGTCGCCAACGAGGAGATGGCGCTCGCCGCCCGTACGGCCTTCACGTCGGCCGGCGCGGACGTCAAGATCGTCACCGTCAACGGGACCGACCGGGGGCTCGAAGGTGTCGAGAAGGGCGAACTCTCCGCAACCGTGGCGAACTCGGCCATGAGTACGGGTTCCCTCGCGGTGAACAATGCGATAGGACTGCTCGACAAAAAGAAGATCAGCAAGATCGACAAGACGCCGATCCTGCTGGTCGCCAAGGACAACCTGGACAAGGCTCCGCAGTACTGCCCCTGAGTCCGCGCCGGGCGACCTCCGATCGGGCGATCGAGGGCCACCGGCGGACTCCGGGCACCGGAGCCCGCGACACCGTCCGACGCACCTCGTTCCGAGACGCCCCGTTCCGGCACACCCCATTCCGCGCACCCACTGAGTGATCCCGTTCCGGAGCGCCGCGCGGAGGCTCCACCCGCACAACCCGCCACACACGGCCCGGCCACCACCGGGGCCGTGAACGGCCGGAGGTACCACCATGGACCGTCTGCTCCTCATGCGCAGCTTCGTCACCGTCGCCAACATCGGCAGCTTCAGCGGGGCGGCGAAAGCGCTGAGCTCCTCGGGATCACTCATCTCACGCCACGTCGCGGAACTGGAACGCCAGATCGGGGTCCGCCTCGTCAACCGCACGGCCCGCTCCGTCAGCCTCACCCAGCCCGGACTCCGTTACGCGGAGTTCGCGGCGCGGATCCTGGAGGAGATCTCCACCGAGGACTCGCACATCGCGCAGCTCCACGACCGGCCGGAGGGGTCGCTCAACATCATCTGTCCGAAGTGGATAGGCAGCCTCGATCTCGGCGACGCCATATCGGCGTTCTCCGTCGCCCATCCGAAAATCGTCGTCCGTTTCGAGCTGGGCGGAATTTCCGACCGCACCTACGATTTCCTGGACGGCGGATTCGACATCGCCTTCCATACACGCGACTTGCGGGACTCCAGTGTCCGGCTGAAGAAAATTGCCTCACTGCCTTTCGTGCTGTGCGCGTCGGAGAAGTACCTGGAGAAGCACGGGACGCTGAGCCACCCGAACGACATCGCCGTCCACGACTGCCTGGTCCACGTCAACGATCCCGTCTGGCGCGTCGGGCACGGCCGTGCGAGCACCCTGCACAAGATCCGTAACGTGGCGTTCTCGTCCAACTCCTACATCGCGCTGCAGAAGGCGGCCGTGCACGGCCGGGGGATCGCCCTGCTCCCGCAGCGGCCGGCCTACGACGACCTGGTCTCCGGCGCGCTCCGGGTGCTGCTGCCCGAACTCGCGGTGCCCGACCGGCCGCTGTACGCGATCTACGGCCCGGGCCAGGAGACGCCGCGCAAGGTGACCGTATTCCTCGAATTCCTGGCCAAGTGGTTCTCGGAGAACCCGATTCCCGCCATGTGAGGCCCACCCCCCTCGGCGGCAACCGGACGACGCGACCGTCCGTGCAAGAAATGATTGCATCATCCGAAATGCCGGGGCATTGAGGCCGTGCGTCCCGATTTCTAGGCTGACCGGGCCGGTGTCACGCGTCCGGCGCCCGCAGCCCGCGGAACGAGGAGTTCATGGGAATTCAGAGAATAGAGTCGGTCACCTACGGCATCGACGACCTCGACACATGCGTCCGCTTCTACACGGACTTCGGGCTGACCCCGGTCTCACGCACCGACACCCGCGCCACCTTCGAGACCCTGGCGGGTCAGACGCTCCATCTCGACACCGTCCCCGATCCCTCCCTGCCGCCCGCCCTGGAAGAGGGGCCCACCCTCCGCGAGGTGGTCTGGGGCGTCGACACCGAGGCGGAACTGGCGAAGCTCGTCGCCCGGGTCGCCGCCGACCGAGAGGTCACCCGTACCGGGGACGGGGTGCACCGTACCCGGGACGAGACCGGCTTCGGCCTCGGCCTCGCCCTCGCCCGCCCCAAGACGCCCGGCACGGCCGACGGACCGCGCGAGGCCAACGTCTCCGGCAGCGTGCGCCGCTGGAACACCCCGCTGGAACCGGTCGGCCAGGTCCGCCCGCTGCGCATGTGCCACGTCGCCCTCAACATCCCCAAGGCCGGACAGGAGGAGGCCGTCGCCTTCTACCTCGACCGGCTCGGCTTCCGGGCGACCGACGTCGTCAAGCCGATGGGCACCTTCATGCAGTGCGAGGGCGACGACGACCAGCACAACTTCCTGCTCTGCCACCGCCCGGACCGGGCCGGCGTCAACCACGTCAGCTACGAAGTCCCCGGGTTCGACGACGTGATCGAGGGCGGCAACCACATGATCGCCCAGGGCTGGCAGGAAGCCCGCAGGCTCGGCCGGCACACCGTCGGATCCAACGTCTTCCGCTTCGTCCACGCCCCCTGCGGCGGCCGTGTCGAGTACGCCGCGGACATGGACCGCGTCGACGCCTCGTACGGGACCCGCGTCCACGAGACCACCCCGCCGCACCACATCTGGACCCTGCGCACCTCCCGTGACGGGTCCGGGACCCCCGCCTCCTGAGGGGCCGCGACGCCGCCTCCCGGCAGCCACCGCTTCCCGGCACCCGAGAACCCCACCGCCTCCCGACACCCAACCGCCGAGCGTGAGAGGGCACACGCACCCATGACGACCCACGACGACTACCCCGCCATCCGCATGTACATAGCAGGCGAATGGTGCGAGGGCGGGGCCGGAGCGACCGCACCGGTCGTGAACCCCGCCACCGGGACCGTGATCGGACACGTCCCGCTCGCCACCACCGCCGACCTCGACCGCGCCGCCGAAGCGGCGGCCACCGGCTTCGCGCTCTGGCGCGACACCCCGATAGCCGAGCGCACCGCGATCCTCCACGAGGCCGCCGGCCTGCTCGTCTCCCGCGCCGACCAGGTCGGCCGCATCATGACCCGCGAACAGGGCAAACCGCTGCGCGAAGCTGCCGGGGAGGCGAAGCGGGTCGCCGGAGCCCTGCGCTGGGACGCCGACGACGCCCGCCGGGCCTACGGCCGGATCATCCCCTCCGAGGACGGCACCCTGCTCTCCGTCCGCCGCCGGCCCATCGGCCCGGTCGCCGCCTTCACCCCGTGGAACTTCCCCGCCGGTTCACCGATGCGGAAGATCGCCGCGGCGCTCTCGGCCGGCTGCTCCCTCGTCATCAAGGCCTCCGAGGAGACCCCGGGCACCGCCGTCGCGCTGGTCCGCTGCTTCGAGGACGCCGGGCTCCCCGCGGGCGTGCTCAACCTCGTCTTCGGCGAGCCCGCCGAGGTCTCCGCCCACCTCATCGCGCACCCCGCCACCCGGCTCGTCGCCTTCACCGGCTCGGTGCCGGTCGGCAAGCTGCTCGCCGCCGCCGCGGGAGCCGAGATGAAGCCGTCCCTCATGGAGCTGGGCGGCCACGCCCCGGTCATCGTGTGCGCCGACGCCGACCCGGTCACCGCCGCGCGCCGTGCCGCCGCCGCCAAGTTCGCCAACGCCGGCCAGGTCTGCACCTCGCCCAGCCGCTTCCTCGTCCACGAGAGCCTGGTCGAGGAGTTCACCGAGGAGTTCGTCCGCGCCGCCGAGGCGATCGTCGTCGGCGACGGGCTCGACGAGGGCGTCACCATGGGCCCCCTCGCCAACGAGCGGCGACTGCGGGCGATGGAGGCCCTCACCGCCGACGCCGTGGCCAAGGGCGCGAAGATCCGCACCGGCGGCGAACGTCTGGACCGTGCGGGCTGGTTCTTCGCCCCCACCGTCCTCACCGACGTCACCGAGGACGCCGCGCTCATGTCCGACGAGCCCTTCGGCCCGCTCGCGCCCATCGTCGCGTTCCGCGAGCTCGACGAAGCCCTGCGGATCGCCAACGCGCTCCCCTACGGCCTCGCCGCCTACGGCTTCACCCGCTCCGCCGCCACCGCCGAGCGCCTCACCCGCGAGTTCGAGGCCGGCATCCTCTCCATCAACCACTGCGGCGGATCCGTCCACGAGGCACCGTCCGGCGGGGTCAAGGCCAGCGGCTACGGGCGCGAGGGCGGCCCGGAGGGCCTGGACGCCTACCTGGTCACCAAGCGCGTCTCCCACCTCCTGACGGACTGAGCCGCCATGCGATACACCCGAGTCCGGGTGGGCGGCCGGGCCGTCTGGGGCCGCGTGGAGGAGGACTCCGTACGCCTGCTCTCCGACTCCCCGCTGGACGGCGTCCCCACCGTCATCGGCACCATCCCGCTCGCCGAAGCCGACTGGCTGCCGCCCGTCGTCCCGCCCGTCTTCTACGCCGCCGGCATGAACTACCCGCGCCACATCGAGCACGCCCGGCTGCTCGGGGACAAGGCCGGAGTCATGCCCGGGCGCCCCGAGGCCGGCTACCGCGCCAACAACGCGCTGACCGGCCACGGAACGGCGATCGTGAAACCCACAGGAGTGCGCGGCCGGTTCGAGGCCGAACCGGAGCTGGTCGCGGTCGTCGGCAGGACGCTGAGGCACGCCACGTACGAGCAGGCGCGGGAGGCCGTCTTCGGCTGGACCATCGGCAACGACGTCAGCGCCCGCGCCTGGCAGCACGAGGACCGCACCTTCTGGCGAGCCAAGAACAGCGACACCTTCAAGCCGATGGGCCCCTGGATCGAGACCGACGTCGACGCGCTGGCACAGACCACCACGCTGCGCGTCAACGGCGAGACCCGCGCCCTGTTCCCGACCGGTGACATGGTCTTCGACCCCTACGACTTCATGGTCGAGATCACCCGGCACATCACCATGCACCCCGGTGACGTGCTGTGGATGGGCGCCGAGTCCACCGGCCAGATCGAGGCGGGCGACACGGTCGACGTCGAGATCAGCGGCATCGGCGTCCTGTCGAACACCGTCCTGGCCGAGCCCGACCGCCCCCCGGCGGAACGGAGTTCGCACACACACCCGAAAGGCAGCACCCCGTGAGCAAGGAACCCCGCTACATCCACCACGTCAACTTCCCCACCACCGACCCCGACCGGACCGCCGAGTGGTACGCCCGGGTCTTCGGGATGAAGCGGATCATGCCGAAGTCCAACACCCGCGTGGTGCTGATGACCCGCGGCAACTTCGACCTCCACTTCACCCCGGTCGAGGACATGGACCGAATGGCGCCCTACCACTTCGCCGTGGAGGTCGACGACTGGGACGACTTCATGGGGCACCTCGCCGACCTGGGTATCCGGCACACCCGCCCCATCGAACGCCCCGAGAACCAGTCGAAGTTCTGCTACATCCACGATCCCGACCACACCATGATCGAGCTGGTCTTCCACGGCAAGCGCCCCCACTGAACCGCTACGACCAGGAGACCCTTCCATGCCCTACGTCGATTCAGACGGAGCGTCCATCTACTACGAGCGCCACGGCAGCGGCCCGGCGATCGTGTTCGTCCACGGCTCCGGCGGCCACCACGCCGCCTGGTGGCAGCAAGTGTCCGCCCTGCGGGACGGGTTCACCGTCGTCACCCTCGACCTGCGCGGTTTCGGCAGAACTGAACTGGCTTCCCCGCAGACCGAGTTCGACGGCCAGGCCTTCTACGGAGACGTCGTCGCCGTCCTCGACCAGGAGGACCTGGCCGATGCCATGCTGGTGGGTCAGTCCATCGGCTCCGTCGCCGCCCTGCGTGCCGGACTGGTACGCCCCGAGCGCGTCGGCGCGGTCGTCCTCGGCCACTCGCTGGGCGGCATCAGCCACCCCGAGCTGACGGAACTCGCCGCTGCCGACCGCGCCGAGGCCGTCAAACTTCCCGTCATCGACCGGCTGTTGACCAAGGAGTTCCAGCAGGAACGGAAGGACCTCACCTTCCTCTTCCAGCAGATGGGCACGTTCAACACCGCCACCATGCAGGATCTGCGCAACCTCGACACCGACGGCCCCGGCCTGGACGAGATACGGGACTCGGGCGTCACCGTCGCCTTCCTCGCGGGCGAGAAGGACGCGGTGCTCAGCGTCAAGACCGTCACCCGCGCCCACGAACTCGTCGCGGGCTCGCACCTGGAGATCGTCCAAGGTGCCCCGCACTCCATGTACTGGGAGACCCCGGAGCCGTACAACGCCGCCGTCGCCCGGCTGCGCCGCACTCTCACCGCCCCGAAGGAAGCCGCATGAGCGCCCTCACCCTCGCCGCCGCCGAAGAGATCATCGCCGAGGCCCACCAGCGGGCCCAGGCCCTCGGCAAGGCGGTGAGCGTGGCCGTGGTGGACGCCGGAGGCTTCCCCGTCGCCATCCGCCGCCCGGACGGAGCCCGCCCCCTCACCCCCGACATCGCCCGGGCCAAGGCGTACACCGCCGCCATCATGCAGCGCCCCGGGAAGATGCTGAAGAAGTGGCAGGAGAGCCAGCCGGTCTTCTTCTCCCAGCTCTCCCAGCTCCCCGGCGCCGCGATGCCGATCCTCGCCACCGAGGGCAGCGTCACCATCAAGAAGGACGGCGAGATCATCGGCGGCCTCGGCATCGCCGGCGGCACCGCCGACGAGGACCAGCGGATCGCCGACGAAACGCTCGCCGCCCTCGGCTACGAACTGGAGTTCGCCGCCTGGGGCGTCTCCGGCAAACCCGTCCCGAACGCCGGAAAGGACGCCTGAACCATGGCGGACACGTTCAACTACCGCATCGACCACCACGGCAGCCTGGTCCGTCCGCCCGCCCTGCTGGCCGCCCGCGCGGAGACCGACGCCGGGAGCCTGCGCGAGGCCGAACGCGCCGCCGTCAAGGAAGCGGTGGTCTTCCAGCGCCGGCTGCGCTCCACCGTCGTCACCGACGGCGACCTGCCCCGCGAGGACTTCCGCAGCGCCGTCCTCGACCGCGTCACCGGATTCCGGCGGACCGGCGAGGAGAGCGACGGCCTCACCCGCTGGGTGGCCGAAACCTACCCCAAGGCCGACG
The DNA here is from genome assembly GCF_042957125.1 of Streptomyces sp. NPDC008125. Lineage (NCBI taxonomy): Bacteria > Bacillati > Actinomycetota > Actinomycetes > Kitasatosporales > Streptomycetaceae > Streptomyces > Streptomyces sp. NPDC008125. The sequence continues at coordinate 38,290 of NZ_JBIBHR010000032.1, forward strand.
GCCCGCTGGTCGCCGAGTGGGCCGGACTGCTCGGCGAGCTCACGGTCGTCGCGCCCAAGGTCGCGCTGCCCTCCCCGGCGTACCTCGCCGCCACCACCTTCGACCGGGATGCGGCCGGTTCGGGCGGACCCGCCTCCGCCCGCGAACTCGGCGAGGCCCTGGCGGAGATCATCCAGGCCGAGATCCGGCTGCTCGTCGCCAAGGGGGTGCGACTGATCCAGCTGAACAACCCACTGCTGCTCACCCACACGGCCGCCGAACCCGGCGTCACCGGCGCGCTCTCCTTCGAGGACGCCCTCGCCGTGGAGGCCCTCGCGGTGCGGCTCGACGAGCGCCCGGAAGGCGTACGGATCGCCGTCGCGCCCGGCTGGGCCGCCCCCCGCGCGGTGGACCGCGCCCGCGCCGAGCGGCTGTACGCGGCGGTCCCCGCCGACCGCTGGGTGCTGCCGCTCGACCGGGGTACCGACGCCGAACTCGATCTGCTGCGCGCCCTCCCCGAGGACCGCGACGCCTGCCTCGGCGCGGTGGACGCGACCAGCGCCGCGATGGAGGAGATCGACGCGGTGATGGCCCGCATCGACGCGGCGGCCGAGGTCAAGGAGCTGGAGGACATGGCGCTCTCGCCCTCCCGGGGCTTCGCGGACGTGGCCTCCCGCCCCCTGCTGAGCGCGGGGGACCAGCACCGCAAGCTGGTCCAGGTGGAGACCCTCGCCCGCTACTGCTGGGGCAACGAGTTCTGACCCGCGCACGGCGGCGGGGGATCAGCACACGCCCACGGCGGCGGGGGCCGGTGAACGCCTCCGCGTCCCGGCCCCCGCCGCACCCGTCCGCGGGTCGTCACAGCACCTGCGCGAACGTCACCACGCGGTCCGTCAGCAGCGGTCGCACCGTCCTGACGATCAGCTCGTCGAAGTGGTCCGCCGCCGCGTGGGCGTCGAAGCCGGCCCGGTCGGCGTACCGCTCGTACAGCACGAACCCGCCCGGCCGGTCGACCTCCGCGTGCACCTCGTACCCGAGGTTCCCCGGCTCCGTCAGCGTGTGCGCGCGCATCTTCAGCAGCGCGGCGCGCACCGTGTCCTCGTCGGCGGGGTCACAGGTGTAGTGGGCGATCACGGCGAATGCCATGGTGCGGCCTCCTTCTTCGTCAGGGCCTTCGTCAGTGCCTTCGGCGGTGCCGATTCCAGCACAGCCGACGCGCGGGGGCCCGTGCGCGGAGTGCAAGCAATGTCTGCCGCCGCGGGCCTGGTCACCCCCGCGGACTTGCGGTGTTGTCGTGACGACCACGCCGACACCTCTGTAACACCGCGCGCAGCAGCCGCGGTCGGACGGGAGCAATGATCCAGATGCGCACCATGGAAACCCTTCTCGGCGGACAGTGGGTGGCGGCCGACGCGTGGCTGGAGGTCCACGACCCGTCCGACACCCGCACCCCGGTCGCCCGGGTGCCCGCACTCGGTGCCCGCGAGGTCACCCGCGCGTACGACGAGGCCGAAAAGGGCTTCGCGCTCTGGCGGCGCACCAGCCCCTTCGAGCGGGCCCGGGTGTTCCACGAGACGGCGCGGCTGCTCCGCGAACGGGCCGACGGGATCGCCGACGCGGTGGTCACGGAGAACGGCAAGACCCTCCAGGAGGCGGGCGGCGAGGTCCAGAAGGCCGCCGACTTCTTCGAGTACTACGCCGGACTCGCCCGCACCGGTTACGGCACGCTCGTCCACGACGCCCGGCCCGGGACGCGTACCAGTTTCCACAGCGAGCCCCTCGGCACCGTCCTCGCGATCACCCCGTGGAACGACCCGCTGCTGACCCCGGCCCGCAAGCTGGCCCCCGCCCTCGCCGCCGGAAACGCGGTCGTCCTCAAGCCGGCTTCCGAGACCCCGATGTCCGCGCTCCACCTGGCCCGCGCCCTGCACGACGCCGGCCTGCCCGCCGGAGTGCTGGGCGTGGTCACCGGCCGCGGCGGCTCCATCTCCGCCCCGCTGCTGGACGACCCGCGCGTCGCCGCCGTCACCTTCACCGGCTCCAACGCGGTCGGCGAGTCCATCCGCCGCTCGCTCGCCGACCGCAACGTCCGCTTCCAGGGCGAGCTGGGCGGCAAGAACGCCACCGTCGTCCTCGCCGACGCCGACCTGACGGCCGCCGTGAAGGCAGTGATCGCCGCCGGGTTCGGACAGACCGGTCAACGCTGCACCGCCACCAGCCGCGTCCTCGTCGAGCGCTCCGTGTACGCGGAGTTCACCGGCCTGCTGCTGGATGCCGTCGCCGCCCTGGGGCTCGGCTCCCGCGAGACGGCCGCCCCCTCCGTCGGCCCGCTCGTCAGCATTGGCCAGCGCCGAAGCGTCCTCGCCGACATCGCGCGCGCGGTCCAGGAGGGCGCGACCGTTCTCGTCGGCGGCGACACCCCGAAGGACGACGCGTACGCCCACGGCTGCTGGGTCCTGCCGACCGTCCTCGGCGACGTGACCCGGGAGATGACCGTCTGGCGCGAGGAGGTCTTCGGCCCGGTCGTCGTCGTCCGCGCCGTCGACGGCTTCGACGAGGCCGTCGAGGAGGTCAACGACTCCGACTTCGGACTCGCCGCAGCCCTCTTCACCCGCGACCTGCGCGCCGCCCACCGCTTCGCCGACGAGGCCGACTGCGGGCAGGTCGCCGTCAACACCACGACGACCGGCTGGGACGTGCACCACCCCTTCGGCGGCTTCCGCGACTCGGGTTCCGCGTTCAAGGAGCAGGGCACCGAGGCCCTGCGCTTCTACACCCGTGTCAAGACCGTCGCCTTCCATTTCGGTCCCTGACGCGCGGCCACCCGGAATCATCGGACTCCACCCCGTTCCACCCAGCGTCACCACTGAGAAAGGAGGATGCCGATGGCAGACGAAACGGTCGGCATCGTCGGAGCAGGCATCGTGGGCCTGGCGACGGGCCGCGACATCGCGCTGCGCCGCCCGGGCACCCGCGTGGTGGTCTTCGAGAAGGAGAGCCAGGTCGCGGTCCACCAGACCGGACACAACTCGGGCGTGGTGCACGCCGGCATCTACTACGCCCCGGGCAGCCTCAAGGCCGATCTGTGCGTACGGGGCGTGGCCCTGCTGCGCGAGTACTGCCAGGACCGCAAGCTGCCGTACCAGGAGACCGGCAAGCTCGTCGTCGCCGTGCGCGAGGACGAACTCGGCCGCATGGAGAACCTGTACGACCGGGCCAGGAACAACCACGTGCCCGACCTGCGGAAGGTCTCCCAGGACGGGATCAAGGAGATCGAGCCGCACGCCGGCGGTATCGCGGCCCTCCACTCGCCCCGGACCGCGATCACCGACTACCCGGCGATCGCCCGCCGGTTCGCCGAGGACATCGAGGCCGCGGGCGGCCAGGTGCGGCTCGGCTTCGCGGTGGACTCGCTCACCGAGGTGACCGGCGGCATCGAGGTCGCCGCGGGCGAGGAACACGTACGCGTCGACCGGCTGATCCTCTGCGCGGGCCTCCAGTCCGACTCCGTCGCCCGGCTGGCGCGGGACGACAAGGCGCCCAGGATCGTCCCCTTCCGGGGCGAGTACATGCTGCTCAAACCGGAGCGCGCCGGTCTGGTGCACGGCCTGATCTATCCCGTACCCGACCCGCGCTACCCCTTCCTCGGGGTGCACTTCACCCCCCGGGTCGACGGTTCGGTGGAGGTCGGCCCCAATGCCGTCCTGGCGCTGGCCAGGGAGGGGTACCGGCTCTCGGACGTCTCCGTGAAGGACCTCGCGCGGCTCGCCGCCTACCCCGGCGCCTGGCGGATGGCCGCCCAGCACTGGCGGACCGGCATCAGGGAGTACCGGGGCTCGCTCTCCACGAGGGCCTTCATGAAGGACGCGGGGGCGTACGTCCCCGGCGTCGGCGCCGCCGACGTGGTTCCCGGCGGAGCCGGCGTACGCGCCCAGGCACTCGACCCGGACGGCTCGCTCGTGGACGACTTCCGCATCCACCGGGTCGGCCGCGTCACCGCCGTGCGCAACGCACCCTCGCCGGCCGCCACGGCCTCCATGGCCATCGCCGAGCACATCACCGAGGTCGTGTTCGGCCCGGCATGACCGTCTGCGACCTGCCGGTTCGCGCAACAACTGCTTGCGCTCCAGAGGTCTTAGCAAACGTCTCCACCAGCTCTAACGTCTGACGCACACCACCCCGCCCCGCAACGGAAGAGGCTCCCCATGTTCGTCGTCGACACCCAGATCCACATCTGGAAGGAAGAGGCCCCGGACCGCCCCTGGGTTCCCGGAGCCCGCGAGCGCATCCGCCTCAACGGCCACCGCGAGGAAGCCTTCAGTTACGAAGAGGCGCTGGAGCTGATGGACGAGGCCGGCGTCAACCGCGCCCTCATCCTCCCGCCGTCGTGGGAGGGCAACCGCATCGACTACGCCCTCGAAGCCTGCGAGGCGCACCCCGACCGCTTCGGCATCATGGCCCGCGTCCCCCAGGACAACGAGGCCGAAGGCACCGCGATGCTGCGGGACTTCGCGCAGAACCCGCACATCAAGGGCACCCGCCTCACCTTCCACCGGCCGCAGGACCGCAACTGGATGATCGACGGCACCAACGACTGGTACTGGCCGATCGCCGAGGAGCTCCGCGTTCCCACGATGGTCCACGCGCCCATCTGGAAGCGCGAACTCGGCCAGATCGCCGCCAAGCACCCCGAGCTGAAGATCATCATCGACCACATGGGCATCATGGCCCGTTGCGTGGACGACTCCATCGGCTACTGGGTCTCCGAGACCGCCGACCTCGCCCAGTACCCCAACATCTACGTCAAGGTCTCGGCCCTGCCCGGCTACTCCACCGAGCCCTTCCCGAACAAGAACATCGAGAAGTACGTCCGCGAGATGGTCGACAAGATGGGGCCGCAGCGCTGCTTCTACGGCACCGACATCACCCGCCTGCTCGGCCACGGCATCACCTACACCGACACCATCGAGCAGTTCACCAAGCACTGGGACTTCACCCCCGAAGAGCTCGAATGGATGATGGGCCGCGGTATCAGCGAGGTCCTCGGCTGGCCGGTCGAGGGCTGAGGGAACACCTGAGATGACGGACAGCAGCAACACGCCAGGCGTCGACGGCGGTGACGCCGTCGTCTCCGCCTTCAACGCCGTCGGCGCCGATTACCTCTTCTGCTCATCGGGGTCCGAATGGGCCCCGGTGTGGGAGTCACTGGCCCGGCGTCACCGCGACGGTGACCCGGCCCCCCACTACCTCGACCTCACCCACGAGACGGTCGCGGTCGGCATGGCCACCGGCTACGGCCTCGTCACCCGCCGCCCGCAGGGAGTCCTCCTGCACGCGGCCCCCGGCCTGCTCCAGGGCTCCATGGCGATCCACGGGGCGCTGCTCGCCGGCGTCCCCATGGTCGTCACCTCCTCGGAGTCCAGCACCTACGGCGACGGCCCCGGGCAGGACCCCGGCGGCCAGTGGTACCGCAACCTCTCGATCGTGGGCGGCCCGCACGGCGTCGCCCAGCCCTTCACGAAGTGGGCCACCGAGGCCGCCAGCGTGCACACCCTGCCCACCATGATCACCCGGGCGGCGGAACTCTCCTGGCGGGCACCGGCGGGCCCGGCCTATCTCAACATCCCCCTGGAGATCCTCCTGGAGGAGTGGGACGGCCGGGGAGCCAAGCCGATCGTGGCGCCCGGCTCCACCCACAGCTCGCCCGAAGAGGTCGACCCCGTCGCGCAGCTGATCCGCGACGCGAAGAACCCGGTGATCGTCACGGAGACGGCGGGCCGCGAGGCGGGCGGCTTCGAGGCGCTCGTCGCCTTCGCCGAAGCGTGGAACATCCCGGTGGTCGAACCCGACTCGGCCGTCTGCGGCAACTTCCCCCGCACCCACCCGCTGCACGCCGGCAGCGACATCGGCCCCTGGATGGACGAAGCCGACCTGATTCTCCTGGTCAACTGCCGCGTCCCCTTCTACCCGCCGAGCCGTCGGCCCTCGAAGGCGACGGTCGTCGTCGTCGACGAGGTGCCGCAGCGGCCGCACATCGTCTACCAGGTGCTCTTCGCGGACGCCTACCTCGAAGGCAACGTCGCCAACACCCTGCGCCAACTCACCAAGCGAGCGACGGACTTCACCGACGTCCAGCGCGCCGCCGTCGCCCTGCGCCGCGCCGCGCAGGAGGAGCGGTACGCCGACGAGCGGGCGGCTGTCGCCGCCGCCGAGGCGAAGGCGGAGGAGAGTGAAGGCGTGGACCCGGTCCTGGTCGCCGCAACCCTGCGCCGACTGCTCGACGGGACCGGCGGGATCGTCGTGGACGAGACCATCACCCACAGCCGGGTCGTGAAGCGCCATCTGCGCACCTCCGAGCCCGACGCGTACTTCTACGTACAGGGCGGACTCGGGCAGGGCATCGCGGTCGCCCTGGGCGTCAAACTCGCGGCCGGGGACAAGCCGGTGGTCCTCACGGTCGGCGACGGCGCCTTCACCTACAACCCGGTGATCCAGTCGTACGACGCCGCGAAGACGTACGGACTGCCGCTGCTCATCGTGGTGTTCAACAACCGTGTCTACAAGTCGATGAACCTCAACCACCGCAGGTTCTATCCCGGAGGCGCCGCCGCTCAGACCGGCGAATGGCTCGGCACCGACCTGCACCGGCTGCCCCGGCTCGCCGCGTTCGCCGAGCCGTTCGGGATGCACACCGAGACCGTCGACACCACCGACGCCCTCGCGCCCGCGCTGGAGCGCGCGCTCAAGGCCGTCGCGGACGGGACCACCGCCGTCGTCGACGTACTCGTCACCCGCTGACCCAGGAGGCACCGCCACCATGACCGACCACCCCACCCCCAAGCCGGGCAAGGTCCTCGTTCCGGCCGAGGACCTGCGCACCTTCTCCGCCGCCCTCCTGGAGAAGGGCGGCCTCGCCGCCGAGGCCGCCCGCACCACCGCCGACGTGTTCGTCTGGGCCGCGCTGCGCGGCGTCGACTCGCACGGCATCGCCCGGGTCCCCGCCTACCTCGACCTGCTGGCCAAGGGCGTGGCCAACGCGAAGGCCGAGCTCACCGTCGAGTCCTCGACGCCGGCCGCCACGGTCATCGACGCCGACCACGCGCCCGGCCCGGTCGCCCTCACCGCGGCCGCCGCCGAAGCGGTGAGCCGGGCCCGTACCAGCGGCATCGCCGCCGTCGCCGTCCGCCGCACCGTCCACACCGGCGCCATCGGCTACTACGTGTCGAAGATCGCCGAACAGGGCCTCATCGGCATCGGGTTCGTCTCCGGCATGCCCAACATGGGCTACACCGGCGTCAAGGGCGCCGCCGTCGCGACCAGCCCGCTCGCCATCGCCGTACCGGCCGACGCCCACGCGCCGCTCGTCCTCGACATGGCCACCGCCACCATCGCCCTCGGCAAGATCCGCCAGGCCAAGGCGAGCGGCATCCCGCTCCCCGAGGGGGCGGCGGCCACCGCCGACGGCACCCCCACCACCGATCCCGAACAGGCCGTCATGCCCCTGCCGTTGGGTGGCGCCAAGGGTTCCGGCATGTCGATCACCTTCGAACTGCTCACCAGCGTGCTCGTCGGCGCGCCGATCTTCGCCTCCTTCCACTCGGACGACCCGAAGGGGCGCAAGCACCGCCAGAACGCGCTGCTCATCGCCCTGGACCCGGCGGCATTCGGTGACCCGGCGGCCTTCACCACCGCTGTCGACACCACCTTGACCGCCCTCAAGGGCCTGCCGCGGGCGGACGACGCCTCCGGCGTGTTCTACCCCGGCGAGCGGAGCGCGGCCCTGGCCGTCGAGCGGAGCGAGAAGGGCCTGCCGGTGGCCCCGAAGGTCTGGCGCGAACTCGGCGAGCGCGCCGCCGGGTTCGGCATCACCCCGCCGGAGCCGCTCGCGGCGGGCTGAGGGAGGGGCGGGTGCCCCTTCCTGGGCTTCCCGCTCCGCCGCTCCCGTTCGGGCCGTGGAGGACCTCACTGTGCGGGGGGTCCTCCACGGCCCGGGGCGTGCGGCGTCCGACAGCGTTTCGACGGCAGCGGCCGCAGGGTTCTCGGAGCCCGGACGTCACCGACCGCCGAGGCGAACGACGTCGTGCGGCCGGCTCTTGGGCCAGTGGCCCGTGGGGTGCCGGGAATGCATTCCGCCGGATTCCCCCGCCGTTCTGACGGAGGATCCGGTGCAGGGATGACGCGCGAATCGGACCGGGGGATACGGCCGGAACGCGCCTCGCCCCACTTTGAGCCCCAGGCGTGGCGGCGTCTGCGACCCGGTCGGACACGCACCGTGCACGAGGGCCGACCAGTCGCGGGCACCGCCGCCCGAAGCGGCATCCAGAGCCGTGGGACGGCGACGGGCCGGGGCCGTGCGGGGGTGTCCGCGTGGTCCCGGCCCGTGGCCGTCGTGCCGTCCCCGCGTGTCCGCAGCCGGGGCGGTGGGTTCAGTTCTTGCGGGTGTTGATCTCCTCGGTGAGCTGGGGCACGACGTCGAAGAGGTCGCCGACGACACCGAAGTCGACGAGTTCGAAGATCGG
>NZ_JBIBHR010000033.1:0-42367 GCF_042957125.1 Streptomyces sp. NPDC008125
GAACAACACCCACAACTCATCCGGTACCAACCGCTCAACCAGATCCGTCATGCACAGACCAACGAGCCCTCACGCCATAAGAAACGACGTCTAAGACTGGCTTCCCCCCTTCGCGAAAAGCTCAAGGCCGTGGTGTTCGACGCGAACGCCTACGGCTACGCGCGACCTGACCTCGACTACTTGGAGCGCCTGGCCGCGCGACTTGCCGGCGTAGGCGTCAAGACCTGGATACCCGAGACCGTCGCTTGGGAGTGGGCCGAACACCTGGTACTCGACTGGCAGATCCTGAAGAGTGCCGCGTCCACCGAACGTTGGCGACTCCAGCAGGCTGGCCTCAGCATGCCCGTGTCGGACTACCCAGACCGCGACGAGGTGATCGCGGCGGTGCTCGCCAACCTGGCGAAGATCCCCAACGTGGAGATCATCGAGCTCACTGGTCGAAGTGCGATCGAAGGCTTGAAGGACCAGGTCCTTCTCCGCTCCCCGGCCAAGCTCAAGGGAGCCAGGGCAGCCGACCCCAGCACAGGGGACAAGGAATCGCGCGGGGTCAAGACTGGCGCCAGCGACAGTGCCTGGATCCGCGACGTGCTGGAACGTGCCGCCCCGGACGAGATTGTCATCGTCAGCGGCGACCGTGACGTACTGGCCGCCTTCACAGCCTGGAACAAGCCAGCGCCGGAGATGCGCCGACTTGAGGACCTCAGGCCCACCCTCTTCGACTTCACCGTGGACGATGGCCACGCACGCTCCGCCGTCATCCGCTACTTCCGTGATCAGCTACCGGCACAGCTGGATAGTGACCCGATCGGCATCGGCCGAATCGAAGGGCTCGAACGGGCCTACGCCCGCACCCGGAGCGGCGACGGCACCAGCATGAGCAGCTACGGCGCAAGCGTGACGCACCTTCTTGCGCTGGCTGAGGTCGACGACGTCATGATCGAAGTAGACGAGCCCTCCGCGTCGGCCGCGACCCGCCGCGGGAACCCGCGAGTCGACCCCGGCACAGCCAGACGCGAGACCGTCTACGCGACGGTGGAGTTCCTGGCTTCGGGGGAGACCACCGTGCAGTCGCTGTGGAATGGCGGTGACCCCGAGGTTGAGGTCATCTCGATCCCCAACGTACTGGTGCGCGCGCACCTCAGCTTCGAGTTCGCCGACGGAGTCATCACCTCCATGGATGCCGACTCCGAGGCCGACGCCGTGATCCTCAATGACCTCTACTGGGTGGAAGACGAACTGGAAGAGTCGCTGGTCGAGTCGCTGAACAGGGTCCTTGGAATCCGCCTCGACCTCAACCGTGACTCGTTGAACGGCCTGGAGATCAGCATTCCGGGCACGGACGCCCATGTCGAGCTCACTATGAATAAGTACGGTGACGGCCGATGGGATGCAGAGGTCACCCTCTGGACCGGTGGTGAAGAAGTTAGGACCCGTGAAGGCGCCGTGAACGCGGAGTGGGCCCCCTCGCCTGGGTGGGATGACACGATCGGATCCCCCTCAATGGCCGCCACCGCTGCGAATGTCTGGGGGGAAGGCGTGTACGCAGACCACGGTCTCGTGTCCCTGGCCGCCTGGCTGATCGAGCGCATCGAGTGGCCCCGGTTCCCGACACCCGCGGCCCAGCCCGAAGAAGCCGCGGGCGACGATCCCGCCGGCGACTGACAAGCCCCATGTCGTAGTTCCTGCTATAGCCAGAGCGGCGAGGTCCCCTTGTGTCGACTCTCAACGAGGGACGGCACAGGGGGACCTCCTCGCGATTCTGGAGCTCTCCGGATTCATCGGCATCATCACTGGTTAGGTTCCTCCGGCGTGGGGAGCGGGAGGCTTCCCCGCGAGGTTTCCTGCGGATCTCGTGGGGCGGCGTGAGTTCATGCATGAGCAGCACCATCCCGCGCTCATGCGGCTGGGCTGCACTGCTGGACAGACGTCAGAAAGGGACCGAGCACGTGAACTCCAACCCCACCGGACGCGACCGAGGACGCATCTGGGTGCTGCTCGTGGTGGCGGCCGGCGCGGCCGTCGCCATGCAGAGCGAAGCATGGGCGAGCGCCGTTGGAACGGCGGTCACCCTCTACGCCGTCCTCACCACCGACAGCCAGAGGAACTGACCATGGTCCGCACGAAACCGTCCGACGCACACCTCCTCCTGGTCCGTGCCCTCACGGCACGCGGGCTCAAGGCCACCACCACACAGGTGGAGCGCTGGCAGCAGCACGCCTGGCTCCCGAACCCGGCGACGTGGTTCGAGCCCGCACCCCCGACGCTCCGTCCCCTGATCCTGGACCGCGCTCTATGGCTTGCGGAGAATACGCGAGCAGGCCGCAGCATCGGATGGTGGGGGTGGGTCTTCTGGGCCGTCGACGGAACCCCCGACAGCACTCAGAGGCTTCGGGCTGCCATCATCGCCGCCTTGGAGCGACCGCTGAGGCGGGCAGGCGTCGGAGAAATCCCGAGAGGGAACTCCGACCGGGCATTCCAAGGCCGAGCAGCCGCTGCTGCGAAGATGCTCCCCAACCGCCTCCCGCCCCGGCGCAACCGGGACGAGGAATTGCGTGAGCATGCTGCCGAGGTAGGGCTGAGCATGCCGGCCCTTGCCGAGTCCGACATCCCGACGGTATTCCACCCCGCCCTGCTGGAGGCAGGGGCCCCACTTCTCGTGGGCGGCGGAGAAGACCTCGGGGCCGAGGGACTGCTGGACGCCCTGACGACGGCTCTCCCAGATTATCCCGAAGCTGTCGAGAACGTGCGTCAGGTGCTCCGCCGGGCCGAGCTTGCTGGGATCGACCTCATGGCAGTGCACCCACTAGCTCAGGGCGTCAGGGGCATGGTGCGCGCCATTGAGGCAGCCGATGATAAGGACCTGTGCAATGCCCTGTGCGCCTGCATGATGGCAACGGTCATCCTTCAGAACCTGATGCCCCGTGCTCCAGAGATGCCGGAGATCATGTCGCTGCTGACAGGAGACCCGATGTGGCGCTCGTGGGCAGTGTCCGGTGGGATCCTCCCGGACGGAGCACCCGGCTTGGCTGCCGTCGCACTGAACACCTACCAGTACCTGTCCATGCCGGATTGGGCCGCGGAGCTGGACCGATATTCGATGTTCATGTTCGCTCTGCACCTCGCCAGCGAGGACGGCTGAGCACTGCGGAGGCGGCCTGGCTGCGAAGAGCTCACGCTACGGGCAATGTCCGCACGCGCCGATACCGTCTCGAAGACGGCCATCGTTCCCAACGGTCACGGCTGTCCATGTGGTTACGACGTCTTAAGGGCTGTCCCGCCGTTCGAGCGGCAAGGCTTATCCGGGGTCTTGCTCCAGTGTGGCCCGGTGCCGCCAAGGGGCTCGCGGAGAAGGCCGCGGTCGACGAGCGTATCTCCGAGGCCGAGCGCGACTGCAGGCCCTGCACAATTCGTGAACCAGTCGCCGTGAGATTGGCTGACCGTGCGCCGCCGGATCGCCGTACTGCTGTGCGCGGCGATCGGGCCCGAGGTGTATTCAGCGGCTCTCCGTATTCCCGGTCGATCGGGTCCCGCCCCCGGCGCAGCCGCGTTCCCGACACTACTCGGGCGGACCGTACGTCATCTCCAGCGAATGCTCTTCGAGGCTGCGGAGGATCAGTTGGTCGCCCCGGACCTCATTGAGCAGGAATAGCTCCCGGGTCCGACACTCTTCGCACAGGCTGACGACAGCGAACGGCCAGAGGTCAACCGGAGCCCCGTACGGGGCGCTGTCCACGTAGATGCGGTCGGGCCGAAGCGGCTGGGTACTCGACCGCTCGAACGGCTCCCAGCTCGGATGGCTGCCCCTCAGCCGGAGCCCGACTATCCGGTACGAGCCCTCATCGAGGTACTCGCAGCGCTCCACCCAGTCCCAGTGCGTCCCAGAGAGCCAGCTGACCGCACTGATCGCGCGCACAACATGGGGTTCCAACCGCTCGACGTCTTCTGCCAGTTGGTGGCTGGCGCGGACGCCGTGAGCGTGGTGCGAGGTGTTCCTGAAGTCCTTGATGTGGCCCAGGAAAACGCGTGCGTTGCCCCGGTCGTGCACAGTGGCGAGCTGTTGGATGCGGGGCGTGATTCCTTCCGCCTCCAGCCGATCGAGGATCCAAAGCCATGTGCCGAAGGTGGCACCGGTCCGGAACTGCTTGCGCAGGTTCCGGGAGAAGCCGTTCGAGGCGGCCAACTCGGTGAGTGCCAGCACGCCCAGCACTCGGGCCAGACCCTCGCCCAGCTTGAGTAGTCCGTCCTTCCGCTCCGCCGGATGCGTGCTGACCCGGTACCGACGGGACAGCGCGGCGGCGTGGTAAGGAAAGCTCCACTCAGCGCGCGAGATCGGGTCGTCTAGCGGCCGCACGAGTTCGCCGATCAGGCCAGCCTCGTGGGCAGCGGCCCTGATCTCGTTCCGAACCCCCTGGACGTCCCGTTCGCCGCTACCGAAGACGTTGGGCAGGATTCCCGACATCGTAGTCCGCAGTGCGCGTCGTCCCTCCTGCACTGTCTCCAGGAGACTCTCCACCTCGCTGTCAGTCACCAGGTCGACGGGGACGTGCGTGTCCAGCAGATCGCGAGCGCTGGGGTACAGACCGTTGTCCTTGCGGGAGTTCAACCACTCACAGAGCGCCTGGCCGCTGCCGCGGAGCGGCTGCAACACGAAAAGCGAGGTCGCCGCCTCGCCGAACCCCTGCGGTAGCAGACGCCAGTTCCCCGGCCGTCCGACGAGCATGCCGCCCGAGCACAGGGTCAGCGTCAGCCCATCCTCCGGCGCGTCAGGGAGCTCAACGGCTGAGTCCGCCTCGTGGAGATACTGGGCACGCAGGTGCTTGGGCCGGTCGGTGCCATCCTCCTGCTCCTCACCGCGCTGCGGTGGGTGAACCCGGGTGGTCTCCAACCGGGCAAGGTTGCGCAGCAATTCGAATTCGCCGTCGAGTTCCGGCCGGTAGAAGAGCGCGGGTGGGATCTCGCAACCCACCCGCGTCTTGCTGTCGTCGATCCAAGCGTCCGGGGCGGTCGGGTGTACTTCGCGTCGGAGATGGTCGCTCGGATCCACCTGCAGCGGCAGGTGGACGAACTCGCGCAGCTCGGGATCCGGCTCGTACGCCTCGCCGATCCGCTGCGGCTCTCCGTCGCGATCGCGCATGCCGACGGCCTTGCGGACCGCCGCCTCGAAGACCTTCCCGCGCGGCCAGCTGACGCCGGCCGAGGCAACCGCCCGGCGCAGCGCCGTGACGGCCTCCTGGCCCCTCGTCCACGTTGAGCCGACCAGCGGACGCAGGGCGGCCACCAGGGCAGCAGGATCACGGGTCTTCTGGATCAGGCGCGATTCGGCGAGCCGAGTCAGGACCTCCTCGGACAGCTCGTACCGGAGCCGAAGTGGTTGATCGACTGTGACGCGCTGGTACATCAGTTCGTGGGTGGAGACCACGCGGACCCGGTCATCCGGATGCTGGGCCAGGTCGGCGGACATGGCGTCCAGGTAAAGCCCGGTGATCTCGGCGATCTGGTCCGACGTGATGTATTTGCGCTTCGAGCCGACGGAACGGCGCAACTTTTGCCACTGGTCCTGAGCATTCAGCAGCAGTACCTGGCCCCTGCGCTGTGCCGGCTTGCGGTTGCTGAGGACCCACAGATAGGTGTTGATACCGGTATTGGGGAAGAGGAGATCGGGCAGCGCGACCACGGCCTCGAGCCAGTCGTTCTCCACGATCCACCGCCGGATGTCCGATTCGCCGGACCCTGCACCCCCGACGTACATTGGGGAGCCGTTGAAAATGACCGCGATTCGGCTGCCACCCTCGCCCGAGGCGCTCACCGGCTTCATCTTTGCCAGCATGTGCTGCAGGAAGAGCAGTGAGCCGTCGTTAATCCGCGGAAGACCGGCACCGAAGCGGCCTGCGAAACCGAGTTCCTCATGCTCCGACCGGACCGCGTACTCGCTCTTCTTCCAACTGACGCCGAACGGCGGATTGGCGAGGAGGTAGTCGAAGGCGGTTCCCTGGTGCCCGTCCTCTGTGAAGACGTTCCCGAAGGTGATCGTCGAGGCTCGGCGGCCGCTGGTCATCATGGTGGCACGGGAGATTCCCATGACTCCCGGTTGATCTCCTGGCCGTACAGCGTGACATCCGCCCGCGGGTTCATCGACGCGATGTACGAGGCCGCCTCGGTCAACAGGCCGGCCGTCCCGCAGGCCGGATCCAGGATGGAGCGGAAGGCATGCGGCGTCGTCAGGACGTCCGAGTCGGCGGAGACGAGGAAGCCGGCCATCAGGTGGGCGACATCCCGGGGGGTGTAATGCTCACCGCTCACCTCATTGCCGCTCTCCGCGAACCGCCGGACTAGCTCCTCGAAGAGGCCCTCCATGTGGTCGTCGGTGATCGTCTGCCCAAGGTCGATCGCAACGAACTGCGCGACGATGCGGTAGAGGAGTCCGGCCTGGGATAGGCGCGTGACGGTCCGCTCGAACTCGAAGCCTTCCAGCAGCTCCCTGACGTTCTGGGAGTACCCGTTGATATACGCTAGGAGCGACTGGTCGGCGTTCTCCGGATCGCTGAGCACGCTTTCCATGGAGAACCGGCTGGAGTTGTAGAAGGGCCAACCCGAGGTGGCCGCCAGGCGCTGCTCCCGCTCCTCCCCGCCGACAGCGCGCTCGGCCTCATCGAGTACTGCCTGCCGGCTCGGGGCCAGAAGGCAGTCCAGCCGGCGCAGCACCGTGAACGGCAGGATCACTCGCCCGTACTCGGAAGACTTGAAGTCGCCCCGCAGCAAGTCGGCCACCGACCAGACGAGCTTGGACAGATGCCCGGTGCCGTCACTCATGCCGTCCTCCGCAGGTTGGCGCCCTCGATTGGGCTGATCATCCTATAGCGGTGGCCAGGCCGGCCCACGAGGAACACGGGACGCCGACATGCCGGTGGCGGTACCTCAGGGCTTCGGCGTAGTCGCGTGACGCCCGGTTCGTGGCGATCTGCCGTCTCATCGGCGCCCTGGGAGCGAGACAGGCACGGCTTCCAAGATCATGGAGTTCTCTACGCCCCGTGATCCGAGTGGAAGATCGTGCCTGCCGACGCATCGTCGCTGATCCCGCCTGCCCTTGACCAACTGCGTGAGAGTCCGCAGGTCGGACCGGAGGAAGTTTCGAGCCTGCTGGAGCGGTTGGCCGAGGTGCCGGACCCTCGTGATCCACGCGGGGTGCGACACCGCCTGGCCGTTGTGCTCGCACTGACCGCGTGCGCGGTGTTGGCCGGAGCGACCTCGCTGCTGGCGGTCGGCGAGTGGATCGCCGATGCCCCGGTGCACGTGCTGAAGCAGGTCGGCGCCCACCCCGACCCGCTTCTGCCCAGGCGGGTCCTGCCCGCGGAGACCACGGTCCGCCGGCTTCTGGCCCGCGTCGACGGCGATGCACTGGACCGGGCTGCGCGGTCTGGCCGTGGACGGCAAGAGTCTTCGAGGCGCGGCCAGGGCGAACGGCCGGAAGATCCATCTGCTCGCGGCCCCGACCGTCTTCGGCCGGCGGTCCGCGAGCCAGCTCCCGACCGCTCGCACTGGAGCACACCATCGGCCTTGTCCTCGCCCAGCTGGACGTCGGCGGGAAGACCAACGAGATCACGTGCTTCCAGCCGCTGCTGGACACCGTCGCCGACCTGGCCGGCGTCGTGGTCACCAGCGACGCGATGCACACCCAGCGCGAACACGCCGGCCCCGTAGGGCGACCGCCACCGCGCGGCGCCGATCTCCATGAGCGCAGTGTAGGAATCGTTTCGATCCGCGGTCGCCCCGAAGGGCGACCGCCACCCGCCTCCGATGACATCGCTACGACAGCGCTGAAAGGCTCACGGCTTCGAGCCCGACCTCCCGTGCCGTCGCTCCATGGCGCTCCGGCATGGCGGCGGCCTGGTAGCAGCAGGCGAGACCCTTTGGGTATCTAAACGGTCCTGACCTGCGGCAGCCCGCCGACAGGCCGTCATGCGTACGGGGAGAACCCCGCCCCGGTCTTCCGGCCGAACCGCCCCGCGTCCACCATGCGCAGGAACAGCGGGGGAGCGGCGTACAGGGGCTCCTTGTACTCCGCGTACATTTTGGCCATGCGGCCGTAGGCGTGGCGTGGCCAGCTATCCTCAGGGTTGTCTTAACGGATGTTGGTGGATACAAATCGCGACAATGCAAACCGGCAGGTCCGTCTGTCGTTCCTCGGGTAGGGCTGCGCCTGCCGTAACTGTAGGAGTGATGTCCGGCCGCACCAAGTGAGTAGCTGTTGTCGTTCCGATCTCGAGGGGTGGGCGTCGAACGGGAGTCTCGTTCGGGTGATCGCGGCTGGCTGTGGGCATGAAGGCAGGGCCTCTTGGTAGCTCGGGGTTGCGAAGCCAACCGAGATCCAGGAGACCCTGTTGCCGCAGTTGTACGTGCTCGCGCCGGTGGAGTTCAACTCGGCTGCTCTGTCGTGTGATTGTGTCGCTCACCGGTTCAGGAATGCGGCCGACCATCCGGAGCGTGTTCGGCGGTAGCCAGGGTCAGAGCTCGGCTGGCCTTCCACGACCGCAGCTCCTGATCATGCATGAGATGCCCACGCTGGCGATTCGCTGGCATACCGAAAAGGACACGGCGCCCGACCCGATGGTTGCAGCCCGCCCATCGATTGCGGCCTGCGGGGACCATCTTTCGGCCCCGGGCTCGCCTTGAAAGGCCCACGTCACAGGTCTACAAAACAACTTTGCCGGGGCCCTGGATTCCTCGGGGGCGTGACCGGACCTCTCCAGGTACTCGTGATCACCAAGAGGTTGGTGGCGAGGTGCGAGTGATGACGCCGGGAAGTCGCCCGCTCTCAATCTCGTGCCGCGGTAGCGATAGTCCGAAGTGATCTCCAATGACCTTCAGCACTCGGCGCTTCTCCTCGCTGGTTGGCAACTCCTCGTCGGCACCGAGTAGGTCGTCCATGGAGTCTTCCGGAGGGATGACCCCGGCCGCCTCCAGCGCCGGACGCAGGAGGTCGGGCTGTGCTCCGGCAGGGTCATAGCCGGCACCCAACTCGAAGTGCAGCTGAACGTCCCCGTCGGCCAGGTACCGGAAGATGGAGGGCGGGTCATCTGGTCGCGGGTCGAAGACAAGGACCTCGGTGCCACGAGACACGGCCGGATCCAGGGCCCATCCTTCGCTCCCCCCGCTCTCCACGATGAACGACCAGTCGCCGCTTCGGCCAAGACGGCCAACGCAGTAGATGTGCGCGAGGTCGACCATGGCTGACGCTTCCGCGACGGTCATGGCGGGGGCGGCCTGGACGAGTTCGTGGTCAGCCATACGTTCGGCGAGCGCCTCTGGGCTCAGGCCCCGGGCGCAGGTGATGTACAGCTCGGTGGCGCTCACGTTCGCTCCGCGCCAGGCTGCTGCAATCCATGCGAGGCCGTCGTCGGGCATGGTTGTTACCTCTTTCTCTTGCAAGGCGGGGCTGGTGGGGCACGGCGTGAAGCGGTGCCGTGCCCCACCAGCGGTCAGTAGCCTGTCACGCCTTGGGTACGGTGCAGGTCACGGTCGTCTTGGATGCATCGCAGTGCGCGAACTGGGGGAAGTCCACCCAGTACGGGTCCTTGTCCAACAGCCGGTACTTGCCCGAGAAGCCTCCGCTGAAAGCTCCGCCCATCGAGGTGGAGTTGATCCATCCCGACATGGCTGAGCGGCCGCACTTCTCCGTCCATGAGGGCGCGGCCTGGCGGACGTCGTCGTACAGGTGCCATTGGCCCTGCGCGACTCGGGTGGCATAGGTCTGCACGCAGTCGTTGCCGGTATCGACTTCGTTCGTGCCACCGGGCATGCCGCCGGAGTTGTAGGTGGAGGCGTAAGCGAACTCGTCACATGATGCCTTGTCGGTCGACTGAATCTCCGGAACGGTGGTGGCGTCCGGGTTGCCGTAGGTTGCCGCCCATCCGTCGGGGCAGATCACCTTCCGGTTGGCGTCCGGGTCGCGGCCAGGTGCGTTCTTGTCCGCGGACGGGAGGAAGAACAGGGGCTTATTGGCTGTCTTGCTCCCCGGGTGGGTGGGAAGCTTGGACTGGATCAACCATGCGTGTGCCACTGCCGGCGGCGTCTTGTCAAAGTTCATCACCCACGTCGGAATGTACTTGTAGAAGGCGCATCCCGGAGTGGAGGACGAAATCTTGTCGCAGCGGATCTGCGCGCCATCAGCTTGCCACCGAGTGGCAGACGCGTTCGCCACGGGCGAGTAGGCGCTAATCTTCGTCGACAGGTCCAGCGTGTCTGCGCTGTTCGCGGCGCTCCAGGTGTGGTCGATCTTCCCGATCGCCGTGTGCGAGAACGGATCGGCAGCCGACCACTCCAGCGCGCCATCCCAGGATTGTGAACCGTTCGAACACACGTCAGCCATGATGCAATCGAACCGCACGTCCAGTGTCACCGAGACGAATTTCGGGTCGATCTCCACTGGGACGAGAATGAGTTGCTGCGTGAAGGTCGCAGAGGTCCCCGACAACTTCACTTCCTGGCCCAGCACCCATGAGGCGTTCAGAGTCTCGCCTGTGGGCTGTCCGCTCTCATCGACAACAATGCCGACGTACTCGTACGTGAAGGTGGAGATGCATGCCTCATACCGCTTGATGTGCGAATCGGCGTAGGTGTTGCACCAGTCGACCAGATGGGGCAGGTCGGCCGCGGCGCCCGTGGTGAGCGCGTCCCGGGTCTCCTTGCTTCCATCCGGAACCAGCCGTGAACACGGCTGAATCCCCTTCTCCTTGTCCAGTGTGCCGCAGCTCCAATCGGAGTTGGCACTCCGTCCGATCGGTGGCACGGTCGGGTCAACTGAGGCCATAGACGGCTGTGGAATCGTCTGAGGCTCTTGGTAGTCGTCCTCGTTGAGTGTCGGGGCGTCCTTGTTCGGCTCAGGGAGAGCGATGCTCACCGCCCTGCCCCGCGTATGGAACTTCGACCATGATGACCAGTCAGTTTCGTAGAGGGTGCCGTCGAAGGCACTGGTGCGGAAGGCATAGGTGGTGTTCGTCTCGAGGTCGCCGTACGCGAGGGTCACCGACGCCGTTCCGCCCGACGTCACAAAGTTGGACACGAGCACGCCGAATGAGGCGGGTTGGCCGGTGTCAGGGTCGGTGAGTTTGACCTGAGCGTTCGGTGTGCCGTCGGCGTTCGTCGTGTAGACCTCGAAGGTCAGGTCCGCAGTGTCGCCGTCGGCGTCGGTGACAGTGTTGCTCAGTGTGGGTGTGGTGCGATTGACTTGCCACACACCGGCCGAGTCCTTGGTTCCCGGACCGGCCTTCTGGTTCTTTCCAGATACGGGCCTGTTGGCATTGGCTGCCGCAGCCCTGGTGACCGACTCCGGGCCTGCCGCGGGGCGTGACGAGGGCGCATAGTCCCAATTAGGGCTGCTATCGCCGGTGTCGGCTGCGGCTATGTTGCCGGACCCCATGAGCAGGATGGCTGCGGCGCCCATTGCAAGCCGCGCAAGGAAGAGTTTCCTTCTGGAAATTCCAGTTCGTATGGACCTACCGGACAAGACGTGTCCTTTCTGGCCCTGGCCTCAAATTTGAGGCAGGGTTTGATCGGTCAACTGCGTCGTTCCGGACCTTCCTACGGGCCGATTCGACCATCCAGCAAGGGTGTTAAACCGGGGCACACTCCCTTAAGGGGAGTTGATGGATGTGACACCAGACACGGTTGTAGCGGATGCGATCACGAAGCTGTGGGGATGCTGTGAAGGAAGAATTATTTCCTGGTGCAATGTCGCTGTATGTCGCACGAGTTGTGTCTCCAACCCTCAATGGGCGGACGTTTCCCGTGGGGCGCGTATCAGGACCCAATCCTTTGTCTACCTGCGCTGGACGAGCACTGCTCCCGACCATCCTGAACGACAGGAGGAAAGAGGAGATTCTGGTGCAGCCCAGCCAGATTTGGACTCCTCGCGCACGTCACTTCTCGGTACCTTCTCCGAGGTGAACACACTTCGGAAACTGGCCCCGTTCGCGACAGCCTGTTTGGCTACCCCCTTCCTGGCGTCGTCTCCGGCAGCCGCAGCCGATCGCGACTTCTGCGGGAGGACCGACTCGGGCGCTATTGATCAGAAACTCATGGGGTTCACTCGTCGAGGGTGTAGCGGACGTGCGGGGCTTTGAAGTAGCTGGTGATGATGTGGGGTTGGCGTTGTCGGAGGTGGAAGAGCCTGCGGGTCTCGGAGGCGAGTCCGGTCCGGTTCCTGGCCCGGTGGGTGTGGGGCAGCCTGCGTTTGAGGTCGGCGTTGACGAGCTTGTCCGGATTGAGATCGGGTGAGTACGAGGGCAGGAAGTGCAGTTCGATCTCGTCCTGGTGGTCGGCGAGCCAGGCCCGGACGGTCTTCGAGTGGTGGGCCGAGTGCCGGTCGACGATCAGGTGGTTCCGGTCGAAGTGACCGACGACGCGGGCGAGGAAGCGGCACATGACCGTCACGTCGAACGACTCGGTGAAGACCATGAAGTGCATCCGGCCCTTGGTGCTGAACTCGGACATCGCGTTCACGGAGAACCGGCTCCCGGTGCGGCGAACCACCGGTGTCTCCCCTTCATGCCCCAGGTGCGGCCGGTGACCTGGTCCGAGCGGATCCCGACCTGGTCGGCGAACAGGATCTCGCCCTCATCAGCCTTCGCCCGGGCGTGGATCGCCGGCCAGGTGGCCTCGTGCCACGTCCGGACTGCTTCCGGATCCTGTTCGACGGCCCGTTTGTTGGGCCGCTGGAAGGTCAGTCCTCAGCGCTTGAGGTACTTGCCGACCCTGGGATTGGTGAAGCGGACTCCGTGCAGCTTGAGGATCAGCCGGCCTGTCTGCCCCCGCGTCCACAGCTGGCCTGAAAGCCCTCGACCGGACGGCGTGTGGTCGAGAACGGTCTGCCGCCGCACGGGGCCTGCTCGGTCTCGGACAGAACCTGATGCTCACCCGCGCGCCGGCCCCGCGGCCGGAACGGCAGCGCGTCCCGCCCGCCGTCCTGCCGCCTCGTCCACCAGTTGTCCACGGCCCTGACCGACACCCTGAACAGAGCGGCAACCTCTACCCGGGCCCGGTCCTCCACCAGCGCCGACACCGCCAGCAACCGCACAGCCTCCTGCGTGTCTGGCGACCAAGTCCGCGCATACCTCACCAGATCACTCACACACCATGAAAGAGCCCGAAATTAAAGCATTTCGGGCTAATATGCCCGTTTCGCTTCGCCAAGATCGGTCCGACGGTCGGTCCGCGTGGGACATGACGAGGTATCGTCGGGGTTGTCTTAACGGATGTTGGTGGACACGAATCGCGACAATGCAAACCGGCAGGTCCGTCTGTCGTTCCTCGGGTAGGGGTGCGTCTGCCGTCACTGCAGGAGCGATGCCCGGCCGCACCAAGTGGTCGATCCACAGCTCTGGTCAGAGTAAGGCGAGCGGGGCCAGGCCCCTGATGCCGGTCGAGCGCGACGGCCACCGGACGCGCCCCTGACGACTGCTGCGTATTGCGCTGCTCGTCCTGCCCTCCACGGGCAGGACGACGGCGTCCAGGGCCAAGGGAAACACGTCAGGAATACCGGTGGGTCGGCTCGTCGTTCCTGGTCCGCGTGAAGGCAACTGGTCAGCCGTTCGGCCTGGTTGGTGGCCGTGGAGTCGTACCCCACCCAGCGAACCGGTCGGCAGCCGGGCGGGAGGAGGTCTGCGGTCCTGGCGTGTCGGCGTCCCTTCACAGTGCCTTCGGCGGCACCCGAATCCGGGGGTCGGTCACCCCGTTCCGGCACAGTCGGTCCGCGGGCCAGCCCGCAAGACGCGCGCCCGCCGCGTAAGCGCTGTCGTAGAACCTGAGGATGGCGGCGCCAGGATCCGCGGTGGCGCGCACGTCGTCGTAGGGGAGCAGGGCGAGGTGTGCACCGTTGCTCTCCGTCCATCGCGCGGCGGTGGGCTGGTCAGGGGCGGTCGCCGGTGCCGGTGACTGTGGGGGCGGAGGTGTGCTGGTGTCCTCCGGGGCGTGGTGCTCGCTGGGTGTCGCGGATGCTGTCGCGGGCGGCCTCGGCGACCGCGTCCGGGGTGATGCCGAATTCGGTGTAGAGGCGCTGGTAGTCGGCGGAGGCGCCGTAGTGCTCCAGGCTGACGATGCGTCCCGCGTCGCCGACGAGGTCGCGCCAGCCCTGCCCGACGGCGGCCTCGACGCCGACCCGGCCGCGGACGTCCGGTGGCAGGACCTGGTCCTGGTAGTTCTGGGGCTGGGCGGCGAACCACTCCCAGCACGGCATGGACACCACCCGTGCCCCGATGCCGTCGGACGCGAGCTGAGCGCGGGCCTCCAGGGCGATGTGGACCTCGGAGCCGGTTCCGATCAGGATGACGTCCGGGGCCGCCTCGTCGGGTGCATCCGCCAGGACGTACCCGCCTCGGCTCGCCCTGCTCGCGGGGGAGTACTGTCCGCTGTCGCGGTCCAGGACGGGCAGGTTCTGGCGGGACAGGATGAGCCCTGCGGGGCGGTCGTCGTGTTCGAGGATGGTGCGCCAGCAGGCGGTGGTCTCGTTGGCATCGGCCGGGCGGACCACGTCCAGGCCGGGGATGGCGCGCAGGGCCGCCAGGTGTTCGACGGGCTGGTGGGTGGGGCCATCCTCGCCCAGGCCGATGGAGTCGTGGGTCCAGATGTAGGTGGCGGGCAGTTTCATCAGCGCGGCCAGGCGGACGGCGGGGCGCATGTAGTCGGAGAACGTGAGGAACGTGCCGCCGTAGGGCCGGGTGAGGCTCTGCAGGGCGATTCCGTTGAGGATCGCGCCCATGGCGTGCTCGCGGATCCCGAAGTGCAGGGTCCGGCCGTACGGGCCGCCCTTCCAGTCCTTGGTCTGCCGGTTGGCCGGCACGAAGGACGGCTCGCCGTCCATGGTGGTGTTGTTGCTGCCGGCCAGGTCGGCAGAGCCGCCCCACAGTTCCGGCAGCTCCGGCGCCAGCGCGCTGAGGACCGCGCCCGACGCGGCGCGGGTGGACATGCCCTTCTCGCTGTCCGCCGGGAAGGACGGCAGCACGTCGCTCCACCCGTCGGGCAGTTCCTGCCCGCGCAGCCGGTCCAGCAGTTCGGCCCGGTCCGGGTGGCTCTCCCGCCAGGCGGCGAATGTCTCGTCCCACCGCGCGTGCGCCTCGCGACCGCGGTCGGCGGCTTTCCGGGTACGGGCCAGCACCGCGTTCTCGACGGTGAAGTGCGCATCGGGGTCGAAGCCCAGCACCCGCTTGGTGGCGGCGACTTCGTCCTCGCCCAGAGCGGCTCCGTGCGCCTTGCCGGAGTTCTGCTTGTTCGGGGCCGGCCAGCCGATCAGCGTGCGCAGCATGATCAGCGAAGGGCGGCCGGTCTCCTCCCGCGCTGCGCGGGTCGCCGCCAGGAGCGCGTCGACGTCCTCGACATAGCTGCCGGTGCGCATCCAGTCGACGGTCTGCACGTGCCAGCCGTACGCGGCGAAGCGCGCGGGGACGTCCTCACTGAAGGAGACGTCGGTGTCGTCCTCGATCGAGATGTGGTTGGAGTCGTAGAACACCGTCAGGTCACCGAGTTCCTGGTGCCCGGCCAGGGACGCGGCCTCGGAGGCGACCCCTTCCATCAGGTCACCGTCGGAGGCGATCACATAGACGTGGTGGTCGAAGGGGCTGGTGCCCGCCGCGGCGTCGGGGTCGAGGATGCCGCGTTCACGGCGGGCGGCCATGGCCATGCCGACCGCACTGGCCAGGCCCTGCCCCAGAGGGCCGGTGGTGATCTCCACTCCGCGGGTGTGCCGGTACTCCGGATGCCCCGGCGTCGCCGAACCCCAGGTCCGGTACGCCTCCAGATCCGACACCTCCAGCCCGTAGCCGGCCAGGTAGAGCTGGATGTACAGGGTCAGGCTGGAGTGGCCGCAGGACAGCACGAACCGGTCCCGGCCCAACCACTGGTCATCGGCGGGATCGTGGCGCATGACGTTCTGGAACAGCAGGTACGCCAACGGGGCCAGGCTCATCGCCGTTCCCGGGTGACCGTTGCCCACCCGCTGCACCGCGTCGGCCGCCAGCAGACGCACAGTGTCCACGGCGCGTACGTCCACCTCGTCCCAGCCCACGCGCTGGGCCACCGGCTGCTCCACCGACCTGTCGCCCCACGCCGTGGTGGACTGCTCGTTCGTCATGCGATCGCTCCTTCGTCGGGCAGGGCGGCTGCGATGGCCACCATGCGTTTCAGGTTGACCGGGGCAGGGAACCGGTCACCGCCGCAGGCTTGGGCTGCGGCGGTTCACCGAGTGTCGGCGGCCTTCGGCCGCAGCGTGCGGGCGGCCGTCGTGGCACGCAGTTCCTCAAGCGTGGCGCTCTGCTGCTCGGCACGTTCCAGCAGCGTGTCCAGCGTTTCGGCGGACAGCCGTTCGTCGGATTCGGCCACGGCGCGCAGGGTGCGCCAGCAGGCTGCCTTGCCCAGGACGCCCAGCAGCATCGACTCCGCTTCCAGGACGTCGCTCAGCGGGGAACGAGAGAGCAGATGCCCGTTGGGCTTGAGTCGGCCCGCCTTCTCCGCGACCCATCCCAAGGCCGCCTTGGAACCGCTGAGTGAGATGCCCAGGGTTTTCATGATCGCGGCCAGCGCGTCGCGGTCCTCCTCGATCTGCCGGGCCAGGTCCTCCAGCACGGCCGCTTCCCGTGCGTCCGGGCGCGCCTTCGCGGCGCGCCGGAACAACTCCAGGCCGCCGGTGGAACCGGTGTAGTGGTCGTTGAGGTAGATCCCCAGAAGGTCGGTGCTTTCGGACGCATCGGGACCAGACATGTGCGAACCTCCGGAAATCGCAACGGGGCGAGGCAGCAGCGGGGCGGGGCGAGCCGCCGAGGGCGCTGCCCTGCCGGCAAGAGGGTGGAACCGTAGTTACCCGCCTCCCCGCTTTCGCCTCCCTCATACTCACCACAGCGCCCGCCGTCCCCCGGATGCCCGAAAGGCCCGAGGGCGGACGAAGCCGGCCAGAAGCACGGCTCGCGGGGCTGGGCGGTTCGCTCTCGGCCCCCAGCGACTACGCACAGGAAGCCGGTAGGTGAGGCGCGGCAGCCTCCTTTCGGGTCCTGTGGCCTGCCGCCCGCGGAGGCCATCGCCGACGTGCGGGGTCGGGCAACAGGTATGAGTGCCTCGGGGACGTGAAGCCTTTGAAACCTCCAGCCGGTCTCCACCCGGTCGCAAGTGGTGCCGCGGCGACAGCGGTCCATCTGGCCCGGTCCGGGGAACTCGAAAAAGAGAACGCCGAGCGTCTCCTTGCCGCCGTCACCTCGCAGCTCGCAGACCATCCGGGTCGGTGCGACCTGCGGCTGCACCGTGGTGGTCCGGGCATGGTCGACTCCGTGGGCTGTCGACGCCTTGGGCGGCCCACCGCCGCCCCGGCGAGGCCGGAGGCCGACGCCGGGCTCTCTCGATCACGTCACCGCCGACCCGGACCGCCCCCGGAACCGCGCCGGAACCATGGAATGCCTCATCGGGCCCCGGCCGGCCTCCGCCACCCAGGCGCTCCGTAAAAGGGGCGGTGACCAGTAGCGCCGCGACCGCTGTCAACGTGCCGATGCCGGAGGGAGCCGGAGGAGTGAACCTGGTACGCCGACGGCCGACGCGGGTCGTCGCAGTGCTGTGCTCCTCGGCTCAGGCGGACATGAGGGTTCCGGTCGTTTCGCCGCACGCGAGGCGAGTTCGGGCCGCGTCGAGTGCGGACTCGACATCACGAGTGCCAGTGGAGACGCACAGCGTGTACTCCACGTCCTCCAAGCGCCGACGCTCCCGCGCGTCCTCCGCCGCTGCGGAGCGGAGCGATTCGTACCGCTCGACGAGACCCTTCAGTACCACCGGGTGAGCCATGAGCACAGCAGTTCTCCTTCCGGGCCAGGGCGTCCATCCGCGCTCGGCCTGCTCCACCACGTACCCGCAGACGCCCCCCTCATCCGTTCGCTCGCACACGGCTTGCACCTCGCCCCCACCCCAGGCTTCAGGCACGGAACCCCGCCCCAGTGCCCGGCGCCGGGCGGGCGGCGCCCCCGCCGGGTCTGAAGACGAGCCGCTTTACCCGCGGATCGTGGGTGGTCGGTGGTCGGTGGTCGGTGGTCGGTGGTCCGCAGGGCCGAAGGCGTCGGCGCACGTGTCCGCCCCGGGGTTCGCCGCGTCCGGCGTCCGCTGTGGGCTGCACCGTGCGGAGGCTCCCGTCGTTCGTGGCGCGGCCCGCGTAGGCCGAATGCGTCACACCTGTGGTGCCCCGGCCGGACTCCGGCGAGCGTAAACACGGCGTCCGCGCTCGTGCGGGCCTTCTCGGTAGAAGGAGCAGCAATGTCGGAACGCAATACCGCCCTGCGCAGTGTCCATGATCTGGGGATGGCAGCGTGGTTCGGCGGGTCCTTGATGGGGGCTGTCGGTCTGAACGGGGCCGCCCGGGACCAGGGTTCCACGGCGGCGGAGAATGCCCGGATCGCGAGTGCCGGCTGGACCAGATGGATGCCCGTGAACGCCGCGGCGATCGGCGCGCACCTGATCGGTGGCACAGGGCTGCTGGCCGCCAATGCCGCCCGGGTGCAGACCCAGCAGGGTGTCGCCGCCTCGACTCTGGCCAAGACGGTGCTGACCGGGGCGGCCCTGGCCGCGACCGCGTACTGCCGGGTTCTGGGCAAGAAGCTCGAACTGTCTGCTTCCGACAACCCGCGCGACTTGGAGAAGGCGGAGGCCCACCCCGTCGACCTGGACAGAGCCCGCACCCACCTGATGCTGATGCAGTGGGCCGTGCCGGCCCTGACCGGCGCCATCGTCGTGCTGAACGCCCTGCACGGAGAGCAGCAGCGCCCGGTCCAGCAGCAGGCCGGCATGATGCGCAGGGCCGCATCCCAGGTCCAGGCCCAGCTGCCCCACCACTGCTGACCCGGTGGTCCGGCTCTCCCCGGACGGCGAGTAACGGTATCGACGGCGAGTAACGGTATCGCTTGGGGCCGATGCCGGAGGAGTGAACCCGGCACGCCGAACGTGCGCCCTCGGCGGTGGCGACCGGTCGGGATGGAAGGTCTCCTTCGACGTTGCCCTGATTCGACGTAGCTGGGCCCCGCCATTGAGAGCTCCTGGGTCTCCGCCGTCACGGCGGCCGCCCGGGAGTGTCGGCTGCCCGCGCGGCGACCGCACGAGGCTGGGCGTACGGAGGGGCTTCCGACTGCGAGCTTCGACGGTTCGGTGCGCTACGGAGGGACGGCACTCCGTCGTCACTCCGGTCAGCTCGGAGGACCGTCGGCCGCGGTCCTCCGGCCGCCGAGGCCGAGGTGCATCTGTCGGTCCGGCCGCCGGAACCAGATGCGATGCGTGACCTGCGGCGTCAGTGAGCTTCCTCGGGTAGGGGTTGCGTCTGACGTCACTGCGGGAGTGATGTCCGGCCGCACCCCGAGCGCACCCCTGCACGGCCGAGAAACGTGCACTCCCTCTCCTTCCGTAAAGCGGGAAACTGCGCGAGGGCGAGGGCGGGGCAGTGCTGACCACGGGAGGCTGTCCGCTCACCGTGACGAATCACGCGTCAGATCTCGTACCCCAGCTGGACGTTGGTGTATGACGACCAGCGCCTGGCCCTCGGTGGCGCCGCATACGGCAGACACCGGGGCTCCTCGCAACCGCGAGGAGCCCCGGCCCACCTTTCACGCCGCGTCATCGCCTCATGGGTAGGCGACCACATTGCTGGGAGTGGTGTTCGAGGCGGTCACCGCCCCCACGTCGTTGATGACGTGGGTGATGGTGCCCACGCCGCCGAGTGAGACCGTCAGAGCGTTGTGGAACTTCACGCCGGGCGTGTTGGGCACTTCGAAGGCGTGGTAACTGTTCACCGCGGGGTTGACGTTGAAGTAGCAGTAGCTGCCGAGCCCCCACGCCTCGTGGGTGGTGACGCCCGCGCCCACCTTGTAAGCGGCATACCCGTTGACCCCTGCCGCGCTCATCCACGCGCTCTGATTGGGCACGTCGTACGGCATCTCGTTCTGGAAGAAGATCGTCTTGCCGTTCTGGCCGTTCCAGACGACTTCGTGCTTCTGGTAGTGCTCGACGAAGAGACCGGTCGCCAGGACGCTGCTGCCATTGACGATCACGCCGGTGTCCGCCGTGTTGGTCGTCCAGCCGAAGCTTCCCGCCTTGCCGTGGTCGGCCCGCCAGGCCCAGATATGGTCGATGATCGCGTTGTTGCTGTTGACGATCAGGCTGGTCGTCGCCTTGCCGGCGATCTGGCCACCGATCCGGAAGAACACGTCCTGGATGGTCGTCGGGTTGCCCGCGTGGCTCGCGGACGATCCGGACGGGCCGACGGTCAGCAGCGCCGCCGAGTTGGTGGTTCCGGCGTCGATCAGCAGGCCCTTGAGACGGACTCCGTCCACGTCGGCGACCTGGATCGCGTTGACGCCGTTGTCCGGAACGAAGGTCGGGTAGCCGATGCCGAGGACGACCGTGTCGGGCCGGGTGATGTTCAGCGTCTGGTTCAGGTGGTAGACGCCGGGCGTGACGAACAGGTTGCAGCCCTGAGAAAGGGCGTTGTTGATGGTCGCGGCGGTGTCGCCGGCCTTGACCACGTAGAACTGGCTCATCGGCTGAGAGGTGCCGGGAGTGCTGCCGTTCGCCCAACTCGCCCCCGATGCGTTGGTGCGCAGCGACGGAAGGAACACTCGGTATTTTCCGGCGCCGTCGACGTACAGATACGGCACGTCACGGGAGACCGGGGTGGTGGCCAAGGTGGTCTCGGGCGGGTTGGGGAAGGTGTTCGCGGGAGCACCGGCGGTGCCGGAGAAGACCATGTTCCACACGCCGCCGGCCCAGCTGCCCACGTTGCTGTCCCGGGTGTACCACTGCTGCTGCGAGATGGACGCCGCCTGGCCGCTGACTTTGGTGTCGGCGATGTAGCCGCCGCTCGCCCACCCGTAACTGGCCGGGTAGAGCTGCAGGTCGCCGCGGACGTCGATCCGGCGGAACGGGGCCGCCTGGGCCACGGCCCAACGGTTCCCGCCCACCGGATTGATGGCCAGATTCTCGGCCGAGCGCCAGAAGTTCTGCGTCGCGTTGCCCGCGTCCGAGGCGTTGAAGGCGTCCACGGTGACGTGCCCGTTGATCGTCACGTCGCCCGGATTCTGCCCGAGACCCGCCACCGAGGTGTAGTAGCCGACATTGTCGTCGACGGCGTACGTACCCGGCTTGAAGAGCTGTGCCACCCGGTTCTCGCTGAACTGCGCGGAGGCGGTGTCCTTCATCTGGGCGAACTGCGCGTCGAGCTGCGCCTGAATGGTGGCACTGGACATGCTCGGGTCGTAGATGTGGACGTTCGGGCCGAAGTTCGGCGTGTCCGACTGGGTGGGGCAGCTCGCCGATGCGCCGATCGTGTACGTCGCACTGGCGACGGCGGAGTCGGCGAGTCCGGACTTGATGGCGATGGCCTTGATGGTGGCCGTGGCCGTGACGCTGATCGGCGCGCTGTACGGAGTGGACGCCGCGGTGGGGGTGGAGCCGTCACGCGTGTAGCGGATGCTCGCGCCCGCGGTCGCGTCGGCGAGCGTCACGCTCTGGGCCGATGCGTAGGTGCCCGCCGCAGGAGTGAAGGTGGGTGTGGCAACAGCGCTGGTTCCACCACCGCCCTGGGTGTACGTGAAGTGGGGCGTGTCGTACTGCGGCCCGCTCTTCTCGTAGGTGAACCAGTACTCCAGGACCGATCCGTTGGCGAGCGAGCCGACGGTCTGAGTCCACGTGCCCGCGCTGTTGGTCATACGGACGTTCTGTTGGTTGGCGCTGCTGACCAGGTAGTGCACATCGACGTAGACCGCGGACGTGGTCGGTGTGAACGATATCTGAGCCTGCGTGGAGCTCAGTTGAGTGACGCTCTGGGTGTAGTCAGGCGCGGCTGCCGAGGCGGGAACGGCGCTCTGATCGAGGCCGAGCAGTCCGACGAGCGCGAGGAGGAGCGCACTCAGCAGAGCGATGACTCGGTGCTTCGGACCTGGCAGGGATCTCATGCGGCCGGGCGGGACGGTAGTGCGCATGGGTGGGAGTCCTTTCACCTGGTTTCGTGAAGTGAACACCGGATCAACGCGGAAGACAGGTGCCGACGGTCTCGACACTGTGCAGTGCATCGCCTTGACAACTCTGCATACCTTTGAATCAACCTCTTGAAAACGCTCTCAATCTACGGATGAGCGAGGTGCTGGGGCCGTCAAGGCAGTGTTGAGTGACAACGGTGAACCGTCAAGAAGATGCACAAGCTTCAAGTCCTGAACGCTTACTGCGCGCCCAGTCGCATTCAAGTCCGGGCACAGAGAGGCGAGTTCGCGAGTTGTCGCACCTGGCCTCAGGGATCGACTTCCAGGATTCGGGTCCTGCGCGGAAGGTGCGCCTTCAGGCTGACGTGATCCAACGATGTGCGCGAGGTGCCGCGGCGTACGGTGCGGTTCGGCCGGCCTGCGGAAGGTGGTGGCGACAACGCTGCGGCTGAACGACCAGCAGGTCTCTCACCCCGGCCTTGCGTCTCCGGCTGGAGTCGCGCGGGATGCGGGTGAAGTCGCCACGGGGCGGAGACGGCTTCGGAGGGCGGTCTGACTCCTGCCTGACAGCCGACGCCGGTCAGGTGCCCCCTTCGATGCCGGCCTGGCCAGGACGGGTGGTCAGCGCGCACATCGGCTCGTGGGAAGCGGGTTCGGACGCCGCGTCGCTCACCCCTCGTCGGACAGCGGCACCTCGGCCCAGATGGTTTTGCCCCGTGCTTCCGGCCGGGTGCCCCAGCGGGTGCTGATCTGCGAGGTGATGGAGAGGCCGCGCCCGCCCTCGTCGTCCGCTTCGGCGTGCCGGAGATGGGGGGCTGTGCTGCTGTCGTCGGTCACCTCGCACACCAGGGTCGGCCCGTCGAGGACGAGGCGGAGGCCGATGTCACCGTGGGAGTACCGGACGGCGTTGGTGACCAGCTCACTGACGACCAACGCAGCAGTGAAGGTGTGGGCTTCGAGTCCCCAGGCGGCCAGTCGGCTCTCCACCGACGCTCTCGCCCCGGCCACCGCGGCGGGATCGTTGGGCAGCGTCCACGTCCCGACCCGGTCGGGCCCCAGGACCCGGGTACGCGCCAGCAGGAGGACGGCGTCATTGTCCGCGCGGTGGGGAGCCAACGTGTAGAGCAGGGTGTCGCAGATCTCCTGCAGCGGTCGCGAGGGGGGCATCAGCGCGTCGTGCAGGTGTGCCAGCCGCTCCTCACGGGTGCCCGAAGCCGCGCGGAGCAGGGCCGCGTTGGCCAGTGTCACGACGCAGCCCTCGGGCAGCTCCACGTCTGTCGTGCGGTAGTCCGGCATCCCGCGGCCCAAGGGCGGTCCGGAGGGCACGTCGGCGTACTCCACCCTCCCGTCCGGGCGGGCGAGTACGGGGGCCGGATGCCCGGCGCTCGCCATGGTGCAGCGCCGCGACACGGGGTCGTACACCATGTACAGGCACGTCCTCCCCCGGGAGCCTTCGCCCCCGTCGTCGCGCTGCCGCTGCTCGCCCTCCAGGCGGGTCACCAGGGCGTGCAGACGTTCCAGGACCTCGTCCGGCGGAAGGTCGAGCACCGCCAGTACGCCGATCGCGGACCTGATCTCGCCCATCGTGGCGGCGGCCTGGATGCCCCGGCCCGCCGTATCGCCGGCGACGAGCGCCACCCGGGCCCCGGACAGGGGGATGACGTCGAACCAGTCTCCCCCCGCACCGAACGGCCGGTAGCTGAACGCGGTCTCCACAGCTGGGTGGTCGGTCACCCGGGCGGGCCGCAGGGTGAGCTGGAGGATGCGCGCGGCCGACCGCTCGCGGTTGTACAGGCGGGCGTTGTCCAGAGACAGGGCCGCCCGGTCGGCGAGCTCGGCGGCCACGGCGAGGTCCTCCTCGTCGAAGGCGGGGGCCCGGCCCAGCCGGTAACAGTGGGCCAGCCCCAGCACGACGCCGCGGGCGGCCAGCGGGAGCACCATCAGGGAGTGGGCGCCGAGCCCGACCAGGTCGCGCCCCCGCCGCGGTTCCCGTTCCAGCCAGGCGGTCTGCGGATCGAGGCCGTTGACCAGCCGCGTCCGCAGGTCGGTCATGCTCTGCACGAACGGGGTCGCGAAGGAGAGCCCGATCACCTCGCCGATCTCGGAGATCCCCTCCGTCCCGAGCTCCGGTACGGTGCGCCGCCCGGCGCAGCGCAGCGGTCCGCTCTCCAGGACCGGGCCGGGGGACGCGGCCTCACCGCGCAGTACCGCGTCCAGGACCTCGACGACCACCGCGTCGGCGAGGGCCGGCGCCAGCTCGTCGGCGAGTTCCTGCGCTGTGCGGAAGATGTCCAGGGTGGTGCCGATGCGTCCGCCCGACCGTCTGAGCAGCTCCAGCCGTTTACGGGCCCGTTGGCGGTCGGTGACGTCCACGACCGCCACCGCGATCCCGAGGACGCCGCCGTCCTGATCGGCGAGCCGGAAGCACGAGACCGACAGTGCGGTCTCGGCCCTCTCGGAGTCCAAGTGGCCGGTCAGCTCGACGTCGATCGCCGGTACACCGGTCTCCAGGACATCCCGGAGCACGGCCTCCGTGTCGTCGGTGTAGAAGTCACCCGCCCAGTCGGCGAGGGGCCGCCCCAACGCGCTGATCAGGGGGATCGCATCCACGTGCCGGGCCGCGCCGTTGTACCGCACGAGCCGCAGTTCAGGGTCGAACACGAGGAGCCCGATGGGAGATTCGGTGAAGAGCGCCCAGAGGACCGCGCGGTCCAACTCCGGGCCCGGACCGTCCTGCGCACCCGGCGACACAACCATGACGACCTCCTGCCGACTTCGACGGAGCCGCGCGTGGCCCCTGCGGGAGGATCCCGGTCCGCCCGGGGCTCGGGGTGTCCCGGGCGCGGGCGGGCCGCGCATCGGAGGCGAACCGTGCGCGGCCACCGGAACGGACCGTACGCAGGACGTATCCGCCCGGTTCGCACCGGCATGCGCGTCCCCTCGGCTGTCATCCGGACGGCCCAGCCGCTCGGTACGGTTCGCGATCCGTGGTCGGACTTTCCTTCCTGCTGGGTGCGGACGCGGGGGACCGGCCGTGGCGCGCCGGAACCTCGCTCCTGGCCGGTCTGCTCCGCCCCGAGGCCGCCCCCACCCCGCACCGAGGTCGAACGCCGCCTCGCACCCTGACCCACCCTCATCGACCACGACGGCCGCCTCCCGCCCCCGCCCCTGCCCCGGCTCCCGCCCCTGCCCCGCCTCCCGTCCCTGCCCCGGCTCCCGGCCACCGCCGCCGCCCGTACGGCGACCACCTCGGCGACGGTCGCCTGACCGGACCCACCGGTCGCGCAGCCGACCGCAGGGGGGTGCGACCTCCGCCGCCGATCCATCCCGCTCCGGGTGAGGTCACCGTCCTCGCCGAGAGCCGCCTGCCGGCGGCATCCCGGCCGTGCGTCCGGACCCAGTCGGACGGAGGGTGCGGCGACCGGCCGCTTCGGGCCCAGGACGCCACGCAACGTCAGCGGGCGGACCGAGTCGCGGGGCCGGCGCACCGGGCAGCCCGCGCGGCCGGAGCGTCGACCGCGTCGCCGGTGAGCCCGTACGGACGCGACGTCCACGGCACCGTCGGACCCGGGCGGTGCGGCAGGACTCCGGCTCGGTGCGGAGCGCGCGGCCCTCACCTGCGCGTTCGATTCCGTCGCCGGCTGCGAACGCGTTGATCCGGCCCACTCGCGGCCGGGTGCGAGCAGCGGATCGGAGCGTTCAATTCCGCTCCTGGGTAAGGAAGTTGTATTGACTCGTGCGTCTGCTGTTCATAACATCGAAACATCTGAAGCCAAGTTTGGCTTGATCTCGTCGGCTTCAACGTCGCCGAATATCTGGGCCGAAAGGCCATAGTGCCTTCGTACCGCCTGGATCCCGCTCATCGTTCGTTCTGCTCGATCTCAAGCATCCGCTCATCACGCCCTGCGGCGTGCACGCCCGGGGGAGCCCGATGAGTGTTCCAGTTCTGTGTCCGGACATGACCCATGGGCAGAGACGGCTGTGGTTTCTGCACCAGTTGGAGCCGGACGACCCCTCGTACAACATCCCCCTCGTGCTGCGGCTGACCGGTGACCTGGCGCGGTCGGCCCTCGGGGCCGCGTTCGACGAGGTGGTGGCCCGGCACGAGTCGCTGCGCATGCGCTTTCCGGACGAGGACGGCGCCCCCGCCGTGGTGGTCGGCGCGCCCGCTCCGGTGGCCGTCGAACACCTTGACCTGAGGGCAGGGAACCACCGGCTGGAAGCGTTGCTGGCCGAGCGCACCAACCGTGGCTTCGACCTGGGGCAAGGGCCTCTGCTGCGGGTTTCCCTCTTCCGGACGGGCGACAGCGAGCACGTCCTGTGCGTGGTCCTGCACCACATCGTCGCCGACGGCTGGTCGCTCAACATCCTCCGCGACGAGCTGGCAGCGCACTACACCGCCCACCGGACGGGTCGTGCCACCGGCCTGCCCCTGCCGCCCCCCTACCGTGCGCAGGCCGCCGCTGAGGCGCGGGAGGCGGACGGTCCGCAGGCGCGCGAAGCACTCGCCTACTGGCAGGAACGCCTTGCGGACGCCCCCGCCCTCGAGCTCCCCCTCGAACGGCCACGACCCGAGCAGCCCTCCACGCACGGTGCTTTCCATACGCAGGTGATCCCCGGCGCCGGGCCCCTGGTGGACGCGCTGGCCCGGGCCCGGCGCTGTACTCCGTTCATGGTCCTGCTCGCCGCCTACCAGGCGGTCCTCCACCGCTGCACCGGGCAGGAGGACTTCTGCGTGGGTGTCCCCGCCGCAGGCCGCACCGACCCGGAGGCCGAGCAGGTCATCGGCTACTTCTCGCGGACGCTGGTGCTGCGCTCCGACCTCTCCGGCGACCCCGGGTTCGCCGATCTGCTGCGCCGGGCCCGCGGCACCGTCCTCGGGGCCTTCACCCACGAGCGGATCCCCTTCGAGCGTCTGGTCGAATCCCTGCGCCTGGACCGTGATCCGGGGCGGACGCCACTGTTCCAGACCCTGTTGACCGTTCACACCCAGGACGCGGGTCTGCTGCGTGCCACACCGTTCGCCGACCTCTCCTGCGACGAGCTCGACCCGGGCATGGAGGCCTGCAAGTTCGACCTCACCCTGGACGTGCGGCGGGACGGCGAGGACGTCGTCGCCGTCTTCGGGTACCGCACGGACCTCATCGACGCCGCATGGGCGGCTCGGTTCGGCCGGTGGTTCGAGACGCTGCTGCGCGCGGCGGTGGCCGACCCGGACACCCCGGTCCGCCGGCTGCCGATGTCGGACGCGTCGGAGCTCGCGGCCCTCCGGGAACGGGGCCGGGGACCGGTTCTGGCCGCAGGACCGCCGACCGTGCTCGCCGCCGTCGAGGAGGCGGTGCGCAACGGACCCGACAGGATCGCGTTGCGGGGGCGCGACGAGTCACTCGCCTACGCCGCCCTGTGGTCGCGAGCCGGCCGGCTGGCCGTGCGGCTGGCGGCCCACGGGATTCGGCAGGGGGACACCGTCGGCGTTCTCCTGCCGCGCGGCCCGCGCGCGGTCGTGGCGATGCTCGCCGCCTGGCGGGCCGGCGCGGCGTACGTGCCGCTCGACCCCGACTACCCGCCGGCCCGTATCGCCTTCATGATCGAGGACAGCGGAGCCCGGGTCGTCCTCACATCCGGCCGGGCAGGAGCGCGCGAGGTCCCGGAAGGCGTGCGGACGCTGACCGCCGACGGGCAGGACGCCACCGGCGATCCTGCGCGCACGGACACGGACACGGACACAGACACAGACACAGACACGGTCCGCGGTGGCGAACGGACAGGCGCTCCGGGCGGGTCCGGCGGTTCCCCTGTCGCCGTTCTTCCCGTCGTCCGTCCCGACGACCCGGCCTACGTCATCTACACCTCGGGTTCGACCGGCACCCCCAAGGGCGTCCTCGTGCCGCACCGCGCACTCGCCGAACGGGTCCGGTGGATGCGTGAGGGCTACGGCATCACGCACACCGACCGCGTTCTGCACTGCGCCTCGCTCAGCTTCGACACCAGCGCCGAGGAACTCTTCCCGGCGCTGGCCGCCGGCGCCACCCTGGTCGTCGCCGAAGCCGGGGCCGCCCTGCCGGACCAGCTCGGCCACGCCTTCACCGCCGACGTCACGGTCATGGACCTGCCCACTCCCTACTGGCACCAACTGGTCGGCGACCTGGACGCGGTGGCATGGCCCGACTCGCTGCGGCTGATGATCCTGGGCGCCGACCAGGTGAGGTCCAGCGCGGTCGGTGCCTGGCGGGCCCGGTTCGGGGACCGGGTCCGGCTCGTCAACTCCTACGGCCCCACCGAGTCCACGATCATCGCGACGACCGCCGACCTCGCGGCTGCCGACAGCCGTGGCCGACCGCCGATCGGCGCACCGATCGGCGGGGTCCATGTGGCGGTCTGCGACGCGCGGGGCGGCCCTGTCCCACCCGGCACCCACGGGGAGCTGCTGATCGGCGGCGCGGGCGTGAGCCACGGATACACCGGCAGACCCGGCGCCACCGCGCGTGCTTTCGTTCCCGACCCCGAAGGACCGCCCGGGTCCCGTCGCTACCGGACCGGGGACCTCGTCCGGCACCGGCACGACGGCGCGCTGGAGTTCCTCGGCCGCCTGGACGGCCAGGTCAAGGTGCGCGGCTACCGGGTGGAGCCGGGCGAGGTCGAGAACGCGCTGATGCGACAGCCGGGGGTCGCGGAGGCGGTGGTCGTCACCCGGGGGGACGCCCTGGTGGGATACGTGGTCCCGGCGGTTCCCGCCGAGGGCCCGCAGGATCCCGGCTCCGGCCCCCGTCCCCGGGCGGACACCCGGCCCGCCGGTCCCGCGGGTACGCACGCGGCCACCGCTCAGGGCGACCGCGCCGGCGTGGAGGGCACCACCCCCGGCAGGGAGGTCCTCGACCCCTCCGCCCTGCGGGCCGCGCTCGCCGCGTCCCTCCCCGCGCACCTGGTGCCCAACGCCGTACTCGTCCTGGAGCGGCTGCCGCTCACGCCCAACGGGAAGCTCGACCGCGCCGCCCTGCCCGCCCCCGACCAGCGCCCCGCGCTGCGCGAGGCGTACGTAGCCCCGCGCACCGACGCGGAGGAACTCGTCGCGGGCGTCTGGCGCGAGGTCCTCGGCATCGACCGGGTCGGGGCGATGGACGACTTCTTCGACCTCGGCGGGCACTCGTTGCTCGCCACCAGGGTGATCGCCCGGATCCGGGCGACCGTCGAACTCACCGTCCCCCTGCGCACCCTGTTCACCCACCGGACGACCGCGGCCTTCGCCGAAGCGGTGGAAGCCGCCCTGGTGGCCGA
This sequence comes from Streptomyces sp. NPDC008125, assembly GCF_042957125.1. Lineage (NCBI taxonomy): Bacteria > Bacillati > Actinomycetota > Actinomycetes > Kitasatosporales > Streptomycetaceae > Streptomyces > Streptomyces sp. NPDC008125. The sequence goes on from NZ_JBIBHR010000033.1 coordinate 29,256, forward strand.
AATCGATGCCCTCTCGGACGACGAGGCCGCGAGCCTCCTGTCCGCCGGTGACGACTCCCTGGAAGGAACCGGTTCGCCGTCATGAGCGAAACCACCACATCCTCCGCAGGCCTCTCCGAGGCCAAGCGTGCCCTGCTGAGCCGCCGGCTGCGGACCGGCCTCACCAGCGCGCCCCGGCCCGTCGTCCCCCGCCGGAACGACGGGGAGGTGCCCCCGCTCTCCTTCGCCCAGGAACGCCTGTGGTTCATGGAGCAGTTCGCACCGGGCACCGCCGCCTACAACATCCCGGTGGCCCGGCGGCTGCGGGGTCCACTGGACCAGGCGGCCCTGGAGCGCGCCCTGGACATGGTGGTGGCCAGGCACGAGACCCTGCGCTCCCGGTACCCGGCGACCGACGACGGCAAGCCCGTCCTGGAGATCGCCGAGCCCGAGCCCGCTCCGCTGCCCGTTGCCGACGCGGTCGACGAGGCGCACGCGGCACGGCTGGTGGACGAGGCGGGAGCCCGGCCCTTCGACCTCGTCGCGGGCCCCCTGCTGCGGACTCTTCTGGTGCGGTGCGCACCCGACGAGCACATCCTGCTCCTCGTGGTGCACCACAGTGTCAGCGACGGCTGGTCCAGCGAGATCCTGATATCCGAGATACTGCGCTGCTACACGGCCCAGGTTGCGGGCGGCCCGGATCCGCTTCCCGAACTCCCGGTCAGTTACGGAGACTTCGCGCTGTGGCAACGCGACCGCCTGAGCGGTGACGCGATGGCCGCAGAGGTGGCCTACTGGGCTCGGGAACTCGCCGGCGTGGAGCCCCTCGTGCTCCCCACCGCCCGGCCGCGGGCCGCCCGGCAGACGTTCGACGGGGCCGGATACGGCTTCCAGGTGGGCCGAGGGCTGCTCGACCGGGTCACCGCTCTCGGCAAGGCCCACGGTGCCACCGTCCACATGGTGATGCTCGCCGCCTTCCAGGTGCTCCTCGCCCGCTTCAGCGGACAGCGCGACTTCGCGGTGGGCTCACCGGTGGCCGGCCGGCCGGAGCCCGAACTCGAAGGCCTCGTCGGCATGTTCGTCAACGTGCTGCCCCTGCGGGCCCGCCTCGACGGAGATCCCGGCTTCGCCGCGCTGCTGGAGCGGACGCGGGAGACCTGCCTGGAGGCCTACGCCCACCAGGAACTACCGTTCGCCCAGCTGGTGACCGAACTGGGTGTCGAGCGTGACGTCTCCAGGCCGCCGGTGTTCCAGGCCGTGCTCGCCGTCCAGAACTACGCGACCGCACAGCAGCGGGGGGACGCCAAGGGGGCGCTGGACGCCGAGACCTACGGCCTGCGGGCCGCCGGCACGCGGTTCGACATCGAGCTGTTCCTGATGGAGTGGCCGGACGGGCTGCGGGGAGCCTTCAACTACAACACCGACCTCTTCGACGAGGCGGACGTCGCCCGCATGGCGGGACACCTGGACCGGCTGCTGCGCGCGGTGACCGAGCACCCCGACGTGCCCCTGTCCGAACTGGACGGCCTGTCGGGCGCCGAACGTGATCTGGAACTGGAGGAGTTCAACGCCACCGACGTCACGCTCCCGGCCGATGCCACCCTGGTGTCCCTGATCGGCGAGCAGATCGCGCGTACCCCCGAAGCGGTGGCGGTGGCCGGCGACGAAGGCACGCTCACCTACGCGGCACTCGACCGGGCCGCCGACCGGATCGCCGGCCGGCTCGTCGCGGCCGGAGTCACCCGCGGCGACGTGGTCGCCGTCAGCGCCGAACGCTCGCACGCCCTGGTCTCGGCGCTGCTCGGGGTGATGCGTACCGGCGCCTGCTACACCCCGCTGGACACCGAGTACCCGGCGGAGCGGCTGCAGTTCATGCTCGCCGACAGCGGAGCGCGCGTCCTGCTCACCCAGCGGGGTCTGCCCGTACCCGGGGCCGGCGATGCGGTGGTGCTGTACCTGGACGACGACGGGCATCGTGGGAGCGCTCCCGCCACCGGTCGGGGTGCGGGGCCGCAGCCGGACGATCCGGCGTACCTGATCTACACCTCCGGCTCCACCGGCCGCCCGAAGGGAGTGCCGAACACCCACCGGGCCCTGGTGAACCGGCTGCTCTGGATGCAGCGGAGCTACCCGATCGGCCCCGACGACCGGGTGCTGCAGAAGACTCCGGCCGGCTTCGACGTGTCGGTCTGGGAGTTCTTCTGGCCCCTGATGACCGGGGCGCGTCTCGTCCTGGCCCGCCCCGGCGGGCAGAAGGACGCCGCCTATCTCCAGGAACTGATCCGCTCGGTCCCCGTCACCGTCGCCCACTTCGTCCCCTCGATGCTGCCGCTCTTCCTCGCCGAGGAGGGAGCCGGCCGGTGCACCGGGCTGCGGCGGGTCGTATGCAGTGGCGAGGCGCTGCCGCCGGACACCGCACGTGCCTTCCGGGCCCTGCTGCCGGACTGCGGGCTGGCGAACCTCTACGGTCCGACCGAGGCGGCCGTCGACGTCTCCTCGTGGGAGTGCGAGGGGGTCCTGGACACGGTGCCGATCGGGCGGCCGATCGACAACATCCGGCTGTACGTCCTGGACGGAGCACTGCGGCCGGTACCGCCGGGCGCCCCGGGCGAGATCCACATCGGGGGGACCGGTGTCGCCCTCGGCTACCACCGCCGGCCCGGCCTGACGGCGAGCCGCTTCGTCCCCGACCCGTACGGCCCGCCCGGCTCACGGCTGTACCGGACCGGCGACCTGGGCAGGCGCCGCCCCGACGGGACGCTGGAACACCTCGGCCGGATCGACCAGCAGGTCAAGCTGCGCGGGCTCAGGATCGAGCCCGGTGAGATCGAGGCCGCCCTGCGCGCGCTGCCGGCCGTGACCGAGGCGGCCGTCGTCGTCCGCGAGGACAGTCCGGGAGACAAGCGGCTGGCGGCCTACCTCGTCACGGAGGACGGACCGGACGGCCTCGATCCACAGGCGCTGCGGACACGGCTCAAGCTCGTGCTCCCCGACTACATGGTGCCCGTCTCCTTCACCGCCCTGCCCGCCCTGCCGCTCACCCCCAACGGGAAGCTGGACCGCCGGGCGCTGCCGAAGCCCGAGCTGCACCGGGCCCCGGGAGCCGCCCTCGCACCCGAGAGCCCCGCCGAGCGGGTGCTCGCCGCGATCTGGGCCGAGGTGCTCGGACTGGACGAGGTCGGAGCGGACGAGGACTTCTTCGACCTCGGCGGGCACTCGCTGCTCGCCACCCAGGTCGTGGCCCGGGCACGGACCCGGCTGCCGGAGGCCGGGGGCCGCCCGGTCAGCGTGATGGACCTGTTCACCTGCCGGACCGTCAGGGACCTGGCGGCGCTGGCGGAACTGCCCGAGGACGCCCGGGGCCCCCGCAGACTGCTGCACCGGCTGACCCCCGAAGTCCCGGCCGGGCGCCGGCGCGCCACCGTGGTCTGCGTTCCGTACGGAGGCGGCAGCGCGGTCGTCTACCAGCCCGTCGCCGACCTGCTTCCCGACGACCACGAGCTCTGGTCCGTCGCGATACCCGGTCACGACGTCGGCGTCACCGAGGAGCACCTGCCGTTCGGAGAACTGGCCGGGAAGCTCGCCGCCGAGATCGAGGAACGCGTCGAGGGCCCCCTGATCGTGTACGGGCACTGCGGCGTCGGCACCGCGCTGGCGGTGGCGACGGCACGCCTGCTGGAGGCGTCGGGACGGGAACTCGAAGCGGTCTACGCCGGAGCGCAGTTCCCCTTCGCACGACCGCGCGGCCGCGTGCTCGGCACGCTGAGCCGGATCGCCTCCCTGGAGGCCCTGCTCGGAAACCGGGTCTACGTCAACTGGCTCACCGGGATGGGGGTCGACACCTCCCAGCTCGACCGCGAACAGACCGCGTTCATCGTGGGCAACATGCGCCGCGACTCGCAGGCCGCGGAGGACTACTTCACCGGCGCGATCGCCGATGTGGAGGCGGGAGCACCACGGCTGCGCGCACCCCTGGTGTCGCTGGTGGGTGACCGCGACCCTGCCGCCGACTTCTATTCCGAGCGCTACCGGGAGTGGCTGCTGCTGGCCGAACGCTCGGCGGTCGCGGTGATCGACCAGGGCGGCCACTTCTTCGTCAAGTACCGGGCCACGGAGGTCGCCGAGGCGGTCACCACGGTGCACCGCGCCCTGCGTGAGGAGGCCACCGCGTCCCTGCCGGAGCGGACCCCGGACGCGGCGTGGTGGTTCCACGGGGAGACAGGGCCTCCGGAGCCGGCCGCCGATCCGTCCGGCCGGACCGGCGCCCCGGCGCGGGACACGGACGGGCCGGACGGTGCGGACCCGGAGCAGGCCGCCGGCCGGGGACCGGCCGATGCGCCCGGCCCGCGCCGGCCAGGAGGAGGTGGCGGCCCGTCCGGCCGGACCGGCGCCCCGGCGCGGGACACGGACGGGCCGGAACCGGGCATGGCCCGCTTCCTCACGGTCGTGCTCGGCCAGCTCGCCTCCATCATGGGGTCCGCGCTCACCGAATTCGCCCTGCCCATCTGGATTCTGCTGGAGACCGGGTCGATGACCCGGTTCGCGCTCTACTCCGTCGTCGCGATGCTGCCGGGCATTCTCATCGGTCCGCTGGCCGGAGCCGTGGTCGACCGCTTCGACCGGCGCAAGGTCATGCTGGCCGGTGACCTCACCGCCGGGCTCAGCCAGGTCGCCATGCTCGCCCTTCTGCTGGCCGGGCGACTGGACACCTGGTACCTGTACGTACTGCTCGCCGTGCTGTCCGTGGCGCTGACCTTCCAGCGCCTCGCCTACAGTTCGGCCGTTCCGCAACTGGTCCCCAAGCAGTACCTCGGACACGCCAACGGAGCCGTGCAACTTGCCTTCGGAGCAGCGCAGTTCGTCGTACCGCTGGTGGCGGTCGCGCTCATGGCGGGCATCGGGCTGCGCGGCGTGCTCATCCTCGACATCCTCAGCTACGTCGTCGCCGTGGGCGTGCTGCTGTGCGTCAGATTCCCCCGGACGCTGCCGTGGAGGCGCCGGGAACCGGTGGTCGAGGAGATCAAACAGGGGTTCACGTACACCTGGCACAACCGTGGATTCCGCTCGATGCTGCTGTGGTTCGCCGTGCTGAACCTCTTCCTCTCGCCCCTCTTCCTGCTGGTGACACCGTTGGTGCTGTCCTTCGGCACCCTGGACGACGCGGCCGGGGTGGCGATGGCGAGCGGCGCCGGAGCCATCGTGGGCGGACTGCTCATGGGGGTGTGGGGCGGACCCCGCAGGCACCGGGTGCGCGGCATGCTGGCGCTGGCCGCCGTCTTCGCCCTGGCGAGCGCGGTGACCGGACTGCGCGCCGACCTCTGGGTGATCGGCGCCGGAGCCTTCGGGATGGCCTGCGCCATCTCGATGGTCAACGGGGTGTACTCGACGATCGTGCAGGTGAAGGTGCCGCAGCGGTTCCACGGCAGGGTCTTCGCGCTGAACACGCTGGTGGCCTGGTCCACCCTGCCGATCGGCCACGGCCTCATCGCTCCTCTCGGCGTCAAGCTGTTCGACCCGCTGCTGGCCGAGGACGGGGTGCTGGCGGGCAGCGTGGGCCGGGTGCTCGGGACCGGCCCGGGACGCGGAATCGGCCTGATGTATCTGCTGTTCTGCCTCGTCATGCTGGTCCTGGTGGCCTTCGCCCTGCGCTGGCCCGTGCTCGCCCGCTTCGACCGGGACGTGCCGGACGCCGAGCCGGACGACCTCATCGGGCTCAGGGAGCGTGCCCAGACCCTGGCGGCGGCCAGGAAGACGCGCGAAGCGTCCGCGGAGGCCGACACCGCTCCGGTGCCGGCCGGGGCACAGCGGTGACCGCGCCCCGGCGCGCGACCGCCGCGCCGCCTCCCGGATCCCTGCTGGAGGTGCTGGCCCACCGTGCCGCGCTCCACCCCGGCCGCACCGCGCTGCACAACGGCGGGAGCAGCCTCGACTTCGGCAGCTGGCAGCGCCGCTCCGCCGCCCTCGCCGCAGGCCTCCTCGCGCGCGGGCTCGGCCCCGGGGAGCCGGTGGGGCTGTGGTACGGCAGTACCCGCTGGACGGAGTACGCCGTCGCCTACTGCGCGGTCCTGCGGGCCGGCGGGGTCGCCGTACCGCTCAGCGACCGCATGGCACCGGCCGCCGCCGCGCACGTCCTCAGCGACTGCCGGGCGGTCGCCGTCCTGCACGGACCGGACGGACCGCCGCCACGGCTGCCCGAGGGGGTGTGGGCGGCGCCCGGCGACCTGATCGAGGCCGAGGCCGTCGAGGAGGAGCCGGACATCACGCTGCCCGCTCCCGGCGCCCCCGCGCAGTACCTCTACACCTCCGGCACCACCGGCCTGCCCAAGGGGGTCCGCGCGACCCACGCCAACCTGGCCCACGGGTGCACCCTCGACGAACGACGCAGGCCGCTGCGGCACTCGCGTACCTTCCTCCACAGCTTTCCCATAGGGACGAACGCAGGCCAGACGATGCTCGTCAACTGCCTGAACGCGGCAGCCACCGGTGTCGCGGCCCCGCAGTTCACCCCCTTGCGGTTCGCCCGGCTGATCGAGGAACACACGGTCGGCAGCGTGTTCCTGGTACCGGCGACCGCCATCGAGCTGCTGGCCTCCCCGGCCCTGTCGCACGGCGACCTGAGCTCGGTCCGGCTGGTCGGCTCCACCGCCGCGGCGCTGCCGCAGCCCGTCGCGCTGCGCCTGTCGCAGGTCTTCGACAGGGCGCAGATCGTCAACTACTACACCTCCACCGAGGCCGCCCCCGCACAGATCACTCTTCTCTTCGATCCCGGCCGTCCGGGCTCGCCCGGCCTGCCGGCCGCGCTCGACCAGCTGCGGATCACCGACCCTGAGGGCCGCCCCGTGGCCGCCGGCGAGGCCGGTGAGATCTGGCTGCGCTCTCCCGCCTCGCCCCGCTCCTACCTCGGACCGGAGGGAAGCGGCAGCGACGTCTTCCAGGGCCGGTGGGTACGGATGGGCGACCTCGGGATGCTGGACGGCGACGGTTACCTCCACCTGCTGGACCGGGAACGCGACGTGGTGAAGTCCGGGGCCCACAAGGTCTCCACGATCCAGGTGGAGAACGCCCTGCACGCCCATCCCGGGATCGCCGACGCGGCGGCCTTCGGGATCCCGCACCCGGTGCTCGGCAGTGTGGTGGCGGCCGTGGTGGTACCCCGGCACGGCGAGCTGGACGTCCCCGGGCTGCGGTCCTTCCTGCTGGACCGGCTGGCGGCGCACGAGCTCCCGGCCCGGTTCCTCTTCCGCGACACCCTGCCCCGCAACGAGGGCGGCAAGGTCCTCAAACGTGAACTGCACCGGTTTCTGGACGACGAGGCGATCTCATGACCCTGCCCACTCCCTCCGCAGCCACGGCCACGCCCGGCCGGGCCGCGCCCGAACCCGTCCCGTTCGATCCGGCCCCGCTGGACCCGGCCCAGCACGGTGTCTGGGTCACCGAACAGGCGATGCGAACCGGTTCGGCCTATCACCTCAGCGTCGCGCTCCACTTCCGGGGGCCGCTGGACCTCGCGGCCCTGCACACCGCGTGGACCGGGTTCGTACACGACAACCCGGTGCTCGCCGCCCGCGTCGACCCCGCCGGACCGTGTCTGGTCCCCGGGCCGGTTCCCTCCGTGCGACACCACACCTGCACCTCCGCGGACCTGGAGAAGCTCCAGGAGGAGGAGACCGCCGCCCCGTTCGCCCCGGACGGTGCCCTGGCCCGCCCGACCCTCTACACCACCGGCCCCGGCCACCACACCCTGCTGCTGGTCGCCCACCACATCGTCTTCGACGGCGAGTCCAAGGACGTGTACGTGTCCGGGCTGGCGCGTCACTACCGGGCCGCGACCCAGGACCCTGCCACCGCCACCGCCACCGCCACCGCCACTGCGCCCCCGGACCGGCCGCAGACACCCCTCTCGTCCGCGCCCGCCCTCACCGGGCAGGCCGTCGACGCGGCGGCCCGGTTCTGGGCCGGCCGCTGGCGGGAGAGCTCCGCTCCGTCCCTTCCGGGACAGGCCGCACACTCCCTGGTGGACCCGGTCGCACCCGCTCCCGGTAACGCCGCCGGCTTCCGGCTCGACGGGCGGCGGCACGCCCGTCTGACCGCCACCGCGCACGCGCTCGGCCTCACCCGGTTCGAACTGCTGACCGCAGCCTGGCACGCGCTCCTGCTGCGCTACGGCAACACCGAGCCCGCCACCGCCGTCGAGCTCTCGACCCGCGGCCAGGCCGCACCCGGACGGGCCGGGCTCCACGTCAACGAGCTGCCGCTCTTCACGCACCCCCGACCGCACGTCCCGTTCCAGGAGTTCGCCCACGAGGTCCGGGAGGAACTGCGCGCCCTGTACGCCCACCGACCGGTACCGCTGAGTCGTGCCGTCCGTGGGCTGACGCCGCGCACGGCACTGTGCCCCCTCTCCCTCAGCTACCGGCGCCGCACCACCTCGGCGCAGGCCGTCTTCGGTGACGCGCTGGACGTCCGTACCGAATGGATCGGCTTCGCCCGTACCGCCCGCAACCTCGCCCACCTCCAGCTCGTCGACTCACCGGACGCGCTCGAAGGCAGCCTCCAGTACCGTACGGCCGCCTTCGCCCCCGAAGCCCCCGCACGCATCCTGACCCACTTCCTCACCCTGCTGGACGGCGTGCTGGACGCGCCGGACACCCCCGTCGCCGGCCTGCCGTTGCTCCCCCCGCAGGAGCTCGCGCTCCTGCTCACCGACACCACGTCCGCGCCCGGCAACGCCGGCATCAGCCTGCCCGCCCTGTTCGCGGCCCAGGCCGCGGCCACCCCGGACGCCGTCGCCGTCGTCGACGGTGACGACGAGATCAGCTACGCCCGGCTCGACGCGGCGGTACGCCGTTTCGCGCACCGGCTGCGCGAACGGGGCGCCGGTCCCGGCAGCCTGATCGGCATCGCTCTGCCCCGGTCCGCCGCCCAGCTCGTCGCCGTGCTCGGGGTGCTCACCGCCGGCGCTGCCTATCTGCCGCTCGACCCCGACCACCCCGAGGAGCGGCTGGCGTTCATCCGCGCCGACTCCGGTCTCACCCTCCAGGTCTCCGAGGGTTCCGGGCCGGGCGTCCTCGCCCCGGAACCCCTCGGCGAACCCGGCACCCCACCCCCCGCTCCGGCCCCGCCGGCCCTCGAAGACCCGGCGTACGTGCTGTACACCTCGGGATCCACCGGCACGCCCAAGGGAGTCGAGGTGCCGCACGGGGCGCTGGCGAACCTGCTGGCCACGATGGGCGAAACGGCTGGCGCGCGGCCCGGGGACCGCTGGCTGGGCCTCACCTCCCTCTCCTTCGACATCTCCACCGTCGAGCTCTTCCTCCCGCTCGTCACGGGCGGTCGCGTCGTCCTCGTACCGGAGGGTCGGCACCGCGACGGCGACGCGCTGACCGGCCTCGTCGAACGTCACGCGCTCACCCATGTGCAGGCCACGCCGAGCGGCTGGCGGCTGATGCTCGCTGCCGGACTGCACGCCCCCGGCCTCGTCGCGCTCACCGGCGGGGAAGCGCTGCCCGCGCCCCTCGCGGCCACGCTGCGCCGCGCCGTGGGGCGGCTGGTCAACGTCTACGGTCCGACGGAGACCACGGTCTGGTCGACCTCCGCCGACATCGAGGCGGACGGCCCCGTCACCATCGGCGGCCCGCTGGCCAACACCCGTACGTACGTTCTGGACGAGCGCCTGCGTCCGCTGCCGTACGCGACGACCGGCGAGCTGTACATCGGAGGCAGCGGCGTCGCCCACGGATACCGCGGGCGGGCCGGGCTCACCGCGAGCCGGTTCGTGCCCGACCCCTTCGGCCCGCCCGGCTCCCGCCTCTACCGCACCGGGGATCTGGTCCGGCTCCGGACCGACGGAAGGCTGGAGTTCGCGGGCCGGTCCGACACCCAGGTCAAGATCCGCGGACACCGGATCGAACTCGGCGAGGTCGAGACCGCGCTCTGCGGACATCCGGAGGTTGCCCAGGCCTCGGCCGTGCTCCGCGACGGTGCGGACGGCGAACAGGACCGGCTCGTGGCCTACGTCGTGCCCGCACCGGCCGGCCCGGTGCCGTCCCCCGACGCCCTGCGCGCCCATCTGGCCCGGAATCTGCCGGCCGCCGCGCTGCCCGCCGTGTACGTGGTGCTCGACGCCCTTCCGCTCACTCCCAACGGGAAGATCGACCGGGCCCGTCTGCCCGAGCCGCCGCGGAGCCGCGACACGGCGGACGAGCGGGTCACCGGTGGCGGGGAGCGGGGAATCGTCGCCGCCGTGCTGGCGATCTGGCGGCACGTGCTCGACCTGGACGACCTCGGACCCGACGAGGACCTGTTCGACCTGGGTGGCCACTCACTGACGATCACCGCCATCGCGGGCCGCATCCGCAAGGAGTTCGGCGTGTCGGTCCCCTTCGACGCCTTCTTCGACAGCCCCACCGTCCACGGTGTCGCATCCTGCGTCACCGACCTCATGGAGGAGAACCGATGAACACGAGCATCCGCTACCAGGTGGTGGTCAACGAGGAGGAGCAGCACGCCCTGTGGCCGGCCGAGTCGCTCCCGCCGGAGGGCTGGCAGCCGGACGGTTTCAGCGGCACGGAGGACGAGTGCGTCGTCCACGTCGACGAGGTCTGGCCCGACATCAGGCCGCTGAGCCTGCGCCGCCGGCTGGCAGAGCAGGAGCAGCTGTGAGTGCCGCCGCCCCCGCCACCGGGACGCGCGCCCGGCTCGCCGTGCTGATCCGCGAGGCCATGGACGGGCAGATCGCCACGGCCGAACTGCTCACGTCCCGGGCGACACTGACCGAGGTGGGAGTCACCTCGCTGGGCCTGCTGAGGCTGGTCGACGCCCTGGAGGAGGAGTTCGGTGTCGAGGTCGACCTCGCCGACCCGTCGTTCTACCGGGAGAGTGTGGACACGCTGGCCGCCCGGCTCGACGCCGCGGACGCCGGACAGCCCCGTGAGTGAGCCGGAGGTCCCCGCGGCGGGCCTCGCGGCCGACGTGGTCGAGGTCCCCTTCGCCGGGGACCGCTCGGGGACGGCGCCACTGACCTGGGGGCAACAGGCGATCTGGAACGCGATCCTGCGGACCGCCCCGAACGACATCTACTTCAACATCGGTCGGCTCCTCCCTCTGGGGGAGCGCGGCCGGACGACCGATCTGGCGCAGCTGACCGCCGCGGTGACGGCGTTGATGGAACGCCACGAGGCCCTGCGAACGAGGCTTCGGGGGACGGAGCGGAGGCCGGTCCAGTCGCTGTCGGACTCGGGCCGGCTGCCGGTGACCGTGGTCGACGAACCACGGCCGGAGCATGCGGACGCGGCCGCACGTCATCTGCTCGACCGGCTCAGTGCCACCCGGTTCGACTACGAACGGGAGTGGCCGCTGCGGGTCGGCGTGGTGCGCAGCGAGGGCAGGGTGACGCACGCGGTGCTGGTGCTGTGTCATCTCGCCTGCGACGGACACGCCGCCGAACAGGTGGTGCGCGATCTGCGGCTGTTGGTGGTACGCGGCTCCGCCGGCCGGAAGCCGCGCGCCACCCCGATGGATCTCGCCGTGGAACAGCACGGACCGGTGGGGGTACGCCGCAGCGAGCGGGCGCTGGCCCACTGGGAGTCCTTCTACCGCAGCATCCCTCCGACGATGTTTCCCCGGCAGGCCGCGGCCCCCCGGACGCCCCGGTTCTGGAGCGGCCGGCTGGTGTCGGAAGCCCTCGCCACGGCCACCGACGCGCTGGCCGCCGCACACCGCGTCAGCGGATCGACGGTACTGATGACCGGCCTGGCGGCTCTCGTCGCGGCCGACGGCGGTCACGGCACGGCCGCGATGATGCCCATCGTCGGCAACCGCACCTCCGCCGACCACCGGGATCTGGTGGCGATGCTGTCCCAGGACGCTCCGTTCCTTCTCGACACCACCGGAGCCGTACGGTTCACGGACCTGCTGTCGGTGGCGTGGCGCGCGGCGATGGCCGGTTACCGGGCCGCCGCGTACGACCCCGTCGCGTGGGAGGCGCTCCGTGAGCGGATCGGCAGGGAACGCGGCACGCCGGTGCATCCGTACTGCTGCTACAACGACCAGCGGTTCTTCACGCGCCCGCCGGCGGAGGGCCCTCTGCCGGGAGCCGACGAGCTGAGGAAGGCCCGGACGCGTACGCGGTTCTCCTTCCCCGCCACCCAGGAACGGCTGGGCTGCCGCTACTGCGTCCATGTGACCGAGGAAGAGGGCACGCTCGCCGTCATGCTGACCGCCGACACCGCGTACCTGCCGCCGGCGGCGATCCGGGCGCACCTGGAGGCGCTGGAGGAAGTGATCACCGCCGCCGCGTGCGGGACCTCCCCGCTGCTGGCCGATCTGCCCGGGCTGCTTCGGCGCGGGGACGGCGCCCGCACTTGACCCTCGCTCCGGACGGGAGGCTCGGGCCACCCCATGGCCCGGGCCTCCGGAGACAGGACCGGTCAGGCGGACTGGGGCAGTCCGGCGGTGCTCGCCCCGGCCGGTGCGATTCCGAAGATGTCCACCGCGTGGTAATACGTCCAGGCCGTGGAGTTGCACGAGGTCAGTTTCGCGCCGGTGTAGGCGGCACAGACGCGCTTGAGGTCGGCGTAGAGGGCGGAGTCGAGGCGCGCCTTGTTGGCGGAGAACGTGCCGGCGGCCTTGTAGTTGCGGTAGCCGAAGTCGTGGCGGGCGCAGGCCGTCTGGAAGGGGAAGCCGAACGGGTTGTCGGGCGAGGTGCTGCAGTAGTCGGTCGACCAGTCGAAGCCATAGGCGGCCCACGCGCCCTGGTTGTTGCGGGCGGCGTTCCAACTGTTGTAGCTGGAGGCGCTCGTCTGCGTCCATGAGCTGAGTACCTGGGGCTTGTCCGCGGGCGCGGCCGAGGCGGATGCGGCGGGCAGCAGGGCGAGGGGGAGCGAGAGGGCGACGGTGCCGAGCAGTGTGGCGACCTGGCGACGCATGGCAATCTCCTCTGGGTGAGGGGGAGTCCGGCTGAGCGTGCACCTCGTGGGTTCATGAGGTCCACCCCGAGGATGCCGTCATGAACCTGCCATGCCTAGAAGACTGATGAAGATCTTGGGGCGGGGTGGGGGGGGGGGGGGGGGCGCCCCCCCCCCCCCCGCGGCGCGGGCGGTGGGGGGGGGGCCCGTGGCGGGGGGGGGGGGGTG
>NZ_JBIBHR010000034.1:0-37909 GCF_042957125.1 Streptomyces sp. NPDC008125
CTGGCCGGACACCGACCCGGAGGTCGCGCTCGATGTGCGCCACCCGGCCTACGTGATCTACACCTCCGGATCGACCGGCCGCCCCAAGGGCGTCGTGGTCGGCCACGGCGGTGTGGCGAGCCTGGTCGCCGGACAGATCGAACGCTTCGCGATCGAACCCGGCAGCCGAGTCCTCCAGTTCGCCTCGCCGAGCTTCGACGCGTCGGTTTCGGAGATCTTCACCGCCCTGCTGTGCGGCGCGGCCCTGGTGCTGCCGCCCGCGGCCGAGCCACTCGCCGCGCTGACCGATCCGGGCCTCGGTATCACCCACGTGACGGTGCCCCCCTCGGTCCTCGCCGCGGTCCCGGACGGTGAGGTCACCGCGTCGACGCTGGTGGTGGCGGGCGAAGCATGCCCGCCGGAGCTGGTGGCACGCTGGGCTCCCGGACGCCGCATGATCAACGCGTACGGCCCGACCGAGACCACCGTGTGCGCGACCATGAGCGACCCGCTGTCCGCGGCATCCGGTGTGCCGCCGATCGGCCGGCCGATCGCCAACGCCCGGGTGTACGTGCTGGACGACCGGCTGCGACCCGTACCGACGGGCGTCACCGGCGAGCTGTACGTCGCGGGAGCCGGCCTCGCGCGGGGATACCTGAACCGGCCGGGCCTGACGGCCGGAAGGTTCGTCGCCTGCCCGTTCGTACCGGGTGAGCGCATGTACCGCACCGGCGACCTGGTACGGCGTCGCGGCGACGGCCAACTGGAGTACGCGGGCCGCGCCGACGACCAGGTGAAGGTCCGCGGCTTCCGCGTCGAGCCCGGCGAGGTCGAGGCCGCGCTGGCCGAACACCCCTCCGTCGCCCGGGCCGTGGTCCTCGCGCAGGACGACCGGCTCGTCGGCTACGTCGTCCCGCGCCGGGACGAGGCCCGCGACAACGGACTGGAAGCGGACCACGTGGGTGAGTGGCAGGACATCTACGACGCCCTGCCCATCGCCCCCGAAGAAGCGGCCTTCGGCCACAACTTCGTCGGCTGGAACAGCAGTTACGACGCCAGCCCGATTCCGGTCGAGCAGATGCGGGAGTGGCGGGACGCCACCGTGACCCGCATCCTGGCTCTCCGCCCGCGCCGGGTGCTGGAAGTCGGCGTCGGTACCGGCCTGCTGCTCTCGCAGGTCGCACCCCACTGCGAGACCTACTGGGCGACCGACTTCTCCGCCACCGCGATCGACGCCCTGACCGCCCAGGTGGCGGGGGAGGAGCGGCTGACCGACCGCGTGGTGCTGCAGACCCGTCCGGCGCACGACACCGACGGGCTGCCGGCCGGGGAGTTCGACACCATCGTGATCAACTCGGTGGTGCAGTACTTCCCGTCCGCCGACTACCTCGCCGACGTGATCGGAAAGCTGATGGGGCTGCTCGCCCCCGGCGGCGCGCTCTTCATCGGTGACGTGCGCAACCTGAGGCTGCTGCGCCCGCTGGCCACCGCGGTCCAGCTGCACCGGACCGACGACGGCACCGAAACCGCGGCCGTGCGCCGTGCGGTGGAGCAGGCCGTCAGGGTGGAGAAGGAACTCCTGGTCGACCCGGACTTCTTCGCCGTACTGCGGAACCACGGCACGGACATCGGCGCGGTGGCCGTGGAGGTCAAGCGGGGGCACCACCACAACGAACTGTCGCGCTACCGCTACGACGTGACGCTGCACAAGTCTCCGGTCGCCCCGAGCGCCCCGAGCCGCTGCGTCGAGCTCGTGTGGGGACGGCAGATCACCGAGCCGGCCGAGCTGCGCGAGCTGCTCGCCAGGCCGTCCGCCGAGGTGCTGCGGGTCACCGGGGTGCCGAACCGCCGCGTGGTGCGCGAAGCTGCCCTGGCCACGGCGGTGCAGGACGGGGGCGTCCCGCTCGCGGAGCTGCTGGAGCGGCTGCGCGCCCCCGAAGGCGCCTCCGGGGAAGGCGGTCTCCCCGACCCGGAGGAGTTCCATGCCCTCGGGCGGGAGTTCGGCCGTGCGGTGGCCGTCACCTGGTCGGCGACCCGGGCCGACGCCGTGGACGTCGTCTTCGCCGACCCGCGGACGCTCGAAAACTCTCCGGTCGAGCCGTACCGGCCGGCCGGAGCCACCGGCAGGACGCTGTCGTCGCTGACCAACCGTCCGACCGGCAACCGGGGGACCGGTGCCCTCCTCGGCGAACTCCGCGACTGGCTGCGCGGGCGGCTGCCCGACTACCTGGTCCCGTCGGCGTTCGTGGCGCTGGACGCGCTGCCGCTGACGGCCAGCGGCAAACTCGACCGCCGCGCACTGCCCGCCCCCGACCTCGGCGCCGCCGTGACCGGGCGGGCGCCGCGCACCCCGCAGGAGCAGCTCCTCGCCGAACTCTTCGCCGAGGTGCTCGGGCTGGCACAGGTCGGGGTCGAGGACAGCTTCTTCGACCTCGGCGGACACTCGCTGCTGGCGACCCGCCTGGCTTCGAGAGTCCGGGCGACCCTCGGCGCGGAGCTGGAGGTCCGTACCCTGTTCGAAACCCCGACCGTGGCCGCACTGGCGGCCCGCCTGGACGGCTCCGGCGCGGCGCGGCCCGCACTCACCGCCCGCCCCCGCCCCGAGCGGGTCGAGCTGTCCTTCGCCCAGCGCCGCCTGTGGTTCCTGCACCGGATGGACGGCCCGAGCGCCACCTACAACATGCCGCTCGCGCTCAGCCTGACCGGCGACCTCGACCGCTCGGCCCTGCACACCGCGCTCGCGGACGTCATCGACCGGCACGAGAGCCTGCGGACCGTCTTCCGCGAGACCGACGGCGTGCCGTACCAGGTGGTGCTGAGCCCCGAACAGGCGCACCCGGCGCTCCCGGTGGTCGAGCTCGACGAAGCCCGGCTGGCCGAGCGGCTGGCGGACTCGGCCGGGCGCGGGTTCGACCTGGCCGCCGATCCGCCGGTCCGGGCCGAGCTCTACGCACTCGCCCCCGACCGGCACGTACTCCTGGTCGTGGTGCACCACATCGCCGCGGACGGCTGGTCGATGGGGCCGCTCTCCGGTGACCTCGCGAGGGCCTACGCGGCGCGCTGCCGGGGCGAGGAACCGCCGTGGTCCCCGCTTCCGGTGCAGTACGCCGACTACACCCGCTGGCAGCGGGACCTGCTCGGCGACGCCGACGACCCGGAGAGCCTGTTCGCCCGGCAACTCGCCTACTGGAAGGGTGAGCTGGCGGGAATCCCGCAGCAGGTGCAGCTGCCCTCCGACCGGCCCCGGCCGCCGGTGGCCTCCCAGCGGGGCGACCGGGTCGTGGTCCGGCTGGACCCCGAACTGCACCAGGCACTGCGCGACCTGGCCACCGCACGGGGCGCCAGCATGTTCATGGTGCTCCAAGCAGGTCTCGCGGCCCTGCTCACCCGGCTCGGCGCCGGCACGGACATCCCCATCGGCAGCCCGATCGCCGGCCGTACCGACCAGGCGCTGGACGATCTCGTCGGCTTCTTCGTCAACACCCTGGTCCTGCGCACCGACACCGGGGGCGATCCCGGATTCGCCGACCTGCTCGGCCGGGTGCGGCAGAAGGCGCTCACCGCGTACGACCACCAGGACGTGCCGTTCGAGTACCTCGTCGAGGTGGCCAACCCGGTGCGGTCGCTCGCCCACCACCCGCTGTTCCAGATCATGCTGGCCCTGCAGAACGCGCCGGTCGGCGCGTTCGCCCTGCCGGGGCTGGAGACGGCCCACGTGGCGGCCCCGACCGGGACCTCGCGGGTCGACCTGACGTTCAGCCTGGCCGAACAGTTCCGCCCGGACGGCGGCGCCGACGGTCTGGCCGGCGCCGTGGAGTACGCCACCGACCTCTTCGACGCGTCCACCGTGGAGTCGCTGTTCGAACGCTGGGTCCGTCTGCTGCGCGCGGCCGTCACCGATCCGGACCTTCCGATCAGCCGGATCGACCTCATGTCCGGCGAGGAACGCCACCGGCTGCTGTACGAGGTGAACGACACGGCCGCGGAGCTGCCGTCGGCCCCGTTGCCGGCGCTCTTCGGCCGCCAGGCGCGGGCCACCCCGGACGTGGTGGCGGTCGTGGCGGGCGGAACGGAACTGACCTACGCGGAACTCGACCTGCGGACGGACCGCCTGGCGAGGGCGCTGATCCGCCAGGGCGTGCGGCCCGAGACGCCGGTCGCGGTCCTGATGGACCGCTCGGCGGAGCTGGTCGTGGCGATCCTGGCGGTCATCAAGGCCGGCGGCGCCTACGTCCCGCTCGACTCGCGCTTCCCCTCCTCCCGGATCGATCTGATCCTGCGGGAGAGCGGAGCTGCCCTCGTGCTCACGGAGGAGGTGCTCGCCGCTCTGGTGCAGTCCGAGGACGCCGGCCCCGGCAGGCCAGAAGTCACCTGCCGCGAGGACCAGTTGGCGTACATCATGTACACCTCCGGTTCGACCGGACGCCCGAAGGGCGTGGCCGTCACCCACCGGGACGTGGTGGGTCTCGCGCTGACCCCCGAGTGGCGGGGCGGCGGCCACGAGCGGGTGCTGATGCACTCCCCGACCGCCTTCGACCTCTCGACCTACGAACTGTGGGTCCCGCTGCTCAACGGCGGCCGGGTCGTGGTCGCACCGCCCGAGCGGCTCGACCTCGACCTGCTGCAGCACACGATCACCACGCACGGGGTGACCGGGCTGTGGCTGACCGCCGGACTGTTCAGGCTGGTCGCCGAGGAGCGCCCGGGCCTGCTCGCCGGGGTGCGCGAGGTGTGGACCGGCGGCGACGTGGTCTCCCCGGCCGCCGCCGCCCGAGTCCGGGCGGCCTGCCCCGCCATCCAGGTGGTCAACGGCTACGGGCCCACCGAAGCCACCACCCTGGCCACCTGTCACCCGGTGCGCGAGCTCTCCGGAAACGCCGCGACCGTGCCGATCGGCGCGCCGATGGCGAACATGCGCGCCTACGTGCTCGACGACCGGCTGAGGCCGGTGCCGACGGGCATGGTCGGTGAGCTGTACCTCGCGGGAACGGGCGTGGCCCGCGGCTACTTCGGCCGGCCCGGCCTCACGGCGGAGCGCTTCACCGCCGACCCGTACGGCCCGGCAGGGAGCCGCATGTACCGCACCGGCGACCTCGCCTGGTGGCTTCCGGACGGCACGCTGGAGTTCGCCGGACGCGTCGACCACCAGGTCAAGCTGCGCGGTCTGCGGATCGAGCCCGGAGAGATCGAGGCCGTCCTCGCGGGCTGCCCCGGTGTCGCCCAGGCGGCCGTGGTCGCCCGTGAGGACAGGCCGGGGGACAAGCGGCTGGTCGCCTATCTGGTGCCCGCGCCGCAGGGCGCGCCCGAGCAGGCCGAGCTGTCCGGCCGGCTGCGCCGCGAACTCCCCGACTACATGGTGCCGGCGGCGTTCGTCACCGTGGAGGCGCTCCCGCTGACCGCCAACGGCAAGCTCGACCGGGCCGCTCTGCCCGCTCCCGACTACGGGGCGTCCGACGGTGGCCGCGGCCCGCGGACGCCGCAGGAGCAACTGCTGTGCGGGCTCTTCGCCGAAGTCCTCGGCCGGGAGCAGGTCGGCATCGACGAAGGCTTCTTCGACCTGGGCGGCCACTCGCTGCTGGCCGCGCGGCTCGCCTCCCGGGTCCGCGAGACCCTCGGCCTGGAGCTGGGTCTGCGCCTGCTCTTCGAGGCGCCGACCGTGGCCGGCCTCACCGAACGCCTGGCCATGAACAATCCGCAGGACGCGCTGGACGTGCTGCTGCCCCTGCGTACGACCGGGACGGAGACACCGCTGTTCTGCGTCCACCCCGGCGGCGGCATCAGCTGGTCGTACAGCGGACTGCTCAACCACCTCGGCCCGCAGCACCCGGTCTACGCGCTCCAGGCACGCGGCCTCGGCCGCCCGGAGCCGCTGCCCACCTCCTACGAGGAGATGGCGTCCGACTACGCCGACCACGTCCAGAAGATCCAGCCGGAGGGACCGTACCTGCTGCTCGGCTGGTCGGCGGGCGGTCTGATCGCCCACGCGCTGGCCTGCGAACTGCAGGCGCGAGGCGAGCGGACCGCACTGCTGGCCGTTCTCGACGCGTACCCGGTGAAGGACGTGCGCTTCGAGGAGGAGCCGGTGCCCACGGTGCGGGACGTGCTCGTCGGCGTGCTCGACGTCGACCCGGACGAGCTGGGCGACCGGGAGATCACCTACGCCGAGGTCGCCGAGGTGCTGAACAGGCGGGGCAGCGCGCTCGCCGGGCTGAACGAGCGGCAGGTCGAGGTGATCGTCCAGATCATGATCAACAACGCGAAGCTGGCGGTCGACTTCGTCCCCGGCAGGTACGACGGAGACCTGCTGCTCTTCAACTCCACCATCGGCCGGGGCGACGACGACGCCGGCCCGGAGGTCTGGCACCCGTACATCGGGGGCCGGATCGCATCGCACGAGGTCACCACCCGGCACGACCAGATGACCCAGGCGGGGTCCCTGGCCCAGATCGGGCCGGTCCTGGCCGCCAGGATCGCCCAGGCCACCCGGGGCACCACCGCCCTTGCCGGGGATTCCGGAGTCGCCCCGGAGACCGGAGAGACCGGAGAGACCGGACAGACCGGCACCGCCGGAACCGTCACTGGTGCCGGAACCACCGGAACCCGCTGAGTCACCGGACACGCCGGTGGCACCACCCTTCCCCAAGGCCCGCAGGAGGACCGACACATGACCAACCCCTTCGACGACCAGGACGGAACCTTCCTCGTCCTCGTCAACGACGAGAACCAGCACTCACTGTGGCCGCAGTTCGCGGACGTGCCCGAGGGCTGGACCGTCACCCACGGCCCCGACACCCACGCCGCCTGCCTGGCCCACGTCGAGGAGGCCTGGACCGACATGCGGCCCAAGAGCCTCGCCGACGCCATGGACACCCAGCGGTAGCGCGGACGACATGACCTCCACCGACACCCTGGGCGGGGCCCGCGACACCGCGGGCCCCGCCCGGCCCGACGGCCTCGCCGCATGTCCTGTCCAGCCCCGGGACTCCGTCGCAACGCCCACCCGGCCCGACGGCCTTGCCGCGGCCCTGCTCACCCCGGAAGCCCGGCAGGACCCGTACCCGGTGTACGCCCGCATGCGACGCGACGACCCGGTCCACCGCAGCCCCCAGGGCATCTGGTACCTCACCCGCCACACCGACGTCGAGACGGCGCTCGGCGACCTGCGCCTGTCCAACGACCGGGACAGGATGACCCGCGCCTACAGTTCGCTCGGCGGCGACCTCAAGGCCCTCAGCCGGCTCACCGAGCGCCTCGGCCGGGTGATGAGCAACACCGACCCGCCGGACCACGCCCGCCTGCGCAAGCTGGCCAACAAGGCGTTCACGGCCCGTCGCGTCGAAGCCCTGCGCGACGGCGTGCAACGGATCGTCGACCGGCTCATCGACGAGGCGGTCGCGGCCGGCCCGGCCATGGAGCTCATCGAGGCGGTCGCCTCGCCCCTGCCGATGTCCGTCGTCTGCGAACTCTTCGGCATCCCCGACGAGGACCGGCCGCAGGTCAAGACCTGGTTCAGCCGCTTCGGCCGGCTCAGTGAGGACATCGACAAGTCCGAGGCGGCGATCGACGCATACGAGGAGTACCTCGCCGGGCTCATCCGGCAGCGCCGGCGTGAACCGGGCGACGACCTGATCAGCGCCCTGGTCGCCACCCAGAACAAGGACGACCGGCTCACCGACTCCGAACTGCTCTCCACCTGCTTCGTCCTGATCACCGCCGGGGACGAGACCACCACCCACCTGATCGGCAACGGCATGCTCGCCCTGCTGCGCCACCCGGACCAACTGGCCAGGCTGCGTGCGGACCCGGACCTGATCCGCGGAGCGGTCGAGGAACTGGCCCGCTACGACACCGTGACCCAGGCGATCGTCAGGGTGGTGGCGGAGGACCTGGAGATCGGCGGACGGACGCTGCGGGAGGGCGAGCTGGTGTACCTCTTCCTCGGTGCGACCAACCGCGACCCCGAACGCTTCGAGGACCCCGACCGCCTCGACCTGTCCCGTCCCGGCAACCGCCACCTGAGCTTCGGCCACGGCCCGCACTTCTGCCTCGGCGGCCCGCTGGCCAAGCTCCAGGCGGAGGTGGCCATCGGCACGCTGGCCCGCAGGCTGCCCGGACTCCGCCTGGCCGACGGGGCGGCGCTGGAGTGGCGGGACAACCCGCTGCAGCGGCGGCTGACCACCCTCCCGCTCATCCACCGACCGTGAACGACGACGAAGGAGCAGTACCGACCATGGCCCGAGAGTTCGAGGTCCGCCGAGAGCAGGACCTGCCCGTCGCGCCCGAGCAGGTCTGGGACGCGGTGGCCACCGGCGCCGGCAACCTCGGCTGGCTCTACCCGATGGAGATCGAGCCACGCGTGGGGGGAAAGGCGACCCGGGGAGACGCCACGGTCGTGGCGTGGGAGCCGCCGCACCACCTCGCCGTCCGGGCGACCCAGGACGGCGGGTTCTCCAACACCCTCAGCTACCGCGTCGAACCGGCCGACGGCGGCACGAGCCACCTGCGGATGGGAATCCACTGGGTGCACACGGGCGTCGTCGACGACGCCTGGAACTGGGACGCCAAGACGGACGTGGCGGAGAAGTACGTCGATTTCCACCAGCACGCGCTCGCCGAGTATCTCCGGCACTTCGCCGGCCGCCCCGCCGTCTACGTCAGGTCCCAGCACCCCGAACCCACCGCTGATCCGTCCGACTTCGCCGCGCTGCGCCGACGCCTCGGCCTTGCCGAGGACGCGGCCGTCGGCGATCGGTTCACGCTCCTCGCCCCCGGCCCGGACCACGATCCCGTCGAGGTGGTCGTCGACTGGCTCAGCACCGATTTCGTCGGACTGCGGGGCCCGGACGCCCTGTACCGGTTCTTCAACGGCAGCACCTGGAACGTGCCGATCTGGCTCGGCCACCACCTGTTCGCCGAGCACACCGACGAGCAGCAGGCCGCCAAGGCGTGGAACGTCTGGCTCAACGAGACCCCGGCCCAGGAGCAGTGATGGAAACCGCCACGCAGAGACTGCTCTTCGCCGCCGAACTCGTCGAGGAGAACGGCACCTACGCTCTCGTCGTCCAGGACGTGCGCACGGGAACCGTCCAGACCACCCCGGTCCCCAAAGCCATGGTCGACAAGCTCCCGACCTTCCTCTCGGCGCTCACCGCGAAGCTCGGCCCGGTCCAGCAGCGCCGCCGTCGGTAGCCGTGGGGACCGCGAGAGACACCGGACGCGTGGCGAGGAACGGCACCACCGTCCACAGCGTTCACCCGGGCCTCGGGGCGCGCGACCAGGGCTTGGGCAGACGTCAGGTCCTGCAGGCGGCCGTTCCGACGAAAGCCCTGGGGCACCGGGGCGCGATGGTGGGGGCTTCCCGCCCTTCCCGCCCGTCCCGGCCGCCTCGCTCGCCCGTCGGCTTCCACCTCTCCGGTCCCGCGCATGCGTGACGACGTGCCCGCCGCAGTCGAGTCAGCGGGCGGGCACGTCGTCGCGCGGGCGGACGACGGGAACTCCACGGGGCGGCGCCGCTGAGGCACGGCGTCAGCGGCCGACGGACGGTGATCAGCGTGGCGGGAGGGTCGCCGGGGCGGACTCCCGGACCGTCAGCGTGGCGGGAGCGTCACCGGGGCGGACTGCCGGGCCGTCAGCGTGGCGGGAGGGTCGCCGGGGCGGACTCCCGGACCGTCAGCCGGGTCGGAAGGATCAACGGGTTGGGGTCGTGTCCGTCGATCGCGTTGACCAGCATCCGTGCCATCTCGTGTCCCAGTGCCCTGACCGGCTGGCGCACGGTGGTCAGCGGCGGGCTGGCGTGCCGAGCCCCCGCCAGGTCGTCGAAGCCGATCACCGCGACGTCCTCGGGCACCCGCCGACCCCGTCGGCGGAGCACTTGGAGTGCGCCGATCGCCATGCCGTCCGACGCGGCGAAGACCGCGTCCAACCGCGGATGGGCGTCCAGCAGGCGCTCCATCGCCTCCGCGCCGCCCTCGACCAGGAACCCTCCGGAGGAAACACCCAGCAGCGGGACACCGGCCAGGGTCAGCCCTTCGGTGAAGCCCTGCTCCCGGGCCACCGAGACCAGGCTGTCCACCTGGCCGGTGATCATGACGGGTCCGGTCCGGCCGGTGCGTACGAGGTGATCGGCGGCGAGCCTGGCGCCGCCCCTGTTGTCGGCGTCCACGTACCACCGTGGCTCCCCGGTCAGGGGCAGACCGCCGAAGACCACCGGCATCCCGGCGTCCTCGGCCAGCCGTCCCAGCGGGTCGTCACCCCGGAGCGCCATCAGCATGATGCCGTCGGCGCGGCGGGAGCGGACCATCTGCTGCAGGCGGCTGCGGCCGCGCGGTGAGTTGGCGAGCACCAGGATGAGTTCCAGGTCGGTCTCGTCCAGGGCCGTGCTCACCCCGACGACGACCTCGGCGAAGAACGGATCCGCGAACAGGCCGGCCTCGTCGCTGGAAGCAGCCAGCACCACGGCCCCGACCCTGTTCCCGGCCAGCGCCCGCGCCGTGGGATTCGGAACGTAGCCCAGCTCACGGACGGCCCGTTCGACCGCCTCCCGCTTGGCCCGGCTCACATGCGGGACGTTGTTGACAGCCCGCGAAGCCACGGTGCGCGACACGCCCGCTTTGGCGGCCACCTCGTCGAGGGTCGGCATGCGCCTGGGCGTCGGCTGCATCGGAAGACGTACTCCTCGGGATCTTTGCCGGGTTGCTACGGAGATGATCCCACGGGCCGGGCACGGGCCTCGGCCGGCGTCCTCGCCCCGATGTGCACGGAACACTCACTCCAGGACCTGAGGGAAGACGTTCCTCCAGGTGGGCGCAGAAGAACTGGTAGCGCTTCCAGTCTGTATACGAGGCCTCGCGTGGTGAAGTGAAGAGGGAATCGTGTCGGGACTCTTGACACCCTGAATTGCAGCCAAGACGATACCGGCCATACCCCAAGGTACTCCGAAACAGAACTGGGAGCGCTTCCAGTGGGAGCGCTCCCAAAAGGATCTGCATGCCCGTCCGTGGTGCACGGCGTCCCGAGCCGCAGGTTTCGCGGGACACCGTCCGCCGCCTTCCCTCCGCGCCGCACGCTCAGGTCGAGACCGTGCGGCGTCGCCCCCGTCAGGAACCGAGGTACTCCCATGCGTCACCTCCTCCGCACGATGGCCGCAGCACTGATGGCCCTGCCGCTGGCCCTCGTGGTCTCTCCACCCGCCCAGGCGGCCGATCCGACCACGCTCACCAACGGCTTCTACGTCGATCCCAGCTCCAGCCCGGCCCTGTGGGCCGCCGCCAACTCCGGTGACGGACGGGCGCCCGCGATCCGCGACAGCATCGCCACGAAGCCCATGGCCCGCTGGTTCGGCAACTGGAGCGGCACCATAGGAACCGCCACGGGGGCCTATGTCGGCGCGGCCGACGCCGCGGACAAGCTGCCCGTCCTCGTCGCCTACAACATCCCCAAACGGGACATCTGCGGCGGGCAGTCCGGCGGCGGGGCAGGGTCGGTCACCGCCTACAACGAGTGGATCGCCGCGTTCGCCGGCGGGATCGGCTCCAGGCCCGCCGTCGTCATCCTCGAACCGGACGCGCTCGGGGACACCAGCTGCATGACGGCCGCCCAGATCGCCGAGCGCAACTCCCTGCTCAACAACGCGATCACCCAGTTCACCCAGAAGGCCCCCAACGCCTGGGTCTACCTCGACGCGGGCAACCCGGGTTGGCGCAGCGCCACTTCGATGGCCGCGAGCCTGAACGCGGCGGGCCTCAGCCGCACCCGGGGCTTCTCGCTGAACGTCTCCAACCACTACACCACCGCCCAGAACATCACCTACGCCAACGCGGTGAACGCCGCTCTGAGCTCGTCCAACGGATACACCAAACCGTTCGTCGTGGACACCAGCCGCAATGGCAACGGCTCCAGCAACGGCGAATGGTGCAACTCCGCGGGCCGCAGGACCGGAACCCCCACCCAGAAGGGCGGCGGCGCGGAGATGCTCCTGTGGGTCAAGACCCCCGGCGAGTCCGACGGCAACTGCGGCGTCGGAGCCGGGTCCGTGGCCGGCCAGTTCCTCCCCGAAGTCGCCTACAAGATGATCTACGGCTACTGAGCAGCCGTGCTCCGGTGGCCCGCTGATCCCGGCCCCCGGTTCAAGCAGCTCCCCGTTCCCGTCCTCCCGTTCCCCCGCCCGTCGGCGGAGCCCGCCGGTCACGAAACCGGCGTGTTCCGCCGGTGGCGGGCGAACGTTCCGCAGTCGTTCGCTCCCGGACCAGGAGTCTCCATGCGTTCCCGCACTTTCCGGCGCCGCACAGCCGTCGTCACCGCGGCGCTCACCGTCTGCGCGGCATTCGCCGCCACAGCCGCCCAGGCCGCACCCGCACCCGCACCAGCCCGGGACACCGTCACCTCCGCCACCAAGTTCTACGTCGACCCGAACAGCAAGGCGGCCCGGCAGGCCCTCGACGACCTGAGGGGTGGCAACATCGAAGACGGCCTGAACATGGCGAAGTTGGCGAGCTACCCGCAGGCCGCGTGGTTCACCGGGGGCACGCCCACCGAAACCCGTACCGACGTGACGAAGCTCGTCCGTGCCGCCGCGCTCACCCACCGGGTCCCTGTCCTGGTGGCGTACAACATCCCCGGCCGGGACTGCAGCCTCTACTCCGGCGGAGGGGCCGACTCCTCCGCCGCCTACCGCCAGTGGATCGACGCGTTCGCCCGGGGCATCGGTGGCAAGAAGGCCGTGGTCATCCTGGAACCCGACGGCCTGGCCGCCCTTCCCAAGGACTGCGCCGGGGACGTCGACCCGACCGGAGAACTCACCGCCCACCGTGTGGCCGACCTCGACTACGCGGTCCGCACCCTGAAGAACGGCGCGAACACCTCGGTCTACCTGGACGCCGGCAACAGCCAGTGGCGGTCCGTGGGCGACATCACGCAGCGGCTCCTCGACGCGGGTGCGGAGAGGAGCGACGGCTTCGTCCTGAACATATCCAACTACCAGCCCACCGATCAGACCTCGCACTACGGGACCTGGATATCCAGGTGCATGTGGTTCGCCACCCAGGGGCCCGAGTGGTCGCGTGGCCACGCCGACTGGTGCGCAAGTCAGTTCTACTCTCCGGCCGCTCCCAACGACGGAACCCCGGGCAACGCCGTCTCCTCCACCGACCCCTCCACCTGGCACTGGACCGACGCCTGGTACGACCAGAACGTGGGCAGCCCCTCCGGCAAGGATCTGGCGCACTTCATGGTCGACACCAGCCGTAACGGAAAGGGGCCGTGGACCCCGCAGCCGGGCAAGTACAGCGGCGACCCGGAGACCTGGTGCAACCCGCCCGGGCGGGGCATCGGGCCCCGCCCGACCACCGACACCGGCGTCCCGCTCGTCGACGCGTACCTGTACGTGAAGACCATCGGGGAGTCCGACGGGAGCTGCACCCGCAACACCGGCGGCACGATCGACCCCGAGTACGGCGTCGTCGACCCGGCCGCCGGAGCGTGGTGGCCCGAGCAGGCACACGAACTCGCCCGCAACGCGGAACCCCGCCTGACGCTCGGCCACTGGTCCGGCTTCTGACGCGTCCGAACCGTGGAGGCCGAAAGGAGCGCGCTGCTCCGGCGGCCTCTTCCGTACCGGAGTCCCCCGTCCCGCCGCCCCGCGTCGAAGCACCCGATGCGGGGCGGTACGGCGACGAGTGACCTCGGCTACGCGGGCGCTGCGGGGGTGATGTCCGGGTCCGCGGGGGAGGGGGCCCGGAGCGGAGCACGAGTCCGCAGATCACCGCGCCCGCCGCGAAGATCGCCCCGGGGCGAGCAGCTTGGTGTCGGAGGCCGTGGAGGCGCACATCGGCGCGGCCACCATGGGGGGAACACCGGCCCGGTCTTGACCGGTGAGTAGCGAAGGATCTGCTGCAGGCAGTAGGTCAGGCACAGGAAGACGCCGAGCTTCCCCACGCCCACGATGAACACACCCCGGTGGGTGTGCGACGACGGTTGCGACACCTCGCCGCGTTGTCGGAAAGCTCCTACGCATCCGGTCCGCGGACCTTCCTCAGTCGTGCGACGCGCCGAATCCGGCGCCGCACACCGATCCACCCCCACCCACGGGACAGCCCTTCAGCCGAGCGGCGGAGGAGGAGTGATGACGGGCTGGAGCAGCTGGGCGAGCTGTCGGCGCTGCTGCTCGTCGAGACGGCCGGTCGCCGGAGCCAACGCGGTCCGAGCCTCCTGGTACATCCGCTCGGTGAGTTGGCGACCCGCGTCCGTGATGAGGACGTCGACGGCACGTTTGTCCGCGGGGTTGGGGGCGCGTGTCATCAGTCCGCGGCGTGCGGCGCGGTCGACGAGGCCGGACATCGTCGACTTGTCCAGGCCCAGGAAAGCGGCGAGGTCGCTCATGCGGGGGCGTTGATCGCGGAGGATGCCCAGCACGCGCAGCTGAGTGAGGGACAGATCGTGCTCGGCGCTGATGCGGGTCAGTACCCCCATGATCTGGAACGCGCTGCGGACCAGTCCGTCCAGCAGGACGTCCTCGGAATCGTCGATCGGCATGGAGACCAGACTACTTGACATTGTTTGGATTACCAATCACTCTGAGATCGATTGGTAATCCAAACTAAATCGATGGGGGACCTCCATGCGCGCTGCGATCATCACGGCGTACGACGCTCCGCCCGCCTACGGCGAGAGCCCCGAGCCCGTCGCCCAGGGCGACGACCAGATGGTGGTGGAGGTCCTGGCCGCGGGACTGCACCACCTGACCAGGGCGAAAGCGAACGGCACGCATTATTCCGCGACCGGTGCCTTCCCGCTCGTGCCCGGAGTGGACGGTGTGGTGCGGGATCCGCAGGGGCGCCTTCGCTACGCGGTCCTGGAGGACACCGCCTTCGGTACGTTCGCCGAGCGCACCGTCATCGACGTCCGCCGCAGCGTGCTCCTGCCGGACGGTGCCGACCCCGTACGCATCGCCGCCGCGATGAACCCGGGGATGTCCTCCTGGGTCGCGCTGCGCCGCCGCATCCCTTTCCCCGAAGGCCGACGGGTCGCCGTCCTCGGCGCCACCGGCAGCGCGGGGCGGATGGCGATCCAGATCGCCAAGCGGTTCGGTGCCGGTCAGGTCATCGCCGTGGGCCGCGACGCCACACGCCTCAAGGCGTTGCCGGGTCTCGGCGCTGACCGGGCGGTCACCTTCGAGGAGATCGGGGCCGCCGCCGACGTCGACGTCGTCCTCGACTTCGTCTGGGGCACTCCCGCCGCCGCGGCGATGCTTCCCGTCCTGAAGGCCCGCTCCGACCGGAGCGCCCCGCTGACCTGGGTCCAGATCGGGTCGATCGCCGGAGAGTCCGCACCGATCCCTTCCGCCGCCCTGCGCGCGGCCCGGTTGCAGATCGTCGGCAGCGGCATCGGCTCCGTCCCGCCCCGCGAGTTCATCGCCGAACTCCCCGACTTGGCCACAGCGGTCACCGACGGCAGCCTCGACGTCCGGGCCCGCCCCGTGCCCCTCGCCGACATCGCGCGGGCATGGGACGACCTGGGCGGCGAGCGCCTCGTCCTCGTCCCGTAGCGCCGCTGCTCCCGGCCTTCCCTGAGGGGACCGCCACCCCGGACCGCTCGCCGGCCGGCCACGTCACAGCGCCGGAGAAGAGCGCCCGGGGTCCCTCGACGGGAGGGCCGGCCGGTGAGGGGGACGGACCGGCCTGCAACCGCGTACGAGCGGCGATGGCGTCTCAGGCGGAGAGCAAGGTGGCGTGGAGCGTACTGTGCTGGAGGCGCGCACGGGCCGCACGGAGGGCGGCCTCCACGTCCCGGGTGCCCGTCGAGACGCACAGCGTGTACTCCACGTCCTCCAGCCGCTGCCGCGACCGGGCATCTTCCGCACTCGGGCACCGAAGCGATTCGTACCGCTCGACGAGATCCTTCAGCACCGCCGGGTGAGCCATGAGCACAGCAGTTCTCCTTCCGCGCGAGGGCTTCCATTCGCCCTCGAACCGCTGGACCGTCTACCCGGCGCCGCCACCCTCATACGTCCGGCCGTGCACCGTTCTGACCAGTGGTACCCGGACCAGCCCTTTCAGGATGCCGCGTCGACGCGGCGGCCACGCCCGGCAGCGTGGCCGCCCGAGCGGCCGTCGCGTCGACGGTGAACGGGCCACTCAGCGGCGGCCGGAGCGCGTTCCGAGGCCGGCCGGCCTCCGTCTGCGAGGATCAGCACCGGTCCGCATGACGGAAGAACCGGGAAACCGAGGAGAAGGGGCAGCTGGATGGGCCAGGACACGGCCGGGGCGTCGACGGACGTTCCCGCGCGGCTGCTGCTGATCTCGGACACCCACGTGCCCCTGCGGGCCAAGCGACTCCCCGACGAACTGCTCCGGGAGGCGGACCGGGCGGATGTCGTACTCCACGCCGGGGACTGGGTGGACGTGGCCACGCTGGACCTGCTGGAGGGGCGCGCGCGACGTCTGGTCGGGGTGTACGGCAACAACGACGGACCGGAACTGCGGGCCCGTCTGCCGGAAACGGCCCGTGTCCGGCTGGGGGGTCTGCGGTTCGGCGTCGTCCACGAGACGGGAGCGGCTACCGGCCGCGAGGCGCGCTGCGCCGCGCTCCACCCCGACCTGGACGTCCTGGTCTTCGGTCACAGCCACATCCCCTGGGACACCCTGGCACCGGGCGGGCTGCGTCTGCTGAACCCCGGATCGCCGACGGACCGCAGACGACAACCCTTCTGCACGTACATGACGTGCACGGTGGCAGACGGGATTCTCGGCGAGGTCGTCCTGCACCGGCTGCCCCGGCGCTGACCGCTCGGGCCGTCCCGAGTACCGGGCGGCGACAGGGAAATTCGGTCCTTCCCTCAGGCGTTCGCCTCGGGGCGTCCGGGCCGGGTACCGAGTCGCGGCACAGGACGGTGGTGCCGTCGCCTTGGGGGGCCGGCCGCCGTAGGCGGCGGCGACCGCGGCGATCAGCGTGCGTACGACCTCGCGCGGGTGGTCGGCGGCAGTGCCGCGGTCAATCTCATGCTCGCCGCCGGAAGTCCCGCGCCGGACCGCCGGACCGCCGGACCGCCGGACCGCCGGATCGTGTACCCCGGCGGTCGTGCCGCTCCGGGTGAGGCGGTCCGGGGGTGTCGCGTCGCGTGGTCTGCCCAGCGGGAGGTGGCCGGGGGCGCCACCGCAGCGGCGGACGGCCCGTCCTCCGCAGTGGTCCTCGCGCTTGTCCCGGGCAGCACCTGGGGCGAGGTCCGCCACCCGCTGACCGTTTCTCGGGGACGTCCTCGGACTCCGCACCCCTTCCGTCCAGCCAGGGGCCGCTCCCCGTGCAGGGTGGTTCGGGCGCGTCCACGAAAACGCCCGAACCACCCCCGGTGTTCCCGGGCCACTCGTCGGTGGCAGCCGCCCGAACGGCAGCTCTGTCAGAGGGTGGGTGTGAAGCGGTCCCAGGCGCGGTGTGCTGCGAGCAGGCCGGTGATGGTCTGGAGTACGTGGGAGGGTGCTTCGTCGACGACGACGCCGAGGGAGCCGGCGGGGAGGCCCGCTGCCGCGAGGGCGTCGGTTCCTTCGCCCCAGGCGCCGAGGGCCTTGCCGTGGCGGAACGCCTCGCCGATCATCAGCAGCAGGCGGGGATCGACGGCGAGGACGGCGGCGGCCGCGTCGTCCGCCTTGGCGTCCCGTGCTCCGTAGCCGTCGGCTGCCGGGCCGGGTGCTCCGGCCAGCAGGATTGCGTCGAATTCGATGGACCGGGCGGTGGCGAAGGTGCGCTGCACGGTGACGGGGTCGTCGCCCTGGCCGAGGGTGCCTCCGTGCGGGGCGACGATGAGGGGGACCATGCCGGCGTCGAGGATCGCGCGGCGTAGGGCTCGTACCCCGTCGAGATCGTCGGATCCGTCCGTGACGATGCCGATGATCCGGCCGTCGAGTGGCCACTCCCCGCCGATCTGGGAGAGCGCGGGGCTTGGTTCGACCGTTGCCGGCGCGATGGTCGGCTCGGGGGCGGGGAGCCCCAGACCGGTCGCGACCTGGGCGCAGAGGTCGGAGTCGATGTTGGCGAGGACCTGGAGTCCGCGCACCTTGATGGCTTCTTCCCAGCACTTGCCGAGCTCGAAGGTGTAGGCGGCGACGATGTGCTCGCGTTCCGTGGGGGTCATGCTGAGCCAGAACAGCCGGGCCTGGCTGAAGTGGTCGTCGAAGGACGCCGGCGCCTCGCGCACCTTGCGCGCGGCGGGGAGCTCGACGGGCACGTCGATGAAGGCTCCGGTGTCGGCGCGGCTCCGTCCGTGGGCCGATTGACGCCGGCCGGGGTCTGCGGTCGATCATTTGTCCCGTCGGTTCGTCGGGAGGCTGGAAGGCAGGCTGCACATGTGGGGCAAGTGGATTGGCTGCCGGGTGCCGGTGGCCGCGCGAGGGCAGTTCTCTGCGGCCCAGAGCGCCTGGTCGACGATCAGCGACCAGCCAGGCCTGGTCGGACAGGTGGGCGGGTGGGACACGGACACCGGCAGCGCTCATCTGCTGGGGCTGTGGACCGACACGGAGGCCTACCAGCGCTTCATGCGCGGGCGACACGACGCTTGTGGCCGCCGACAACCCGCAGAGCGCCGGCTACACCGCGATCGACGTCGCCACCGGCGAGATCATCCTCGAGATGCGGGGGACACAGCCGACCTGTCCCACGCTCTCGGACGCGCTGCTCTCCTACGGGTCGCCGACTGCCGTCTGCTGCCCGGCCGCAAGGAGCGCTTCCTCGACGCCCAGCGCAGGGTGTGGGCGCCTGGCATGGCAGCGACCGGCGGCATGCTGGCCGGGGTCGTCACCCGACTCGAGACGAACCGCTACCTGGTCACGACCCTGTGGTCCGGCTCCGCGATCCACCAGCGCTATACCACCCGACATCTGCCCGCCCTGCGTTCCCGCGCCACACCTGAGAACGACATCCAGTCGATGACCGGCCACGTTCTGCCCCTCGAAGCGTCCTGGCGCATCCTGCCCGATGAGCAACCCACCGAGAGCGGTGAGCTCACCCCTCCGCGGCTGCCGTAGCTGGACTGGCACAGTGGCACGGCTTCATGAGCATCAGGAGTTCCGTGCCGCCTCCGCCGCCCCCGGGAGAGGCCGACCAGCCCGAACGCCCTCACCCGGCCCCGGTCTGCCGGGGGTTTCGGAACGTCCGAGCCCACCTGCTCTGCCCCATCCGTGTGCGTCGCCCTCGTGGTGCCGGTCCCGGACGGCCGCCTGGGAACAGGAACCATCACCCCGCACCCTGCGACGACGTCGGCAAGACCGTCAAACGCCCCGAGGCCCACAAGGCCATCGGCAGAACCGGTCGATCGCGGCGGATGCCGACCCCACGACGCCGGAGGGTAAAGATCAAGCTCACCGGACGACCACACCGCCGCCTTCGGCTTTGGCGCGCACGGAGGGGGCAACGATGTCGTTGAAGCAGTCGGTGACGTACTCCGTGCCGTAGCCGCTGATTCGAGGGACAGCTCGGCAGGGCGTCAGCCAGCCCCTGAGCCACGGCCACGGGAAGCCGCTACGAGTACCCGGTGTCAGACCCGCTCGAACGGCTCCGCATACGTGAAAACGCCCCGCAGCGCGGGGGTATGGGCGGTCAGGGTACGGACCTGGAAGTACTCACCCCACGAACGGTCCGGTGCGGTGATGCCGTGGTCCGTGCTGGTACGAAAACCGAAGCGACCGTAGTACCCGGGGCTGCCGAGGAGAGCGACGAGGGGCTCGCCCAGGGCATCCGCCGCGCCGAGCACGGCGTGGACAAGGGCACGACCGACACCGTGGCGCTGGTGGTCGGGATGCACGCTGAGCGGACCGAGCCCCAGGACACGGACGGCGCCGACATGGCCACGAGTGCAGACCACGTGGCCTACGACCTCGTCTCTCTCACCGATTGCCACGAGCGACAGTTCCGGTAGCCAGGCGTCGCAAGTGCGCAGCTGGTCGAGGAGGGTTACCTCCACCGGGACCCTGGTCTCCGGTTGGGCGAAGGCCAACGCGGTGACGGCGGTCACTGCGAGGATGTCATCGGGTGATTCGCGTCGGATCAGCACCGGCACAGTCTGAGCCCCAAGTCGCGGCGCCGCCAGAGTATTTTTCCGGGACGGCCGCCCGGCCGACGCGGCGAGAGGCTGTCGCTGACGGGGTACTGGGCACTGTCCGCGTAAGGGCTACGGGCTACCGGCTACGCGCTTCACGAGCCCTCGGCTGGCTGGTGGTGGCGATGACCGCCGCCGTGCTGGCGCTGGCGTCGTGGGGCTGCCGTCGCACGACGTCGCATCGGCATCCACCGGTGCGGTCTCTCCTTCACCACGCACCGGTACGGGTCGGCGGGGCGTGCGTGGCACCGGGGCGGCCGTGATCTGCCGGCCGCCCCGGAACCGTCACAGGTCACTTCCCGGTCGCGTCCGGCCACACCCCGATGTGGTCCCGTTCGAGTTCCAGCATGACCCGGTGTTCCATCCCCAAAGCCTCGGTGTAGTCCGCCGGGAGCTGCAGCCGCCCCGCACGGTCGAGCATCGCGTACTCGCGGGCCACGAGGGACTCCTGGCCCGTCGCCGCGTCCACCTCGGTGTGCCGGAGCACCTCGGAGGAGGTGCGGCCGTCCCGGATCGCGACGGTGCGGCGCACTTCGTCCGCCACCGCCTGGTCGTGGGTGACGATCACGATCGTCGTGCCCAACTCCTCGTTGGCGCGGCGGAACGCGGCGAACACCTGCTCGCCCGTCGCGGAGTCCAGTTCGCCGGTCGGCTCGTCGGCCAGCAGTACCGAGGGGTTGTTGGCCAGTGCGACCGCGATCGCCACCCGCTGCTGCTGTCCGCCGGACATCTGCGCGGGGCGGCGGTCGCGGCACTCCGTCACCTCCAGCATCTCCAGCAACAGCTCTGCACGCGCAGCCCGTTCGCGGTTCCTCCCACGCCCGCGCAGCTGCATCGGGAGAGTGATGTTCTGTGCGGCGGTGAGGTACGGGAGCAGGTTGCGTGAGGTCTGCTGCCAGACGAAGCCGACCACGTCACGGCGGTAGCGCAGCCGCTCCTTCGGCCCCATGGCCAGCAGATCGCAGCCGGCTGCCTTCGCCGAACCGGCGGTGGGGACGTCGAGTCCCGCCAGGATGTTCATCAGGGTCGACTTCCCACTCCCCGACGCGCCGACCAGAGCCATCAACTCGCCCTCGACGACGAGGAGATCGAGCCCCTGCAGGGCCTGCACCTCCACGCCGTCCGCGGAGAAGACGCGTACCAGCCGGTCGCAGACGATCAGGGCGTCGTGCCCGTAGGCGGGCCGGTCACGGCGTGCCGTCGCCCGCCTTTCGAGCTCCGCCAGTGTGGTCTCCGTCGATGCTGTCACCGGGTGTCTCCTGCCCTGAGTTCCTTGATCGATCCACGGCGGCCCGACCACCACGCCTGCACACCGGCCACGGCGCCGGTGAGTACGACCACTCCCAGCGCCGGGAGCGCCAGCGACAGGATGTCGGCCCGCAGTGAGGCGGGGTGCGGGTTCCCCGGTGCGACGTCGGCCAGTGCCAGCGCGGACAGGTCGACACCGGGCGCCAGCAGGGCGATGGTCGCCCAGCCGACGAGGAGCCCGCCCGCCGCCGACAGCAACGCCTGCGGCAGAGCCTCGAGGGCGAGCAGCCGCCGCCCCTGACGGGCGGTGAGCCCCATGGTGCGCAGTCGCGCCAGGAGCGTGGTGCGCTCCGGCGCCGTCCGCAGCAGCGAGAGGACCACGGCGAGCAGCGCGTACCCCGCCCCGGCGGCTACGGCCGCCTCGTAGATCCGCTCGGCGCCCGCCTGCATCGGGGAGTCCACGAGCTTCCCGCGCTCCGCCGACCGCAGTCGTACCACGTACTCCGGGCCCGCCTCGCGTGCCGTCGAGCGCAGGAGTTTCTCGTCGAGTGAGTCTCCGGTCACCAACAAGGTGGTGGGGCCCGGTGCGGGGAGCGCCTCGGCGTCGACGATCAGGAATTCGCCGTCGCTCACCGCGGAGGTGCGGCTCAGCGCTCCGGCGACCCGTACCGTGAGGCTCCCGTCCTGTGTCCGGACCGTGTGGGCCCCCTCGCCGAGCCGTTGTGCCAGAGCGGGCGAGACGATCACGGGTACGGCCCCGCCCCGGTCCGGGCCGCTCTCCAGCGCTCCCGCCGGGAAGGCGGCCAGCCCCGTGGCCCGGGCCAGCCGCGCGTACGAGGCGGGCTCGACCCCCACCACGGTCGCGCGTCCGGTGTCCGGCCCGGTGCCCCGCGACGCGGCCAACTGCGTCCCGTACTCGATGTGCACGGGCGCGACGTCCTCGACGCCGTGCGCCGCCCGGAGCCGGCCGAGGACGTCCCTGGTGACCGTGGAGCGCGCCCCCTCACCGCTGATGCGGGCGTCCGCGCCGACCGCGCGCAGCGCCGCGTCGGCGCGCGCGTCCGCGACGCCCGCGAGTACCGAGCCGCCGAACGCCGTGGTGGTCAGCGCGACCAACAGGGCCAGCAGGAGCAGCGTGCCGTTCGACGGGGCCCGGCCCGCCCGGGCCAGTGAGAGGAAACCGACCGCACCGCGCAGTCGCGCCGCTGGACGGGACGCCAGGCGCAGCGGCAGGGGATACAGCCGAACGAGGACGAGTGCGGCGATCAGCCCCATCAGGACCGGAGCGGCGCTGACCAGCAGATCGGCACCCGGGCCGGTCGTCGTACCACGCCGGCGCAGCGCGGTGACCGCTCCGGCGGCCAGGACGAGCAGCGTCAGTTCGGCGACCGTGCGCCGGCGGCTGGGCCGGGCGTCCACGACGTCCTCGCGGGCCCCGGGCAGCACGGGACGGCGATGCTGCAGGACCGTGCGCAGGGGCAGCACCACGCAGACCGGTACGGCGACGGCCGCGGCGCCCACCGCGGCGGGCGCGAACCCGGCGTCCGGGACGAGCAGGACGGCCAGGAGCAGCCCGAGCGCCGCCCCGGGCAGCACGGCCACGGCGGTCTCGGCGAGGAGCCGCACCCCGATGCCCCGCAGGGAGCCGCCGCGCGAGCGGAGCAGAGCGAGTTCGTGGTGACGGCGGGCGCCGATCAGCCCGCCGGTCATCAGAAGGACGACGGCGGCGACCGTGGCGATGCCGACGGCCGCGACGGTGACCACGGGGTCGATCGCGGCGCGCATCGCGAGGTGGGCCTCGATGATCGCGTCGAGTTCGGTGGTGAGCGTGGTGGTCGGCCCGGTGACGTCCCGGAGCTTCAGCAGGCCGGGGCCGTGCTCCAACGCGGCGACGGCTGTGCTCGCGGGGGAGGCGTCGGCGGCGGTGAGACGGGAGGTGTCCGGGGCGATGCGCCAGAACAGTTCGGGCTCGCCCGTGGTCGCGAGGAGAGCCGGCGCCGCGTCAGGCGGCAGCAGGAGTGCGGCCGTCCAGAAGTAGACCGGGAGCGGGGAGCCCGGGTCCTTCGCCAGGGACGGGGAGCGGAACAGCGGCTCGGCCGACCAGTAGCCGCTCTCCGGCCGCAGCGGCGCGACGATACCGGTGATCCGGACGGTGAGCACCGACCTGCCGTGGGTCACTACCGCGATCGTGGAGCCGGGCCTCATCTTCAGCTCGGCGGCCGTCTCCTCGGTGACGGCCGCTTCCACCTCGCGCGACGCCTCGGTCACCTCGCCGTGCACCACCGGCCAGCGCCCCGCACGCAGCGTGCCGTGTTCGGCGAGTCCGGACGGGGCCGCGTAGGTGAACCGGGGCGGCAACCCGTTGGGACGCGGGAGCCAGGGCTCCTGGGCGACCAGCGGCTCCGTCGTGTGCACGCCGTACGAGGAGTGCGGCACGTCGGCCCGCAGCGGGGCGGGGAACATTCCCGCCAGCGTCTCGTTCGCCTCGGCCAGCGCTTCCTGACGCATCGCCCGCTCCCTGACCGGGGGCGCCTGCGAGAGAGAGGGCGGTGGCGCGGTCACTTCGAGCACACTCCGCCTCGCAGCGGCACTCGTGATGTCGTGCCGCAGCGCGTCCGTTCCGTACGCGTCGACCGCGCGCGGGAACACGGCGGCGAGGAACGCCGTCAGAAGTCCGAGGGCCGCGAGGGCGACGGAGACACCGGGAGCGGTACGCAGCCGGGTGCGCACCCAGGGAGCGCAGGCGGCCGGTGTCCGGGCAGTGGTCATCTCAGTTGTCTCCCTGGTGGCGGAGCGACACCGCGGGATCGGGGCGGCGCAGTGCGATCGTCGCGACGAAGAGCAGCGGCAGCGCCGCCACCGATGCCAGAAGTGCCGCCACCTGCCCGGCCGGCAGCAGCACCAGCACGTCGGGCACGGGCCGGGCCGCCTGCCCGGTCAGTACGACGAGGGGGACGACCGCCCTGGTCAGCACGGTCCCCAGGCCGAGCCCGATCAGCAGGGCGAGGGCGATGAGGACTCCCTGCTCGACGGCCAACGCCCGGGCCAGCCGTCGGCGGGAAGCGCCCAGGGCGCGCAGCACGGCGAATTCGGCGGACCGCTCGCCCTGGGAGCCCACCAGGCCGACCGCGAAGCCGACCGCGGCCAGGGCGGCGGCCACGGCAGCGGCCGCACGGAGCGCGGACTGCGGCCCTGCCCCCAGCGGATCGTCCGCGAGCTCCCGCGCCACCTCGTCCCGCACCCGTACCTGGGACGGGTCCGTACCGGGCAGCGCGCGCAGCTCCGCCGCCACCGCCCGGCCGCCGCCCGGAGCGGTGCTCAGCCACCACTCTGTGGGCGCCGGCGTGGCCCCCGATCCCTGGTCCAGCGCTTCGGACACCGCCCTGAGGTCCAGCAGCAGCGCCCCGCCCGGCTTCGCGGTCACGTCCGCGGCGGCTCCGTCCGCCGAGCCCGTGGCTCCGCCGGGACCGGTGGTCGGGAGCTCCCGCACCGACTTCATCAGCGTCACCCGGACCGTTTCGCCCCCCAGCGCGAGATCGACCTGCTGGCCCAACCGCGCCCCGGAGGAGGCCAGATACGCGTCGGTGGCCACCGCCTTCAGTGCCGGTGCCGCCGGGCGGCCCGCGCGGAGCAGCAGGGTGTCGACCTGCTCGGCGCCCCAGGAGCCGCGGTCCGCGAGGCCCGATCCGGTGCGGTAACGGAACGCCGGTGCCGCGCCCGTACCCGTCACCTTCCCGACCGTCCCGCCCGGGCTGTCCGTGTCCGCCCCGGTCACGGTCGACGTGGCTCGCCAGCGCACCCCGTCCGAAGTGGGGACCGGTCGCTCGTGCCCGTCCACGGTGAGCGTCCGCAGCCGTGCGACGGAGACGAAACGCTGTTCGGCGCGTCCCCGGGGCACGACGCTGTCCAGCTCGAACCCGGTCACGGCCAGCCCGCCCGACGGGGACACCGGGAACGACAACGCGTGCACCCGCCCGTCGACGGGAACGGTGCCCGCGGCCACCCGGTAACGGATTCCGTAGCGGTCCTCCAGGACGACGCCGACCTGAGCAGCCGAGCCGGTGGGCGACGTGCCGCCGGAGGCCGAGGTGTCGCTGATACGCAGGTCGAAGAGGACCCGTGTGCTGTCGCCGGGCAGCACCACACCGGTCCGTCCGGCCGTCGGCGGCGCGATCGCGTCGAACAGCGCCTGCGGCGACGTCCCGGCGAGGTCTTCGCGCATCAACATCCGCTCGTCCGCGTGCGCGGTGTCGAGCGCCAGCACCTCGGCCGTCCGGCCACCGGACAGGGGCGACGTGGCGCGGAACACGGGTGCCGCGTTCCGTACGCCCGGCAGTCCGGTGTACGGGGCCGCCCCGGCCGGGTCGTTGGACAGCCCGCCCACCACGCGCACCGACGCACCGGACCTGAAGTCGGCCTGGTCGTCCTGCGACCGGTCCCAGGACGCGCTCTGACCGATGGCCAGCATGCCCATCGCCATCGCCAGCACCAACAGCAGCACGGGTCCCGCACCCCGCAGCGGCCGACGGCTGAACTGCCAGCCGGCCAGGGCGGCCGACAGACCCCGGCCGCCCGCCGCGCCGCGCTCCGCGAGCCTGGCCGCCGGCGGCAGCAGCCGCAGCGTCACGACGGTGCCCGCGAGCAGCGCCAGAGCGGGAGCGGCGACCAGCAGCGGGTCGATGCCCAGCGCGCCGTCACGGTCGCCGCTCAGCGCACCGCCGCCGGACACGCCGGTCCGACGGTCCAACTGCCAGTACGCCGCACCTGCGACCAGCAGTAGCCCGATGTCGGCGCCGGCCCGCACCGGGGCGGGCAGCGCGGAGGCCCGGCCTGCCCGGCGCCCGCCTGCCGCGAGCGCCGGCGCGAGCACCGCGAGCGCGCACAGCAGCGCCACCGCGGAGGCGACCAGCCAGACCGTGCCGTCGACCCCGGCGTCGAGCCTCAGCCCGATCCGGCCCAGCTCGCCCAGCCTCGCGAGCAATCCGGTCAAGGGCCCGGCGAGCAGGGGTGCGACGACCGCGGCGGGGGCCGCGAGCGACAGCGCTTCGACCGCGGCGGAAGAAGCGATTCTTCCCCGTGAACCGCCCCTGGCCCGCAGGAGTTCGGTCTCACCGGCCCGCTCACTGCTCAGCAGGCCGGAGACGAGCAGCAGCGCGTAGCCGGCGAGCAGCACGAGCTGAAGCGCCACGATCATGATCGTGGAGCGCGCCACCAGCAGCGCCCGTTCGACCTGGTCGATGAGGGCCGGCAGCGAGGTACGGATCGTCGCGCCGTCCGCGAACACCGCGGAAGCGGCCAGCGACTCGGGCACGTCCGTCGAGGCGCGTCGCAGGGCGCCGGTCCGGCCGGTGGTCACCGTGCGGAAATCGGCGGCGGCCAGCCAGGACACCCGTCCCGCACTGAGCCGGCCCGAGTCGACCACGGCCGGGTCGGTCAGCAGCGGGCCGTACGTGGTGAAGACGACCTGGCCGGCACCCCGGCCGCCGAGGGGGTCCAACCGCCAGTACGGGTCGGCCTGGTCGGCCACCTCGTACACGCCCGTGATCTCGACCGGCAGGGGCGCGTCGCTCAGCCGGTTCGTGAGAGTTATCCGGGCGCCGGGCTCCAGCCCCAGCGCCGTGGCGGCCGCACCCGGCAGCGCCACCTCGACCGGCCCCCCGGCGTCCCCTTCGCCGGGAGTGGGCATGCGGCCCGCGACGAGACGCACACGCTTCGGGTCCAGCGAGGCGAAGTGCGTCAGGTCCGGGTTGCCCCGCCGCTCCGCCGCCGGCTGCAGGCTCCGCGGCAGGGCGTACGGGCCCGAACTCTCCATCTTCCGCACCGCCACCGGAAGCCCGTCGAAGGTCTCGCCGGCCGCTCGGCGTACCAGCGCGTCGGCGTCCTCGCGCCGCTCCAGGCCCACATCCGCCGAGACGACGAGTGAGGACCGTTCGGCGGAACGACGGGTGAGCGTGTACCGCAGGGCGGCATCACCCATGGAACCGGAGAACGCGGCGAGCGCGGTCAGTACGCATGTGGTGAGCAGGACCGCCAGCAGGGCCGCGGAGAGCAGGAGCCGGTGCGCGCGCACCCGCAGCAGGACGAACTCCGTCACCTGATCCCCCGAAACCTCAGCACTCGCGCCCCCCGGCGCATGTCGGATGCTTTCAGAGCACACCGGCTGCGGGTAACCTCCCGTCGGCACATCGAGATGAGATCGTGAGCGCTGTGCGGACGCGCGGAACCGATTTCCGAACACGCGGCGACCGGCCGGCCCCTCCGCGCCACCGCCTCCGCACGGGCACGGCACGGTGCCCCGAGGCGCGTTGCGTCTCCGGACGCCCCACCCACATACTGGCGACCGCCGAGGAACGGCAAGGTGCGCAGGGGGGGACCAGCGATGAGACGAAGGACCGGCACGCGGCGCGGTACGGCCCCGGCCGCGAGCCCGGCCGACGGCCCCATGGTGCGGGTCGAGGACCTGCGCCGCTCGTACGGGACCGGCGCCGCGGCCGTGCACGCGCTGCGCGGAGTCACCTTCGAGATCCCCCGCGGAGAACTCGTCGCCCTCAAGGGCCGCTCGGGCTCCGGCAAGACCACCCTGCTCAACCTCGTCGGCGGCCTCGACACCCCTGACGGCGGACGGGTCACCGTCGGTGGCACCGAACTCTCGGGACTCGGCGAGGACGGGCTTCTGGCACTCCGTCGGGACCGCATCGGCTTCATCTTCCAGTCGTTCGGGCTGCTCCCCATCCTGACCGCGGCCGAGAACGTCGGTGTGCCCATGCGGCTGCGTGGAACCGACCCCGCCGAACGCGAGGAGCGCGCCGCGCTCCTGCTGTCCCTCGTGGGGCTCGGCGACCACGCCGCGCAACGCCCCGGCGAGCTCTCCGGCGGCCAGCAGCAGCGCGTCGCCATCGCCCGCGCGCTCGCCAACCGCCCCGCCCTGCTGATCGCGGACGAGCCCACCGGGCAACTGGACGCGGAGACCGGCCTCGCGGTCAT
This sequence comes from Streptomyces sp. NPDC008125, assembly GCF_042957125.1. Lineage (NCBI taxonomy): Bacteria > Bacillati > Actinomycetota > Actinomycetes > Kitasatosporales > Streptomycetaceae > Streptomyces > Streptomyces sp. NPDC008125. Next base: position 28,292 of record NZ_JBIBHR010000034.1, read on the forward strand.
GCGGCTGCTGCGCGCCCTGGTGCGCAGCGAGGGCGTCACCGTGCTGGTGGCCACCCACGACCCCCACCTGCTCGGATTCGCCGACCGGATCCTGGAACTCCGCGACGGACACATCGTCGAACACGCGGCGGTGGAGCAGCTCCCGGCGGACACCTCGGCACCGTGAGTCCTCCGAAAACGGCGGTGCACGGGAACGGAAGACGGTGACGCACGGGATCAGACGGTGACGCACGTGAAGACGGGGGCGCACGTGAAGACGGCGACGCACGGGATCAGACGGTGACGCACGTGAAGACGGCGACGCACGGGATCAGACGGTGACGCACGTGAAGACGGCGGCGCGCGCCCCTACTTCCCCCGCCCCCGCCGTCGACGGCGGCACCACCGTACCGACTCGGCCGGGCCGCCGCTCGGGCCGAACGGCCGTGTGCTCAGGGCACGCGAGCGGCGTTCTCCGGCGGTCACAGGACCACGGACCGGAGAGATTCTCAGTCCTCGCGCCGCCGCCGGAGATACCTGATCAGTTTGACCTCGCTGTGCAGCAGCCGATCGCGCTCGTCCGCAGGGAGGGACGCCAGTGCGTCGACGAGGACACGGGTCCGGGGCACGCGCACCATCGCACCGGAGTGGATCCGGCACCCGGTGCACCAGGCCAAGCTGACGCGCCGCTCGAACATCGAGGACTCGGGTGGATGGAAACGGAACTGGTAGGAGCAGACTTCGGTTTCGCAGACGGCACAGGTTCGGTGGTCAGCTTCGTCGACCGTCTCCCAGGAAGCGACCTCGACCCAGTGCTGTAGCCCGGCCGGTGCTCTTCACGTCGCCATGCGCAGCATTCTCTCGCGTGACCGCCCCACGACGGCAGGTGGGCCGATTCGAACCGTCGACGCGGGCACGGCAGCCGGTCCACCGGTGCAGGTGCCGTACCCCCGAAGCCGCAGACCGGCGGACCTGGCTGAGCCTCGCGGCCTTCGCCCAGCTCTTTATCGGCGCCTCAGCCCGACAGCAGCCCGGGCCTGCCCCGCCGGAGCACCGAAACCCTCCCGCCCCGGCCCAGGACGACCACCCGGCATCAGGGACAAGCAGCAGACCACCCGCTACGACGTCCACACCGCGGGCAACCCGGACGCCACGAAACGACGAACCAAGAAATCAACCACCCCTCGACCGCGCCGCACCGGTCAAAGATCAAGTGAGGCGTTGCGCCGCCGGCGCGCGCGCTCGAACTCGGCGTTCGTCATCCAGGGGCCGTGCTGATCGAGCGCGGCGCAGCCGCCGCGGGCGAAGGTGCTCACCAGGTGACGGTATCCGCGGATCCCGTCGACCAGGCTGTACTCGACCCGGTACTCCGGATCCGACCCGCCCCTACCTCGGTGCACCGTGGTGACCCGGGCGATGGAGTCCGCGTAGAAGTGGAGCTGGATCCCTTCGCCCCTCTCCTCGTCCTCGATGGTGAACACCTCGTTGTCGGAGGCGGAGCGATCACTCACGAACTCCCAGAACTCCACCGAGGCGGAACGGGGGTTGCCTGCGCGCCACTTCTTCTCGACGCCCTTGTCGTCGGTGAACGACAGGATCGTCTTCCTCGCACCCCCGCCGAAGGCGGCGCGGTCGCCGGGGGCCTCCTCGTCGTCCTCCATGGGTGTGTTCCTGGCGCGGTCCGCGGCCTCGGAGCACATCAGGAAGCTCACGGTACGCACCGCGTCGTCGACGAGCCCGGGGTGCGCGCGGCGTACGGCCGCGTCGACCGTCGCCGCCATCCGGTCCCAGTCGCCCTTGTCCGTGGCGCGCTTTCCGCGTCGCGGATCGCGGCCGATCCGTATTCCGGCGCACGCCTGCTCCGCGGTGGCGATCACGCGCAGGACCTCGGGCAGCAGCGCCGGGGCGACGGCATCGGGTATCCGCCTGGGCACCGTCGAGCCGTGCACGTACCGGCCCGTGTACCTCAGAATCGCGGCGTCGAGCGGACCGAGTACCGTTCCGCGCTCGGCGCGACGGCGGTCGGCGCGGTGCTCCTGGGCCCGCTTTCCGTCGGACGTTTCCGTCGCCGAGCGCATCGCCGCGCAGACCTGACCGCGTTCCAGCAGAGGGATGTCGGCCCCATGGGCGACGAGCCGGCTCCTCTCCCACGGGACGTGCTGGAAGAGCGCGTCGACGTCGGCGGGCGCGGAGAGCAGGATCGGGTCCAGGAGCGCGACGGCAGCGTCCTCGTCCAGGCGGCCCCGGGTTCCGGCGGCGTCGCACAGCGGAAGGACCGCACTCCACAGCAACAGGTGTCTGGCCAGGTCCTCCCGGATCACCCCGAGATGAGCTTGCCCGACCGGGAACGTGAACGTGCGGGGCTCATGGTTGGCGTCGGCCCCGGCACCGAGCATGAGCCTCAGCCCGCCGTTCTCGCGGATCACCTGCGGGATCCAGCCGCTGCGCGCGAACAGGACGTCTCTCATGGACTCGGTCTTCCCCATGGGGCGAGAGTAATGAGTCCTGCCCGCACCCGCGCGACCGCCCGCTCCCACGCGACCGCCGGCTCCCGCGCGACTGCCCGCTCCCTCGTGCGCCTGCGACCAGGACCGACCGGACCTTTGACGGGCCGTGGGGTTCTACGGGACCTCCGGCTCCGCGGCGGGAGCGGGAAGGCCCGCACCATCTTGGCGTGCCGGGCCGGCCACACCTCGTTCAGACGTTCCCCTGTCCGGGGCGTTCCTCCGCCCCTTCGCGGAGCGCCGTGCGGCCGGGTCGACGGATGGCCCCTTCCGCGCGTCACGTGACCACTTGGGCCGATACGGCCGCGCTCAGACGGTGATGGTCTTGTACTCGGTGTAGGTACCGAGGCCGACGGTGCCGTACTCGCGGCCGATGCCGCTGTTCTTGAAGCCGCCGAACGGTCCGTCGAAGGCGACGGGGGCGCCGTTGACCGTGACGGTGCCGGTGCGGATGCGGCGGGCGACGGCGAGGGCGTGTTCCTCGTCGGTCGACCAGACGCCGCCGCTGAGGCCGTACTCGGAGTCGTTGGCGATGCGGACGGCGTCGTCCTCGTCCTCGTAGGCGATGACGACCAGGACCGGACCGAAGATCTCTTCCTGGGCGATGCGCATGGAGTTGTCGACGTCGGCGAAGACGGTCGGGGTGACGTAGTTGCCCTTCTCCAGTCCGTCCGGGATCTGCGCGCCGCCGGTGACCAGGCGGGCACCCTCCTCCACGCCGAGCCGGATGTAGGCGCGCACTCGGTCCTGTTGGTCCGGACGGATCATTGGACCGATGAAGGTGTCCGGGTCGCCCGGGTCGCCGACCTTGAGCGACTCCACGAGCTCCTTCAGTGCACCGACGACCTCCTCGTACCGGCTGCGAGGCGCAAGAATCCTGCTCTGGGCGATGCAGGATTCGCCGTTGTTGAGCAGGGAACCGAACTTCAGGCCCGCGACCGCCGCTGCGATGTCGGCGTCCGGAAGGATGACGGCGGCGGACTTGCCACCCAGCTCAAGGCTGACCCGCTTGAGCTGCTCACCGGCGATGGACGCGATCCGGCGGCCGGCCCGCGTCGAGCCCGTGAACGCGATCTTGTCGACCTCCGGATGCGACACCAGGTACTCACTGGTCTTCCGGTCGGCGGGCAGGACGCTGATCACGCCCTCGGGAAGGCCCGTACGCTCCAGCAGTTCTGCCAGGAAGCCCATGCTCAGCGAGTTCTCGGGGGACACCTTGAGGACGACGGAGTTACCGGCGAGCAGCGCCGGGAGGATCTTCGAGGTGGCCGACGAGAACGGCGAGTTCCACGGGATCACCGCCGCCACGACGCCGATCGCCTCACGGCGCACCACACTGCGTGCCGGGGACGCCGGGTCGGAGGGCACCAGGGTCTCCTCCCAGCCGAACTCCTCCGCAGCCTTGAGGTACGCGTTCGCCTGCCGGGTGAGACCCGGCTGCCCGGCCCGGGTGAACCACCCCGCGGAGCCGTTCTCCAGCGAAATGAGGTGCGCTGCCTTCTCCGCGTTCTCCTCGCGCAACGCGTTGAACCTCCTCAGGACCGCGATCCGCTCGGCCGGCGGGGTCAGCCGCCACGCACCCTCCTCGAACGACCGCCGTGCCGCGACCAGTGCGCGGTCCACATCCGCCGGCTGCGCCTGCGCGGCACGACCGATCACCGTTCGGTCGTGCGGCGAGGCGATGTCGAGCAGTTCGGTGTCGCTCGGCGCCACCCAAGAGCCTCCGACGAAAAGCCGGTCGTAAGTGATCATGTGCTTTCTCTCTTTCGGGTTCTCTCGGACCGCTCTCTTAACTGTCACTTGAATGTAGCACTTTGGCTTCTCTTTTCGCTCACGAGAGTGGCACTAATGGGGTGATCCTTCGCGGTGTCGTTACGCTTGTCCGAATGAGAGCCGATGCCGCGCGCAATCTGGAAGCCGTCCTGACGACGGGGGCGCGGATGCTCGCGTCCGATCCGGGTGTGAGTGTCGCGAGCATCGCGGCCGAGGCGGGTGTGGACCGGCGGACCGTCTACCGGCGCTTCGCCGCTCGTGAGGATCTTCTCGCGGCGATCTACGACTCCCGTCTCACGGCCGTCGAGCGGGCCATCGAGGATGCCCGGCTGCGTGAGGCGCCCGTCGGTGTCGCTCTGCACCGCTATGTCGAGAACGTCATCGCCGTCAACCGGACCTGGCCCGTCGACCTCGCCCGGATGCTCGCGGACGACACCGTCCATGCCCGCCGCGACGCGTGCGTCGCGGAAGTCGACACCTTCCTCCGGCGCGCCACCGCCGAAGGCCTCCTCCGTCCCGGCCGACCGGAGGGCTGGGTGGGTGCGTTGCTGTCGCAGCTGGTGAATCTGGCGGCGCATCGGCAGGCGCACCTCACCCCCGCACGGGCGGCGGACCTGGTTGTCGACACGCTGCTGCGCGGCGTCGGAACTCTCTGAGGCCCGGGCGGGGTCCGGTGGGGGTGTCGGCCCAGTCGAACGACTGGTGTCCCGCCGGCCCGGAGCGGTGGCGGGGCGGTGTGCCGTCGATGCGGCGGAACCGTGTCGCCCTTCCCGTCGCCCGTGACCCCGGGGGCGGGCGCCGGTCTGCCGCGGGTGCGCCGACTGGCAGTCGGAGGCGGCGAAGCGCACCGTCATGTGGCTGACGTGTCCGGTTCCCCCGGGGGCGAGAGTGCGTGCTGCTGGTACGGACACGAGAGGGGGAGAGAGTCCCCGCCCGCTGTCCCGGCCACGGGGAACACGCGCCCGTCACCTGTTTGACAGGTGACGGGACGTGTGTGAGAGTCATCGCGCCGAGAGCCGCGGCGACCCGCGCACCGCTCACGCGAGAACACGACTTCCCAGGCTCGGACCGGTCACCGGAGACGCACGACGGAGGGTTCACACATGATCGACAGGCGTGCCTTCAGTCAGGCTGTCGGCCTGAGCACCGGCGCGGCCGCGGTCTCGCTGACCGGCCTGACGGCGACGGCGGCCGCCGCGCCCGCGGCGAACGGCTCGGCCCGGGGGAGCGGCTCGGCGGTGCCCACCGTGCCCGATGTCGTCCCCGGCACACACACCGGCTTCGCCACCATCAAACACGTCAGGGCGGGTGTGCTGAACGTCGGTCATGCCGAGGCAGGTCCTGCCCATGGCCCGGTCGTGATCCTGCTGCACGGCTGGCCGTACGACATCCACAGCTTCGTCGACGTCGCGCCCCTCCTCGCCGACCAGGGCTATCGGGTCATCGTTCCCTACCTCCGCGGTCACGGCAGCACCAGCTTCCTGTCCGGCAACACCCCTCGCAACGCCGAGCAGTCAGCCATCGCTCTCGACACCATCGCCCTGATGGACGCCCTCAAGATCGACAAGGCGGTGCTCGCCGGCTTCGACTGGGGCTCCCGCACCGCCGACATCATCGCCGCGCTGTGGCCCGAGCGCGTCAAGGCGCTGGTCTCCACCACCGGTTACATCATCACGAGCCTCAAGGCGCAGCTGGAGCCCGCCGCCCCGGCCGTCGAGCGCAACTGGTGGTACCAGTGGTACTTCGCCAGTGACCGCGGCAAGAAGGCCATGGAGAACGAGGACCAGCGCATCGCGCTGTGCCGATACGTGTGGACCCTCGTGTCGCCCAACTGGAACTTCGACGACGCGACCTTCGCGCGCACCGCGGAGGCCTTCAAGAACCCCGACTACGCCGCCATCGTCCTTTACAACTACCGCTGGCGGATCGGCCTCATCGAGGGCGAGCGACGCTACGAGCGGTACGAGAAGCAGCTCGCCGCACAGCCGCCGATCGCCGTTCCCACCATCACCCTCGACCCGGCACTGGACCCCTTCACCCCACCCGGTGACGGCGCCTCGTACCGGAGCCACTTCACCGGCCCCTACGACCACCGCACCATCGGGGACATCGGCCACAACCTGCCGCAGGAAGCGCCCGCCGTCTTCGCCCGGGCCGTCGTCGACGCCGACCACTTCTGAGGCCGGAGTCCCACATCGGGCAGCACGCCAGCCGACCGAGTCCGCTTCGTCGCCACCGTCCGCAGACCGGCCGCTTGCCGGGCCCCTCGTCCGCATCGGGCCGGTACCCCCGTCGGCTCGATCCGAAGAAGCGGCCCGGGCGCGGTGGATCATGATCACGCCCCCCGTGCTTCCCGGCAGACGGGTCGACCGGCACCCGCGCGCCCAAGGCGTGCGTTCACGGGAGCACGGGCGACACGGCGGAGAAGGTCGCCCCGCTCGCCGCGATCGGTGTCGACTGCTGCGCCCGGCTGGAAACAGGGCCGCGTACGGGCCCCGGGGGCCGATCCAGCGCTACTACGGCGTCGCGTACACCGCTGGTCTGCCGGCCACGGTCCTCATCGAGGTCGCGCGCCCGGTGCCGGACCGCGCCCGCGGCCGGCCTCCGGGGCGGGCCAGGAGGGCTTCCGGCGCACGGCGGGCCGAGGTCCTCGCCCGGGGGAGGTGTGGCTCCGCCACGACGTGCGGTCACCGCACGGGGGAGGCGGGGCGGGAGGCTCTCACGGGAGGGCGGGACTGTCCCAGCAGGGTGGGACAGTCCCGCTCGGGCGGGCCGGCATCACGGCAGCTCGAAGCCCAGCTCCCGGGCGGCTTTCTCGGGGGTGGGCCCCGACCAGCGCTCCGCCACCGCCTCGTTGGTGGACAGCGACCGCGGCAGTGCCACGTCGAGGTAGAGGGTGCCGTCGAGGTGGTCGGTCTCGTGCTGCACGATGCGTGCCGGCCAGCCGGTGACCACCTCGTCGATCGTGCGACCGGTCCCGTCCTGCGCGCGCAGTCGCACCCGTGCCCGGCGGGCCACCACCGCCTGCCAGCCGGGCACGCTCAGGCAGCCCTCGAAGAACGCCGCCCGCGCGTCGCCCTCGGGCTCGTAACGAGGGTTGATCAGCACCCGGAACGGCAGGGGGATGCGTCCGCGCGCTTCCAGAACGTCCTGGGCCCCGACCGCCAGGTCCTCCAGCACCGCGATGCGGAGCGGGATTCCGACCTGCGGCGCGGCCAGCCCCACGCCCGGGGCCGCGTGCATCGTCACGCGCAACGCGTCCGTGAACCGGTGGAGGAGAGCATCGTCGAGCTGCCCGTCGTACGGCTCCGTGACGCCGCGCAGCACGGGATCTCCCGCGGCGACGATGGGCAGGGGGCCGCCGGTCGCCAGGAGTTCCTCGATGCGGTCGGCCAGGGGCGGGCGTGTCTTCGACTCGGTCATGGGGCCAGCTTGCCAGTCGCCCCGGGGCAGGAGGAATCACCTGCCTCACGCGGAGGGGGGCCGCCCGCCCTTCGCCGTCGGGCGAGCACCCGCCTCGCCCGAAAACCTCCGGAACCCGGTCCCGGGAGGGCCGGAGGCAGTGTCGTCACGTCGCCGAGGGCCGTCCCGTCAACCATGGCGGATCAGTGGCGCGGCATCGGATAGGTGCATCGCAAGGCGGACGAGCATCCGCACACTGGACGTACGCGGATGTTTCGACAACGCGGCGAGATGCCGTAGCGGACGTCGCGCACCCCGGGGGATGACGGGACAGCCCTTGAGGACGCGGCGATCGCACGGGTCACGACGGTTAGGATCGGCGGTGTGAGAGCCGATGCCGCGCGCAATCTGGAAGCCGTCCTGACGACGGGGGCGCGGATGCTCGCGTCCGATCCGGGTGTGAGTGTCGCGAGCATCGCGGCCGAGGCGGGTGTGGACCGGCGGACCGTCTACCGGCGCTTCGCCGCTCGTGAGGATCTTCTCGCGGCGATCTACGACTCCCGTCTCACGGCCGTCGAGCGGGCCATCGAGGATGCCCGGCTGCGTGAGGCGCCCGTCGGTGTCGCTCTGCACCGCTATGTGGAGAACGTCATCGCCGTCAACCGGACCTGGCCCGTCGACCTCGCCCGGATGCTCGCGGACGACATCGTCCATGCCCGCCGCGACGCGTGCGTCGCGGAAGTCGACACCTTCCTCCGGCGCGCCACCGCCGAAGGCCTCCTCCGTCCCGGCCGACCGGAGGGCTGGGCGAACGCGCTGCTGCCGCAGCTCATGCACCTGGTGTCCAGGACGCTGCCCGACCTGAGTCCCGCGCAGGCGGCGGACGTCGTCGTCGACACGCTGCTGCACGGGCTCGGCACACCCTGATCCGGCGGATTGGCTGTCGCCTCCCGGGAGAAGCGGTCTTTCTCGCCCCGGGAGGCCCCACGAGAGGTTTCCACGGCACCCGGGCCCGTCAGCCCCGCTTTCTTGTCGGCCTTCGTCGTCTCTGATCTCGCCTCTCACCTTCAGGGGTGTTACGCACTTCGGAGTGCCTACTTCCCGGCAGGAAGTTCCTCTCCAACACTGGTGCAAGGGGGCTGGAGACACCACCCCTTGCATGAAGTGAAAGGCACCACGATGAACACGCCCTCCGCACCTCTTCCCGGCGGAACCTGGACGCTGGGTGACTCGTCCGTCACCCGGTTCGGCTACGGCGCGATGCAACTCGCCGGCCCGTGGGTCATGGGGCCGCCCGCCGATCACGACGGCGCTCTGGCCGTGCTGCGCGAGGCAGTCAGCCTCGGGATCACCCACATCGACACCAGCGACGCCTACGGACCGCGCTTCACGAATGAGCTGATTCGTGAAGCGCTGCACCCGTACCCGGAGCCGCTGTTCATCGCCACCAAGGTGGGTGCGACCCGCGACGCACAGGGCGGCTGGCCCACGGCCCGGCGCCCCGAAGACCTGCGCAAGCAGGTCCATGAAAACCTCGAATCCCTCGGCGTCGATACCCTCGACCTGGTCAACATGCGCATGGGCGACGCTCAGGGCCCGCGGGCCGGCTCGATCGCCGAAGCATTCGAGACGCTCGTCGACCTCCAGCAAGAGGGACTGATCCGCCACCTCGGCGTCAGCAATGTCACCGGAGAGCAGGTCGCTGAGGCGCGCAGCATCGCCCCGATCGTGTGCGTGCAGAACATGTACAACCTCGCCCACCGCCACGACGACGACCTCGTAGACAATCTCGCCGCCGATGGCATCGCCTACGTGCCGTTCTTTCCCCTGGGTGGCTTCACGCCGCTACAGTCCGAGGCCCTCTCAGAGGGCGTTAAGTCCGCTTCTGGTAGCGGCCTCGTCGGGGTTGGGTGAGGAAGCCTTGGCGGGTGAGGCGTCCGAGGCGGCTGCGGGTGACGTT
>NZ_JBIBHR010000035.1:0-36670 GCF_042957125.1 Streptomyces sp. NPDC008125
TACTTCATGAAGTCCCCGCCGGTGCAGTACTTCGACGACGAGGCCCGCGAGAACGTCGAGAAGTTCATCGCCGGTGAAGTCGAGCGCTAAGCAGTAGCTGTCTGACCTGCGGTTATACCGCTCACTGGTCAGAGTGTTGCCAGAAATGACCACGCGCCCCGCACTCAGTCGAGTGCCGGGGCGCGTTGGTTTGCGTTGGTCCTAGGAGGCTTGCGAAGCTCTCCCGAGCTTGATCATCTCCCAGGATTCTCCCCGGTCTCCCCGCCCTACGGCGGGCCGCCGATCCGCCCCGGGGTATACCGCTCACCCCGAATCGCAGCGCGAGCGGCTCGGCTCTCCTCTTCACGGAGGACACAGCTGCTGCACATCAGGAATTCAACCTGCGCGACGGCCGCGACGGCCGCCACCTGGCGCCCCTCGTCGCCACAGCGGAAGCACGAGCCTCCGCGCCGCCAGCGGTACGGCGCGAGCATGTCGCTCGGTCCGTACCGCGGCGGCAGTACCGCGGTGGGCGCTCCGGCAGGGCGCCTGTGGCTCTGGCGCTGACGCTCTCTCACCGGTGCCCCCACGGGTAGGTCAGCCCCAGCCGATGTCGTCCGTCGACGGCGTGGGAGTAGGGGTCACGGTGACCGTGGCCGACGTCTCCTGAACCGTCGTGGGCGCCGGCGCGGGATCGGCGGATGCCGTCACCGCTCCGGCCACGACGGCGCCCATGCCGAGGATGCCCACCCCGAGGGCGAGGCCGAGCCGTGCTCGAATACTGGTCATGATCGTTCCCTTCGGTAGATCTTCCGTACCGAAGGATCTTCTCTTTTAAGCAAACCAGTGCATAGGGTTTCGGGGGTTCCGGAATCCGAAGTTGCTGATTCCGGAGATGCTTACAAATGGGGGAAGAATGGGCGAAGTTGACGATTCGGCCGGTCGAACATTGCGTCCCGAGGATGCCGAAACATACCGCTCGGTCGCTGCTGGAGAGCAAGCTACCGACCCCAAATCCGCTCGGCGACTGGCCGAACTTGGCCTCATAGATCAGGATCCGTACGCCCCAGATCGCTACCTGGCACGCGACCCCCACGGCGTCGCCCGCGAGTCGCTCGCCCAAGTGGCCGGAACCCTCGCCGCGGCGGTGACCACCCTCCGACAGATACCCGTCATCGAGGAGTTCGGCACGCAGTTCCAACCGCATCGGTGGTACGGCGGCCCCGGCAGCGAGTTCCTGGCAACCCAAGCACTGATGAACGCAAGGATCGAGCCTCTCGCGAATCACGCAACGACCGAGCTGTTCACGGCACAGCCGGGCGAGCCGGCAGATCGAGACCCGGAGGTCTTGCGGGTCGGCGTCGAACACACTGCCGCTATACGCCGGCGTGGCGTCCGGGTGCGGACGATCTACACGTCCCGCGCAGTGGACCACGAGCAGACTGCAGCCCATGTGGACCTTCTCGTGGACGCCGGGGTCGAGGTCCGCGTCTACGCGCGCCCGTTCCCGCGGATGGTGGTGGTCGATCAGCGTCATCTGTTCATCGACAATCTCGTGGTACCGGAGGCTGCGCCTCACGCGGGCTGGCACGTCTCCGACCGGAGCGCGGTGGCGTGGGGCCGCAGCATCTTCGGGATGCTCTGGGACCGGAGCACTCCATGGCAGCAACTTCCTCGCGCGACCGCCGATGCGGCGAGTACAGCGCGTCAGCGTGCCATCCTCCGCGAGCTCGAATCCGGGTACTCGCAAACGCAGGTTGGCCAGCATTTCGGCCTGAGCGAACGGACAATCGGTGTCGCTCTGGCGGACCTCCGCGACCGGCTCGGAATGGCCACCCTGTACCAGCTGCTGGTCTGGTGGGGCCGCACAAAAGAACGCGACCTGCCGTAGGCGCCGGAAACAGAAGAGGCCCGCTGACGGCCCACCGCGCGAGAGGCGGTCGTCAGCGGGCCCCGGCTCGGGAGCCGTCAGCGGCCCGCTACGCGCACGCCCCGCACTTGCCGCAGACCCAGGTGGTCGAACTCGTCGGATTGCCGGCGTCGTCCAGGTCGACCGTCTTGTACATCGTGCCGCCGCAACCGGCCGTGCAGCCCTGCGTCTCGATTCTCTGTCCCATGCGTGCCTCCATCTCATCGGTGATCTCGCGGTCAAGCAGCGCTGGCCCGTCCAGGTGAGCGAGCGCGCCGTCCAGGAGGTGCAACGCCATCTGCAGCTGTCCCTCCCGAGCTTCGATCACGGCCGGACTGTCCCCGGCCGTGGCGGTCCGTGAACACGTCGTGCAGCGGAACGACGTGTCGCTGTAAGCGGCCATCGGAGTGCGGCAGTGAGGACACATCACGGCCCTATCCTGCTCGCTGTCGGCGGTGCTCACCCTCGGTGCGGCCGGTTCGGCGGAGCGAGCGCCACGGCGTCGAGGGCCCGGTGAAGCACTCCCCGCTGGCCGGTGCGCACGGTGCACTCCGGGTCGCCCGACGCGTGCGCGTACATGTCCTCACGGGCGCCGGAGGCGGAATGCCCCTCGGCGGCGACGATCGCGTTGCCGGTGATCGCGCGGTCGCAGTCGACGCAGATGCGGGTCATCGGCCCACCTTCCAACGCCGGCTCATCGTTGCCTCGGTGACGCAAGGTTGGCCGGAGCGGCACCGTGCGCACCGCCCGGTGTGGATGATCAGCGCGCGGTATGCGCGGTCTCCGGCGGTCAAGGGCTTCTCAGTGGTAGTCACCTGGCCACCGCCGGAGCCTCGGGCACGACTCGGTACAGAACCCGATCGCCACGACGCTCGGCGCACGCGGCGTGTGCAAACACGGCAGTGCCGGAGCCGGAGGACGCGATGTGCATGCGGACGCACACATCAGCGCCGGCCTTCGGGCAGTACGTACATTCTCGATCGCTCATCCGCTCATCCCTGGGTGGTCGTGCGGTCAGATCACACAAGGGTGAGGGCGTTCTCGGGGATCCAGGGGCGCACATTGCACCCCTTCGACTACGCGGCGAGGAGACCGAGTTGCACCGCGAGAGCCGAGGCGCGGCGCCGGCGGTCAGGCGACTTCGCCTGCGTCTCCTCCAGGACAATGCGCTTCGCGTATCCGTTGTACCGGATGGTCTCCGGGGCAGCCTCGTGCGCCTGCGCCAGGGTGGCGAGCGCTACGTCGGGCTGTCCGTCGAGCTGGTAGCCGCGCGCCTGCTCGATCCGGTGTCGAGCACGGCGCGGCCGGGACGGAATCGTCGTCGCGTCGGCAGCTGCGGCTTGCCTTACCGACTCGCCGCCGGCGTGCAGCTCGACCGCGACGGTGACCGCGTGCGCGCCCATGATGGCCTGGCCGAAGCTGGTCACCGGGTGGAAGTAGTCACCGGGGAGCCTGCGGGCGGTCTGCCGTGCCTCGTCCCAGTGCCGCCACGCCGTGCCGGTCTCGCCCCGGCGCGCCGCCGTGTAGGCGGCTTCGAACTGGAGCGCCCCGGAGATCGCCCGAACCGGTTCGGTGCCCTCGCGAAGGAGCGGCTCCAGGTAGCGCAGCGCCTCCCCCACCACGTGCTCGGCTGCGTCGTAGTGGGCGCGGTCGCGGTGTGCCTGCGCGGCCAGCCAGGCGGCGACGCCGATGGCGTGCGCGTCCTCGGACTGCTGGGCAGCGATCATCCCGCGCTCGGAGACCCGCCACACCAGCGCGGGGTCCGGCTGGTACGAGAGAAAGAACTGCGCGAGCGCGTAGACCTCGGCGAGGACCGCTTGTGCCGCACGCCACGCTGAACCGGTGTCTGCCTGCCGAACGGCCGCCTGCGCGTCCCTGATCAGCGCGGGGAGAAGTGCGCCGACTGTGTCGCGGTGGTGCGGCGAGGTGTGCCGAGCGGCCCACGCACGAGCGAGGCGGGCGGAGAGGTGGCCAGCGGTGGGTGCGGCGTAGCCCTGGCCTGAGGGGAAGGCGTCGATCGCGGCGCGCACCGCGGGGAGCCGAGGATGTCCCGGCCCGGTAAAGAGCGGCATTGGGGTCTGGTCTCCGGTCAGGTCGGAAAGGGTCTGCACCCGGAGAACCTCAGCAAGCCGGAGAACGACCTCCAGGCGGGGCACGCCCCGGCGCCCGGTCTCGATTCCCTTCACCCATGAAGCGGAGCGGCCCATCAATCCGCCCAGCTGGTCGCGGGTCACGCCCCGGCGGGTGCGGAGAATTTGGAGCCGCTGACCGAAAGCAATCGGGTCTGTGTGCGGGTCCGGGGTAGCATCGAACGGCATGGCCTTGCCCCTCTCTGTCCAGCTCGTCACTGCCAGGGTATGGGGCAAGGCCCTTTCTGCGCGCCCGACATGAAGAAGAGCCCCCCGCGCCGGCCGGAGCCGGGGCGGGGGGCAGTGTTCAGCGGGCGTCGCGGGCGGCGACCAGCTCGGGGGCCATCGGTACGAGCGGCATCCCGGCGGCGCGGAGCCGCTCGTCCTGGACGCTGATGTGGTCGAGCGCCAGGCCGAGGAGCCGATCCGTGCGGTCGGCCCGGGTCCGGGCCTCGCGCTCCGCGTCTTCCAGCGTTCGGAGCCGGCCGTGCAGCGCCGTCATCTGGTCCTGGAACCACCGGTACATCTCGGGGCTGACCGTCCACGTGCCCTCCGGCTGCGGCGGGGCTCCCGGCAGGCCCTCGCCGTCGACTTCCTGTTCCTTGACACGGGTCCGGCCGAGCCAGGTGCCGCCCACCGTCCCGAGCGTGGTGACGACCACGCACGCAAGTCCGAGCCAAGTGCTACCGGTTTCCACGGGCCACCACCACCGGCACGATCAGGCGCGGCCGCGTCAGGTACGCCACGATCGAGATCCCGAGGGCGTGCGTCGCCCACGGGGCGACGGCGCCCCAAGCTGTCGCCGACGTCCCCGAGGCGCCGCCGAGGGCGTACGCGAGGGCCCAGAGCAGCGGCGGTGCCATCGCGGCCGCCACTCCGGGAAGATCGCGCCCCGGGCGGGCGACGGCGTAGGCCAGGGCGACGGCCCCGGCCACGATCCACGCCCATCCCCACACCGGCATGGGGGCCAGGCCGAGGAGGACCTGGATCCCGCGCACGGTGCCGTACCGGGGCTGCACGGCCAGACTCGCACCGTACGAGATCCAGGCGATGCCGGAGGTGGCGAGTGTGAGGCCGCGCCAGCTGAGCCGGGCCCAGGCTCGGCGGGCGAGCGCGGCCCCCGTCACGACAGGGCCCGCGATCCGCTCGCGAGGCCGGCCGGGTCAACCGGGTCAAGGGCCGGTTCGAGGTCCGGGTACGACGGCGGCCGCGCCCACCCGAGGGCCAGACCGGCGATGGTCTGCAGGACGGTGCCCTGTGCCCGCTGACCGGCGATCTCCAGGACCCGGAACAGGAGGTAGTACACGAGCGCGGCCACGAGCGCCACGGCGCTCGTAACGGTCGTGGAGTCGATGTCGAACCCGGCCGACGCGGCGAGGGTGAGGAGCCACCCGGCGGCGAGCGGTACGACGGTGCGCATGGTGGAGATAAACAGACCGGCGCTCATGCCGGCCTCCCTTCGGTTGGTGGAGTCCGGCCGCGACGCGGTCGGTCAGACGTTGGGGACGTGGAGTGCGGCCCACGAGGCGGGGCCGGGGATGCCGTCGGCGTCGGACCCCGTGTAGCCGAGGTGGCGCTGCCAGGCAGCGACGGATTGGCGGTCAGCCTCCGACCAGGACGGCCCCGGGCCGACCTTGTACCGGCCGCAGCCGACCGCCACGAGCCGCTTGCCCATGGCCGTGATGATCGGGCTGGTGCGCCCGGCCTTGAAGAAGCTGGCGCCGGGGAACGGCTCGTACGTCGGGGCCGGCTTCCCGGTACCCGCCGGGGCTGTCGGCGGCTCGTCCTCGAGGCGGTCGGCGATCCGCTGGCGCATCGCGTTCATGGTGAAGCCGCGCGGGTCGACCTTCCCCGGCTGCCACTCCAGGTGCCCGATGACCGAGCGCTCGTCCCAGTCGTGCGCACGGCAGATCGCGGCGGACGCCCGCTCGATCGCCAGCAGTTGGGCGGCCGGCCACGGGTCCTGGCCGTCGCCGAGGTTGATGCACTCGAAGCCGTAGAAGTGGGTGTTGCCGTCCGTGTTGGCCTCGTTGTCCGCGGGCAGCGCGCGCTCGGCGATGACCGCGGCAAGCACG
Source organism: Streptomyces sp. NPDC008125 (assembly GCF_042957125.1). NCBI lineage: Bacteria > Bacillati > Actinomycetota > Actinomycetes > Kitasatosporales > Streptomycetaceae > Streptomyces > Streptomyces sp. NPDC008125. Next base: position 6,093 of record NZ_JBIBHR010000035.1, read on the forward strand.
TCGTCGTCGCCGAGCCCGGCGTGGTTGGCGCGGCCGTTGCCGACGAGGTGGACCGTGCCCTCCTTGTCGATGACGCCGTGGCACAGCGGACCGGGGAGCTCGGAGTGCCCGGAGTAGCAGAGCTCCACGGAGCTCGCGACGCCGGTGGTGACGGTGTGGTGGATCATCACGCCGTTGACCGGCCCCCAGGGGCCTTTGTGGTCACGGTTGTTGGTGCGCCAGCTCTTGTACTCCACGACGTTGAGGCCCTCGGCGCGGAGTGCCTTGAGCAGTTGATCGGCGGACAGGGGCGTAGACATCAGCTGGCCCCCTTCACGACGCCGGACTCCTGCATCACGGTGAGGGACTGGGACCGTCCCCAGCTGATGCTGGCCTGGATGTCCGTGCCGACCGGCAGCAGGGCGGCGACGGCGTCCTTGACGGCCCCGACCTTCTCGCGCAGTGCCTCGTCGGTCCAGGCGTCGACCTGCGCCGGGGTGAGGGCGTACATCAGGGATATGCCGCCGTCGAGGCTGGCGACGGCGACGGTGCACCGGTCATACCCGGCGTCGTACTCCGGTGGAGTGATCATGGTTGACCTTTCTGTTCAGGGGGTCAGGTGAGGGCGGGCGCGCCGGTGAAGTCCGAGGCGGGCCCGACGTCCTCGGTGCTGATGTAGGCGGTGTTCGTCGTGGACGCGTTGACGGTGACGAGGCCGCTCCCGAACGCACGACTGATCGTGCCGACCAGAGAAACCGTCAGGTTGGTCGAGCCCGTGACGACGAAGACGTTGCCGAAGTAGAAAGCAACGTTGGCCGTGCTCGGGAGCGGGAAGCGGAAGGTGTCGAGCAACAGCGATCCGCCGAGGGCGGCGCGTCGAACGCGCAGCTGGCAGTCCGTGTTGGCGATGGTCGCCACGGCCAACCCCTTGAGCGTCACCCGGTAGGCGCGCCCCGCCTTGAACACGGCGGGGGGCGTGGTCAGCCATACCGTCTCTACGCCGCTCGGGTCCGCTGTCGCGTTGGTCGTCAGCGCCGTGTAGCTGTGGTGGAAGGGAGCGCGGGCGTTCTCCGTCGCGGCGATGATCCGCTCCCCGGCGAGCCGGATGTCCGGCATGGTGGTGCCTCCTCAGAGTGCGTAGACGGTGGGGTCGGCGAGGCGGACGTCGGTGCCGCTGCTCTGTGTTTTCACGATCCCGTTGACGGAGCGGGTGACCGTCCACGTCTGCGGGCTGGTGGTGCCGGTGATCCCGGTGACCGTGACCCGCTCGCCCCCGACCACGGCGTCAAACGGGAAGCTGCTCGGGTGGCTGGCCGTGGTGACCCACCGGGTGCCGTCCGTGTACGCCACGGACAGGGTCGGTGCGGTCGAGCTGGCCGCCGCAGCGAGCTGAGACCCGCCGGTGTCGTACCGGCCGCGCACCGCGTCGTCGTACACGCCGACGGTCCACGGGCGCCCGGGGGCGGTGGTGAAGACCACGTCCCAGGTGTACCGGCCGAGGGTTTCGGTCTGCCCGCGTGCGAGGAGAAGCGCGGGTTCCGGCGGGAGCCAGTGGGGCAGGTCGTCAATCCGCAGGACGTCGCCGAGCTCCAGGCCGAGCACGGCCGGGATGAGGCGCGGCGCTGCATGCAGCATCACGCGCACGGACGGGTACCGGGGCTCGTCCACGGTGCCAAGGTGCGCCAGCCACCCGGCGATCTGCGGGGCCTGGTCGTCGCTGCCGAGCGACAGAGACACCGACGTGTCGTAGACGCCAACACCCCCCTGCTCCGGAGGGAGTGTCGACAGCGGTCCCGAGGTGATTTCTACCCGCCCGGATCCGCCGCCCTGGCGTTCCACGGTGACGTCGTTGCGGGTTGCCTGGTCGTCCTCCACCGGTTCGAGCTCGCGCGACTCGCCCGGTGCCGTGTAGCTGAGGATCAGGCCGGGCGGCTGGTTGTAGAGCGAGGTCCGGTCCCGGTAGTGGAGCGCGAGGCGGTCGCGGCGCTCCAGCAGCAGGCCGCCGTCGGTGGCCTCGCAGTCCTCCAGCAGTACAAGAAGTTCCGCTGGCCGTTGTGGGCCCATGGCCTCGGACGCGGTGGTGGCGTCGCCGTCCGTCCACGTCAGCGGGAGCATCGGTTCCTCTGCTGCCAGCCGCCCCATGCGGTTGATTGCGGATTCGCCGTCGTAGGCGGTGAGCGCGCCGGCGAACGCCGCGGTAGTCGATGCGCCGAAAACGCTGATGTGCCCGATGGCCATGCCGTCGAGCGCGGCTGCGTACCCGCCCTCGGGACCGCCTACGGTCCGGACGCGGCCGATGGTGCCTGAATACGAGGACCCGAAATGCCCGGGGGTGCCGCCCACGTCCTGCCAGTAGATGTCCCATTGGACCGTCGTGCCGACCTGCTCCAGCTGCAGCCATACGGAGTTCCACTGCGTGTACAAATCCAGGCCGGTGCCGATGTTCGCGGTCACGATGTCCGCGCCGGCGGCGTCCCGGCCGAGGATGCGCGACCCGGTGGACGACTGCTGGATGAACCACTCGGCGATCGTGGCGCCTGCGCACGCAATCCGCATGAATGTGTACATGACGCTGTTGGGGCTGTCGAGCCGGTACACCCACTGCACCCGCCACCCGGTCGGCGAACCCGTCGGCGCGGGCACGGACCCGGTCATCTGTGCCAGCGCCCCGCCCTCACTGGCCAGGACGGGCAGCGGATCGGAGGACGCCAGCGTGCTCGCGGACGCCCAGGTGGCGCGGGTGAGTTGAAGGGGTCGCACCCCGACCAGCGGACTGGACGCCGCCGTGGCGGCCGCCCCCTCTTCCATCGGCCAGTACGCCAGCAGCGAGGCCGCCCGGGGGATGCTCCGGCGGAGCGTCGAGGCCAAGGGTTTCCGCCCCTGGCCGAGGCGTCGCAGGATGCCGGACGCCTCGATCGGTACGTACACGTCGCGGCCCGACGCGTCCCACTTCGTCGGCCAGGTGGCCACCTCGCCGACGAACCGGTACGCCCGGTTGGAGACGCGCGCGGTCCCGGTCACCGACCATGCTCGGGACGCCGAGTCGGTGAAGGACACGGCGCCCTCGGCCAGAGCCCGGAAGTCTGGGCGAGCGACCACCGCGCCGCCGATGCCGGACCGGACTTCCGCGCGGTGGATCAGCCCCTGCACCGGGGCGTGGCCGTTGATGGCCACGGGGGCGATCTGAAGGGGCGCGGTACCCGCGTAGATGCTGGTCGTTCCCGTGGTCGTGTAGGTCCCGAACCCGGTCCACGCGCTGTCCAGCGACGTTGCCCAGTACGCGGCGGCGGTCCACCCGCCGGCCCCGTTGTTGACATCGAGAGTGGCTCGGAGCGCTGCACGACGCGGGAGCGCGGGCAGCCGCCACTGAACGAAGAAGTTGGCGACCCCGTCCGTGCTCCAGTACAGAACCAGCGTGTTGTTCTCCAGCCGGAGCGCGTAGCTGCGCTGCGCCGTGGCGGAGGTCCACTTGCCGATCAGGGTCTGTGCGCTGGGCGTTGTCCAGTCCGCGGTCACCTCTACGCGCAGGTCGATGTCCCCGGTGATGTCGAGGGCTGCGACGTCCGGGGTGGATGCGACGCCGGCCGTGGTTCCGTCGAGGGACAGGTAGGACTCTGGTCCCGGGACGGACACTCGGATCGGGGTGTTGCGGCCGATCCGCCCGAAGTACGGGGACAGAGGGTTTCGCGGACTGAACCGCCCGTCGCGGTTGTTCAGGGTGAGCGTGGCGCGTCCCGGGCCGACCTTGCCGGTTTCCCCCTTGGCGCCGCGGGTGATCGTGATCGGATCCCGTTCGTACACGCGGTTCGTGATGTCGGTCCACGGGCCGCCTGCCGGGTAAATCTCGGTACGCCGGTCCAAGGGGAACGCGGTCATCGGGCACCTCCCAGGAGTAGTTGGACGTCGTCGCGGCCGTCGGTCCGGACGGCGCGCTGCAGGGCGGACACGATGAAGCTGCTCGCGGCGGATCCGTCGTCGCGGATCTCCAGCACGGTGCGGCTGGTGCCGCCGGTGGCGCGTACGGATCCGGCGACGGAGCGCATCATCCCGTCGAGTTTCGACAGGGGGAGTACAGCTTCCTGCTCGGTGCCCTCGCCGATCATGGCGAGGGTCGGCCCGGTGGTGAGGCCGCCGTCGGCTAGGTAGGGGATGTTCGGGGTGCCGAGGGTGAGGCTCGGAATGTGGATGCCCGCGATCGACCCTCCGCCGATGGTGAAGGAGAGCCCGTTCCAACCGGCGATCAGGTTGTTGACCATGGACCGGAAGCTGTCCGTGATGCCGTCCCACATGCCGGAGGCGGCGGAGCGGATGCGCCCCGGGAGTCCGGCAACGAACGCGATCACGGACCCGAACCAGCCGCTCACCTTGCCCGGGATCGCGCCCAGGAAGTTGACGAACGCCAGGATGCCGGCCACGGAGTCGGCGACCTGGCCGACCACGTAGTCCCAGGCGGCGAGGGCCAGCGCCTTGACCAGCCCCCAGTCGTGGGCGAACGACGCGATGATCGCGCCCCAGGCTGCGGCGAGCTTGCCGACGATCCAGTCCCAGGCGGCGCCGGTCGCGGCGGCGATCTGGTCCCAGTAGACGACGATCAGCACGATGATCGCGATCAGGGCGATGATCCCGGCGATGATCCAGGTGCCCGGGAACGCCCAGAGTGCGGTGTTCCAGGCCCACTGGGCGACGACGGCGATACCGATGGCGGCCGCCAGTCCGACGAGGATGGGGGCGAGGACCTTGATCAGTCCAGGGTTCTCCTTGAGGAATCCGGCTACGGCGCTCAGGGCCGGGGCCAGGTACTCGCCGAGCGTGGTTGCGACGGTTCGCATCAGGGAGTCCCACGCCTGTGCGGGACTCGCGGCCATGGCGGCGTTCGCTGCCTCGGCGGCGCCGGCCACGTGCGCCATGCCGCCGGAGGTCGCGGCGGTCGCCGGGTCCATGGCCCAGAGTGCGTCGGCGCCCTCACCGGCCATGTCGCCGAAGAGCTCGACGGCCAGGGCGGACTGCTTGCCCTGGTCCTTGACGCCGCGCAGCGCCTCGATGGTGGTCTGCAGGGCGGCTTTCGCCGGGGCGCCGCCCGTGTGGATGTCGGCCAACATCTGCTTTGCAGGCAGACCGAGGCCCTTGAAGGCGGCGGCGGCCTTGCCGGTCTCCTCGGACGTGATGCGCTGGAACTCGTGCAGCACGTCTCCGGCCTGGTCGATGTCCCGGCCGCCGGCCTGTACGTACTGGGACATCATCCCGAACGCGTCCTTCGCGTCGAGGCCGATCCGCGCCCAGTGCTTGCCGTACTCCGTGACGGTGGCGGGGATGTCGGCGAGCATGCTCGCGGGCAGGGACTGGGCGGCGACGGTCAGAACGTCGAACGCTTCTTTGCCGTCCTTGGCGAGGCCGTTGTGGATCATCGCGGCCGCGGCGTTCGCGGACTCGCCGACCTCGAGCTCGAAGGTGTCCGCGAGCATCAGGGCCGATGTGGTCATGGACGTCAGGTCGGCGTCGGTGACCTTGCTCATCCCGCCCAGCGAGGAGACGACGGCCTGGATGGACTCGTTCACGCCGTCGATGGACTCGCCGAACCCGGCGCTGAAGACATCTCCGGCGACGGCGCCGGCGCGCGCCGCCTCCTGTTCGGACAAGCCGAGTTGGCGGGTCAGCCGGGAGTTCGCCGCGCTGGCGTCCATGGCGTTCGCCAGGCCCGCGGCGAAGAGGCCGCCGACGGCGGCGCCGGCGGCGGCGGCCTGGATGCCGCCGAGGCTGGATTCCACCTCGGCGGCGGCGCCCTCCGCCCCGCTGGTCAACTCGGCGGTGTCGATTCCTACCGTGACGAGGAGCTCTTCGAGGGTCACCGCGGCCTCCGTTCAACGCGCTGGGTGGTTGCGTTCGTGCGGCTGGTGAACTCGTGGGCGACGGCGAGCATCTGTCGCCAGTCCATTGGTTCGCGGGCGGCGCCCTGGTCCCACTTCTGCAGGAAGTCCTGCGGTTCGCGGGCCCGTTTGCCCTTGCCTCGGGCCGTGTTGGAGACGGTCGCGGTGAGCGTCGCGAAGAGAACGTCCAGGCGCTCGGGCCCGATGGGTCCGGTCACGTGCTCGTACGCCATCCACTCGGCGAGCTCTTCACTGCTGCACCGGGCGAGGAGCTCGGGCACGGTGCATCCCAGCGCGAGGGCTAGTCGGTGGTAGAAGCGCCGCTCGGGGCGGCGCCGGAGTTTCCCGCCTTCGCCTCCACGTCCTCTTTGCGGAGCGCGGACAGGCGCTGCGCGACCTCGAAGAGGCGGTGCAGTACGGCGCCGTTCTTCGCCCCGAGGGCCTTGACGTCCCGGTCGGTGAACAGGCGCTGGAAGTCCTCGCCCACCAGGCTCTTCGCGAGCAGCCGGGCGGACTGGTCGGCGAGGTTCATGCGCTGCACCGACCCGTTCGGGCCGAGGACGACGAGGCTGGCCTGGTAGGCGTTGCGGTCGGTGCCGGACAGGGCGAGAACCCTGACGGTGCCGTTCCACTCGGGCACGGTCACGTCCTCCCACGACCGGTCGTCGGCTGCAGTGATCTGGTCAGCAGTCAGCAGGGTCATCGGGCTGTTTCCTCTCGGAGTTCACGACGTCCACGCGCAGGGCGGTGAGCGCCAGGTAGACGCAGGGCATTTCGTCGGGGTCGACGGGGACGGTCACGGAGTCGCGGGCGATGACGTCCGCGCGGAGCTCCACGCCGTCGATGACGATGCGGGCGGTCAGTCCCTCGCGGACGACCGTGATCAGCTCGGCGGGCATCAGGTGATCACGGGCTTGCCGGAGACCTTGAAGGTCAGGGAGGCGCTGGCCTTGTCGTCGTACGGGGCCTCGGGCTCGAAGCCGGTCAGGATCGCCGGGAACTTCCACTCGGTCGCCGCCTCGTCCGGAAAAACGATCTTGTAGTTCCGGGGGTTGGCGTCCTCGAAGTCGCCCACCAGCACGTCGTGCAGCGTGGGCTGGTAGTTGACGTCGGCGCTGACCTCCCCGGGGTCCTTGAGGCCGCCGACGAATTCCATCCAGCCGTCCTCGCTCCCGTGCGAGGTCACGTCGATGGTCTCCCGGGACAGGCCCGGGGCGGAGAGGTTGGTGACGTCGGCGATCTCCTCGAACGCCTCCGAGGGAGTGGCGCCGTCGCCGCGCAGCAGTTTGGTACCGAAGCCGTCCATACCGGCCATGGGGTCCTCCGGGCATGCAGAGAGCCCCGGCCATAACGGCGCGGGGCTCGGTGGGTGTGGTGGTCAGTGCTGTTCGGTGACGATCCGGAAGCGCAGCACGAGGTGCCGGATGTCGCCGGGGGGTTCGGGGTCGGTGAGGGTCTGGGAGAACTCGAACCGGGTGGCGATCCAGTCCAGGCCGGGGATGGCGAGGGGCTGGTGGTCGAGTAGGTCCGTGACCCGGGCGCCGATGCGGAGGACCTCGGCGTAGCCGCGGTAGCGCGACCACACGTGCAGGGTCGCCACGGTCTGCCGGCCGAACCCGCCGTGCCGGTTGTCCGGCGTCTCAACCGCCTCGCCGACCACAAGGAACGGATACGGGACGTCCTCGGGGGTGAAGTCGTACACGCCGTTGATCAGGGCCGACAGGCCGGTGTCACCGCGCAGGGCGGCGACCAGGGCGCCCTGGACGGGCAGCATCGGGAACGGAGCCGTCGTCATCCCAGCGCCCTTCTGACCTCGGCCTGGATCCGGGCTCCGATCCGGGCCCGCTCCGCCTCGGTGGCCGGGCCGAGCGCCGGCCGGGCCGGGATCCGGCGGGTGCCGAATTCGTGGATGCTGGCGTACCGGTCGTCGCGGTCCCACCACCCGATTTCCGCGACCAGCTCGCTGTTGCGGGTGCGGACTTTGACGCTGTCCCGCAGGTTTCCCGTGTCGACGCGTACGGCCCGGGCGGTGTCGTCGCGGATCGCCTCGGCGGACTGGACGAGGGCCCGGTGGCACGCGGCCCGCAGCGTCGGGGCGAGCTCCTCGAGGCGGTCACGCAGCGCGTCAAGGCCCTGGACGGAGACCTGCACGCCGCTGCTGCGGGTCTGCCTCCGGGGGCCGCCGCGGCCCCCTCGTCGGCGGGCCATCAGCGGGCGGCCTTGCGCCGGTCGCGGCGTGCCTGGGAGAGCTCGGCCGCGATGGCGAGGAGCGCCCACCCGGTGGCCGTTGCGGGGTCGCCGGAGGTGAGCGCGGCTTCGGCGATCTGCCGGCACTCCAGTGAGTCGGTCGGCAGGGGCAGCCTCGGAGCGGTGTCCGTCATCAGGTGTTCTCCTGTTCTCGGAGTTCGCATTCGGCGCGGCGGTACAGGGGCGCCGAGGGGGTGACGACGGACAGGACCCGCAGGACCTGGCCGCCGCCGCGCAGCTCGTCGCCGCGGCGTACGTCGGCGGACGGCTGCAGGTAGACGGTGTGGGAGTGCGGGACGCCGCCCTGCTGGGCGAGCACCCGTTCGGAGGCGGACGGCTGGTCCACCTTGGCGGGGACGGCGCCGGTCTGAACGTGGGAGGTCTGTTGGCCGCCGTACCCGTCGTCGGTCGTGACGGTCCGCCATACGGTCAGCTGCCGGTTGAGGAGATGCGCGATGTCCACGGGCCCCCTACCGGCTGGCCGGGCCGCGCGCGTACGGCTCCAGGATCCGGTCCTCGAATTCGGTCAGGGCCTGCCCGGTGCGCGCCTTGTCGTAGGACACCGAGTAGTCGCCGAGCGACTCGGACCCCACCGCCTCCTTCGGGTTCACCCACGCCCGGGCGGCGACCTGGACGGTGACGCGCGCGACGACCTCGGGGACGGGGTCGTACCCGTGGGTGCAGGTGACGGCGATGTCGGCGTCCAGCGGCCAGCGGCCGCCGAGTCTGCGCAGGATGCCGTGCCGGTTCCACCGGTAGCCGGCCGCCTCGAGGGCCGTGCCGTCCACGGTCACCGAGGCGACGCCGGTCACCGGCATTTCCGGCAGGTTCAGCACGGGGTACCCGTTGCCGACCAGGTGCAGCACGTCGTCGTGCACCTGGTCGACGTGCTGGCGCAACCCTCCCCGGACGACGGTCTGCGCCGCCGTGATCGCCGCGGCCGCCTGCTCCTGGTCGATGGTGTCGAGGCGCAGGAGGATGCGCAGGTCCTCGGGTGAGGCCCATGGTTCTGCCACGACGTCCTCCTGCCTACGTCTGCGTACCGTCGTCGCCGGGGGCCGAAGCGTCCGGCGCGGCCGGGGACGCGGCGGCGGCCTTGCGAGGAGCGCGCCGCGTCGCCGCCTGCTTCCCCGTCCTGCCCGCGGTGCGGCGCTCCTCGGGGGCGGCCTCGGCGTGGCCGGCGGCGATCCACCCGCGGGCCAGGTCCTCGGCGACGTCGACAATCTGACCGCCTTGGGCCCGCAGCCCGGCACCGTCGGAAACGCTGCCGGGGGCGATGATCCGGATCCTCATCAGGACGCCTTCATGACGAGGATGCGCAGGGCCTGCGGGCGTACGACGTCGCCGCCGACGCGCTTGCGGATCTTCCAGCCGATCATGCCGTCCTCGGCGTACAACTCGGTGAGAACCTTGACGGTCATCCCCTGCCGGTCGTAGATCCGGTATCCGGCGTTGAAGTCGCCGAACGCGGCGGCCCGGGCGGACGCGGCGACGGCGGCCATGTCCTCCTGGTTCTCGATCGCGTAGCCGAGGAACGTGTTCGGGCGGCCGGCCTGGTTGGACGGCTGCCACAGGTACTGGCCGTTGTCGTCCTTCACCAGGGACAGGGCGAGCTCCGTCACGGACGGCAGCGCGAAGCGGCCGTTGCGCCGGTACTGCGCCGGGGTGGCGTAGATGAGCCGCTTCATGTCGTCCACCGTGATGGCGGCCGCCGCGCCGGCGGTGACGGTGGGGACCCCACCGGCCGCCGTCATGAAGCCGACCGGCTGGTGGTTGGCGTGCCCGGTGCCGATGGTGAACGTGGTGTCCTCCGCCTCCGCGCACGCCCGGGCGAAGCTGTCGCGGATGAAGGCGTCCAGGTTGACGTCGCTGTCGTCCAGCTCGTCCTCGCCGACCTTCGCCAGCCCGTAGAGGTCCTCGATGTAGGTGTACTCGTCCGTCGGCGTGGACGGCATGGAGTCGGCCAGGGCCTGCTCGTTCGTCTCCAGCTTGCCCCAACCCACGGTCACCTCGGACAGGGACCGGCGCCGAACCCGGTTGGTCGTGACCGACCGCTGGGAGGCGAGGGGGCGCATGATCGTGAGGTCCGGGAGGGACCGGTTGATCTCCGTCTCCAGGTCCTCGGGCACCAGGATCTCCCCGGCGGTGTTCTCGACCAGGGCGCGCTGTTCCGGGGCCATGCGCGGCAGTCCGCGGCGCAGGGCCTGGAAGAACGCCGAGCGGCGTTCGGCGGCACGCTGGTCCTGTCCGCCCCGGCCGCCGTCGTCGGGCCGGTTGCGGCCGCGCTCGATCGGCTCGGCCATCTGCGCGGACCGTGCCTCTTCGGCCTCCTGGCGCTCGATGCGCTCGGTCAGCGACCGGAAGTCGGCCTCGTGCCGGTCGTAGCTCTGGCGCTCCTCCGCCTCGAGGCCGCGGTTCGCGGCCTCGGCGGTTTCGGTGATGGCCCGCATCGACTCAACGACGCCGGCCCGCTGCTGGCGCAGCTCCACGCTGGTGGGCATGGGTTCTCCTCATGATGGGTGGGTGGGTCCCGGGCCGGTCGGCCGGGACGTGTCAGAGCTGCGCGAGCAGTTCGAGCTCACGGAGTCGGTGGCGGGCCCGCTCGTGCGGGTACGCCTGGGGGCCCGGGGCGGACCGGTCGGCGGCCTCCAGGAGCGCGCCGAGCGCGTCGTGGGCGTCGGCCACGAGCTGCCGGTTCGTCGCGGACAGGACCTTGCCCGCGCGGACTTCGGCGAGCGCCCGGGTCACGGCCTCGGGTTCGGGCGCGATGTTCTGCCCGGTGTGCCGGGCGGCCGCCGACCGGAGCTCGGCGGACGTCGCGGCGAACGCCGGATACGTCACCGCGGACACGTCGCCGCCGTCCAGGTCGATGCCGAACACCTCGTGCGTGTTGCCCGCCCACCCGTCGGCGGTGACCCAGAACCCGAACGACATCTGGTTGATGTCGCCGCGCTCCAGGGACACGGCCAGGTCGCGGGCGTAGGACACGTCGGCCATGTCGGCGTCCACGACGACGCCCTGCTCGTCCTCGGTCAGGGTCGCGGTGCCGGCCGCCGTACGGGCGAGCAGGAGGTTCGGGTCGTGGTTGATGAGGAACCGGACGTCCGGGGACTGGCCGAGGGTGCGGGTCGCAGCACCCGGCACGATGCGTTCGCGCCAGCCGCCCATGTCCTCGGACAGGGAGTCGTAGACGATGGCGCGGCCGCGGAACTGCAGGCGCCCCGCCGTGTCGTCGGCGGCCCGGATCTCAAGATCGGTGAGCGGGAAGGCCCGCACCTCACGTGTTCGCATTGGGGTCCTTCCGGTTGAACTGGAGTCGGCAGGTGCACCCGGCGATTTCGTCCACGCCGAGGCGGTGATCGTGCGGCCACCGGCCGCTCTTCGACCCGATGCTGAAGTCCTCGCGCATGCCCACGGTCTGGCCGTCCGCCCGGGCGTGCGTCTTGCGCGGGTTCGACGCCCACACCCGCCACGTCTTCGACGGGGCCCCGGCCTGCTTCGCTCCTTCGTGGCTTCCGAAGTTGCTCGCGTAGACGACGCGGGCCTGCGCCAGCTGCTTCGCGCGCGCCTGCGTCATCCCGTCGAACATCTTCAGGACGTCCTTCGGGGCGTTCGACACCGTGAACTGGTGGATCAGCTTCTCCACCGTGGAGGCGTTGACGTTCGCGGCCGTCGCCGCTGCGGACGCCGCCACCGCGGCGGTCGTCTCGGCCACGGCGAACGTGCCGCCGAGCTCGGCCGCCGTCGCCGCGCCCACTTCGCCGACGAGACCCGTGGCCAGGCGCAGCAGGATCTCCGTCAGCAGCTCGTCCTCGGCCACGCGGTCGATGAGCTCGGCCGCGCCGGCGCCCGGCGTCAGGTTCAGCGCGGACAGGACCCGCTCGCCCTGCTCGGCGAAGAACGCGGCGATCGCGTCGTAGTGGCGGGTGATCCAGTCGGGCAGGTCCTCGGGCGACGGGGCGTCGACCGGGTCGTCGGCCGCGCGGGTGCGCGGCGGTCCGGGGAGAGCGCGTTGCTCCGGCGGGGCGGTCTGCCCGGCCGGGGTCATGTTGAGCGGCACCACGTACTCGTCGCCGCCCTCGATGGGCGGCTCGTCCTCGCGGGCCCGGATGTCGTTGACCGACAGCCACCCCCACTGGCGGCCGAGCGCGTACCCGGCGTTGCGCTGCGCGGAGTCGCCGCGCAGCAGGGCGTCCGGGTTGAACTTCATGTACAAGTCCGGTGCGCCGAGGAGGCGTTGTGCGGTGCGCTCAAGGCGGGTCAGCCACGGCAGCAGGGAGTAGATGACGTAGCCGAGGGACTGCTGCTCGATGCCCGACCCCCAGGACGTCGACCGCTCCACGTCGCCGATCATGTGCGGGGGCACGCCGAAGATCCCGGCGATCTCCGCGCGGGTCAGCTTGTAGACCTCGAGGAACTGGGCGTCCGCCGGAGACAGTGTGGTCTTCTCCCACTTGGCGCCGGCCTCCATGACGGCCAGGCGGTGGGACTGGTCGAACCCTTCGTGCAGCCCGGTCCACTGCTGCGTCAGCCGCTCGTACTGGGCATCGTTCAGCGCGCCGGGCACGGACACGACGCCACCCGGGGACGCGTCCCGGGCGAAGAACCCGCCGATGTACGACGTCGCCGCCCACCCGGTGCCCACCGCCTGGCGGGCCATCCCGATGGGTGACAGGCCCTCCGCGCCGCCAAGGCCGAACGCCCGGAAGTGCAGGAAGTTTTCCGCCCGCACCAGGCCCTCGTCCTCCCGGATCGGCGCCCACTCGTCGTCGTCCAACGTGATCTTGTAGAACCGCTCCCCGGTCTCCGCCACGCGGCGCGGCTCCACGCTCGTCCACGCCACCGGCCACAGACCGACCGGGCGGCCGCCGTTGTTCCGCTCCACGTAGACGCCGGCGTTCCCGCGCACCAGCATCCAGCCCAAGACCTGCGCCCAGAACTCCCCGGCGGGCAGCTCGGGGTGCGCCTCGTACGTCAGGAGTTGGCCGAGCGGGTGATCGGTCAGCGGGGTGCGGGTGGTCCCGGCCCGCTGGTACAGACCGACCGGCAGCATGCTTCCCGTCTCGGCGAGGAGCCGTACGGACGAGAACACCGCGGCGACCTGCAGGGCGCGCTCCGGGGTCACCGACACACCGGCCGACGTCGACCGGCCGGTGAGCGCGGGCATGCTGCTGCGGCTGCGGCGCTGGCGGCCCCCGAGGAGGCGGCGGATCAACGGCATCAGCGCTCCTCCTTGCTCAGGTTCCCGGCGACGATCAGCGGCACGGACAGGCACAGCAGGGCCAGGCCCGCCCCCAGCGCCCCCCACAAGGCCGCGCCGACCACGACCGCCCCCGTGAAGGCGGCCGCCGCTCCCGCCAACTCACAGACCCATTGGGCGCGTTCGTGCATGGGCACCCCTCTCGGGTCATCCGATGATGCGGATCTTGGGTTCGGGTACTTCCTCGGGCTCCGCGCGCAGGAGGTGCATGGCGTAGGCGTTCAGCCCGGACGCGACTCCGTCGATGCGCTTGCTGCTGATCTGCCGGTCCGGCTTCACCGGCTTCACGTAGCCGTCCGTGTTGGTCTTCAGGCCGACGCTGTCGACGTGCCACCGCAGGATCGGGTGCCCGCCGTGCGACACCCGGTGGGAGAGCACCAGGCGCTCCAGCTGCTGGCACGGCTGGTTCAGGCCCGCGTATCCCTGCGAGACCTGTTCCATCTCCACGCCGGCGTCGCCGAGCTCCGAGACGGTCTCGGTCGCGTTCCACCGGTCGTAGCCGACGGCGAGGATGTTGAACCGGTTGGCGAGCTTGTCGGTGACCAGCGCGCGTACGGCCCGGTAGTCCACGACGTTGCCCTCGGTGAGCCGGAGCGCCGGGCCCTCGTGGGCGGCCGTCTTGGACCACCGCTGAAGTGGCACCTTGGTGCGCCGCTCGAGGTCTTTCAGGTTGTCCTCGGGGAGCCAGAAGAACGGCACCCACACGTGCGGCTCCTCCGGGTCGTCGGTCACCGGCGGGAACCACAGAGAGAACGCGGTGAGGTCCGTGGTGCTCGACAGGTCGAGGCCGCCGTAGCAGTCGCGGCCCTCGAGGGCGGACAGGTCCACGGGGACCGGCACGTTCGAGACGGGTTCGCGTGCGCACGCGTCCCAGTGGTCCATGGACAGCCACCGCGTCGTCTGCTTGGTGCGGACGTTCAGGTGCAGCCGCAGGTACCGGTTCAGCTGCTGCGGCGAGCGGGCCGCCTGGCGGGCCTTGCCGAGCAGGTAGTCGGCGAGCACGGTGACGCCGTAGCCGGGGTTCGCGGTGCGCAGCGTGTCCTCGGCGAACGGGTCGAACCCGTCGGCCTGGTCGTCGGCGCCGAACACGACGCCGTACACGGTGGCGTCCTCGGCGTGGCCGCCGGCGAGAGTCTCGATCTCTTCGCGCTTGGTGGCGTAGATCGAGCCGGTCTCGGCTCCGTCGTCCGCGGTCGTGATGAACACGATCAGCGGCTGCGCGCGGGATCCGGTGCCGGTCTCCAGGGCGTCCACGACGTCGGGGTTCTTGTGGACGTGGACTTCATCGATCACGCCGCCGTGCACGTTCAGGCCGTGCGCCCGTAGGCCCTCGGAGGACAGGGCCCGGAAGATGCTGTGCGTGATCGGGTGCTCAAGCAGCTTGCGCTGGATCCCGCGGCGGCCGAGCTTCTTCTTGAGCGGCGGCGAGCCGGACGCCATGTTCGCGGCTGCGCGGAACACGATGTTCGCCTGGTCGCGGTCCCCGGCCGCCGCGTAGACCTCGGCGCCGGCCTCGCGGTCGGCGAACGCGAGGTACAGGCCGAGGCCCGAGCAGATGGTGGACTTGCCGTTCTTCCGGGGGATCTCGAACCACACGGTCCGGATCACCCGGTACCCGTCCGGCCGCTTGAGGCCGAACACGGGGGCGATGAGGTAGCGAACCTGCCAGTCCATCAACCGGAACTTGCGCCCAGCGTGACGGCCGATCAGCTGCGTAAGCAGCAGGAAGAACTTCAGCACGCGCTCGACGGCGTCGGGGTCGAACCACGTACCGGGTTCGGCGGGCAGCGGGGTGACCAGCAGTGGTCGGCGGCCCTGCGTCATCCACTCCGTGGCGTCGACCAGACCGGCTTCAACCCAACCGGCGATGGCCTGGTCCAGCTCCCGCGTCAGCTGCGTGCGCAGCTGCTCAGTCGAGAATGCCTCCGTCCGCGTTCCCATCGTCGTCCTCCGGCTTCACCGAGCGGAGCCGCGCGGCCGGGGTCAGGAACAGTTCCTTCGCCAGCATCGCCGTCGTCGTCGCCGCCTCCCGCCAGATCTGCCACCCCGGGTGCTTCGCCGGGCCGTTGCCCGCGCGCCGCTCGGCCACCAGGTCGTCCTGCTGCAGCAGCTTCTCGGCGGCCGCGAACTTCGACCAGGCGGCGCAGTACGTGGTGAGCGCGGCGCGGTCCACCTTCGCCAGGACGCCGAGGCGGTCGAGCTCGGGCACGACGCGCCGCCACTCCGCCTTGGCCTCGGTGTCCAGCCACGTCGGCGGGGACGGAGCTCCGGGGCGGGCCGCGACCCTCTTCGGCGCGGGCCGGCCGCCGGGGTTGCCGCGCAGCGCACGGACGTTGTCGGGCTGCGGGATCGGGCCGCGCGTCCCCATGGGGTCCTCCTCCCGGGCCGCCGGGGGCCGTTCTCAGAAACGCGGTCGAAACTCGCGGTTGAGCGCGCGTCACCCCCGCCTGCGCTCGGGGTCCCCCCCACCGGCAAGATCACGGACCCCCCTGGGGGTCGGATCACCTCGGTGGGAGGTGCTGATCGGCTCGGTGGGTGCGCCACCAGGACTCGATGGCATCGATCGTACCGCCGGGGCGGCCGTCGCGTCTGGCCCTTCGCACGCACTCGTCCTCGGGGGTGGCGAGCACCACCACGGAGGCATCGGGCGGGGCCAGGCGCTGGCGGTCAGCCTGGCGCGGCGCGGTCGCGATGATCCACGCGCGCTCGACCGCGTGAGCGCGGCCGAGGCGTGCGGTCACCGCGTCCCGGGCCTCGGCGATGAAGGGGGAGAGGGGGGCGGGGTGATCCCAGGGGTGTGGGGACCCGAGGGCTTGGGCGAGGGCATCCCAGTCCACGACCAGGTCGCCGGGCTCGGCGCGGTCGCGGACGTAGGTGGACTTGCCCGAGCAGGGTGGACCGCACACGAGGGTGACGCGCGCGGTGGTGAGCCGCGCGGGCCCGTGGCCGGCGAACCCGGTCTCGCGCGCCGTCTTGGCGTCGTGGCACGGCTTGCACATCGCCTGCAGGTTCGCCCGGTCGAACGCCAGCAGTTCGTCACCGCGGTGCGGGCGGATGTGGTCCACGACGGCGGGGGGCCGACCGCACGCCGCACGGCACAAGGGCTCCTCGGACAGGACCTGGTCCCGCAGCGGCGCCCACCGGCGGTCGTCGTACACCCAACGCCAGTCCGCCCGCTGCTGACCGCTCGTACGGGCGTGAGCGGGCTTGCACGCCGGACACCGGCCCCGGGCGTCCCGGCGGGTGCCGCACGCCGTACAGCGGCTTGCGGGACGTGTAGGCACGGCAACCTCCTGACATGCCGAGGCCCGGCGATGCGGTGCGCACGGCCGGGCCGGTAGGTGTGCTGGCGACAGCGCGGCCAGGCTCCCGTCCTGGACGCTGAGGGCCGCTGCCCCTCCTCCGCGCTGTCGCCGAGCGGTGTCAGCCCTTGGGGTCCGGGCAGTTCATGAGGATGGCGGGCCAGGAGTCGCCCTTAATGCGGCCGCCGCTGTAGAGCTTGGACGCGGCCTCGTCCTTGGCCCACTCGCCCATGCAGACGTAGACCTTGTCGGCGTCGTCGCGGACGACGGTGATGCTGTAGTTCTGCATCGCGCCGCCGATGCTCTGGGCGTAGTCCTGGATCGCGGCCTTTGCCGTGTCGACGGTGGCGTCCGGCACGATCAGGTCGACGCTGCCTCGCTTCACCTTCTCGCTCTTGTTGGCGACGGTGTACGGCGGAGGCTTCGGCCCGTCCACGTTCTTCGGCTCCTGGTCGCTGCTGCTGCACGCGGTGAGCGCTGCGAGCAGGCCGGCCGCGATGAGTGCGGCGGCGGTGTTGCGGTTGCGCATGTGTCCCCCCGGACGGTTGGCGTCCAGTGATCGTGCCACGCCCTCAGACCTTCCTCATGCCGATGAGGCGAAGCGCGCGTGCCCGCGTGGCCACCTCGGCGCGCGCAACGTCGGCGAGCCGGTAGGTGCGGGTGCGCCCGTCCTCGGCGAGGCCGGTGGCGGTGAGGTGTCCGCGGGCGGCCCACTGGCGGATGGTGGCGGGCTGGATGTGGGCGGCACCGGCGGTGAGGGCCTGGCGGGCGCGGTCGGCGTGGGCGGCGGCCTCGGCGGCGGTGAGGTGGTCGATGTCCACCGGTCTCCCTCCGGACGCACGAGAGCCCCTGACCGCTGGTCAGGGGCTCTGGGGGCATACGTGTGGCGCTGGCGCCAGTGTGACGCTATGACTGGATCTTGTCCAGCGGGATGTCCTCGGCTGCGCGCAAGCGGCCCACGGCTGCGGCCAGGATTCGCTGGGAGCGTCGCTGTCCGATGTGCAGCTCGCGCTCGAGGCGGCGCCCGGACAACGGGCCGGTGGCGGCGAGGGCGAGGGCTCTGGTGATCAGTTCCTCGTCTCCGGGGCGTAGCGCAGCCGGGGGCGTGGCGTGCGGCTGCAGCTGCGGCGTTTCGTGCGCGTCGGCGGTGACGGCGTGGAGAGCGGGGAGCATCGGGGCCAGGTCGAGGTGCAGTCCTGTGCTACCGAGTGCGGGCGGTCGGCAGACGACGGGCAGCAGCCGCGTACCCACCGGTACCACGTTGGGCGGCAGGGCGGGTGCAGTCGGCTGCGCCGGAGCTGCGGGTGCAGTCGGCTGCGGTCGGCAGATGACGGGAAGCAGCCGCGCGGCTGCGGGGGGTGCGGTGAGGACGAGCGGCAGGACGTCGGCGGCGACAGCCGGGGGCGGGTTGCCCGCTCCGACCGCGATCCGAACCTGAGTCTCGGACACGGGCACCCCGTACTCAACGAGGAGCGCGGCGAGCTCCGCGGGCGTCGCGTCCGGGTGCGCGGACCGCACCTGGTGGACGGCGGCGAGCGGGTCCATCCGCCGCAGCTGCGCCCCGGTCACCCCGAGCGGGGTACTCGGGTACGGGTCCTCGGGTACGGGGGTACCCGCCCACGGGGAGTGCAGGGGTACGGTCGCGAGCTGGCCGGAGGTACGGCGGGCCGCGAGCTGCTGGAGCAGGCGGTGACGCTGCTCGCCGTTCGTAGCCGCGCCGGAGTCGGCGACGGCGGCGGCCAGGCGGCGGCGACGGGACGACGCGCGCCACCCGGTCGGCCGGAGTTCGAGGAGCGCGGCCAGGCGCACCGCGCGGGCGGTCGCCCGGTCCCGCGAGATCTGCTCCGCGGTACGGTCCCGGACCGCGAGCCCGAGGCGAGATAGCAGGCGCTCGCGGAGCTCCCGGCCGATCAGCGCGGGCAGTCCCGTGGATAGGGCTCCGGGGCGGCCAACGCGAACCTCCAGGCCCATGGCGAGGTGCCAGAGCAGCCCGGCGCCCACCGGCCCGAACGCGGCGCGGACGAGACCGCCCCAGACGCCCGACTCGCTGAAGGCGGGGACGATCTGAATGCCGGTGATGCACCAGACGAGGGCGCCCGGCACACCAGCGGTGCCCGCGGTCTCCTCGGTGGTGGTGGCGGCCTTGTTCGCGCGGGCCATCACGGCGCAGGCGAAGAGCGCGAGCTCCCCGGCCGCGAACATTACGGCGCGTTCGGTGCTGTCGGTCATCCCGAGGTGGTGCTCGGCGAACCGCCAGGAGGTGTCGCCGCTGTAGGCGGTGCAGACGGCGGCGCCGAGCCCGGCGGCGACGACGGACCCGGGCGGGAGGTCGAGGTGGCGGGCCGCACTGACGAGGGCCCAGACGGTGCCGACCGCGACGACCAGCAGGGCGGCGGTGAGCCCGGCGGCCAGCCACGGGTGGCCGGCCGCCAGGACGAGGACCTGGTGCAGGGTCACGCCGCCCCTCCGGAAGCCGGATCGGCGGCGGAGGGCACGCACATGGTCGCGCGGGTGGCGTGCGCGGCCCGGTTGGCCTGGGCGTCGGCGTAGTCGCGGGCGGCCCGGCGCTGGAGCTCGGCGACGCGCTCGGCGGCGGCCCAGCGCGCAGCAGCGTCTACGGCGGCCGGGCCGGCCTTCTTGAGGAGCTGCATGCCGTACTCGGCGCGGGTGATGGGCGCGGGCGGGCGCGGGTCGTCGACCCGGGGCATGTGGCGCAACAGAAGGGCAGAAGCGGCGGCGGCGCGCGGGGTCCCGAAGCCGTGGACGCTGGACGTCACGCGGCTGGCGTACGCGAGGCGCGTGACCTCGCGCATCGGGAGCGTGGGCCGGGTCGTCAGCAGGGCGGTTCCGATGGCGGCCATCAGGACGCGGGTGGGGTTGTCGAGGGCGGTCCGGGCCGCGGCGAGGGCCGCGTCCATGTCGGGGTCCGAGGCGAGGGTGAGGGGGGCGCGGCTACGATCGCGCATGGCTGTCCTCCTGGTGGATCAGGTGGGATGGCGGGCCCCGGCCGGAGGTGCGAACTCCGACCGGGGCCGTGTTGTCTGCGTCACGACCGTAGCGAGAAGTGTGGACATTGTCCACACCTTTCCGAGAGGATGCCGTCATGCCCGAGAACCCCGAATACCTGACGATTCCCGGGCTGGCGGCCCGAGTCGGACACAGCCGCAGCCTGATTCACCGCCTGGCCAGCACCCCGGCCGAGAAGTGGCCGGCCCCGACGTACCGGCCCGGGAGTACCAGGCCGATGTACCCGGTCGAGTGGTTCGACCGGTACTGGGCGCAGCGCCAGGCGGGCATGACGCAGGGGAAGCGGACCGACCTCAACCGCGACGCCTGACTGAACCGTCAGGCGGCGGCCAGTCGCTCCTCGGCGGCACCGGCGTAATGGGCGGACTGCTCGATGCCGATGAAGCGCCGGCCTTCCTGCAGAGCCGCTACGCCGGTGGTGCCGCTCCCCGTGAAGGGGTCCAAGACCACGCCGCCCTCGGGGGCGATGCGCACCAGCTGGCGCATCACGTCAACGGGCTTCTGGGTGATGTGCACCCGGGTCTTCCCGCGGGGCTGGCTCCCTTCGAGCCAGCCGGGCAGGTAGATGGTCGGGGCGTGGCGGAGCGGCTCGCCCCGGGTGCCCCAGAGGACGTACTCGCACTCCCTCCGGAAGCCGTCGCGGATCGGCCTGTTGATGCGCTTTCGCCACGGGATGATGCCGCGCCACGTCCAGCCGCCGGCCTGCAGTGCATCCGACGTCGCGGGGAGCTGCGCCCAGTCGGTGAAGACCAGCAGCGACCCGCCGGGCCGGGTGAGCCGGTACGACTCGCCGAGGACGAGTCCGAGCCAGTGGGTGTAGCCACGCTGGTCGCGCGTGTCCCCGTCGAAGTCGGCCAGGGCGTGCCCCGCGTAGCCGCTGACGTACTTGTCCCGGGCTCCCTGGGCCCGCCGCTCGGCGTTGGTGCGGCCGCCGGAGTTGTACGGCGGATCGCAGATGACCGCGTCCACCAGGTCGCCCAGCGTGGGAAGAAGGGTGAGGGCGTCGCCGCGGTGAAGAGTCCAATCGGTCATGAGTTTCTCCTGGGTCGGGCCGTCTGGATGACGACCGCGAAATGATCATGGCCGAATGTGTGTTCTATTTCCAGCCATCTCACGCAGCGCGGTGCTGACCGGCAGCGATACGGAGGGCCAGGGCCGCGAGGGCGGGCATGACCTCCCCACGGTGAGCGGTGTACGCCTCCGGGGTGAGTCGATGGCCGCACGCCTCACAGTGGATGTGCAGCTCGTCCTCCCGCTCCACCAGGGCGAAGGCGCCGCAGCCGGGGCAGGGGGCGTCCTTGGCGGTCCGGCGCGGCCGGGTGTGGGTGACCCGCTCGATCCGGGCGACGAGGTCGGCGACCTGGTGGTAGAACTCCTCCGCCCACGGCCGGGTCACCGCGTACGGGAGGTACGCCTGCAGCCACGCCGACCAGGCCGGTATGCCGGTGCCGGTGCGCGGCCGCGCGTCGGTGCACCGGTCGATCCGTACGGTGCCGTACCGGTCGGTCCAGACGGCCGGGTAGTCGGCCGCGAGGTAGCGGGCCCACCCGGCGAGGAGCGGCCCGATGGGGATGCCGCCGGTCTGGTCGCCGTGCGGGTCCTCGATCGGCACAGGGTGCCCGGGGCCGAGGAGATCGAGGGCGCGAACGTCGACGGGGAGCGGGGAGTGCGCGCGGCCGGACCCGCCGCGCTGCGCCGGTCCGGTGTCGGGGCGCAGCGCGGCGCGCAGCAGCGGAAGGGTAGCGACGACCTGGCGGAGGCGGACCCGCAGCCGGTACGTGCAGCCGTCGCACAGGTAGGCGTCGGCGGGGGCGTCAGTTTGGCAGACGGTGCAGGTGGACATGGGCGCTCCGTGCGGTCGGTCAGGTGGTGCGGCAGGCGAAGAGGTCGGCGGGCGGCGGCGGCCGCCGTGGGCGGGCAGCGTGTCCGGGGCAGAAGTGCTGGTCGCCCCAGCTCTCCCATCCGGCCCGTACGGCGACGGCGCGGGCCTCGGCCGCGACGGCGGTGCCGGTATGGAGCTGCGCCGCGCACGTCCCGGTGTGGTGTGCGCGGTCGCAGCTGATGACGAGGGCGAGGCTCACGCGGTCGCGATACAAACGGCCAGGACGGTGTCCGCGTCCCACCCGTACTCCTCGATGTCGGCGGGGTACGCCATGGCCCATGGCTGGCGCTGGTGCTGCTCGAAGAGCGCGGCCGCGACGCGTTCGCGGGCGGTGGGCTCCGACCGGTCGGCGGGGGCGGTGAGCGGAGCGACGGCGGCCTCGGGGGACTCCGCCCTGGCCTTCAGCGCGCGGTAGTCCGCGCAGTCGGGGCAGCCGTCACCAGGCCACTCGACCCGCGCGCCGTGGTACCCGCCGCGCAGCAGAGCGTCCAGGGACGGGGCGGCGGTGGTCAGCACGTAGTCCGGGTCGTCCATGACGAGCACCCGGCCGTCCGGGAACTCGCAGCCGTCCAACACCACCCCGTCGCGCGCGGGGTGGAGACGGAACCCTCGGGCGAACTCCGCCATCACGCACCGCCCTTCGTAGCGGCGCGCCACGCCTGCACGACGGCGGTGGGGATCACGCCGACCGGGGAGACGGCGTGCCCGTTCGCGGACGCCCACTCACGGACGGTCGCGGAGTCGTAGTCGCGGGGCGCCGGCTTCCGGCGCGGGCGCAGCTCCTCGCGCCGGGCGCGGACCTCCTGGAGCTGCTGCAGCAGCTGCTGCTCCTCGGAGTCGACGGCGGCCAGCTGCTGCTCGGCGGTGTGCAGCGCGCGCAACTCCGTGAGCAGCTGGTGGACGCGCTCCCCCTTCTGCGCGGTGGACTGGGTGGTGTGGGAGAGGGCCCAGCCGACCAGTTTCCCGATCGGAACGGGCGTGTCGGTCGCGGTGGGGTCCGGTGGCCGAGGGGCGGGGATCGGGGGCATGGTCGTTCTCCTTCGGTGGGCGGTGTGCGGAATGGTGGGGGCCGGGTGCCGGCGGACGCCGGGGAGCTCGGCGTCCAGGAGGCGGCGCAGCGCGGCGATCGTCACGGAACGGGCCTCGGCTGCGGCCGGTCGGCGCGGTCGCCGAGCCGCCACCCGGCCAGCGCGTCCAGGAGGTCCTGGACGTGCACGACGGCGTCGGGGTCCGGGCCCGGCGGACGCGGGCGGGTGCGCCCGTACGTGCCGTCGGGGAATTCCTCGCGCGCCTCCTGGACCCGGTCGAGGATCTCGGCGTCCTCTGAGATCACGGGCGCCCCTGCCAGGGGGCCGGCCGGACCCCGGACCGCGCCCTCTGCCCCGTACCGCTGCTGCGCCTCGGCGGCGGGGTGATGCACGTGGCGTGGTGGGGCATCGCCTGCCACTCGCCGGGGCGGAGCTCGGGCCGGGCCGCGGTGATCGTACGGACGTACAGCACACCGTCCGGCCCCTGCATCACGCCAAGGTTTCCCTTGTCGGTCGGCGCGGCGTCGATCGGCTGGCGGCGGCCGTGCGCGGTGGTGAGGGCCCAGCAGATGGGCGCACCGCACCGGCGGCACGTGGCGAGGTGGCGGCTCGATGGCTTCATGCGGGGGTCCCTTCGGGGTCGGTGGTGAGGAGCGGCCAGACGCGAGCCCGGCCGTACAGCTGGATCGCGGCGGGCACGCCGTGCTCGGCGAGGGCCTGGCGGACGGCGTCCGAAGACGCGTCCGGGTCGGCCGGGAGCGGCTCGGGGTCGGGTACCGGCGGCGGGGGCCAGGGCACCCATGCGCGCGGCTCCCGTGCGGGCGGTCGAGGCTCCGGCTGCTGCGCCCGGGCGGGCGGCGGCTCCTCCTCGATGGCGGGCCCGTCGTCGTGCCCGGGGTCGTAGCAGCCGGGGCAGGGCGCGCCGGTGGTCCAGGTGAACCCGGACTCGCAGCTCGGGAGGTTGGAGCAGCCGTGGCGGACCAGGGCGGCGCCGAGGATCCACCGGCCGACGTCCCGGGGGGCGGTGGTGGTGGCGTAGCGAAGGCGTAGACGGTCGGTCAGGCGCTCCTCGCCGGTCCCGGCGCACAGCTGGCGGCCGATCTCCTGGCCGATGCGGCGCAGGACGTACGCGCTGATCTCCGGCAGGTGGTGGCGTACGGGTTCGAGGACCCGCCACACCCGGGGCGATAGCTGGAGCTCCGGCCCGCGGTACGTGCCACCGCTGGTGTTGCTGCGCTTTTCGTCGTGACCCGCACCGTGGTACGTCGGCCCGGCCGGGCGGTTTTCCACAGGGGCGGCCCGGTAACTACCCGTCACTCGCCTACGGCGGATCCCACTACCACCCGCGCTCTTCAAGGGTCGGTCAGTCGTGGTGTCATCCACTGACGGGGATCCGTCAGCGGTGCGGGGAGCCGATCCGTCATGTATGTCAGAAGTCGCGGTGGGGGCCGTGGTGGTGGCGGCGGGCTCCACCACGACCTCGTCGGCGTCGGCGGCGTCGTCCAGGACCGGGCGCAGCGGGCGCAGGTGGGCCTCGTAGGCGTGGCGGCCGCGCGGTCCCTGGCGGCGGTGGACCGTGATCCACCCAGCCGTCTCCAGGTCGTCCAGAAGCCGCATCACCTGACGGGCCCCGAGGGGCTCCCCGGCGGAGTCGCCGTACTGGTGGCGGACGAGGTCCTGCAGGTCCGAGAGGGCCAGCGGGATGCGGCGGGCCTGGGCGTAGCTGATGCCCGCGTACAGGCGCAGCTGGCGGGGCGCCATCGACGTCGCGGCCCGGGCGGGCAGCCACACGAAGAGTTCGTCGTCGTCCATCGGGCGGACCCAGCGTTGGGCGGACTCGCCGTCGCCGTCGCGGGACGTGATGCGGCGGGTGAGGACCTCGGCGACCCCATCGGTGCCGGCCGTCGTGAGCTGCGTCAGGGCGCGCTCGACAGCCGACTTGGACAAGCCGAGGTACTCGGCGATGACCGAGACTTTCGCGCGGCACAGTTCAGGCCGCAGGGCGAGTACTGCGATCTTGATGTAGACGCTCAGGGCGGCATCGCCGTACTGAGCACCCACAACCAGGCGCAGGGGCACGCGGATACGAAGACCGCCGCCCGTGCGCGGCCGTGCGGCCGGGGCCGCGCGGGGCGGCTCCGGGCACGGCGCAGCCGCAGCAGGTGCTGCGTGCGCAAGGGCGGCGGTCAACAGGGACTCCGGGGAGGGGGGTTGGTCAGGCGGAGGCGAGGTGCTCGCGAGCGATGCGGTCGGCGACGCGGCGGGCGCGGTACCGGGCGAGCGCACCGGCGGGGATGTGCGGCTGCAGGTCGGCCGACTCGTAGGCGCGCGGGCCCGTGCGAGAGACCCACCCGCGCTGCACCAAGGCGTTGAGCGCCACCGCGACCTGTGCCGGGGAGAGGCCCGTAGCGGTCACCAGCCCGGCCAGACGCGGCTGGTGGCGCATCTCCCCGGTGCGGAAGTTCCCGTGCGTAGCGAGGGCCAGGGCGACGAGGCGGCAGTGGGGCGTCAGCGCCGATTCCCAGACGGCCCGGGCGTGCACGCGCCGGAACCTCTCCCGGCCGACCAGAACCCCGGGGGCCAGATGCCGGGCGATCAGCTCGGCGTTGGCGCGCCGGTCGGCGGCGCGGGCGGCGATGTCCATGGGCGACGGAACCGTCATGGTGCTTCCTGTTCAGGTTCGGTGGTGAGTTGCGAGAGGTAGCTGCCGGCGGGCCAGCCGGGGCCCGGCGGGGGCTCCGGGCGGCCCGCCAGGGCGTTGGGGGTGTGCCGGTCGCATCGCCAGCCGATGACGTACCGGACGGTGCGGGCCAGACCGTGGGGGAGGCCGACATCACCGCACGGCGGCGGCCGGCGGCGGCGCGGGGTCACGGGGCGGACGACGTGGGGACGTTGCCGCAGCGGGTGCACACGAGCCCGGCCGCCGTCGTACGGTGCCGCCTCTCCATGTGTCCGCACTGCGGGGTGTGGCAGGCGACCCAGACCGTCGATTCCCGGGCGAACGCCGCCTCACGGGCGATGCGAGCCGCCCGCACCCGACGGCCGAGCCCGGCGAACCCGTGAATCAGGGCGAGGGCCCCGAGCGCGACACCGACGACCCAGCACAGGAGCCCGGTCAGCAACACCGCGGCGAGGGTGATGAGAACCCACTCGGGCATCAGAACCGCCCGTCCATGTACTCGGCCTCGGCCAGCTCCTCGGCGGCGCGGTCCTCGCACTCCGGGCACCCGCAGTCCGTCCAGGAGCCGTCGATGAACTCGGCGGCGCACTCGTCGTCGTCCTCGGGCGCGGTGGCGGCGGCCGCGCGCTCCTCGGCGGCGTGCCGCTCCTCGTCGGCCGCGTCCAGGAGGAGCACGGCGGTGCGCTCCTCCTCAGCGGTCGGCGGGTCGTAGTCGGCGTACTCGGCGTGGTCGTCGTAGGTCATTGGGGCCCCCTGGTCCGGTGGTGGGTGAGGTAGCGGTCCGCGATCCAGCCGGCCGCGATCGCGGCGGCCGGGATCAAGCCGAAGAGAAAGAGAGCGGTCAGTAACGCGGTCACTGGTCGGCGTCCGGGTCGTACGCGGCGGCGACGGGCACGGGGACCACGAGGTAGCCGGTGGTCGTCTCCGGACCCTCGGCCACGGTGGCGACCAGCTCCAACGGCTCCTCCGGGTCCTCGGGGTCGTCCCCGCCGAGCCAGTCGAAGGTGAGCGTGGTTCCCGCCGGGTGCTCGTCGCTCAGGGCGCCCTCGCAGTGCGCGCGGGCAGCGGCCGCCGTGGCGTAGTGGCCCATGTGGATCGCGTCGTGCTCGGCGCGGTAGACGTAGCCGCCGTCCGACGCGGGAACGGCGTCGTCCAGGCGGGCGAGATGCGCGACGGCGTCCGCCCACGCGGTCACCGCCTCCTCGGGCGCGTCTGCCGCCACGGCCTCGCCGAGCTCGGCGAGGCCGTTCAGCGCATCGTCGGCGGTGGCGTCGTCACGGAGCGCCCGGGCCAGGGCGACGAGGACGGCCGTACGGATCGGACGAACAGCCGGAGTGGACGCCGTCCCGGCCGGGATGTCCTTCTCCGTGCTGAGAGCGTCCGCGAGGCGGGCGGCCAGGCCGTCGACACTGCCGGACCAGGTGTCGCGGGACTGGACGTCGAGCTGGGTGTACGCGTGCTCCACCGTGACGCGGGTCGCGGCCCACCGGGCGCCGGGGACCAGGGCGAGGAGTGCCCGGGTGATGTGCTCTTGCATCAGCTGGCCACCGTCTCGGACGCCTCGGCCACGACGGCGACCACGCGCACCCGCACGCCGTCGAGGGTGAAGTCGGTGGTGTACGTGACCGAGGAGGTCGAGCCGCGCGGCTGCGTCCGGAGAACCTCGGCGTCGTACGCGCTGGCGATGGCGAGCACCGACGCGGCGTCGATGTAGTGGAGCAACGCCCGGTAGTCCGAGACGCTGGCGTGCATGAGAGACGCTTCCGCGCAGTAAGGAGCGGCCGGCACCGACGCGGAAACGGCCAGCAGGGCGGCGGACGCCGCGCGCTGCGAGACGCGCCACGACGGCTCGGGTTCTGCAGTGCCGACCTGTACGGACGGCTCGATAAGCTGGGTGGTCACGGTGAGCCTCTCTGGTGAGGTGATCCGGTGGGGCCGCGGACCGGGCATGGTCCGGGGCCCTGTTTTCGTTAGCCGCGCATCCGGCCAGGCAGCCGAGGCACGAGCAGCGGTGGCTGCGACGGTGCGCTCTGCGACCGGCGGGGAGGCGCGGTGCTTTCGGGCACAGCTGGTGAGGCGTGGTGGATCAGCAGCTGGTCGAACTGAGCCCGGGTGAAGCGCCAGCTACCGCCGACCTTCGTGGCGTCCACGCGCTTGCGGCGCGCCTGGTCGCGCACCCACCACGCGGAGACCTGCAGGGCGTCGGCGACGTCCTCGGGCGTGAAGAGCCGCGGCAGATCGGCTCCCGGTCGGGACGCCGCATCTCTGATTTGGGTCACACGTGCGGGTGAGACCGCGCTTGTTGCCATTGGCTGCTCCCGTCTTGCGTGTGCTCCTCGTTCGGATCCGGTTCGTTCTGTTTCGGAGACGATGGCGGCGCGAAAAGGACCAGGACGGCCACGCCGAGCGCCTCCGAGAGTGCGTGTGCCTGGCCGACTTCCAGCGTGGCGAGACGGCCCGAGACAAGGTGTCCGACGTTGCCAGGGGAGACGCCGGACGTCTCCGCTAGCGTCCGCACGCTGTACGGCGCGCCGCGACCGGGGTGCTCCATGACGTATCGGAGGACACCCCGGTCGCGGAGCTTGTAGCGGACAGACAAGGTGGCTCCAGATCCGTACGAGGTGGCTACGTTCGGGAACACCTAAGCATAGATGTAGTCGAATCGTCTACAGATCAGAACGAGCCTTGTGGGGTTTCGGTGAAGACGCCCTCACGACTACCGTGGGATGTAGACGATTCGTATGTGGATTGGAATGGTGGGTCTCGCTGACCTGCCCGTTCCCTGAGAGCATGGCGGGCACGAGTGAGACAGTCGCAGCAGGCGCCGGGAGGCGCGGAGAGGCAGACATGGGAGAGCCGACACGGCCACGACACGACTCGGACGCCGCCATCCCTCCACGCCTAGCAGGGGAAATGGACTCCGATGCATTGAGCCAGTTGGTACGGGCGGTGAACGACGGCGGGATCTCGTACGCGGACATGGCGGACAGGGCCGCGAGGGCCGGCGTCCCCTTGAGTAAGCCCTATTTTCAGAAGCTCGCGACCAACGCCGTCTCGACCGCGCCCACGCCGGAGCGCCTTGTGGCCATCGCGGCCGCTCTAGAGAAGCCGTTGTCCGTGGTGAAGCTCGCGGCCGCGAGGCAGTTTCTGGAGTACGAGGGCAGCGAGCTGACGCACTTCAGCGCGGACGTGCGGGTCATCGTGGGTCACCTCGCCGGTATGGGCCCCGAGGACGCGCGACGCTGGCGGGCGATGATCGAGGCGGACGAGCGGGCGCGCCACCACCGGGAATGACGCCCTCCATATCAGTTCATGATCACGCCCCGCATATGTAGGGTGACCGGACAGCGATTCGAATATGCGTTCGGCATGCGACAGGGGTAGCAGTGATCACGTTTCGGCTGGCAGAGAGCGACATCCCGGGTACCGGGTTCATCAAGTCCCACCGCGGCGGCATGACGTACGTGCTGAACCGCGGGATTTTCCTGCCCGAGCACGCTGCAGCGCTGACCGCCGCGACCTCCAGCGCACTTGAGGCTGTACCGCTGTTCCAGCTCTGGAACGGCGAAATCGTGGATCTTTCGACCGTAGACGACGCGGAGCCGACCGCCCTGTTCGGGATGCAGCAACACTGACTCCCTCTCCCCGGCGGACACCACCGCGTCTCAGGGGGACGCAATGGGATACGCCGAAAACCGCGGCTCGTACTTCCGGGCCCGCTACAAGATCCGTGACGGCGAGTACGGCACCGTCAAGGACGAGCAAGGCAACACGATCCGCTACACGGGCAAGCGCGCGGCGGTGCAAGCAGCGAACGAAGCGGAAGCGGCAGTCCGCACCGCCGGCGCACCCGTCGTTCGGACGGTGGCGCCAACGTTCGGCGAGTACGTCCAGACGTGGTGGGCCACGCAGGACCTGGCAGCGAGCACGATGCAAAACTACCCGAGCCACATCCAGGGCCACCTGCTGCCGTTCTTCGGCGAAATGATCATTACCGAGATCACGCGGGCCCACGTAGAGGCATGGGCGAAGGAACAGCGCGCCGCCGGGTACGCCCCCACCAGCATCCAGACGTATCGGAGCGTCCTCCACCTCATCCTGCAGGACGCGGTCGAGGACATCGAGGAGATGAAGGCGAACCCGGCGGCGCAGCGACGGGGCCGCGGTCGTCGGGCGGGGCGTAGCCGTGCCCGCGGGCCCGAGAAGGTGATCACGAGCCCCCTGGGAGCTCTCCTCGTCGCCGAGCGGGCGTCCATCCTGTCGGGCCGCGACGACGAGTTCGTCCAGGACGTCACGATCGCGTACACGGGGGCCCGTTGGGGTGAAGTCGTTGGGCTTGACTGCCAGTACGTGCGGGCGTCGACCATCGACATCCAACAGCAGCTGTACGAGCTCAACGACGGAACGTGGGAGCTCTGCCCGCCGAAGGATGACAGCTACCGGGTTATCGATCTGCCGCCTTTTCTCGGCAGGCTCCTTGCCGGACAGAAGACTCGGGCACCTGAGGCTGGGTGCACGTGCCACGGCGTGCGTTCCCTCTTCTGGTCGGCGGCCCCGGTGGAGCGCGTCACGAACGCGAGGATCGCGGAATGTGCAGGGGTGTCTGCGTCCACCGTCAAGCGAGTGCGCGACCGTCCGATGGACGCGACTGACGTGTCTCGGAGGCGCGTCGTTGCGGCCATGGAGACGCTCGGGTGTTTCTCGCCGAGCGCCACACACCCTCACTGGACGCGGAATGCCCACCGTCACCAGACGTTCGAGCCGGCGGCCTCGGGGTGGTTCCCCGCCAAGGGGCGGACCAATCCAGCGCACCCGGTGTGCGTCGTCGCGGACGGGTCTCCGTGGCCCGGCGTCGTCACCCGAGGGCGGTACTCCTCCGAGCACGCGGACGCCTGCTGGGCGCCGGTCGCGGCAGGCCTCACGGTGCACGGTCTCCGGCACTGCCACGCGACGTGGCTGGAGGACCTGGGGACGCCCAAGAAGTTGATCGATCAGAGGATGGGGCACGAGGACGGTTCGGTGTCGGCCCGGTACCGGCACGTGACCCCCGGCATGCGTGCGAGGATGCTGGCCGGTCTCACCGGTATGTGGGAAGCGTCCCTGACGGAGCGTCTGGCGCTTGCCCCTCGGTCTCCCGTACGGGTCCTGGACCTCCTGCTCCAGGAGCACGCGGACCGGGTTTTCTCCCAGAGTTCTCCCCAGCGGGTGATCTCCCAAGCGGTTCGTCGCAGTTACACCGCGCCTGAGCTGCACTTTGTGAAATGAAGCAATCTGAAGCGGACTTCCTACTTCATGAAGTCCCCGCCGGT
>NZ_JBIBHR010000036.1:0-12020 GCF_042957125.1 Streptomyces sp. NPDC008125
GGCGCCTACACCGACCCCACCGGCCTCTACAAAATGGGCGCCCGCTACTACGACCCCACCCTCGGCCGCTTCACCCAACCCGACCCCTCCGGCCAGGAAGCCAACACCTACCTCTACGCCGCGGGTGACCCCATCAACCGCACCGATCCCGGGGGGCTCGACAACTCACCGCTTGAGTACGTGAACTTCGCGCTCGGTGCTGTGGGTGCTGTGGCGGGCATCGTCGGTCTTGTTGCTGCCTCCCCCGTGATCGTCGGTGTAGCAGCAGGAGTGGGCGCGGCTATCGGCATCGCTCTGGTGGTGGAAGGCGCTGCCTGCCTCATTCCATCAGCAAATTGCTGAATCTCCCGTAGAGGATGTACACATCATGCAGACACTGGCATATGCGCTGATCGCAGGGAGCGGGGGCGCCATGGCGATCTTCCTGATCCTTTCCCTGAAGCATGAGACGGGGAGCGACAGGCAGACAAAGTACAGAGCAGCAGGAGTGGCTGCAGCGGTACTCCTGCTGGCAAGTCTGGTCTTCAGCCTGCTGGTCTAGCTGAGGTTCCTGAGACCCTGACCGTAATGAGCCGCCCCCTACGGCCCGGCTCTGGCGCGTGAACAAGGCACCGACTCACGTGATGAGCCGGTGCCTTGTTGGCTTTGTTCACGACTTCCCGGTGACGTGAAAAGAGCCAGACCCCGCAGGGCAGTCCGGACCGGGACCCGCAGGAGCGCCGGCCGTGGTCCCCGGCGCAGGGACCGCCGCCCGGCACCGGCCCGGTGCGGACCATCCGGCGTTGTCCGGCACCCGCGTGCGCGCTCGACGCCCCGCGCCGCATCGGTGCGCGCACCGTCGCCTGACCCCTTGTCCGGCTCTCGGGGGGCGCACGTCGTTTCTGGACCAGTCCCGCCATCCCCCCGTTTCCCCGGCCAGGCACGGTCCTGGCCTTCGGTCAGGACGCGGACAAGGGGATGTGTGCTACAGCATCCGCTCGCCCGGGCGCCCCGTCCGGTGCGGTGCGGCGCGACCGGGGTGTGCACCCGGTGCGC
The DNA here is from genome assembly GCF_042957125.1 of Streptomyces sp. NPDC008125. NCBI lineage: Bacteria > Bacillati > Actinomycetota > Actinomycetes > Kitasatosporales > Streptomycetaceae > Streptomyces > Streptomyces sp. NPDC008125. The sequence continues at coordinate 1,036 of NZ_JBIBHR010000036.1, forward strand.
GCCACTCGACCATGGTGCGCACCAGGTGCGGGTGGTGCGGTGCGGGGGTGCGCGCGAAGCGCATCACGGTGGTGCGCCGGGGATGCGCGCCGGACCGCACCACCGCCGTTTTGGAGGTGCGGCTACGCGGTGGACGGGTGCGCCTCCATCGCCTGCTTGAATGCGGCGGCCTCCAGCTGGCGCAGGACGTAGGCGACGTTGCCGTGGTCTTCGGTGAGGATGTTCTCGGTGAACCGGGTGATGAGGTTGGCGGCGCCCGGCGCACCGGCCAGGCACTCCTTTTCGGCGAGGAGTTCCAGCAGCAGGCGCCCGAGCGTGGCGGACAGGAAGGAGTGCGCGCACGGTTCCCCGTCGTGGTCGTCCACGGCGGTGATGGGGATGAAGACGCGCGCGGCGACGTCCAGGAGCATCCGGAGCAGCTCCGGGCCCGTGGCGTCGGCGACCGCGCAGGCGGTGTCGATGTCGCCGGACTGCATCGCCAGGATGTAGTCGAAGGCGTCGACGACGTCTTCCGGCTCCATCGGGGCGAGCTGCGCGGTGACGGTGTTTTCGGGCATGGATGGCTCCTCATGTTCGGGCCGCCCCGCTGATCGCGGCGGCCTTGGAAGGAGCCTCCGTCGGCTGCCCTGTGGACAGCGGCCGGCCGTCGGCAGGGGGAGAGCTCTCCCCCCTTGGTTGATCACGATGCGGTCACGATGGAGGGGTTTCCCGAGGTCGGTGTCACACGGACCCCGAATTCGGCACCGATAGAAGGTGAATGGCGAGATAGGTCTCGCCCCGCCTTCCAGGAGCATCCTGTGTCCGCAGACGACCCCGAGCAGTACCCTGACCAGCCCGACCTGGCCCCCTCCGTGGACCCCTCCATCACCCCCTCCGCGCCCCGCACCCAGCGACCGGGCGTTTTTTGCAGGTCAGACCCGGCGGACAGGGGGTCGACGCAGCGCCGACAACCCTTATGTAGATGTAGCGAGGAAGCCCAAGCACCGGAGGACTTCGACCGAGCCTCGACGCCGGGAGCTCCTGCAAGCACTCGGGATCTTCCAGAGGGCTACGCCCGACCAACTGTGGAAGCTGACCCGGCCCGGCAACCGGCACGACAAGCTCGTACGGGACAACCTCCTGGATCTGGAGGACCACCACCTGCTGAGGATCGAGTCGGTGCAGGAGGACCAGCGCCAGGTGTGGGTGCTGACGACGCGCGGACACGGCGAGGCCAAGCAGCTGCTGGAGCCGAAGGGCATACGCGTCTCGGCGCTGCGCAAGCAGGAGTACGCCCCGGACACCGGGGAACTGCTCGGCACCGGCTACGACGACCACGCCGCGGCGGTCACCTCGACGGCCGCCGAACTCCACCGCGCCGGGATCGGCCACCGGCTCGGCTTCCAGACCGAGATCGGGCACCGGCTCGGGAACAGCTTCGTGCAGCGGGCCGACCTGGTGGTGCGGGCGCCGGAGGCCGGGGTGCCGGTGCTCCTGGTGGAGGTCGACCGCCGCACCGAGGACGCGCACGAGCTGGTGGCCAAGCTGCGCCGGTACTGGGAGTGGGGCCGGCTGCTGCCGAAGGACGCGGCCAAGAACAAGGTCGACCTGGTCCGCTCGCGGCCGGACGCGATCGAGCACGTCGACCACGACAAGCGGCTGTGGCGCAGGTTCTACCCGCCGACCGGCCGGGAGGGCCTGGTGCCCCTCGCGTTCGTCTTCGCCGACACCACCGAGGCGAAGGTCGCCAACACCGTGAAGGTCCTCGAGGAGGACGGCCGCGCCTGCTGGGCGCCGCGCCGGTACGACTCCCTCTACGAGAAGGCCATCACCGCGCGCGACTACACCAAGACGGTGCCCGTCGTCGTCACCACCCTGGAGCAGCTCCAGGAGCACGGCGCCGGCGCGGCGGTCTGGAGGCGACTGGGACGCGAGCATGAGCAGACGCTGACGGACGCGCTCGACAACCCCGACGGCCACGCCCTCCGCCGCGCCCAGGAGGCCCGCGCCAGCGCGGAGGACAAACAGCGCCGTGCCGCTGAGCGGGAGGCGCAGCGCCCGGCGTGCACGCGGTGCGGGTGGAAGTTCACCGACGAGCGCTGGGAGGAGAGCACCGTGAACCGGACCGCCGTACGGGCCGGGGACAAGTCCGTGTGCGGCCCGTGCCGCGCCGACGACATCGCCCGCCAGGAGGCCGCCACCGAAGCCGCCCGCCTCGCGGCCGCCGCGCCGGAGCCGGAGGACGACCCCGAGCTGGTCCGGGGCCGCGGCTGGTTCCGCCGACGAGCCTGACCGCACAAGCCCGCTGTGCGGTCGGCAGCCGCCAGGCCGGACAGCGGGACCGGCCTCGAAGTTACTGCACCACTGGGTGGGGCGGACGGGCCTATCCGGCGGCGACAGCCCACCGCAGGCCCTACACAGGCCGTATGAGACACAGCCGAGAAGAGACCGCACCCCGGGGGCCCCTCTTCACCACCCGAGAATCAGCGCGCGGCCGTCGCGGTGTCCAGTGTTTCCCCATGTGAGGAGACTTGAACACCTACCGCCACGCGACCTGAGATTTTATCTCAAGCTGAGCCGTTCCCAAGTGCTGGAGCCACGGCCGCGCGGCTACCCAGCGACACACGAAGCATGCCGGTTGATATGAGCCCCACATCGACCACAGGTCCAGCCGCCCTCCAGCGAACGGGACGAAAGTCTGAGGCTGGTCGGGGCCCGCCCGGCCGTCGGACGCGGTGCTGGTGAGGTGGCATGCCCATGGACGAGACAGGGTTCAGGTCGTTCTTCGGCTCGATCCCGTCCGCCGTCGCGGTGGTGACTGCGGTGGACGGGGACGGGGTACCGCAGGGTTTCACCTGCAACGCGCTCTGCGCGGTCTCCGCCGATCCACCGCTGTTGCTGGTGTGCGCGGACGAACGGTCGCGCACCCTGCCCGTGCTGCTGGCGGCCGGGGGGTTCGCCGTGCATCTACTGGCCGACGACGGCGAAGAGCTGGCGCGTGTCTTCGCGAGCCGGTCGGAGCGCAAGTTCGACGGTGTGGCGTGGTCGCCCTCCGAAGTCGCCGGTGGCGCACCGCTCATCGAGTACGGAGTCCTCGCCACCGCGGAGTGCACCCTTGCGCGCGCCTTGGAAGCAGGCGATCACTGTGTCCTGCTGGGACGGATGGAGCAGGTCCGGGTCCACCCGCGGCGGCCCGTGCTCTACCAGCGTGGGGTGTTCACCGCCTGGGACGGGGCGGCCGAACCGGCCGCACGGGCATGAACCCCGGGCGGCCTTCGGCGCAGGGCGGGAGGGGTGGCCGGGCTTCCGCGCCGAGCCCGGCGGACGGCCCGTCCGCTGGGTCAGGCGCGGCAGACCGGGCGTTCGCCGTGGAACTCCACCATGTCCGCGAAGAGCGCGTTCATGTCGACGGGGCTCCCCGGAGCCTCTCCCCGCGCCTCGGCACAGGCCCGGTGCAGATTGGGCACCAGGCGTTCGGCGTCGAGCCAGTCGGCGTACCGGCCGAGGTCCGTTTCGCGGGCGATCTGCACCGGGGTGAGCCCGGCGGCGAGACCGTCCCGGGCCAGCCGCTGGAGCAAGCGCAGGTAACCCTCTGTCTCGTCAAAGACCTCCGCACCGGCCACCGGACCGTGGCCGGTGACGACGGTGCGCGGATGGAGCGCGCGCAGGGTCTCCAGCGCCTCCAGGGAGCCGGCGACCGACCCCATGGGGCAGAACGGGGTGACCCCCGACATCACCAGATCGCCGGTGAACAGCACCCGTTGGTCCGGCAGCCAGACCACCGTGTCGTTGGCGGTGTGGGCCGGCCCCAGGTGCAACAACTCGACGCGGGTGGTGCCCAGGTGCAGGGTGAGCCGGTCGTGGAAGGTGAGTTCGGGCAGGCGCACCTCGAGATCGCCCCAGCAGACTTCCGGCCACAGGCCCGTGAGATGTGTGCCGGCCTGCGCCATCTCCGTCCGCACCCGTTCGTGCCCGACCACGACGGCCTCGGGGAAGACGAAGTTGCCGAAGGTGTGGTCGCCGTGGAAGTGGGTGTTGAACACGAAACGCGGCCCGCCTCCGATGACCGTCTCCACCGCCTCGCGCAGCGCCCGGGAACGGGATTCGGTTGCGGCGGTGTCCACCAGGGCGGACTGTCCGCCCGAGACGATCAGACCCGCGTTATTCAGGCACCAGCCCCCGTCGGGCTGGAGATAGGCGAGGACTCCCTCGCCGACCTCTTGGAGCAGAGGTTTCTTCCCTCGGTACCGCACGCGCATGTGGACCTCCTGGAGAGCATTTTCAATCTCACCCATAGTCAGCTGCGTGGGTGGAGGCCCGCTTGAGCAATAGGCACGCCGCTCTGGCTCTACAGGGTTCAACAAAAAATTAGTATGTGGTGGGTAGGCGAGTTCTCGGGGTACCGGTCTTTGGGGGATTGGTGGAGGTGTTACGCGTTTTACTGGCGGAGGACGAACATCTGATAAGGGCGGCGCTGGTCGCGCTGCTGGGCACCGAACCGGACATCCGGGTCGTGGCGGAGACAGGGCAGGGCGTGAACGTTCTGGCCCTCGTCAGGGAGCATCGCCCCGACGTCGCGGTCATCGACATCAACCTTCTCGACAGCGACGGTCTCGATGTCGCCGCCCAACTGCACGAACACTGTCCGAACTGCCGTACGTTGCTGCTGACCAGCCTGGACCGGCCGGGCACGGTACGGCGCGCCATGGACCTCGGTGTGTGGGGCTATCTGCTCAAGGGAGCCCCGCCGACGGAACTGGCCGAGGCGATCCGCAAGGTGGCCACAGGGCGCCGGGTGTTCGACCCGACGCTCGTCGTGGACGCCTGGCAGGCGCGGGCCAACCCGCTGACGCTCAGGGAGCTGGAGATCCTGCGGCTGGCGGCCGCGGGGTGGGAGACCCGTACCGTCGCCGAGCGCACCCAGCTGTCGATCGGAACGATCCGCAACTATCTGAGTAGCGCGGTCAGCAAGATAGGGGCGCGGAATCGTCTGGACGCGGTCCGTATCGCCCGGGAACTGGGATGGCTGTCCGAGATGTCTGAGGACACTTCACGGTGAGCCGGAACCAGCCGTCCACCGACCGCGTCGCCTCCACGCTGCCGCCCACGCTAGTGGCTCTGGCGGTGAGATTGCCCAGGCCGCTGCCGGACAGCGGGGAGGACTCCTTGGGTGGTCCCACTCCGTCGTTGTGGAGGGAGAGAGTGATGCCACCGTCCTGCCGCAGGATGCTTATCTCGCAGACGGAGGCGTCGCTGTGATGGAGGATGTTCGTCACGCCTTCCCGGAGCGCGGCCCCTAGTACTGTCGCCACCTCGCACTTGAGGGGCAGTTGTTCGGCCGTCGTGGTCCGCACGATGATTCCCGCGTGCCGTAACAGGAGTTGAGCGTTGGCCAGTTCATCGGCCAGGTCCAGGTCGCGGTAGCGGCGGGCCAGCTGACGGACATCGGTGAGGGTGTCCCGGGACAGCCGAACGATGTCTGCCAGCTCCGCCCGGGCCCGGTCGTCGTGCCGGCCCATCAGTCGCCCGGCCAGCTCGCCCTTGAGCGCCACGGTGGCCAGCTGCCCGGCGAGCAGGTCGTGCAGGTCGCGGGCGATCAGCAGCCGTTCCCTGGCCTCGGCACTGCGCGTGGCGGCCAGCACCGCCTGCCGCAACCGGGCCCCGCCCCTGGCGAGGTGGGGCAGCGGCGCCACGGCCAGCGCGCCCAGCAGGGTCACGGTGGCCGCGGCCAGCGCGTGCGGCGCCGAGTGCGTGTGCCACGAGGCATCGGCCGTCGTGACGGCCACGCCGACACTCAGCAGGAACACCCGGGCCGGCGACCCGCACAAGGGGAGCGCCGTGCCGATGAAGAGGCCGGTCATGCCCACCCAGCCGAGCCCGAAGTACGGCATCGGGCCGACGGCGAGCAGCGCCTGCGCACTCAACGAAAGGTATCTCCAGCGAGGCCGGACGGGCATGACGGCCAGGTTGATGTGCAGTACGTGTAACGCGGCCAGCGCGACGGTCACGACCACACAGCTCGTGATCGCTCCCGCCGCCGCGGCGGCGGGCAGGGTGAGGGTCAGATGGCGCACCGCCGCAACCGCCACCGCACAATGGACCGCAAGGGTGAGGCCCAGGGCGTATCGATCGACCGCGGTGTATCGGCGGCATCCACTCATGGAGACCATGCTCCTTCGGCATGCGACAGAAGACTGTCCGGACTGCCGCTCGGGACATGACGACACGTCCCGGTTCAAGCGCACCACCGCGCCGTGGTGCGCGGATGTGAGGAACTCACATGCCGGACCGGAGAATTTCAGGGGACTAGTGGTGCGGTACGCCCTGGGGATACGGATGGGGTGCATGACAGGCTGCGAAAGCAATTCACACGAGACACATCCGAGCACACCTCAGTTCACCATCCACTGGAGACACCAAGTGAACATCGGAGTTCTGGGTCCACTGTCCGTCGAACACAACCACACCTCCATCGTCCCCACGGCCGGTAAGCCCCGGCAAGTCCTGTCCCTGCTGGCGCTCCGAGCGGGACGAGCCGTCCCGGTCGCTTCGCTGATGGAGGAGATCTGGGGCGACACGGTGCCCCGCAGCGCCACCACCACACTCCAGACCTACATCCTCCAACTGCGGCGTCTCATCGCCGCAGCGATCCCCGCAGACGCCCAGCTGTCCTCCAAGGACGTCCTCGCCACCTCCTACGGTGGTTACCGGCTCACTCCCGTCGTCGGCAGCTACGACTGCGCCGACTTCCAGGACCTCGCGGCCCGCGGCCACCTCGCGCTGGAGGCGGGCGACGCGCGGACCGCCTCGGCCCTGCTCCGCCGTGCCCTGGAGCTGTGGCGTGGACCGGCCCTCGCGGACGTTCCGGTCGGCCCCGTGCTGGAACTCGAGGTGATCGGCATGGAGGAGACCCGGCTCCAGGTGCTCCAGGAGCGGATCGAGGCGGATCTGCGCCTGGGCGCCTTCACCCCGCTCATCGCGGAGCTGCGGATGCTCACCGCCCGCTACCCGCTCAACGAGAACCTGTGCGCCCAGCTGATGACCGCGTTCTACCGCTCGGGCAGTCCCTGGCGCGCGCTGGAGGCGTTCCGCCGCCTGCGCAGCAGGCTCAGCGACGAACTCGGCGTCGAGCCCACACCCCGGCTCCAGCGCCTGCACCGGGCGATCCTGAGCGGCGACCCGGATCTCGAAGGGCCGGAACACGGGGGCCAGGCGCTGGTCGGCTAGTCGCCGGGCGATCCGGGCGCGGAGGGACCGTCGTTGACCGGGCGGGCGTCGGCAGGGGATCGGTCTCGTGCGGGTGGCCGCGATCCGGGTCTGTGCGCCTTTCGTGGCCAGCCGGGCTCAGCCGGCATACGGCCGCTTGGCCCGGGCTTCTTTCAGGGACACGCCCCACCAGGCCAGTTGGTCGAGCAGTACGTTCGCGGCCTTGTTCACGGCCTCGAGGTCGCGCGGCTGCCCGTCCTCGCCGAACTGCTCCCAGTACTGGTGGAAGCTGACGGTCTCCCGGATGGTGACGGCGTGCAGCTCCGGAAAAACTTGACGCAGTTGCTCGACCGCGCGCTGGCCGCCGGCCAGGCCGCCGTACGACACGAAGCCCACGGGCTTGGCGTACCACTCCTCCTTCGCCGAGTCGATGGCCAGTTTCAAAGAGGCCGGATAGCCGTGGTTGTACTCGCAGGTGACGACGACGAACGCGTCGGCCCCCGCCAGCCGCTGCCGGAAGGATGGTGCGCCCTCCGGAGCGGTGCCCCCGGCGAAGTCCAGAGCGAGTTCCGCCGCGACGGCGGGTTCGGCGAGGTCGACGACGCTGACCTCCAGGTCGTCGCGGTGTTCCGCCTGCTCGGTTACCCAGCGGGCCACCGTGTCCCCGAAGCGGCCCGCTCGGACACTTCCGACGACCACTGTGACTCTGAGTCGGTCCGTACTCATTCTCAACCCCGCTGATCTTAAGAGTAGTTGGTAGCTGAAGGAATGAGTATGGGTGAAGGTGCTCGCGCCCGGCTCTGTCTCCGGCGATTTTCCGTCACCGAGGGGTCACCGGTTGATCGCGCCCCGTCGTGCGATCAAGCGGCGCTCCAGAGGATCCCGAATGCCACTCCAGCCCATTCGGCGAGGTTGAGGCACCGGTGTGCGGGACCGGGCCCGGCCGCCCTGGCCACGCGTAGCTCCCGCGGCAAGGAGGCAGCGTCCATGTCCGGCTCCGTACTTATCCCCACCGGCACGTTCCACGAGGTGCGGGAGGCTGCCGGGCTGGCGGCCCGCCACGCCACTGCCGCGGACCACACACGGCGGCTGCCGGACAAGGTGGTCGAGGCACTGGTCGCGGTTGGGTTCGCCCGGCACTTCGTACCGGTCCGCTGGGGCGGTCGGTCCGGAGGATTCGTGGAACTGCTGGACGCGGTGTCCGCGGTGGGCGAGGGCTGCACCTCGGCCGCCTGGATCGCCGCGGTCACTGCGGGCGCCGCGCGGATGGGCGTCTACCTTCCCGAGGAAGGACAGCGCGAGCTGTGGTCCGCCGGCGCCGACACAGTGATCGCGGGGGCGCTCAACCCCACCGGGCGCGCGCTGCCGGCCGACGGCGGCTGGCAGCTCACCGGGGAGTGGCCGCTGGTCAGCGGCGTGGACTTCGCCGACTGGACGCTGGTATGCGCTCTGGTGCCCCAAGGGGAGCGGCAGGTGGCCAGGTTCTTCGCCGTACCGCGTCGCGACTACCGGGTCGCGGACACCTGGTTCAACGTCGGCCTGCGGGCCACGGGCAGCAACACCCTCGTCGTGGACGGCGTGTTCGTCCCAGCGCACCGGTCCGTGGCGCGGGACGATATCTGGCAGGGCCGCGCCGTCGGCTCCGACGCGAGGTGCCACACCGCCAGGCTGCGCACGGTCAGCGGCACGCTCTTCGCCGCCCCCGCGCTCGGCGCGGCCCGCGCGGCCGCGCGGGCCTGGTCGGCGCGGATGAGCGGCAAGCCGGGCAACGGCCGGCCCGCGCCCCGGGACGACCCGTGGGTGCGCGGTGTGCTGGCCCGCTCCGAGGGCGAGATTGAGAGCGCGGCCCTGCTGCTGGACCGGGCGGCGCGGACGGGCGACGACGGTCCCGGCAGCGAGAGCGAACGAATCCGTGCACCGAGGGACTGCGCGCTGGCCGTGGACCAACTGGTCGACGCGGTGGAGCGGCTCTTCCGCACGGCAGGCTCCGGCGCACAGGCACAGGACGACCCGCTCCAGCGCGTATGGCGGGACGTGCACTGCGTGGCGAGTCATATCGCCCTGCGCTTTGAGACGGCGGGCGGCGCGTACGGCGGCCACCTGCTGGGGGCGGCTGGGTGATCCCACCGACTGCCCGGCCGGTCCCAGCCGCTCCACCGGCAACAGCCCCAACGGCCTTGAGAGAAAGGGCATATGAATGTACGCGACCGCCGAACTCTACGCGGAGATAACCCAGTTCTACGCCTGGCACATGGTTCTGATGGACGACCGGGAGCCGGACGCCTGGGCCGACGCCTACACCGAGGACGCGGTGTTCGAGGAGCCGGGGCGGACCGACGTGCTGCGCGGCCGGGAGGCCATCCGCGCCTCGATCACCAAACGAACGGCGGCACTCGCCGAGGCGGGCACCGTCATGCGGCACTGGGTGAACAACCTCGCCGTCACCCCGCTGCCGGACGGAACCCTGCGCACCCGGTACTACTCGCTGGCCATGCGCGCGCCCCTCGGCCAGCGGCCGGACATCTTCGCGCACGTCGTCTGCCGGGACGTACTCGTAAGAGAGGGCGACCGCTGGCTCGTACGCCATCGAAACATCGGAATCGACCCGCTGGAGCACTGACATGCGAATCGGAATCGTCTTCTTCCCGACCGTCGGTCCGGCCGACAAGCCGGCCGACCAGTATTTCGACGAATGCCTGCGACTCGTCCACCTGGCGGAAGAACTCGGCTATGACCACGTCAAGATAGTCGAGCACTACTTCTTCGCCTACGGCGGATACAGTCCGGACGCCACGACATTTCTCGCCGCAGCGGCGGGCCGCACCAGGCGGATCCGGCTGGGGACCAGCGCCACCATTCCGGCGTTCCAGCACCCGGTGAAACTGGCCGGAAAACTCGCCATGCTGGACAATATTTCCGCCGGGCGGCTCGACGCGGCGTTCGGCCGGGCCTTTCTGCCCGACGAGTTCGAGGCATTCGGCGTTCCGATCGACGAGAGCCGAAGGCGGTTCACCGAGAATGTGGCGGCCATTCAGAAACTGTGGTCGGAGGAGAATGTCGTGTGGGACGGGGAGTTTCACCGGTTCGGTCCGGTGACCCTGCTGCCGAGGCCGGTGCAGCAGCCGCATCCGCCTGTCTTCGTGACGACCGCGCAGAGTCTGGACTCCGTCGCCGAAGCCGCCAGGCGCGGCCACCATCTTCAGACGGTGCCGAACGCGATGTCCCGGGAGGGCCTCGAGGAGCGACTGTGTCTCTTCCGCGCCGAGTGGGCGGGCCGGGGCGCGCCGCAGATCCACCTCAGTTATCCGACGGTGGTGGACGAGGACGCCGAGCGGGCGCGGAAGGCGGGGCGGATGGACGACGAGCGCAACACGGCGTCGTTCCGGACCGCGGTCGACTCCTGGCGGAAGGTGTCGAGTTCCGCCTACCCCGGGTACGACAAACTGGCCGAGAAGCTGTCCCGGGGCTCCGACTTCGAGGCCAAGGTGGCCACGAACAAGCTGCTGGTCGGCACGCCGGACACGGTACGGGGCCAGCTGGAGACGATCGCCGAGTGGTACGGCGACGACATCACTCTCAGTCTCGGCGTCCACTCGGGGCACCTGTCCTTCGAGGACGCGGCCACGACCCTGCGCCTGCTGGCCGAGAAGGTTCTGCCGGAGCTTTCCGTGCCCCGGGCCGGCTGACCGGGGTGGGGGGGGGGCCGCGGCCCCCCGCCCCGGCCCCCCCCCCCCCCCCCGGCCCCCCGCCCCCCCCCCCCGGCGGGGGCCCACCAGCCCCGGGGGTGGGGGGGCGTGGGC
>NZ_JBIBHR010000036.1:12030-36428 GCF_042957125.1 Streptomyces sp. NPDC008125
CACGATCGGAATACGAAACAGGTTCGAGTCCCGTTACTCACCCTTGAAGGAGAAGGGCCGGGCTGCGGGAGCCGATGGGGGCATTTTAAATTGTTGACGTTCGGTACCCTCACGGCACCCCGGGTGGCCGGGCCGGGGCCGCCCCGGGCCGGCACACCCCGGTCACACGTGCAGCGCCGCCTGGTCCAGCAGGGGCTCCCACCAGGACGGGTTGTCGCGGTACCAGTCGACGGTGGCGGCGAGTCCCTGTTCGAAGGGGATCGCGGGCCGGTAGCCCAGCTCGTCCTGGATCTTGCGGATGCTGAGTGAGTAACGGAGGTCGTGTCCCTTGCGGTCCTCGACCGCCCGCACCCGCTCCCAGTCCGCGCCGCAGGCCCGCAACAGCCGGTCGGTCAGCTCACGGTTCGTCAGTTCCGTTCCGCCGCCGATGTGGTAGACCTCCCCGGACCTGCCGCGGCGCAGCACCAGCTCGATGCCGGCGCAGTGATCGTCGACGTGCAGCCAGTCGCGTACGTTGCCGCCGTCGCCGTACAGCGGAACGTTCCGCCCGGCCAGCAGCCGGGTCACGAAGAAGGGCACGACCTTCTCCGGGAACTGGTGTGGCCCGTAGTTGTTGGAGCAGCGGGTCACCACGACGTCCAGGCCGTGGGTGCGGTGGTGGGCGAGCGCCAGCAGGTCCGAGCCGGCCTTGCTCGCCGCGTAGGGCGAACGGGGTGCCAGCGGCTGCCCCTCGCGCCACGAGCCGCTCGCGATGGAGCCGTACACCTCGTCGGTGGAGACGTGCACGAAGCGGCCGATCCCATGGTTCCGCGTGGCGTCCAGCAGGACGCCCGTGCCCGTGACGTTCGTCGTGACGAAGGGCAGCGACTCGTGGATCGATCGGTCCACATGGGACTCGGCCGCGAAGTGCACCACCGTGTCGTGTCCGGGCAGCACGGAGTTCACCAGCTCCACGTTCCGGATGTCACCTCGGACGAAGCTGAATCCGGGATGATCAGCCACCGCTTCGAGATTGGTGAGCGTGCCCGAATAAGTGAGGGCGTCCAGTACGGTGACTTTCGGTTCCGAGATCTCCGGAAAGCGCCCTGAGAGTAAATTCCGTACGAAATGGGAACCGATGAATCCGGCGCCGCCAGTGATGAGAATCCTCATGTCCGCAGAGACTGCTGTCATCGGCTCGACGCGCGGTCGCGGCGCACTTGTGCGGCGCTGGAATCTGGCTCTGGGTGCGTGTACTGCGGCAGTTGTTTGTGCCTATGCTGCCGGGTATGCGCGGCATACTTCTCGCCGGTGGCACCGGATCGCGTTTGCGGCCCATCACCCAGGCGGTTTCCAAGCAGCTCATGCCAGTGTTCAACAAACCCATGGTCTATTACCCGTTGAGTACCCTCATCAATGCGGGCATTCGAGAGGTATTGATCATCACGACACCGTACGAACAGGATCAGTTCCAGCGACTTCTAGGCGACGGATCGCAATGGGGGATCCGGCTCGGGTACGCCGCCCAGGAACACCCCGAAGGGATCGCGCAGGCATTCCTGATCGGCGCCAAGTTCATCGGCGACGACTCGGTGGCGCTGATTCTGGGCGACAACATATTTCACGGCGTCGGGCTCGGCCACCAGCTGCGAGCCCGGCATGACATCACCGGCGGCTGGATCTTCGCCCACCGGGTGAAGGACCCTACCGCGTACGGCGTGATCGAGTTCGACGAACGGGGCACAGTCACCTCGATCGAGGAGAAGCCGAAGCGGCCCAGGTCCTCGTACGCGGTACCGGGTCTCTACTTCTACGACAACGAGGTCGTGGACATCGCCCGCCGACTGCGCCCCTCCGCCCGGGGGGAACTGGAGATATCCGACATCAACGCCGTGTACCTCGAGCGGGGCCGGCTGAACGTCACCGTGCTAGAGCAGGGTACGGCCTGGCTCGACACCGGCACCTTCACCTCCCTCATGCAGGCCAGTGAGTTCGTCCGGGTCCTGGAGGCGCGCCAACGGCTGAAAATCGGCTGTGTGGAGGAGGCCGCCTGGCGGGCCGGGCTCATCGACGACGTTCAGCTCACCCGGCTCGCAGAGCCCCTCATGCAGAGCGGGTACGGCGCGTATCTCCTCGAACTCCTCGACTCTTCCGTCCAGCTCGGCGCTCCCGGCGCCGTCGCCCCGTCCGCCACAGCCGACCAGTAGGAGGCCGCAGTGCAGATCAGACCTCTGTCGATCGAAGGCCTGTGGGAGATGACTCCCCAACAACACCCGGACCCACGGGGCCGGTTCATGGAGTGGTACCGCTTCGACCGGCTCGCCGAAGTGGTGGGGCATCCGCTGGACCTGGCGCAGGCCAATCTGGCGGTCTCCGCGCTCGGCGTGGTCCGCGGCATCCACTTCGCCGATGTGCCGCCCGGCCAGGCCAAGTTCGTGACCTGCCCCGCCGGAGCGGTCCTGGACGTGATCGTCGACATGCGGGAGGGTTCGCCGACCTTCGGGCACTGGGAGGCGGTGCGGCTGGACGGCGACACCCACCGGGCGGTGTACATCTCGGAAGGACTGGGCCACGGCTACTGCGCCCTGACCGACTCGGCCACGGTCGCCTACCTCTGCTCCTCGGTCTACGCCCCCGAACGGGAACGGGCCGTCCACCCCATGGACGCCGACCTGCGCATCGAGTGGCCTGTGCTCGGCGAACCGCGGCTGTCCGAGCGCGACAGGAACGCACCCACCCTCAAACAGCTAAGCCAGGAGGGACTGCTCCCGGAGTACGACGCGTGCCGCCGCTTCACCGACGCCCTGGACGCCGCCCCCGGGAAAGGAACGCGCCGATGAACGCACCCGTGAAAGGCGCACCGGGCGAGGTGCACGAGGTGGAGCACCGGGCCAAGGTCGCGGCCCCGGCCGAGCTGGTGTACCGGCTGCTCGCCGACGTAACCCACTGGCCGCGGCTCTTCCCGTCCATCGTGCACATGGAACGGTTCGCGGACGACGGTACGAACGAACGCGTGGGCGTCTGGCTGACCACGGGGGACAAGGTGTTCTCGTGGGTGGCGCTGCGGGTGCCGCGCCCTGGGGAGCTACGGGTCGACTACCGGCAGGAGACGACCCAGCCGCCGGTCGCCGACATGGGCGGCTCCTGGATCGTCGAACCGCTCTCGGCGGGCGAGTGCCTGGTACGGCTGCTTCACGACTACCGGCCCGCCGCCACGGAGCCCGCCACCCTGGCGTTCATCGCCCGCACGCTGGAGCGGAACAGCACCGCCGAACTTGCCGCGCTGAAGGACGCGGCCGAGCGGGAGGCGGCCGGCGAGTGGCTGGTGACCGAGATCGAGGACACGACGAGGGTCGACGGGCCAGCCGCGGACGTGTACGAGTTCCTGGCCGACGCGTCCGCCTGGCCCGAGCGCATCCCGCACATCGTGTCGGTGGACGCCCGCGACGGCGGGGAGAACGTGCAACTGCTGGACTGGGTCACCCACACCGCACGCGGCGTGGATCACCCCTCCGAGGTCGTACGCGTCTGCTTCCCGCCGCACCGGATCGCATACAAGCACCTGCTCGTACCGCCCCTGGCCGCTGTGCACACCGGCAGTTACACCGTGACGGCGGACGGGGGCGGCGCGCTCGTGTCCTCCCGGCACACCGTGGTGCTCACGGCGTCCGGGATCGCGGGCGTGCTGGGCGAGGGCGCGGACCTTACGGACGCCCGCGCTTTCACCCGGCAGGCGCTCAGCACCAGCAGCCGGGAGGTGCTGGCCCGGGCGAAGGAGTTCGCGGAGCGCGGACGGCACAGCGGCTGACGCCACACCCGCCGCCCGCCGTCCGGCACGCCGTCAGCCGTTGGGCGGCACGGTGAGTACCACCTTGCCGCGCACATGGCCGGTCTCGACCTCGCGGTGGGCCTCGGCGGCCGTCGTCAGCGCGTAAGCGGCAGCGATGGGCAGCACCAGCTCGCCCCCTTGGACGAGACCGGCCAGCTCGGCGAGGATCTCCGCGGAACGGGCCCCCCGCAGTCGTACGATGCCGTGCTCGTCCGCCGCCTTCTGGTCCA
Organism: Streptomyces sp. NPDC008125; assembly: GCF_042957125.1. Classification (NCBI taxonomy): domain Bacteria; kingdom Bacillati; phylum Actinomycetota; class Actinomycetes; order Kitasatosporales; family Streptomycetaceae; genus Streptomyces; species Streptomyces sp. NPDC008125. The sequence goes on from NZ_JBIBHR010000036.1 coordinate 16,069, forward strand.
CGGTGGTCCCGATCCGGGAGCGGTCCGAGGCGAGTTCCAGGGACGCGACGACGGCCTCGCCGCCGATCGCGTCGAGGACCACGTCCACATTGCCGGGAACCAACGCCCGCACCCGCTCGACCAGGCCCTCGCCGTAAGCGACCGGTTCCGCCCCCAGGGAGCGCAGGTAGTCATGGTTGCGCTCGCTCGCCGTGCCGATGACACGGGCCCCCAGGCGTCGGGCGAGCTGTACCGCGACGGTGCCGACACCCCCGGCCGCGGCGTGCACCAGCAGCGTCTCACCGGAGGTGACCTTCAGCTCGCGCAGCGCGTTGAAGGCGGTCTGGCCGACGGCAGACAGCGCGCCGGCCACCTCCCAGGGCACCCCGTCCGGCTTGGCAGCGACCGACCCGGCGGGGACGGCCAGAACCTCCGCGTACGCGGCCATCGCCGTGAACCCGAACACCTCGTCCCCCACCCCGAAGGCGGTGACGTCCGCGCCGACCTGGTCGATCACCCCTGCGAACTCGTTGCCCAGCCGCTGCGGGAACGTCACGGGCACCGCGCCCGCGAAGTCCCCGCGGCGCAGCTTCACATCGACCGGATTGACCCCGGCGGCACGCACCCGGACCCGGACCTCCCCGGGTCCGGCGACCGGTTCGTCGATCTCCAGTGCGCGCAGAACCTCGGGGCCTCCGTAGTCGGAGAACGCGATTGCCGTAGCCATACGGTATTTCCTCCCGTACACGCCGGGAACTCAGTTCCAGACCCCGTCGCGTGTGAATTATCGATGTCTCGGGATAGCCCAAGAGCCATACGATGCAGAGTAGTTGAGGTGCGAAGAATGCGCCTTGAGAACGGGAGAGGTCCATGGCCGAAAACACCGGAAGCGCCACGCCCCAGGAAGCGGACAACAGCGCTGAAAAGCTGGACGCGCGACTGGTGAAACTCGGCGCGATCGTCGTCTGTGGCGCATTTCTTTCGGCGATGGACGCTACCATCGTCTCGGTGGCGCTGGACAGCGTCGGCCGTGAGTTCTCCGCCCCGGTCTCCTCGCTCCAGTGGGTCGCCGCCGGCTACCTGCTCGCGCTCGCCATGGTCGTCCCGGTGACCGGCTGGGCCGCGGAGCGCTTCGGAGCCCGACGCATGTGGCTGTTCGCGCTCTCGCTGTTCGTCGTGGCCTCCGCGCTGTGCGGAGCGGCCTGGTCGGTGGAGAGCCTCATCGGCTTCCGCCTGTTACAGGGCCTGGGCGGCGGCCTCATCCCGCCGCTCGCCCAGATTCTGCTGGTGCGGGCCGCCGGACCGCGGCGGATCGGGCGCGTGATGACGATGGTGAGCGTCCCCACGCAGCTCGCGCCGATCGTCGGGCCGAGCGTCGGTGGCCTGCTGATCCACGACCTGGGCTGGCGGTGGATCTTCTACGTCAACCTGCCCATCGGTCTCGTCGCCCTTGTCTTCGCCTGGAAGGGGTTGGAGAAGGACGAACCCGGCGGCGGAGGCCGGCTCGACGTGCTCGGGCTGCTGATGCTGTCCCCCGGACTGACGGCGCTGCTGTACGGGCTGTCCGTGGTCGAGGAGACCTCGTCCGGCTTCGGGTCGGCTAAGGTGCTGGCCTTCGTTGGCGGGGGAGTGGCGCTGCTCGCGCTTTTCGTCGTCCGCGCCCTGCGGCAATGGGAACTGCCCCCCGTCGTCGATCTGCGGCTGTTCGGCAACCGGGCGTTCGCCCTCTCGTCGGGACTGCTGTTCCTGCTCGGTGCCACCCTGTTCGGCGCCATGTTCCTGCTTCCGTTGTACTACCAGCAAGTGCAGGGCCACGATGCGCTGAGGGCCGGGCTCCTGCTGGCCCCGCAGGGCGCTGGCACGGTGATCGCGCTCGCGCTCGCCGGTGCGTTGGTCGACCGCTTCGGCCCGCGGTACATCGTGCTGACGGGCATCGTGCTGACCGTCGCGGGCACTCTCGCCTTCACCCAGGCGGGCCCCGGCAGCGGCGATTCCCTGCTGATCGGCTCCCTGGTGCTGCGCGGCCTCGGCCTCGGCGCGGTCGCCACCCCGCTGACTGCCGCCGCCTACCGTGGCCTCCCCAAGGACGCCGTGCCCCGGGCCGCCGGCGCGCTCGTCATCCTCCAGCGCATCGGCGGCTCCCTGGGCACGGCCGCCCTTGCCCTGATCCTCCAGGCGCAGATCAGCCACCGGGCACAGGGCGCGGAGAAGCCTTCCGCCGAGGCACTCGCTGACGCGTTCGGCACCACGTTCTGGTGGACCGCCGGGCTCAGCGCGGTGGCCCTCGTCCCGGCCTTCTTCCTGCCCGGCCGCCCGCGCGAGACCGAGGAACCCGGCGCCGCCGGTAGCAAGGAAGACGGCTCGAGCCCCACGAAGGCGGATTTCGAGCGGAGGCCGTAAGGCTGCGCCCGACCTGGTACGTCCCCTTCCGTGGCCGTACTCCATGGCCCTTCCAACTCGTCCCACACAGAAACGGAACCCACCATGCCCGCCACGTCGACCCGTACCCGCCGCCACGCCCTGCGCACCCTAGCCGTGACACTGCTGGCCGTTCCCTCGCTGCTCACGGCCACCGGCGCCGCACAGGCGCAGACCGCGCAGGAGACCGTGTCCTACTCACCGACAGGCACGTGGAGCGCCCAGGTGACCACCTCGATACCCAGCTCCGGCACGACCACGTTCACGTTCCTCACCGACGGAACCATGGGCAACGACACTGACACCTGGTACTGCACCGGCAGGACGACCTTCTCGTACGACATCAAGCACCCGCACAAGGACTCCAGCGGCACGGTGGACGGCTCGGTCGTGGGCCACCAGGACGCCGTCCTGAGCCGCAACGACCACTGGACCTCGCACGGCGTGTCCAACATCGTCGACCTCTCCGGCAACGTCGTCAGCAGCTTCACGGTGGACGTTGTCGCCACCCGGACGTCGTAAGGCCCGATCCTCCCACTACACAGTGCCCCGAGAGGCCCCGCCCGGGCGCTCCTCTGGGCACCGTTCGACCGACGAACGGAGTCCCGACCATGCGTGTGCTGTTCAGCACCCCACCCGCGATGGGCCATCTTTTCCCCGTTATCCCGCTTACCTGGGCGCTGCGCTCCGCGGGCCACGACGTGCTCGTCGCCTCGTCCGACTCGGCGGTGAGCGCGGCCGTCCAGGCGGGCCTGCCCGTCGTTGACGTGTCCCCCGGCGTCGACTTCGACCAGGTCTTCGGCGGTGGTGCCAAGCTCTCGTCGGCCGAACTGGCGGCGCAGATGAAAGTCCGGGGCCAGGCGATCGTCAAAGCGGGCGGCGCCACCACCCCGGCGATGCTGGAGCGCTTCGCGACCGTCAGCGACCTCATGGTGGACGGCACGGTCCAGGTCGCCGAGGAGTGGCGTCCTGACCTCGTCGTCCACGGCCGGCTCCAGGGCGCGGGGCTGCTTGCCGCGCGCCGGCTCGGCGTACCCGCCGTGGAGCACGGCTTCGGCGTACTGCGAGAGGAAGGCTTTGCCCAGGGCTTCCTGCCGTACCTCGCCCCGTCCTTCGAACGCCACGGCGTGCCGGTCGAGCTGCCCGCATCGGAGGTCCTGCACGTTGCCCCGCCGAGCCTGATGCGGGGCGAGGGGAAGGGCTGGAACATGCGGTACGTCCCCTACAATGCCGGTGGCGAACTGCCCGGCTGGCTCACTGCCCCCCGCTCGCGTGCCAGGATCGCCGTCTCCCTGGGGACCCTGGTGCCCAGGATGCTGGGGGTGGGCGGTCTGGAGAAGCTGCTGCGGGCGGCCGCCGAGACCGACGCGGACTTCGTGGTGACGGGGCTGGCCGCCGAGGATCTGCCGGACGTGCCGTCGAACGTACGCGTCGTGAGCTGGCTGCCGCTGAACGCGCTCCTCGAACGGTGCGACGCCACCGTGCACCACGGCGGCTCCGGCAGCACCCTGACCGCCCTCACCTTCGGGCTGCCTCAGCTGCTGCTGCCGCACGGGGCGGACAACTTCGTCAACGCGGACGTGATCGACCGGGAGGGTCTGGGGCTGTCCGTGGACCCGCACGAGGTCACCACTGACGCGCTGGAGCGGCTGCTGACGGACCAGGGGCTGCGGGCGGCTGCCCGGCGGGTGGCCGCAGAGATCCGGGACCAGCGTTCGCCTGCCGAACTGGTCGGCGAGCTGGAGGCGTTCGCGGCCTCTTGAGACACGAGAGTCCGGCCCGTGGGTGCGCGCGCACCCACGGGCCGGACTCTCGTCGTTTTCAGAGGTTGTGCACCCCGCCGTCCACCAGCAGCACCACGCCGGTGGAGTACGCGGCCTCCGCCAGCGCCAGCACCGACTCGGCCACGTCCTCGGGCGTGCCGATCCGGCGCAGTGGGGCGCCTGCGGCGACGGCCGCGCGCGGGCCTGTGAAGTCCGCGGTCCAGGGGGTGTCGATGAGACCGGGGGCCACGGCGTTGACGCGGACGTCCGGGCCGGCGACGTTGGCCAGCAGACGGGTCAGGTGGTTGATCGCCGCCTTGCTGACGGCGTACGGAATCGAGCTGCCCGTGGGCTTCACGCCCGCGATGGACGAGATATTGACGATGGCTCCGCCGCCGTCGGCCTTGAGGTGGGGAATGGCCGCCACGCTCATCTGCCAGGTGCCGACCACGTTGACGTCGAGGATCTCGCGCCAGACCGCGGGCGAGGCCGCGGCCAGGTCGGGGTGTGGGATGAGCCGGGTGGCGCCCGCGTTGTTGACCAGGACGTCGAGCCGGCCGAGCCGTTCGACCACCGTGCCGACGATCCGGGCCGCCTGCTCCTCCACCGAGATATCGCCTTGTACGTAGACGGCACCCGGCAGCGCGTCGGCGAGCTCCTTGCCCTCCTTGGGCGAGTTACGGGAGTTGACAGCGACCCGGTAGCCCGCCGCTGCCATGGTGCGTGCGATCGCCGCTCCTATTCCGGACGTTGAGCCCGTCACCAGGGCTACCCGCTGCGTTGGCATGTGTGTCCCTCCTGGGAGTGCTGGGGATGCTGGTGCGCGGACCGGGGATTCAGGCGGTAGTTCCGTCGTGGGTCACCAGGCGGTGGCGGACTAGCCAGACCCCGTCGTGCCGGACCAGGGTGTCCTCGGCCACCGTGCTCGCCGTGATCTGCGGGCGGGCGCCGGCTCCGCGCGGGGTGGCCATGGAGATGGCGTAGTAGCGGGTCCGTACGACGCCGTCGGAGCCCGGCGGGTCCACCTCCAGCATCCCGAGCCAGTGGCGGCGGGTGACGCCGTCCCCGACGAGCTGGTCCACCCGCTTCCTGGACGCGACGGCGATGTTCGCGCGGCCGGTCAGCGGCTCGGCGACGTTCTGGTGGAAGACCCCGTCCTCGGTGAACGTGTCCGCCCACTCCTCGGCAGCACCGGTGTCAAGCAGCCGCATCTGACGGGCGTAGAACTGCTGGATCTGCTGGAACAGTTCGCCCGCGGCGGCCTGGTCCGCCATGACGGTGGTCTCGATCATGGAGTTTCCCCTCATCTCTTGTCCGCTGCGGAGCCGGTGGTGCCCGCTTGGTCCGACGGCTCCGCGACTGAGGCTGACAGCAGGTTCTCGAGGTGGACTCGATTCATCGCACAGCGGGAGCCGCGACCCTTCCACCACCACAACCCATCCCGGGAGGAGACAACTCATGAGGCTCGACGGAAGAGTCGCGGTCGTCACGGGCGGTACCAGGGGCCTAGGCCGGCAGATCGTCGAGGCGTTCGTAAGGGAGGGCTGCAAGGTCGTCGCCGCAGGTCGAGACAAGAGCGTGGGCGCGGACCTGGCGAAGGGCGACGGTGAGGTGATCCTGCACGAGACGGACGTACGGGACCCCGGGTCTGTGGACGAGCTGATGCGCGTCGCCGCCGGGTACTTCGGCCACCTCGACGTGATGGTGGCCAACGCGGGGATCAGCCGTCCGGGGCCGGTGGCCGCGCTCGACCCGACGGACTGGTCGGACACCGTGGACACCAACCTCAACGGCGTTTTCCACTGCACCCGTTCCGCGGTGCCGTACCTGGAGCGCAGCGAGTACGGAGGACGAATCGTCAACCTGTCCTCCGCGCTCGCCACGCGTGTCGCGCCGGGCGCCTCCGCGTACGCGGCGACCAAGGCGGCCGTGGAGATGTTCACCAGGGTGACAGCGGTGGAACTCGCGCCGAAGGGCATCACCGTCAACGCGCTGTGCCCGGGCCTGATCGACGGGGGCATGAGCCGCTCGATCAGGGACAACGAACGGATCTGGGCGCTGTACGAACCGAAGCTGGCGTCGGGGCGACTCGGCACGACGGACGAGGTCACCGCCGCGGCGCTCTTCCTCGCGGGCGCGGAGAGTTCGTACGTGAGCGGCCATGTGCTGGAGGTGAACGGGGCGCTCAACTGGTAGCCACCGAGGCGGCTTTGTGCCACACGCCGCGGGCCGTATGCGACGTCTGGTCGTCGCATACGGCCCCTGCCCGGTGGCCGGTGATCCGGTGTTCAGGCGATCGAGGTCAGGCGGCTGGGATCAGGCGGTCGCCTCGGTCGAGAAGAGGGCCTCGTTGACCAGGGTCAGGTACTGACGGAGGGTTTGGGCCTCGAACAAGGACTCCTCGTCGAGGGTGAGGCCGTAGTCGCGTTCGATCCGGCTGGTGACCTGGAGTACGGCGAGCGAGTCGTAGCCGAGGTCGGTTAACGTCACGTCGAGCACCTCTCCGTCCAGGTTCACTGTCTCGTCCTCTCCGGCGCACTCGCGCAGCAGATTGGTCAGTTCGGTGAGAGTGAATTCAGCAGGCATGGTCTCTCTGTCTCTGTGTGTGGGCTCATCCGTTGGTTCCGTCGGCCGTACGCGGCTCAGTTCGGGGCGCGTACGACCATCGCCGCGTTGAAGCCACCCCGGCCGCGGGCCAGTACCAGCGCGGTGCGCAGAGCGGCCGGACGGGCCCCCCGGTGACCAGGTCTATCAGGTGCAGGGGGTCGGGCCGGTCGACGTTGACCGTCGGGGGGACGACTTGGTCGCGCAGCGAGAGCAGGGCCGCGGCCAGGTCGAGCGAGGCAGCACCCGCGGACAGACGCCCAGTCATCGTCTTGGGCGCGGTGACGGGGACGGCATACGGGCCGAAGAGCTCGGCGAGCGCCCGGGCCTCCGCGCGGTCCGCGGCGACGCTGCCCGCGGCGTCCGCGAACACGACGTCCACCTCAGCAGGGGACAACTCCGCGTTTCGCAGGGCGAGTTCGGCGGCATCCCGCAGCCGTGAGCCATCGCTCGCGGCCTGCGGCCGTGCCGCCCCCGGCCCCGGGTCGAAGGTGGCCGCGTACCCGGCGATCCTCCCGTACACCTTCGCCCCCCGTTCCCCGGCGGACGTCGCGTCCTCCAGAACGAGCAGGGCGCCGCCCTCCCCGGCGACGTGCCCGGAGGCTTCGGCGGCGAACGGGAGGTAGGCGCGGTGCGGTTCGGCGACCGTGCTCAGACGGCCGTCGGCGAGCTGTGCGGCCCAGCCCCAGGGGCACAGCGCGGAGTCGACCCCGCCGGTGACCACGAGCCGGATGCCCTTGCGCAGCTGCCGACGGGCCTGGGCGACCGCGTCGAGCCCGCCCGCCTGCTCGGTGACCAGCACGCCGCTGGGGCCGCGCAGCCCGTGCCGGATAGAGATCTGCCCGGTGTTGACGGCGTAGAACCAGGCGAACGACTGGTACGCGCTGACGTACCGTCCGCCCTTGCTCCACAGCGCCTCCAGTTCCCGCTGCCCGAACTCGAAGCCGCCCGCCGAGCTGGCGGTGACCACGCCTGCGGAGTAGTCGGGCAGTTCCGCGGTGTCGACGCGGGCGTCGGACAGTGCCTCGTCGGCGACGGCGAGCGCGAGTCGCGTCATGTGGTCCGTCTGCGGCATCAGCCGTCCGGGGATGTGCTCGGCCGGGTCGAAGCCCGGGACCTCCCCGGCGAGGCGGGCCGGGTACTGGGCGGCGTCGAACCGGCTGATCGGCCGGATGCCGCTCTCGCCCCTCAGGGTCGCCTGCCACCACTCCTCCCGGCCGAAGCCGTTGGGCGCAGCCACCCCGACACCGGTGACGACCGGGTCCCCGGCGGACGGCGCGGGCCGGCCGGCCGGCTGGGGCATGGACAGCACGTCCGTCATCGTGCGTCTCCCCTGGTGAGGACCATCGCGCTCTGGAAGCCGCCGAAGCCGCTGCCCACGCTGAGCACCGTGTCGGTGCGCTGTTCCCGCGCGGTCAGCGGCGTGTAGTCCAGGTCGCAGGCCGGATCGGGGGTGTGCAGGTTCGCGGTGGGCGGGATGACTCCGTGCTCGATGGCGAGGGCGCTCGCCGCCACCTCCAGGGAGCCGATCGCGCCGAGCGAGTGCCCGATCATCGACTTGATGGAGCTGATCGGCACGTCGTAGGCGTGGCTGCCCAGGCTGCGTTTGAAGGCAGCCGTCTCGTGCCGGTCGTTCTGCTTGGTGCCGGAACCGTGGGCGTTGACGTAGTCGACGGCGGTGGGGTCGAGCCGCGCCTCGTCGAGCGCGACCCGGATCGCCTCGGCCATCTCCCGGCCGTCCTTGGTGAGACCGGTCATGTGGTACGCGTTGCAGCGGGTGGCGAACCCGGCGATCTCGGCGTAGATATGCGCGCCGCGGCGGCGGGCACTGCTCAGGTCCTCCAGGACCAGGACGGCGGACCCCTCGCCGAGCACGAAGCCGTTCCGGGAGGCGTCGAAGGGCCGGGAGGCCGTCTCCGGTTCGTCGTTCCGCGACGACGTGGCCTTGATGGCGTCGAAGCACGCCACGGTGATCGGGGAGATGGGCGCCTCGGTGGCGCCCGCGAGCATGACGTCGGCGCTGCCCTCGCGGATCAACTCGACTGCGTGGCCGATGGAGTCGAGCCCCGAGGTGCAGCCGGTGGACACCATGGACACCGGCCCCTGGGCGCCGACGCGCCAGGCGACCTCCGCGGCCATGGAGCTGGGCACGAAGTAGTCGAAGAGATGGGGCACAGCGAGCGTGTGGTCTACGTGCCAGGCACTGCCGCCCTCGCTGACGACGTTGTACTCGGTGTCGAGCCCCATGGTGCAGCCGACCGCGCTGCCGAGGGTGACACCGGTGCGCAGCGGGTCCAGGATCCGCTCCAGGCCACTGTCGTTCAGCGCCTCCCGGGCACTGACGACGGCGAACTGGGCGGCCCGGTCGAGCCGTTCGGCCTCGGCGGGGGTGAAGCCGTGCTCCAGTGGATCGAAGTCCGCCTCCGCGGCGATGCGGGACCTGAACTGGGTGGCGTCGAAGGTGGTGATGGACCGGGTGGCGGTCCGGCCGGAGGTGATCAGGGACCAGAACTCCTTGGCCCCGACCCCTCCTGGAGCGACCACACCGACTCCGGTGATGGCGACACGGCGGTTCATCGGCTGCCCTTCATGAGTGTTTCCGCGGGGGAGAGGCGCTGCACGACCCGGCACAGCCGGTTCAGCAGCAGGGGCAGGGCCCGGCCGCGTACGAAGTCGTGGTCCCCGACGAGGGTGCGCCGCACGTGGATACCGCTGGCCCACGCCTGCCAGCCAGCCATCACCTCGGGACCGGCCAGCGGGTCGTCGGTGCCCGCGATTGTCAGCAGCGGTGCGCCGATCGGCTTGTCGGCGGCCCGGCGCAGTGTGCGCGCGAGCCGCAGGTCGTCGCGGATGACGGCCAGGGCCGTGCGCTGCCAGATGCCGCCGCGTGGGACCTCCGGAGGCACCGCGCCGAACGACTTCAGCAGGTCGAGCAGTCGGTCGTCGGGCAGTTCGCAGGCGTCCGTGAGCGCGGCCCGGGCGTCGGGTGGTGGGCAGGCGCCCACCACGACGAGCGCCGGCCCGGGACGGCCCGCTTCCTCCAGTGCCCGGGCCACCGAGTACGCGATCATGCCGCCCAGGCTGTGCCCGTACAGGACGTACGGCGTCCGGGGCGGCGGCCCGTGGTGCCGCAGCAGGTCGGCGAAGAGTGCCCGGGCGTTGGTGAGCCGCGGTTCCCGGCGCCGGCCGTCGCGTCCGGGGAGCAGGACGGGCACCGGCTGGGCCGAGGTGCCCAGCACCGCCGACCAGCCGCTGAAAGCGGAGACACCGGCCCCCGCGTGTGGGAAGCAGAACAGTTTCGGGCGCGCGCTCCCCGGCCGAGGGGGTGCCGCCGTACGCGTCGTGATCTGGGAAGGACTGGTCATCGCCGCCTCTTGAGTGGTCGAGGGTCTGGGCCAGCTTGAGAAGGGACGCTCGATCACGGATGGAGCCACAGTGGGGCGGACCGGTGGGCAGGCCGGTGGGCGGGCCCCGAATGCCGTCTGGAGCGTGGGCCCCGTTGATCCCTGAGGGCCCTTCGAGTGCCGCTCCAGGGAGCGCTGTGAGCATTGCCGCGTCGTTCGCATGTGGCTCCGGCCTACCGGGGCGCCTGCCCTTCGGCCGTCAACGGACCGGCAGGGCACGGCTACGCGACTCGTCCCGTACTCGTCAGGAGGACTCATGTCGGATCAGGAGCGGCGGCTCGCCGTGGTCACCGGCGCGACCAGTGGGATAGGCCTCGCCGTCACGCGGTTGTTGGCGAGGCAGGGGCACCAGGTCTTCATCTGTGCCCGCACGGAGGACAGAGTGCTGCGCACGGTCAAGGAACTGCGTGACGAGGGCCTAGACGTCGACGGCGGCCCGTGCGACGTGCGTTCGCCCGAGGACATCAGGCGATTCGTACGCAGTGCCGTGGACCGATACGGCACCGTCGACGTCCTGGTCAACAACGCGGGCCGCAGCGGAGGCGGAGTCACTGCGGACATCGCCGACGGCCTGTGGCTGGACGTCATCAACACGAACCTGAACAGCGTTTTTCTGATGACCCGTGAGGTGCTGACCGCGGGCGGCATGCGACACAAGGACCGGGGCCGCATCGTGAACATCGCCTCGACCGCCGGCAAACAGGGCGTGGTGCTCGGCGCCCCCTACTCGGCCTCCAAGCACGGGGTGGTCGGGTTCACCAAGGCCCTCGGCAACGAGCTGGCACCCACCGGGATCACCGTCAACGCGGTCTGCCCCGGCTATGTGGAGACCCCCATGGCGCAGCGGGTGCGCGCCGGATACGCGACGGCGTACGACACCAACGAGGACCAGATCCTGGAGAAGTTCCAGGCCAAGATCCCGCTGGGCCGGTACTCCACTGCGGAGGAGGTCGCCGGACTCGTCGGCTACCTGGTCACCGACACCGCCGCTTCCATCACCGCGCAGGCGCTCAACGTCTGCGGCGGGCTCGGCAACTTCTGACACCCCACCGGAGAGGTGACACGGACCATGACCGTACGAGAAGTCGAGCACGAGATCACGATAGAGGCCCCAGCGAAGCAGGTGTACCAGTTGATCGCCGAGGTGGAGAACTGGCCGTTGATCTTCCCGCCCTCGGTATTCGTCGACACCGTGGAGCGCGGCGGATCCGAGGAGCGCATCCGGATCTGGGCCACTGCCAACGGCACCGCGAAGAACTGGACCTCCCACCGCACCCTCGACCCCGTGGCGCTGCGCATCACCTTCCGCCAGGAGGTGCCGGCACCTCCCGTGGCCGCGATGGGCGGCACCTGGATCGCCGAGGCCCTCGATCCGGGCCGGACCAGGGTGCGGTTGCTGCACGACTACCGGGCCATCGACGACGACCCCGGCAAGCTGGCGTGGATCGACGAGGCGGTGGACCGCAACAGCCGGGTCGAACTCGCCTCGCTGAAGACCAACGTGGAACTGGCCACCGGGGCAGCGGACCTCATCCTGTCCTTTGAGGACTCCGTCGAGATCAATGGCTCGGCCAAGGACGTGTACGACTTCCTCAACGAGGCCCACCTGTGGAAGGCCCGGTTGCCGCACGTCGACGCGGTAGACCTGCGGGAGGAGACCCCCGGGCTCCAGGTGCTGCGGATGGACACGCTGACCAAGGACGACTCGTCCCACACCACCGAGTCCGTCCGGGTGTGCTTCCCGCACCACCGGATCGTCTACAAGCAGACCACGCTGCCCGCGCTCATGACCCTGCACACCGGGTACTGGCAGCTGGACGAGGACGGCCGGGGGATCACCACCGCCACTTCCCAGCACACAGCGATCATCAACACCGGGAACATCCGCGCGGTCCTGGGCGAGAGCGCGGGCGTCCCCGAGGCCCGCGAGTTCGTCCGCAACGCGTTGGGCACCAACAGCCGGGCCACGCTGGGGCACGCCAAGGCATACGCGGAGGACGAGGACAGGACGGGCCGGTGACCGGGAGCGGTACGAGGGCAGAGGGCGGCCGTACGCGGCTGACAGAGCCGGCCGCCTTCAGGGAATGGTTCGCCGAGCAGGGTGCGGACAACACCTATCGGGTGACGCGGGTGCCACTCGACGAACTGGACGGATGGCACTTCGACGCGACCACGGGGAACCTGGCGCACCGCAGCGGCGGCTTCTACACCATCGAAGGTATCGAGGCGTCGCTGGGCGAGGAAGTCGGCGCCTGGACACAGCCGATCATCATCCAGAACGAGATCGGCATCCTGGGGATCCTGGTCAAGCGGTTCGGCGGGGAACCGTACTGCCTGATGCAGGCGAAGATGGAGCCGGGCAACGTCAACACGCTTCAGCTGTCCCCGACGGTCCAGGCGACGCGCAGCAACTACACCCGGGTGCACCGCGGGAACGCGGTCCCCTATCTGGAATACTTCGTGGCTCCGCGGCGCGGTCGGCCGGTCTTCGACTCCCTCCAGTCGGAGCAGGGGTCCTGGTTCCTCGCCAAACGCAACCGCAACATGATCATCGAGGTGCCCGAGGACGAGGACATCCCCGTCCAGGAGGGCTTCCGCTGGATCAGCCTCTCCCTGCTGCGGTCCCTGCTGCGGGTCGACAACGTCGTCAACATGGACTCCAGGACCGTACTGTCCGGACTGCCGTTCCTGTACGACCACGACGCGCCGACGGACGAGTCGGCATCCCACACTACGGCGGAGATCCTCAGCTGGTTCACCGAAGCGCGCAGCAACCACGTCCTGGAGCGGCGGCGCGTCCCACTGAACCAGGTGAAGGGCTGGAACCGGGGCCCGGAGCGGATCGAACACGAGCGGGGAGCGTTCTTCACTGTGCTCGGCGTCGACGTGGAGGCGAGTAACCGGGAAGTCGCCCGCTGGTCGCAGCCGCTGCTCGCTCCGGTGGGCAGGGGAGTGATCGGGTTCCTGTGCCGGCGCACCGACCCGGACGCGGACTGGCAGCTGCTCGTGCATGCGCAAACGGAAGTGGGCACGTCCGACGTGGTCGAGATGTCACCGACGGTGAACTGTGTGCCCGGCAACTACGCGCACCTGCCCGACCGGTGGCGCCCGCCCTTCCTGGACTACATGCTCTCCGCGCCGCCGTCCTGCGTCCACTTCGACACCGTGCTCTCTGAGGAGGGTGGGCGCTTCCACCACGCGGAGAACCGGTACCTCCTGGTCGAGGTCCCGGACGACTTCCCGGATCGGCTACCCGGCGACTACATCTGGATGACCCGCCGCCAGCTGACCGGCTTCGTCCGCTACGGCAACCACGTCAACGTGGTCGCTCGTTCCCTGCTCGCGTGCCTCACGGACTGGGACCGATGACCGGGACCGGCCCGGGACTGTCGACCGACCCGGGCCCCGTGCGTCTGGGGCTCCTCGGCTGCGCCGACATTGCGGTCCGCAAGGTGCTGCCTGCCCTGGCCGGCGTGACCGGGGTCCGGCTGACGGCGATCGCCAGCCGGACCCCCGAGCGGGCCGCGGACGTGGCCGCCCGCTTCGGCGCGCGCCCGGTCGCCGGCTATCGGGATCTGCTGGCGGACCCGGAGGTTGAGGCGGTGTACATCCCCCTTCCGCCGGCGTTGCGCGCACCATGGGTGGCGGCGGCGCTCGACATGGGAAAGCACGTGTTCGCCGAGAAACCGCTGACCACGGGCTACCGAGAGACAGCCCGTCTTGTGGCGCTCGCCGAGTCGGCCGGGCTGGTGCTGATGGAAAACTACATGTTCGTTCACCACTCCCAGCACCACTATGTACGCACCCTTGTCGAGGACGGCACGATCGGTGAACTGCGAGCGTTCCAGGCGGTGTTCACCATTCCACCGCGTCCCGCTGCCGACATCCGCCTCCGGCCCGAACTGGGCGGCGGGGCCCTGCTGGACGGGGCGGGCTACCCAATCCGGGCGGCACAGTTCTTTCTCGGCGACGAACTCACGGTCCTCGGGGCTGGCCTGAAGACGCACCCGGTCCACGGCGTCGACATCACGGGCGACGCCCTGCTGCGCCACGCCGACGGGGTCACCGCCCATGTCGGCTTCGGCATGCAGCACTTCTACGTCTCCCGCTACCAACTGCTGGGCAGCACCGGCCAGATCACTGTCGAGCAGGTGTTCAGCACACCACGGGACCACCGCCCGGTGATCCGGATCGACCGGCAGTATCACCAGGAGCTGCGTACGCTGCAACCTGACGACCAGTGCGCCAACACGCTCGCCCGGTTCGCCGAAGCCGTTCGGGAAGGAACCGATACGGGCACTGCGGCGAGCCTGGCGCAGGCCAGGATCACCGAGGCGATCCGAAAGCGGGCCGCGGCCGATCCGTGAGGTGATGATCTGGGCGTGGTGCCGGTGCTGGCAGGCTGACCGGTTCCTCGAGTACCTGGTGTGCGGGGTGGCGGCCGGGCAGGCCAGTTTGCTTGATGATGTGGCCGAGCGTGACGGCCGGCGGTGCTGGGTGTGCGACGAAGCGGTCGACCCCGACGAGTCGGTGAACGACCCGCGGGGCCCAGCGTCGACAGCCGGAGACCAAGGTCGCCGAGCGGCTCGCGCATCGCGGGTGCAACACCCGTAAGGGCGCGGTCAAGGTGGTCATCGCCTGGCCGGACCGCCTGTACGTGGTCGAACCCGCGCCGTTGGTAGCCGTTGGTGAACCCAGCCGGGAGGTGCAGCTCTCGATGCCAAGCAACGTCCACTCGACACCCGCCCTTGATGCGGACACGCGGGTAGGACCCGAGGCGCTTGCTCACCTGGAGAGTGCTTCTTCCGTGCCGCTGACGGATCCCTAGACAAGTCCGTTGCAGGTCAGTGCGGGCGGCGCGTGCGAGGTGGCGCGTCCGCGAGGACCGCGCCGCGGATCAGCTCCCGGGCCAGGGCGGCGGTATCGGCCGCGGCGGTGCTGTGGACCCCGGCCGCCGGGTGCCGGTGCTCGACCGCGTTGGCGAGTACCTGTTCCAGGGCCCCGCACCGGGTGCGGAGCTCCCCGTTGATCTGGAGCAGCGCGATCCGGGCCCGCATCGCGGCGGCGGCCCGCTTCCGGTCCCGGTAGGCCGCCTGCCGGCACGACCGCGGCCGGCACAGTACCGGCGGCGGCCCCCTCCAGCCGGGAGCGGGCGCCCGCACCACACGCATGTGTCACTCACAGCCGGAGGAATCCCCCGCAATCCAGTGACAAACACCGCCCGGCGGCCCGGACGGGCCGCCGGGCGGTGCTTCAGTCGAGTACGGGGGAGCTGTCGTGCTTCCGGAGGTCCCGGACCGCCAGGACCACGCCCCGGCTGTAGCTGAGCAGCACCATGAGCCCGATCGGGACGACGAGCCACCGCCACGCACTGTGGAAGGAGACGAGCCCCCAGATCACCCAGGCGACCTGCATCGCACAGAGCACCAGGTTGCCCAGCACACGCAGCACCGGATGCGGTCTCCTGCGGAACACGCCCTCGAACCAGGTCTTTTCCATGGCCCCACCCCTCAAGTTCGGCCCGGGACCGGCCCGGACAACGACAGGCGCACCATAAACGGCCCGCTCCCCGCCAGGGCCCCCAGGGAAGTAGTCGGCGTCCGCCACGTCCCGGAAAACGCGGCCTGACCAGGTGTTGACCAGTCCTGCGGCTGCCCCGCCGGTGCGACCAGAGGCACGACGTGAGGCGCGACCTGCCGGGGCGCCCCGGCGCCCGGCCGCCGTGCTCGCTCTCGACCTGGCGGCCAGCAGGAGGTAGCACCATCGGTTTCACCATAGGTTGCGCCATCCGTAGCGCCATCCGTAGCGGCATCCGTAGCGACATGGGTAGCAACATCCGTTGCGCCCCCTCGCCCCGCTCACCACACCCCACCGCAGCTCAGACACCGCATATGGCGTGGTGAGTACCCCGGACTTCCCCTCGTTCCCCGGGCCTGTCTGCTGGATGGAGGTGGTGGGCGGGGCGGGTGACGGGGCGTCGGGGAACGTATGCGGCGCTGCGCCGGCCCTTCTCCCGGCCCGTCGTGGAGCTGGCCGGGCACAGGCGTCCTGCGGCGGGCGTGCACCATGGGGATCAAGGAAAGCGCGCGTTGCTGGGCGCGCTCCGATGCTGAGGGGGGACCATGGCTCGCTGGAAGAAGGACGCTGCCGAACAGCAGCAGTACCGCCACATCTCGGACGAAGCGCTGCACGAGGAACTGCGTAAATCCCAAATCGGCGAGGCTCACGCCGCCGCCAACAAGGGCCGTCGCTCATGGAAGGCCATGCGCCTGGCGATCGAGGGCGAGCTCGAACGCCGGGAACTTCTCGACTGACTGCGATCTCTCGGTGGTGGGCGGTGCCGGGGTGTCGGGGGAAAGCGTGCGCCGCTGCGCCGGCCTCTCTCCCGGCCCGTCGCGGAGCGCGCTGGGCACAGACAGGTCGGCCGTTCGGCCAGCTGCCGCAGGTGGTGCCATGGGTGCTGCCGCAGGTGCTGCCGCGCGGTTGCTGCCACGGGTGCTGACCTGGTCGGACTCCCCTCAACCCCCACGCCTGGTGTCAGTGCGGCAGCACCCATGGCAGATGGATCGGACGGGGCCGGCGGCCCGCCGAAATCAGTGAGCGACAAGGGACCCGCTCCACCCCATAAGTACTTCGTAGGAGGCGTGCGCGGCTTGCCCCCGCCCGTCGCACTGTGCTGCCTGCCCCGCCGTCACCGGCCCGACCGAGCGTCCGCCGGCCGACCGTGCGGGGTTCCCCGCCACCACCACGGTGGGGGACACCCGACGACCGAGGAGACCCGCCGTGACCACCGTCCAGCAGCTGACCACCGCCGCCCCCGCTCTCGCTCCGGTGCCGGTCCCGCCCCCGGCCCCCACCACCCCCGCCCCCGCGGTCCCGTCCCGGACCGTGCCGTCGTGGATGATCCCCGCTGTCCTCGCCGCCGTCCTGCTGCTGCTCCTGGCGGGCGTGGTCCTGGCGATCGTCGTGCACCTCTGGCCCGGGGCCCTGATGCCGGTGACCGTGATCGGCACCGTCTGCGGGGCGGCGGGCTCACTCGCCGGTGTCGCCGCTCTCGCCCGGCGGCAGTGACGGCCGACGCCTGCGGGGAGGGGCGCTGACGGGTCACCAGATGAGCTGGTGAGCGGTGGCGTTGTAATCAGCGGCCGCTTCGGGCCTTCGCGCGCTGAGCTATGAGCCGGGCACCCGTCGCATTCATCCGCCAGCGCGCGAACTTGATGCTGATGCCGAAACGGTCGGCTACGCATTCGTCGGGTACGCCGTTGTAGGCCAGCCGGCGGGCTGCATCCGAGGGGAGGAGCAGCTCCCCGGAGAGCTCTGCCGCCTCGCTCTCCTGGTCGTCGTCGCTGTTGCGGCACTCTCGTCCCGAGGTACGGAGCAGCGTGGTGAACTCGTGCTCAAGGAGGATGTGCGACATCTCGTGCGCGAGAGTGGAGGCCCGCCGGGGACGTTCGTGCCCGGAGTTCTCCACGATCACCCGGCGGGGGCCCAGGCACAGGACCGCTGCCGAGAAGACATCGGGACGGATCTCGTGGAGGCCCGCCGGGGACGTTCGTGCCCGGAGTTCTCCACGATCACCCGGCGGGGGCCCAGGCACAGGACCGCTGCCGAGAAGACATCGGGACGGATCTCGGTGAAGTGGCGAAGAGCGGCCGTCGCTTCGGAGTGGTCTTGAGCGACGTCGTGCAAGGTGAAGACGTCGATGCCGTAGAGCTTCGCGAGTGCGTAGGGGTCCATCGCTTCGTGCGCCGTGACGCCGAGCTCTTCCCTGACTTCCAGTGCCAGACGTTTCGCCTCTGCCTTGAACCCTCTTCGCACTACGCCTCCTTGTCCCGGGGCAAGGTCTTCACACGGCGCACCGTGGCGTTGATGACGGTCTCCAGATACGCGACGTCCTCGGGTTCGAGGTCCTTACGCGCCCGGAGCAATGATCCGATTTGCGTGACCAGTTCCGGCTCCTCTCGCTGCGCGGGCGCGTCACCCCCCACCGCGAACTGCTCGGCCGGGACTCCGAGCCACTGCACCAGGGTGATGAAGGCGTCCGCGTCTGGGCGCAGTCCGTTGGCCATCCGGGAGAGCAAGGACGGGCTGACCTGGAGTTCCTTGGCCAGTTGCCGCCAAGAGAGCCCGCGGGCGGTTCGTTGGGCGTCGAGCGCCGAGTAGAGCGCGTCGACGTCGATTTGGTCCTTGGCCACTTCGGTCCTTCCGATCCCAAGGGAGTCACTTTCGAAACACTGTTTGACTATCACAACAGTGCTGATCTAGTCTCGACGTACTGTTTCGACATCGAGACAGTGAGGGTAACTCGAAAGGAAGTAACTCACCATGCCCAAGAAGGCATCCACCTCCAGCAGCGGCCGCGGACGCAGCGCGATCACCGGCAAGTTCGTCAAGCAGTCCACCGTCAAGCGTCACCCCAAGACCACGGTCAACGAGACCCCCAAGAAGAAGTAGGTGTGTGGACGGAGCCCGTCCACACATCCACCCGAAGAGAGGGTTCACCGGGCGACGGTGAACCCTCTCTTCCGTTCAGGCAGATGCCTTCGCCCAGTTCATGCCGAGCTCCGCGAGGGCGGCGATGTCCAGGGGCGGTTTTTCTGATCAGTGGGTGGTGGGCTGGCCTGGGCTGATCAGTTTGGTGTGGGTGGCGATGGTGTTCCGGGTCGGGCTCTCTCCGCTTGGTGATGGGGGACTGGGTTTCAGTTCTCTGAGCTGAGCTGCTGTTTCATCAGGTTGAGCGGGTGCTGGTCAGGTGTGGTCATGTTTCGGGTGTGTTGATCAGATTCGTTGAGTGCTGGTATGTGGTCATCCAGTACAGGGCGGTGTCGATGTCGCGGGCGGTCCAGTTGCGGATGGGGTCTGGAGCGGTGGTCAGTAGCTGGTCGATCGCTTCTATGTAGCGGCTGTAGCGGCCGGGTGCGTGGCTGAGGGGGATGCCGAGGGTGCGCAGTCCGTTGTGGGCTCGGCGGTCGTAGATGGCCATGCGGTCCGGTGCGGCTGCTGTGAGGACGGCGGAGGCGAGGGCGTCACCAGTACGGAAACCAGGTAGTGAGGCCAGGGCTGCTCGGCCGGCTTGCGCTGCCGAGCGGCGGCTGAGAGAGGTGTCCCGGGCGGCGGCCGTGGCCGCGGCGGTTGCGCGGCGCACGTCAGAGTCCGCGAGCGCCATGAGTTCAGAGGCCCAGGGCGTATCGGCCCTGAGCCGTTTCCACATCAGTAGTCCTCCGATGTCGGCTTTGCCGATGCTTCCGCTGGTGCACGCACGGCGTGTCACTTCCTGCAGGGTCTCGTCGTAGTAGGGGCTGACGGTCTTGGTGTAGGCATGGCGGGCGGCGGCGAGGCGCTGCCATTCTTCGGGTGCGAGAGCGAGTGGTTGGTCTGTCACGGCTTGCTGCTCCGTCTTTCCGGAGGGATGAGGCAGGGGGTGGTCAGCCGCTGGCTGAGGGGTGCCGCGGTGTTCCCGGAGTGCTTGGAGGATGTGCGCCGGGTGTTCGTTCTGGGGGTTGTCGAGGTCCGCTACGGGGGCGTCGGGGACTGGGCCGAGGCGGTTGTACAGCGTGTCGAGGCCGATGAGCGCGTCAAGGCTACGCAGGGTGTCGCTGTCGATGACGGGAACGGTGGTCGGTCGGGCGGGGGAACACGGCGAGGATGCCAGCCTCACCCTCCACGAGCGCGCCGGGTTCCGCGTCATCGGCCATCGTGAGCGCATCGGCTGCCATCGCCGCCACTGGCGCGACGTCGTCCTCCTGGAACGCCGCAGCCCTGCCGTCACCTGACGCGCAGCTCGGCTCCCGGCACGTCTGGCCGCTTCGGCGTGGCGTTCGGGCTCACCGGTACGGCGGGCCGGTGAGCCGGTCAGCCCGGGACGGCGGTGCCGTCTTCGGGGGTGCGGTTCCATGCCTGCCGGTAGAGCTGAAGTTCGTCGTCGGGGAGGTCCAGGTGGCCTTCGACGCGGATGCTGGTGGTGTCCCACGGTGAGTTCCCACCGCGGCGGGGGGTGAGCAGGACTCCGAGCGTGGCGGTCTGCTCAGCCAGACCGGTACGCGTGGTGACCTCGTGGTGCCGCAGCAGCACGTAAGCCTGAAAAGCGGCTTTGACGCGCAATGCCGGTGAGTTAGCGCGTCAGTGCAGGTCAGGTGGGGTGCTTGGTGGCTTTGAGTGTGTAGCGGACGTTACTGGGAGTACGGGGCTGGTC
>NZ_JBIBHR010000037.1:0-34699 GCF_042957125.1 Streptomyces sp. NPDC008125
TCGCGGGTCGCGTCGCCCAACTGACCCGCACCCGGTCCGCGGGACGCCGAACTTGGCGTCCATGGCGGGCCGGGTGCGGTGTTTTCCGGGCAGGGGCAGGTGCGGGGTGGGGCTGCCGCCCGGGGTGCGGCCCCGCCGAGGGCCCGGAACGGTCCCGGGTAGGGGATGACGGCCTGCTGGACGGAGCAACCGTGCACGAGTCGGTGTGCCGGGTCAGCCCGCCATCCCGCCGAGCCCGTCCCCTGCCCATGCCCGCACCTCGACCACCGCGTCCACCGGGAGCGGGCCGTACAGGTGGGGGAACTCCTCGCCGCCCTCGGACATCGCCTCGTGGCGCAGGGGTGCGGTGAGGCGGGTCGGGTCGATGACCAGGACGATGAGCTCCACCTCCTCGGAGCCGTACAGCATGCGGGCCACGGCGGGGAGTTGGTGGGGGTGGGAGAGGTGGATGAAGCCCTCCTGCTGAAGGGTGCGGCCCCGGGTGGACCAGGTGTAGGCACCGTCGTGCTGGGCGGCTGCCCAGAGGGCGGGTTCGGTGAGGTGGAGGAGGAAGTCGGTCATGGCGCCACGGTAGGTCCTCAGCCGGCCGCGAGCAGGCGGGCCTCCACGTCCGGGGCGAGTCCGACCGGGGGGCGGTCGGGGCGTTGCGGGGCTACGCCGCCCCGTGCGGTCAGCCAGGTCCAGGTGTCGGCGACGGTCTCACCGATGGGGCGGCAGCGCAGACCGGCGGCCAGGGCCTTGCTGACGTCGCCCCGGTGGAGGGTGTCGTGCATCTCCCCGGCGGGCAGCCAGATCGGGAGCTCGGTCCAGGGCGCCACGCCTGCCGCGAGGATGGTGTCCGGGTCGGTCCAGCGCAGTTCGGCGCCGGAACCGGTCACCCGGACGCAGGCGTCCAACAGCTCGCCCAGGGTGGCGTGTCCGGACTCGCTGACCGTGTTGTACGGGCCGTGCAGACCCTGCCCCGCAGCGTCCAGCACCCAGGTGGCGAGGTCGCGGGCGTCGATGTACTGGAGCGGGCTGTCGTGGGGGCCCGGCGCCAGGACGGGGCCGCCCCGGGCTATCCGGTTCAGCCACCACGGCAGCCGGCCGATGTTCTCGTACGGGCCGAGGATCAGGCCGGGGCGTGCCAGCAGGGTGCGGTCGCCGAAGGCGTCGAGTGCGGCCATCTCGCCGCCCAGCTTGGCCTGCGGGTACGGGACTTCGCCCGCCTCGTCGGCGGAGGCACCGGACACCAGCGGGCCGCCCTCGGGCAGTCCGGCGGCGGCCGGATACGGGTGCACCGAGCGGGTGGAAACGTACGTGTAGTGGCCGGTCCGGTCCGCGAGCAGCCGGGCCGCGTCCCGCACCGCCGCGGGAGCGCCGGTCCAGGTGTCGACCACCGCGTCCCACGTGCCGCTCTCCAGCGCCGCCAGGCCGGCCTTTCCCGCCGTCCGGTCACCATGCAGCGCCAGCGTCCCGGGGACGGGCTTCTGGCGGCCGCGGTTGAACACGGACACGTCCCAGCCGCGGCCGAGCGCCGCCTCGGCGACGGACCGTCCGACGAACTCCGTGCCGCCCAGAATGAGGATCTTCATGGTTCGACTCTGCCCCGGGGCGCGGGGGAAGGGAACCTTGCCTCGCTGTCGGCAGAGCGGGGAACGAAATGCGGGTTCCGGGAGTTCGGCGTGCCCGCGCCCGGACCGGACCGTTCAGGCCCGGTCAGAGAGCCGGAGCCCGCAGCCGTATGTCCTCGGGCAGGACGTCCCGTATCGCGGCCAGGGCCGCCGCGAAGTCCCGCTCGGCGCGCGCCGATTCGTAGAGCGCGCCGTCCAGGTGCAGGGCGAGGTGCACGTCAGGGTCCGAGCGGCGCAGGGAGAACAGGCAGCTCATCGTCGCGGGCCGCTCGGTCGCTCCGGAGCCGGAACCTTCCGCGACGCTCACCGGCTGGTCCCACTCCAGGACGCAGTCGGTCAGGGCGCCGCCCGCGAGCGCGAACGAAGCGCCGTCCGGGAGCGGTTGCGTCACCGGGCGGAGGTCGTCGAGGCGGCTGCCCTCGAAGTCGACACCCCGGATACGCAGCTTGATCACTCCGCCGTCCGCGAAGACGGTCGCCGCGTCGGAACCCAAGTGGTCCCGGTACCAGCCTGCCCACGACTCGTTTGTCATGAGCAGGGACTGTAGCCCCTGCTCATGACGCCTTTCGTGCCGCCCTCCCCTTTGCCGTGCGCGGCTCAGGAGGCCGTGAGCACGATCTTCCCGAACTGCTCGCCCGTGAGCATGCGTTCAAAGCCCTCGCGGGCCCGGTCGAGCGGCAGGACCGCGTCGACGACGGGCCGTACTCCGGTCGTCGCGCAGAAGGAGAGCAGGTCCTCCAGCTCGTCCTTGGAGCCCATCGTGGATCCGACGACCTTGAGTTCCAGAAAGAAGATCCGGGTCAACTCGGCGTGCGACGGCCGGTCTCCGCTGGTCGCGCCGGAGATGACGAGGGTGCCGCCGGGGCGGAGCGACTTCACCGAGTGGGACCAGGTCGCGGCCCCGACCGTCTCGATGACCGCGTCCACCCGCTCGGGCAGCCGGGCGCCGGGCTCGAAGGCGTCGACGGCGCCCAGCTCCACCGCCCGCTTCCGCTTCGCCCCGTCACGGCTGGTCGCGTAGACCCGGAGGCCCGCCGCGCGGCCGAGGACGATCGCGGCGGTGGCGACCCCGCCGCCCGCGCCCTGCACCAGTACGGAATCGCCGGGGCGCACACCGGCGTTGGTGAAGAGCATCCGGTACGCGGTGAGCCAGGCGGTCGGCAGGCAGGCGGCCTCCTCGAAGCTCAGCTCCTTCGGCTTGGACAGCACGTTCCAGGCGGGCACGGCGACGCGCTCGGCGAACGTGCCCTGGTAGCGCTCGGTCAGGATCGAGCGCGGCTCCTTCGGGCCGACCCCGTGGCCGGTCTGGCCGATCACCGAGTGCACGACGACCTTGTTGCCGTCCTCGTCGATGCCGGCCGCGTCGCAGCCGAGGATCATCGGCAGCCGGTCCTCCGTGATGCCCACGCCGCGCAGCGACCAGAGGTCGTGGTGGTTGAGCGAGGCGGCGCGGACCGCGACGGTGGTCCAGCCGGGCCGGACCTCCGGAGCGGGGCGTTCGCCCAGTTCCAGGCCGTTCAGGGGGTTTTCACGGTCGATGCGGGCTGCGTAGGCGGCGAACATGCCCCGACCCTAGGCCCGGCCGCCGCCCGATCCAACCGGCTGCCGGTGTGACACGCGCCGCGCTTCCCTCCCTCTTGTGCGGGCCGCCCGCCACCCTGCATGTCAACCAGAGTTGACGCATCCCGTTTGTCAACGTACGTTGACATCATGACCGAAGCAACGGACCTGGCCGCACGTGCCGGGGATGGCGATCCGCGCGTCGGGCTGCGGGCCGTCGCCGCGCTGCGGCGGCTGCTGGAGCAGCTCGAAGCCGTACAAGTCGGAAGCGCCCGCGCCAAGGGCTGGTCGTGGCAGGAGATCGCGGCCGAACTCGGCGTCAGCAGGCAGGCCGTCCACAAGAAGTACGGGAGGCATTGATGTTCGAGCGATTCACCAAGGAGGCCCGGGCCACCGTCGCCGGAGCCGTCACCTTCTCCCAGCGCGCGGGGGAGGACAGCATCACCGAGGAACACCTGCTGCTCTCCCTCCTCGACCAGGGATCGGGCCGGGCCGCGTTCGCGCTCACGGCGCTCGGCGTCATCGACCGCAGGGCGTCCCTGGAGGCGGCCCTCGGCGAGGCCCGTCGGCTGGGCGGCCTGACGAAGGCCGACACGGAGGCGCTGGCCGGGCTCGGCATCGACGTCGGCGAGATCGTGGCCCGGATCGAGGAGGAGCACGGCGAGGGGGCGCTGGCGGAGAACGGCAGGGGGCGCCGTCGCCGGTCGGGCCGCCGTCCGCTCACCGCCGGCGCCAAGGGGGTGCTGGAGGGTTCCCTGCGGATCGCCGTGGGCCGGGGCGACCGCTTCATCGGCGGGGAGCACCTGCTGCTGGCGCTCGTCGTACGGCCCGGGGTGGTGGCGGACGTACTCGCGGACCACGGCGCCTCGTACGCGGCCGTGGAGCGCGCGCTCCACGGGGCAGGGGGCGCGGACGGGGGAGAGGCGAAGACGAAGGCCGCCGGCTGACGCGTCCGTGAGGGGTGCGAGTACGGCGGAGACGTGGACGCGAAGGCCGCCGGCCGGCACGCCCGTGACGCGGTCGGAGCCGCCACCCGGGCGGGGTGGCGGCTCCGACCGCGTCACCGTGGGGACGGTCTCAGGCCTTACGCAGGTCCTCGGGGCCGTCCTCGCCCGGCCGGGTGCCCCTCCGCAGCAGTGTGTCGACGCGCGAGACCGCCGTCGCCAGGTGGGCGCGGGCCTCGGCCAGCTGATCGGCCGTGACACCCCGGTCGCGGGCGGCGTCGCGGATGTCGTCGCGGAAACGGTCCAGCAGCCGGTCCAGATCCCGGGCCGGATCGCCCGTGACCGGCACGTCCACCGCCCAGTCGGGCGCGGGGCCCGGCTCCGTACGGGAGGCGGCGGAGGCGGCCGAGGAGCCCGCAGCGGTCCCGTCCGTACGCGACGATCCCCGATCCGACGGCCGCGCCTCCGGGCTCCCCGTACGGGGGGACTCGGGGCTCTCGGCCGGCGGCCAGGTGCCGCTCCTGGCGAGACCGGCGAGGTGGCCGGTGAGCTCGGCCAGGCCGTCGCGTACCCCGGCCGGCCAGTCGCCCCGCGCGAAGTGCTCCTGCACCTGGCGGGCGGCGTTCCGCATCTGCTCGCGGGCCCGCTCGTCGGCCTCCTTCGCCTGGCGGCGGGCCTGCTGGGCCTCCTCGCGGGCGCGCCGCGACTCGTCCTTGGCCCGGCGGGCCTGCTCCTTCCACTCCTGCTTGGCCTGGCGCAGCTCCTCCTTGGCCTTGCGCCAGGCGTCCTTCTCCGTCAGGTCGCCGAGGTTCCCCAGTCGGCCGAGGTCGCCCAGGTCGCCGATGAAGGACTCCCACTCGCCCTTGGCGCCGCCGGGTTCACCCGAGCCGGAGCCGGAGCCGGGGCCCGGGCGGTGGCGGGAGGCGGAGGCGGCGGCGCGCATGTCGTTGCGCAGCCGGCCGGCCGCGCCCCGGACGTCGTCGCGGATCTCGGCGGCCAGCTCGGAGACCGACTCGCGGATCTCCAGCTCCAGATCGGCGAGTTCGCCGGTGCGCCCGGCGAGTTCGGCGCGGCCCGCGTCGGTGATCGAGTAGACCTTCCGGCCGCCCTCCGTGGCGTGCGTGACGAGCCCCTCCGCCTCCAGCTTGGCCAGCCGGGGGTAGACCGTGCCGGCGGACGGGGCGTACAGGCCCTGGAAGCGCTCCTCCAGCAGCCGGATCACCTCGTAACCGTGGCGCGGGGCCTCGTCGAGCAGTTTCAGCAGGTAGAGCCGGAGACGGCCGTGGGCGAAAACGGGGGGCATGTCAGAGCGCCTTTCCGGTCGGCTCGGCAACGTACGGTTCGTCCTCGGACGGCGGCCGGCGCAGCAACGCGATCGATCCGGACACCGTCGTCGCCCTCAGCTTGCCGGTGCCCGCACCCAGCGTGCCGGTGATCTTCTTCGCGCCCCACTGGCCACTGACCCGCAGGTCCTCGAAGGCGTTGGAGACGGCGCCGCTCGCGGTGTTCGCCTCGACGCGGGCGTCCGCCGGGTGGGGCAGCCGGATCGCGATCGCGCCGGAGACCGTGGCCAGCCGGATGTCGGCCGGCGCTCCGGAGCCGTCGACGTCCAGCACCATGTCGCCGCTGACGGACTCGGCGCGCACCGAGGTACCGGCGCCCTCCACCACGGTCAGGTCGCCGGCGACCGACGTGAACCGCAGGTCGCCCGTGACGGACTGGGCCTCCAGGCCGCCGGAGACGGTCTCGCCGCGCACCTCCCCGGTGAGCCCGACGAGGGTGGTGTCGCCGGTGACGCCGCGTACGTCCGTGCGGCCCCGGATGCCCGAGACGAACGCCCCGGCGCCGACGACGCCGACCTCCACCGATACGGAGGCGGGGACCGCGAGGGTGACCGTCGCGCTGCGGGAACGTCCGTTGCGGTCGAGCCACTTGAGGAAGCTCTTCCAGGCGAGGTCCTCGTAGGTCACGGTCAGGACGCCGTCCTCGAGGGTGACGATCAGCGGCGGGCCGTCGAGGGCGGAGACCTCCAGCCGGGCTTCCGGTTCCTCGGAGCCGACCACGTTGACGGTGCCGTTGACGATCCGCACCTTGAGCGCGGTCACCTGCTCGGCGAAGGCGAGTTTCAGTGGCTCGGCGACGGTCCACGTCGGCACAGGCATGGATGTGACCTCCAGAGAGCAATGGCACGACGCAACATATCGCGTCTCTCGCACAACACGATATATCGCGGATGGGTGGAGTCAAGTGCGGGCGGTCCGGCCTCGGCGTCGCTCCCGGCGTCAAAAGGGGTCATCAACGGATGAATTGCCCTAGCGTGTGAGGCATGAACGCGACACCCATGGGGGCGCTGCTGCTGTGCCGGGCCGACACCGAGACCGTGCGCCCGCCGGCCCACCTCCTGCGGGAGCGGATGCTCCTCACCCCGGCCGGTGCGGAGTGGAGCGTGCTGGTGCCGGAGGGACGGGCCTGGCGGGACACGCCCGCCGAACCCGCCGAGCCCGTCGACCGGGTAGTGGCGGGCTGGGCGGCGGCCCTCGCGGTCGCCTCCACCTGGCCGGTCGTCGCCCTCTGGTGGGACCACACTCGGGTGGGCTGCACGCTCGCGTCCGGCTTCCGCCGCCCGGTGGGGTACGTCTGGCTGGCGGACGGCACCCCGGCCGGTGAGGACGAGGCGATGACCACGTTCGCGGCGCGGCTGGACCTCGACCCGGTACTCGACGTACAGGCCCTGCAGACCCTGACCCGCCCCGACCCGCACGCGGACGGGTGCGCGCGGCTGCGGAGACTGCTCGGCCTCCTCACCCGCACCGGGGTGGAACTCCGGCCGGGACTGGAACCGGGCCGGAGTACCGAGGCGCTGCGGCAGGCGGCCGAGGCGCTGCCGGGGACGGAGCGGGTCGAGTGGGCGGGCTGGCGCGACGCGGTGCGCGTGGAACTCGACGCCCTGGAGAGCAGCGGCCTCGGCCCCTGGATGCTCGGCCCCCGGGCGCGGGCGGTGGCCACCACGCAGGTGGCCGTCGGCGCCCCGCTGGCCCTCTGGGGGACGTTCCGCCGCAGCGGCGGATGGGCGGCGGCCGGCGCGCTGCTGCTCGCGCAGGGGGTGCTGGGACTCGCGTACAACGAGGTCAGGGCCGGGACGTTCGTACGGGAGACGTTGCCGCACCGGTGAGGGGAGCCGCACCCGTGCGGAGAGCCGTGCCGGTGGGGAGACCCAGCGGCACGGCGTCGCTACGCGTCGTCGTCCTCGTCGTCCAGACGCGCCAGCCAGGTGGCCAGCCGCTCGACCGGCACCTCGAAATCGGGGTTGAGGTCGACGAAGGTACGCAGCTGCTCGGCCAGCCACTCGAAGGTGACCTCCTCCTCGCCGCGCCGCTTCTCCAGTTCCTCGATGCCACGGTCGGTGAAATACACAACGTGCTCCTGATGCCTGCGGATGTTCAGCCCTCCCAGGGTAGGGCGCGGGCGGTCCGGTACGGGAACAGGGACCGGCCCCCACCGTGATGCCGTGGTGGGGGCCGGTCCCTGTCGTCGTGCGGGTACCGCTGCCGGTCAGGCCTCGAAGACCTCGGCGACCAGCTGAGCCTGCTCCGCCTGGTGGCGCTTGGCCGAACCGACGGCCGGCGACGAGCTGTGCGACCGCGAGATGCGGCGCAGACGCTCGTGGTGCGGGACGTCGGCACCGACGGCCAGGTCCAGGTGGTCGATCAGGTTGAGCGCGATGAACGGCCACGCACCCTGGTTCGCCGGCTCCTCCTGCGCCCAGAGGTACTTCTCGGCGTTCGGGTACTTGGCGATCTCGGCCTGGAGCTCCGCACCCGGCAGCGGGTACAGGCGCTCGAGCCGGATGATCGCGGTCTCCGTGTCGCCGCGCTTCTGACGCTCGGCGTCGAGGTCGTAGTACAGCTTGCCGGCGCAGAAGACGACCTTGCGGACGCTCGAAGGAGTCACCGACGCGTCACCGATCACCGGGCGGAAGCCGCCGGTGGTGAACTCCTCCACCTTCGAGGACGCCGCCTTGAGGCGGAGCATCGACTTCGGGGTGAAGACGATCAGCGGCTTGTGGTGCGGGTTGTGCACCTGCCACCGCAGGAGGTGGAAGTAGTTCGACGGCAGGGTCGGCATGGCGACCGTCATGTTGTCCTGGCCGCACATCTGGAGGAAGCGCTCCGGGCGGGCGGACGAGTGGTCCGGGCCCTGGCCCTCGTAACCGTGCGGCAGCAGCAGGGTGACGCCGGACGTCTGGCCCCACTTCTGCTCGGCCGAGGAGATGAACTCGTCCACGACGGTCTGCGCGCCGTTGACGAAGTCACCGAACTGCGCCTCCCAGACGACCAGCGACTCCGGACGGGCCAGCGAGTAGCCGTACTCGAAGCCCATCGCCGCGTACTCGCTGAGCAGCGAGTCGTAGACGTTGTAACGGGCCTGGTCCTCGGTCAGGTACAGCAGCGGGGTGTAGTCCTCGCCGGTCACCTGGTCGACCAGCACCGCGTGGCGCTGGCCGAACGTGCCGCGGCGGGTGTCCTGGCCGGCGAGCCGGACCGGGGTGCCCTCCATCAGCAGCGAACCGATGGCGAGGGTCTCGCCCATGCCCCAGTCGATGGTGCCGTTCTCCACCGAGGCGGCACGGCGCTGCATCTGCGGCATCAGGCGCGGGTGGACCGTGATGTGCTCCGGGATGTTGACCTGGGACTCGGCGATCCGCTTGACGACCTCGGAGGAGACCGAGGTGTCCACGGTGACCGGGAAGGCCGCCTGAGGCTCGCGGACGTGCGGGGCCGCCGACTGCGAGGTGGCTTCGCGGACCTCCGCGAAGACCTTCTCCAACTGGCCCTGGAAGTCCTGGAGCGCCTGCTCGGCCTCTTCCAGCGTGATGTCGCCGCGACCGATGAGCGACTCGGTGTAGAGCTTGCGCACCGAGCGCTTCTTGTCGATCAGGGTGTACATCTGCGGGTTGGTGAACTCCGGGTTGTCGCCCTCGTTGTGACCGCGGCGGCGGTAGCAGATGAGGTCGATCACGACGTCCTTGTTGAACGCCTGACGGAACTCGAAGGCGAGGCGCGCGACACGGACCACGGCCTCCGGGTCGTCACCGTTGACGTGGATGATCGGCGCCTCGATCATGCGCGCCACGTCGGTGGCGTACATCGAGGAGCGCGAGGACTCCGGGGCGGCGGTGAAGCCGACCTGGTTGTTGATCACCACGTGCACGGTGCCACCGGTGCGGTAGCCGCGCAGCTGCGACATGTTGAGCGTCTCGGCGACGACACCCTGGCCGGCGAAGGCCGCGTCACCGTGCAGGGCGACGGGCAGGACCGTGAAGTCCGTGCCGCCCTTGTTGATGATGTCCTGCTTGGCGCGGGCGATGCCCTCCAGGACCGGGTCGACCGCCTCCAGGTGCGAGGGGTTCGCGGCGAGCGAGACCTTGATCTGCTCACCGTCCAGACCGGTGAAGGTCCCCTCGGCGCCCAGGTGGTACTTCACGTCGCCGGAGCCGTGCATCGAGCGCGGGTCGAGGTTGCCCTCGAACTCGCGGAAGATCTGCGCGTACGACTTGCCGACGATGTTCGCCAGGACGTTCAGCCGGCCGCGATGGGCCATGCCGATGACGACCTCGTCGAGGCGGGCCTCGGCGGCGGAGTCGATGACCGCGTCGAGCAGCGGGATGACGGACTCGCCGCCCTCCAGGGAGAACCGCTTCTGGCCGACGTACTTCGTCTGCAGGAAGGTCTCGAAGGCCTCGGCCGCGTTGAGGCGGCGCAGGATGCGCAGCTGCTCCTCGCGCTCGGGCTGCGAGCGCGGACGCTCGACCCGGTCCTGGAGCCACTTGCGCTGCTTCGGGTCCTGGATGTGCATGAACTCGATGCCGGTGGTGCGGCAGTACGACTCACGGAGCACACCGAGGATGTCACGGAGCTTCATCATCGACTTGCCGGCGAAACCGCCGACCGCGAAGTCGCGCTCCAGGTCCCACAGGGTGAGGCCGTGCTCGGTGATGTCCAGGTCGGGGTGCTTGCGCTGGCGGTACTCCAGCGGGTCGGTGTCGGCCATGACGTGGCCGCGGACCCGGTAGGAGTGGATCAGCTCGAAGACCCGTGCGGCCTTGGTGACGTCGTCGTCGTGCGAGGCGTCGATGTCCTTGAGCCAGCGGACCGGCTCGTAGGGGATGCGCAGCGCCTCGAAGATCTCGTCGTAGAAGCCGTTCTCGCCGAGCAGCAGCTGCGAGAGGACCCGCAGGAACTCGCCGGAGGCGGCACCCTGGATGACCCGGTGGTCGTAGGTCGAGGTCAGCGTCATGACCTTCGAGATACCGAGCTTGTTCAGGGTGTCCTGCGAGGTGCCCTGGAACTCCGCCGGGTAGTCCATCGCGCCGACGCCCATGATGAGGCCCTGACCGGGCATCAGGCGCGGCACCGAGTGGACGGTGCCGATGCCGCCGGGGTTGGTCAGCGAGGCGGTGACCCCGGTGAAGTCGTCCATGCCCAGCTTGCCGATGCGGGCACGGCGGACGATGTCCTCGTACGCCTGCCAGAACTCGAAGAAGTTGAGCGTCTCGGCCTTCTTGATGGCCGCGACCACGAGCTGCCGGTCGCCGTTCGGCTTGACCAGGTCGATGGCCAGACCGAGGTTGACGTGCTCAGGCTTGACCAGGGTCGGCTTGCCGTCCTTCTCCGTGAAGGAGTGGTTCATCGACGGCATGGCCTTGAGGGCCTGCACCATCGCGTACCCGATGAGGTGCGTGAAGGAGATCTTCCCGCCGCGGGCGCGCTTCAGGTGGTTGTTGATGACGATGCGGTTGTCGAAGAGCAGCTTCACCGGCACCGCGCGGACGGACGTGGCCGTCGGCAGCTCCAGCGAGGCGTTCATGTTCTTCGCGACGGCGGCCGAGGGACCGCGCAGCGTCACGTACTCGGGACCGCCGGCGGCCTCGGTCGCCGGAGCGGCCTTGGCGGGCGCCTTGGCGGCCGGCGCCTTCGGGGCGGGGGCCGCGGCCGGCGCCGCGGGGGCCACCGGGGCGGCGGGCGCGGCCGGAGCCGCGGCGGCGGGCTTCGCGGGGGCTGCCGGGGCGGCCTGCGCGGGCGCGGCCTCTCCGGCGGCGGGCGCGGCGGCCGGCGTCACCGGGGCGGCAGTGGCCGCCGGGGCTGCGGCTCCGGGCTTGTCCGCCGTGCCGGAACCCGGCTTGTAGTCGGCGAAGAAGTCCCACCAGGCACGGTCGACCGAGTTCGGATCCTGGAGGTACTGCTGGTAGATCTCGTCGACGAGCCATTCATTGGCACCGAAAGCAGCGGCCGGGTTGATTCCCGGGCCTGCTTGGTCGGTCGAGATGGTCGAGTTACTGGGGGACTGAGACGACACGGCGGCAACCGCCCTCTTCCGCTTCACAAGGTGATGGACAGCGGGAATCAAGGCTACGCCTCCCGCACCGTTCCTTGCAGACCGGGCCGCTCATCGTCGTGCACATCACATCTGAAGGCGGGTTTCGGAGCTCGGAATGGCGGGAAACAAGCGGGGTTCCGCTGCGCTTCGGGTAGTCAGGGACACGGCTGGGGCCCCGCGGGCCGTACCCCTGGTGACGAGGGACCAAGATCACGTCCCGTTCGTTCGAACCATATGTCAACTGCGGGCCGGTGACATCCCCGGAAGGGTGATCTGAATCCGGCATCCCTGTGTGGATTCAGCCACTCTGATGCGGCCACCGTGCAGATCCACCGCCCAGTGGGCGATGGCCAGTCCGAGCCCCGTGCCCCCGTCGCTGCCGGGGCCGTGCGGCGAGGGGTTCTGACCCCGGTTGAACCGCTCGAAGACACGATGACGCTCGGCCTCCGGGATACCGGGGCCCTCGTCGATCACTTCGAGTTCCAGGGACTCGGGTTGCGCGCTCGGCCGTGCCAGCACCGTCACCCGGCCGTGCGGCGGACTGTGCTTGACGGCGTTGTCGATGAGATTCGCCACGACCTGGTGCAGCCGCTCGGTGTCCGCGTACGCCGTCATGTCCGCGGGGGACACGTCGAGGTGCAGATGGACGTCCGTACGGGAGTGGTTGCCGGACCCCGAGGAAAGCCGGCGGTGCGAGGCCGCGAGGTTCGCTTCCTTCAGTACCCCGGCGAGATAGGGCCACACCTCGAACCGGCCGGCCTTGAGGGGCACGACACCGTTGTCCAGCCGCGACAGGTCGAGCAGCGTCTCCACCAGCCGGCCGAGCCGCTCGGTCTGCTGGAGCGCGGTCCGCATGGTCTCCGGGTCGGCGGCCGACACCCCGTCCACCACGTTCTCCAGCACGGCACGGAGCGCCGCGATGGGGGTCCTCAGCTCGTGCGAGACGTTGGCGACCAGCGTCTTGCGGTGCCGGTCGACCGCCTCCAGATCGTCCGCCATGAGGTTGATCGTCTGCGCCAGGTCACCCAGCTCGTCGCGGCGCCCGGCCCCGCTGACCCGGCCGGTGTAGTCGCCGTGCGAGATCGACCGGGCCACCGCCCGCATCTCGTCCAGCGGAGCCGTCAGGCCGTGCGCGACGAACTGGGTGATCAGCAGCGTGGCGATCACCGAGAAGACGGTGATGAACTGGAACTCGGTCCTGGTCCGCAGCGCCACCACGAGCAGCCCCGTGGTGATGAACACGGAGACCACGACGAGCGTCCCCAGCTTGGCCTTGATCGAGAACGGGCGCAGACCGGGCCCGGAGCGGGTCATGCTGCCGGGGTCTCCAACGCGTAACCGACACCGTGCACCGTACGGATGCGCTCGGCGCCGATCTTCCGGCGCAGCGCCTTGATGTGGCTGTCGACCGTACGGGTGCCCGAGGCGTCCGCCCAGTCCCACACCTCGGCGAGCAGCTGCTCCCGGGACAGCACCGCACGCGGGGTGTTCGCCAGGCAGACCAGCAGGTCGAACTCGGTCGGCGTCAGATGGACGTCGTCGGTGCGCACCCGGACCCTGCGCTGCGCGTGGTCGATCTCCAGCTCGCCCAGTCGCAGGATGCCGCTGCGCGGCGTCACGGCGGCCAGAGCGGCCCGCTCGACCCGGCGCAGCAGCACGTGCACCCGGGCGGCCAGCTCCCGCATGGAGAACGGTTTGGTCATGTAGTCGTCCGCGCCGACCCCGAGCCCGACCAGCATGTCGGTCTCGTCGTCCCGGGCGGTCAGCATCAGCACCGGCACCGGGCGCTGCGCCTGCACCCGGCGGCAGACCTCCAGGCCGTCGAAGCCCGGGAGCATGATGTCGAGCACCATGACATCGGGCTGCCACGCCTCGGCCGCGTCCACGGCGGCCGGGCCGTCCAGTGCGGTCTGCACCAGGAAGCCCTCCGCCCGCAGACGCGCTGCGATGGCCTCGATGATCGTGGCGTCGTCTTCGACCACCAGCACCCGGCGCTGCGCTCCGGGGGTGGCCGCGACGCCGTTGTGGTTGGTGTGTGTCTGTTCCATCGCCCCGCCCCTGCCCGCTCCCGGTGAGATCATTCCTCCGCGGGACGCGGTTTCTTCGCTCGTTTTCTTGCGTGTCCGGTCCGTCTGCCGGGCAGCAGCGTAGAGGCAGCGGGTGCCTTTCGGCTACGCAGGGTGGTGCCCGGACTGGAAGGGATACCCCGCCGGGGGTGGGGGAAAGCGTGCCTTGTCCGGGTATCCCCGCCCGGCCGGATACCCCGGCGGGGTGCTCAGCCCGTCCGAAGTGCGAGATGAACCACGTCGGGCACACCTCGGGCAACGGCCACCTCTTCGGTCCGTACCCCCTCGAAACCGGCACCTCGCAGAGCGTGTTCGAATGATTCGGACGGTTGTGCGGACCAGATGGCGAGAACGCCTCCGGGGGTCAGGCGCTCCCGGCAGGCGGCCAGGCCGGAAGGGGAGTAGAGGCTTCCGTTGTCCTCGGTGACGGTCCATTCCGGGCCGTTGTCGATGTCCAGACACAATGCGTCATAACGCTCCGTAGTCGTACGGAGATGCTCGACCAGGTCCGTACGGAGAATCCTGGTTCTGGGGTCGGCCAGCGCGGAACCGGAAATCCGCTCCAGCGGGCCGCCCAGGTGCCACTCCACGATCGCCGGCTCCCGCTCGGCCACGACGATCCGCCCCCACCGCTCCTGCCCGGCCGCCCGCACCAGCGAGAACCCCACACCGAGCCCGCCGATGAGCACGGACGGGGCCGGTCGCGCGGGCGGCAGCGCCGCGAGCGCCGCGTCGATCAGCAGCCGCTCGGACCGGCCGTCCGAGGTGTCCATCAGGAAACAGCCGTTGGCGATGATCTCGAAGTGCCCGCCCCGCTCGCGCAGCACCACCTCGCCGAAGGGGCCGTCGCGGCGGTCGAGGGTGACGGGGGCCGGGTCCGCGTGACGGCCGGGGGTGGTACTGGCGGGCATGCTGCTGCTCTCCGGTCTCCGGTGGTGGCGAACGGGTTCGAGGCCGCCCATCCTGGCGCGGCGGGTGCCCGTACCGCCAACGGGTTTGTGCGGGGCGGGCGGTGGCTTTGTCCTCGGCGGGAGTGGCCCCGCCTCGTGAAGGGCCGTCAAGGGCCGGCGGGGCGCGATTCTCCGGCGCGGACCGGGTCCGGCCGGACGGTGATCCCCCCTCCGCGCGCCGCGGGCCTGCTCCGCTAACGACAGGAGCTCCGACGGGGACACCGCCCCGGTCCGGACCGCTGCCCGACCGGTACGCCTCCGTCCGTGAACGCCTCGCCGCCCGGCTGACCGAACCAGGAACCCCGCACCGCGGTGCCGGGGCCGCCCCCACCTCGGTCACGGGGAGCGTCCGTCATGGCGGTACGTCCGGTGCGCCGCACCTCGCTCGTCGAAGGCGCGGTCGCCGGACGCGCCCCGGAGCGCCTGCGCGGCGTGTGAGGCCGGGGCCGACGCCCCTTCTCGTGCACCGGTCGGGTCCGGCTCCGCGGCTCTCCGTCCGCAGGAATGGACCGTGCGGTCCACAAGGGTTAGTTTAGAACCGTACGAGGTCTGGACCGTACGGTCCAGTCCTGGGCTCCGGGGGTTCCGGGAGCCCCGGGTTCCGGGAGTATCCGAGAGGGAGTGCGGCGCCATGACGGCACGACTTGACAACACGACGGCGCTGGTCACCGGCGCGACCAGCAACATCGGACGGGCCATCGCGCTGGCCCTCGGAGCGGAGGGCGCCCATGTCGTGGTCTCCGGCCGCGACGGCGAGCGCGGTGAACGGGTGGTCGCCGAGATCAGGGCCGCCGGGGGCCGGGCCGACTTCGTCGCCGCCGACCTGGACGGCACCGCCGCCGCTTCCCGGGCGCTCGCCGAACGGAGCACCGAGGTGCTCGGCGGACGCATCGACATCCTGGTGAACAACGCGGGCATCTACCCGCCGTCCACCACGGCCACCACCGACGAGGCCACCTTCGACCGGGTGTACGGGGTGAACGTGAAGGCCCCCTTCTTCCTCACCGCGGCCGTGGCCCCGGCCATGGTGGTGGCCGGCGGGGGAGTCGTCGTCAACCTCGGCTCCTGGATCACCCGGCTCGGCGTCGCCTCCAACGCGCTCTACAGCTCCACCAAGGGCGCCGTCGAAACCCTCACCCGCGCCTGGGCCGCGGAGTTCGGGCCGTCCGGGGTCCGGGTGAACGCGGTCTCGCCGGGCGTGGTCCACGAGCCCTCCGACGAGCCGATGCCCGGCGACGTGATGATGAAGGGGACCCCGGCCGGTACGCACGGCAGGCCCGAGGACATCGCCCGAGCCGTCGTCTACCTCGCGAGCGACGACTCCTCCTTCGTACAGGGCATCGTCCTCGACGTGGACGGCGGCCGGACCTCCACCGCGGTGATCGCCGCCTGACCGTTGCCCGACCGCCGCGTCTCCGGGCGGGCTCAGGGCGCCGGGTCGCGGGCTCGGAAGGGCATGGCCCCAGGGCCGTGCCCCCGTGGCCCGTACGCCCGGTTGTACGATGGGCGACCAGGCGAGATCCGGTACGCGCGCCCTCCGGGCACCACTGCCGGGCGCCCCCCCCGCACTCCAGGAAGCGGACCCGTGGCACAGGGCCTGACCAGCAAGGGCGCCGCGACGCGGCAGCGCATCGTCGACGGCGCGGCCCAGCTGATGCGGCGGCGCGGGCCGGAGGTCTCCCTCGACGAGATCCGCGCCGCGACCGGAACCAGCAAGAGCCAGCTCTTCCACTACTTCCCCGAGGGCCGGTCCGCCCTCCTCATCGCCGTCGCCCGGCACGAGGCCGAGGCGATCCTCGCCGACCAGCAGCCCCACCTCGGCGAACTCACCACCTGGGCCGCCTGGGACGCCTGGCGCGACGCGGTACTCGACCACTACCGCCGCCAGGGCCGCAACTGCCCACTGAACGTCCTCACCGGCCAGCTCGCCGGTGACAACCCCGAGGTGCGCACCGTCGCCGAGGACCTGATGGACCGCTGGCAGGCCCAACTGGCCTCCGGAGTGCGGGACATGCAGCGCCAGGGGCAGATGTCGGCCGCGCCCGACGCGGAGCGGGCGGCGGAGTCGATCCTCGCCGCCGTGCAGGGAGGCGCCTTCACCCTGATCGCCACCGGCCGCCTCGGCCCGCTGGAATCCGCCCTGGACCTGGCCCTCGACCACCTGCGAGTGCCGGACAACGGCTGAAGAACCACCACCGCGTGGGCACCGGTCCCTGCCGCAGGGGGCGTGGCTCCCCCTGGACGGAGGTACCGTCCTGCCATGTCCCGATCGGCCGAGACCGACCCCTTCTCGTCCTGCGCCGCCGCTGACGGCCCTGTCACCGCGGACGATCTGGACCGCGCTGTGCGGCTCGCGGTGGACGTCCTTCGCGAGGCCCCGCCGGGCGCGTGGGAAGGGAAGGCGGGTTCGCTGGAGTGGGACTGCTGGGAGACCGTCGAGCACCTCAGCGACGACCTCTTCGCGTACGCCGCACAACTCGGCCCCCGGACACCGCCCATGAAGGGCGAGGTGCCGTTCCTGTGGGAGAGCCGGCGGCCCGGCGGCCCCGCCAACGCGATCCACGCGGACCGCGAGGCCGGTCCCGACGGCCTGCTCCAGGTGCTGGAGGCCAGCGGTGCGCTGCTGACCGCCATGGTGCGTACAAAACCCCCGCAGGCTCTCGCCCACCACGGCTACGGTGCGTCCGACCCCGAGGGCTTCGCCGCGATGGGGATCGTGGAGACCCTGGTGCACACCCACGACCTGGCCCAGGGCCTCGGTCTTGCCTGGAGCCCGCCCGCCGGCATCTGCTCGCGGGTGCTCGCCAGGCTCTTCCCGGACGCTCCGGAGTCCACGGACCCCTGGCCCACTCTGCTCTGGGCCACCGGACGCGCCGAACTGCCCGGGCGCGCGCGGCTGACCACCTGGCGCTGGGACGGCACACCCTGGACCCGACCGGCCGAGGAAAGGGAGGGCGCGCCGTGATGACGGCGGAAGAGGTGTTGTCCGTCCTGGCCCTGTTGCGCCGGGCGGAGACCGACGTATGGGTCGGCGGAGGCTGGGGGATCGACGCGCTGATCGGCGAGCAGACCCGGGACCACCGCGACCTCGACCTGATGCACCGCCTGGACCAGGAGCCCGCCGTGCTGGCCGCGCTGGCGGGCGCCGGCTTCGTGGAGAGGCTCGACCAGCGCCCCGTACGGTTCGTCCTCGCGTCCTCGCCGGACGGGTCGCCCTCACCCTCGCGGGACGGGTCGCCCTCACCCTCGCGGGACGGGTCGTCCTCGCGGGACGGGTCGTCCTCGCGGGACGGGTCGTCCTCGCCGGGCCGCGAGCTGGACCTGCACCCGCTGGTCTTCGCCGCCGACGGTTCCGCCGTACAGGCGTCGCCCGAACCGGACCGCCCCTTCCGGTACCCCGCCACCAGTTTCGTGACGGGCACCATCGGGGGCACGCGCGTCCCGTGCCTCTCGGCGGAGCAGCAGGTCTACTTCCACCAGGGGTACGAACCCACCCCGCGCGACCTGCACGACATGGCCCTGTTGCGGCGTGCCTTCGAGGTCGCCACGCACTTCTGACAGGGCCGGGGTCCGCCTGGGCTCAGGCGGCTGCGGGAGCGCCGAGCAGTTCGGAGGCGTGCTGGAACGAGTCGGACACGGGCGCGGCCGCGCGGGGAACCGCGGGGCAGGTGAAGCCGAGCTGCGCCAT
This sequence comes from Streptomyces sp. NPDC008125, assembly GCF_042957125.1. Lineage (NCBI taxonomy): Bacteria > Bacillati > Actinomycetota > Actinomycetes > Kitasatosporales > Streptomycetaceae > Streptomyces > Streptomyces sp. NPDC008125. The sequence goes on from NZ_JBIBHR010000037.1 coordinate 18,199, forward strand.
GGCCCGCAGGACCTCGCCGGCGCTGAAGTCCCGGCGGTCCTGCCGGGTGACGACCTGGCCGACCTGCTTGACCGGGTAGGTGCGGCGGCCCACGATCACGCACTCGCCGACGGCCGGCTCCGGCTTGATGCCCTTCATGGCTTCCAGGACCCCGCTCTTGGTGAGCTCGAACGGGAAGCGGGCGATGACGCAGCGCATGATGCCTCACAGAGAGAAGAGAAGGAGTGGGGTGCTGTCGTGCTGGGCGGGTCGGCTCAGTGGGCCAGGGCGAGCAGGCCCGGAGCGCCGTCCCGTTCGTCGGCGAGAAGGTCGCGCAACCGGATCCGGTCCGTGTACGCGGTCCCTTCCCGTACGGCGGCGAGCCGTGCCAGGGTGACGATCCCGGTGCACAGCCCGTCGTTGTCGCAGACGAGCAGGTGATCGACGCGGGCACTGGTCATGACCGACAGGGCCACTTCGACGGTCATGTCGTCGCCTACCCGCGGTTCCTGGGGGCCGTCGTCGGAAAGCTGGACGGCGTCGGTGGGACTCATGCGGGAGAAGTGTCTGCGCGTACGTACGGGGCCCAAGAGGAACCTTCCTCGACGCGGCGCCGATCAAGAAATTCCCGCAGCGGGGGTAAATCCGCCACGGGAATGCCGAGAATGCGCCGAACGGAATGCGAAATCGGATCAGGCCTGCGGTGAATCGGGTGCGACGGTGAAACGGCGGTGCTTCGCGGAGAGGGAAACCGGGCGCGTCACGATCGGACGGGAACGATGTTCTCGGCCGTGGGGCCCTTCTGGGTGGGCGCGATGTCGAAGGTGACCTGCTGGCCTTCGAGCAGCTCGCGGAAGCCCTCGGCAGCGATGTTCGAGAAGTGGGCGAACACGTCGGGGCCGCCGTCCTCCTGCTCGATGAAGCCGAAACCCTTGGCCGCGTTGAACCATTTTACGGTGCCGGACGCCATGTCGTATCTCCTTGGGGCATTACGCCGGAAACCGCAGTTGCACGGATGCCCGGTTGCCGCGGTGATGCCCCGTCCGAAAACGACCGGAAACGCGAAAGGCGTCCTACTGTCGGAAATGTCGACGAGGGTGCTCGAAATTTTAGGACCACGGCAACTGCTTCGACGATAGCATGCGGTAGTGGTGGGCAGGCGATGTGTAATTCCACTCCCCCTGCCCGGCCGAAAACACTTCGTGCGCGATGTACTCAAAGCTCGCCCCGCGGGCACAGATATTGCTCCACCGGGGGCGCAGCTCTTCGGGGATGCGCTTCGTCCGTCGTCCACGGAGGCGTCCGGGAGCGGAGGCCCGGGAGGGCGCCGCGCCCGCTCCCGCCGACGTGCGCGTACGGCGCGGCGCCGGCTGAGCGGGGGCGGCCCGGGCGAGGGGGCGGGCGGGGCGAGCTCCCTCAGTGCGCGGGCGGCGAGCCGGGCGCTTCGGCGGCCCGGCGGTATGCGGCGTTGATCCGCTGGGCCTCTTCGAGCTGGTCTTCGAGGATGACGATGCGGCAGGCGGCCTCGACGGGGGTGCCCTGGTCGACGAGTTCCCGGGCGCGCGCGGCGATGCGCAGCTGGTAGCGGGAGTAGCGACGGTGGCCGCCTTCGGACCGGAGCGGGGTGATGAGACGGGCTTCGCCGACGGAGCGGAGGAAGCCCTGGGTGGCGCCGATCATCTCGGCGGCCCGGCCCATGGTGAAAGCGGGATAGTCGTCGTCGTCAAGACGGCCGTTCGAGTCCTGTGCTGTCATACGCACCTCTCCGTGGAACGCGTGGAGGGGCCCTGGTGCCGTACGGCACCAGGGCCCCGAAGGAACTGCTACACCATCTGCCGACTTCAGTACCCTGCCGGCCTTCTTGTTCCGCACCGACTCGCGGCGGACGGCCGCGGGTGCGGGGATCGCGTGTGCTTGACCGGAGACCACCTCGCTGTCGATGTCCTGCGGTACCCGGGCCCGTCGTTCCCGCCCGGGCGATGGTGATGACGCCCGTTCCTCCGTTCTTCCCTCGGGTTGGCCCACCCGGCGGTGGGCCGTGTGCGCGTACCGCTCCCGCGATACGTCCGCGGCGGCCCCTGATCACTGCGGGCCGCCCGGTCCGGTCGTCAGCCCCGTCGCCTTCTCGCGTCGCTCCTGGCTCCGGGACTCCACCACCGCACCGTCGTGCGTACTGCTGCCCTGCGTACCGCTGCCCGGCGGTTCGTCTCTGCCGGGCCCTGCTGTCTCTCTCAGCTACGAGAGAAACCCTAGCCACAGCATGAAGCAATGTCTACTGCCGCCACTGCAGATTTCTTCGCCGAGTCCAGAGAGGTTTCCGGCGGGGCGGCCGCCGGGTGTCCGCCGGGGTGTCCGCTGCGCCGGGCTGTGCGGGACGGTCATCCGTCGATCGCTCAGAGCGAACACGCTCCGGGGAACATTCCCCGGCTCACAAGCATTGAGCGTGCATAGCTCAACTTGACTGCCGAAGGGAAGATCATGGCTACCGACACCAAGGCGTCCACCCCGTTCGACCTGCCCGTGCTGCCGCTCGACGACGAAATCGTGCTGCCCGGCATGGTGGTTCCACTCGATCTTTCCGACAGCGAGGCGCGTGCCGCCGTCGAGGCCGCGCAGGCCGCAGCCGCCGAGGGCGCCAAGCCCGAGGTGCTGCTGGTGCCGCGCATCGACGGCAGATACACGGGGACCGGCGTCCTCGGCACGGTCGAGCAGATCGGGCGGCTCTCCGACGGGGACCCCGGAGCGATCGTGCGGGCGCGCTCGCGGGTACGGATCGGCACCGGTACGACAGGTCCCGGCCGGGCCCTCTGGGTCGAGGCGACCCGGATCGACGAGCAGGTGCCCGACCCCCTGCCGGGTGCCGTCGCCGAGCTGGTCAAGGAGTACAAGGCGCTCGCCACCAGCTGGCTGAAGAAGCGGGGGGCCTGGCAGGTCGTCGACCGGGTGCAGCAGATCGACGGTGTCTCCGCGCTCGCCGACAACTCCGGTTACTCCCCCTTCCTCACCACCGCGCAGAAGGTGGAGCTGCTGGAGACCACGGACCCCGTCGCCCGGCTGAAGCTCGCCGTGCAGTGGCTCGGCGAGCACCTCGCCGAGCAGGACGTGGCCGAGTCCATCGCCAAGGACGTCCAGGAGGGCGTCGACAAGCAGCAGCGCGAGTTCCTGCTGCGTCGCCAGCTCGACGCCGTACGCAAGGAGCTGTCGGAGCTCAACGGGGACCCGGGGGACGAGTCCGACGACTACCGCGCCCGCGTCGAGGCCGCCGATCTGCCCGCGCACGTCCGCGAGGCCGCGCTCAAGGAGGTCGAGAAGCTGGAGCGCTCCTCGGACCAGAGCCCCGAGGGGGCCTGGATCCGGACCTGGCTGGACACCGTCCTGGAGCTGCCCTGGAACGAGCGGACCGAGGACGCGTACGACATCCGGGGCGCGCGGGCGACCCTCGACGCCGAGCACGCCGGTCTTGAGGACGTGAAGGAACGCATCACCGAGTACCTCGCGGTCCGCAAGCGCCGTGCCGACCGCGGCCTCGGCGTCGTCGGCGGGCGGCGCGGCGGTGCGGTGCTGGCGCTCGTCGGCCCTCCCGGGGTCGGCAAGACCTCGCTCGGTGAGTCCGTCGCGCACGCCATGGGGCGGAAGTTCGTCCGGGTGGCGCTCGGCGGTGTCCGGGACGAGGCGGAGATCCGGGGCCACCGGCGTACGTACGTCGGGGCGCTGCCGGGGCGCATCGTCCGGGCGATCAAGGAGGCCGGATCACTGAATCCGGTCGTGCTGCTCGACGAGATCGACAAGGTCGGCTCCGACTTCCGGGGCGACCCGGCCGCCGCCCTGCTCGAAGTGCTGGACCCGGCGCAGAACCACACCTTCCGCGACCACTACCTGGAGGTCGAGCTCGACCTCAGCGACGTGGTCTTCCTGGCCACCGCCAACGTCCTGGAGGCCATCCCGGAGGCGCTGCTCGACCGCATGGAGCTGGTCAGGCTCGACGGGTACACCGAGGACGAGAAGGTCGTCATCGCCCGCGACCACCTGCTCCCGCGCCAGCTGGAACGGGCCGGTCTGGAGAAGGACGAGGTCGCGCTGGAGGAGTCGGCGCTGCGCAAGCTGGCCGGCGAGTACACCCGTGAGGCGGGCGTACGGAATCTGGAGCGGGCCGTCGCCCGGCTGCTGCGGAAGGTCGCGGCCCAGCACGAACTGGGCGACCGCGAGCTGCCGTTCACGGTCACCGACGCCGATCTGCGTGGGCTGATCGGACGGCCGCACCATGTGCCCGAGTCCGCGCAGGACCCGGCCGAGCGGCGTACGGCGGTGCCGGGTGTGGCGACCGGCCTCGCGGTGACCGGTGCGGGCGGCGACGTGCTCTTCGTCGAAGCCTCGCTGGCCGATCCGGAGACCGGGGCATCCGGACTGACCCTGACCGGTCAGCTCGGCGACGTGATGAAGGAGTCCGCGCAGATCGCGCTGAGCTTCCTGCGGTCGCACGGCGCGGAGCTGGAGCTGCCCGTCGCCGATCTCAAGGACCGGGGCACCCACATCCACTTCCCGGCGGGCGCGGTCCCGAAGGACGGCCCGAGCGCCGGCATCACCATGACCACGGCACTGGCCTCGCTGCTCTCCGGACGGCTGGTCCGCACGGACGTGGCGATGACCGGTGAGGTCTCGCTGACCGGGCGGGTCCTGCCGATCGGCGGACTGAAGCAGAAGCTGCTGGCGGCGCACCGGGCCGGGATCACCACCGTGGTGATCCCCAAGCGGAACGAAGCCGACCTGGACGACGTCCCGGCCGAGGTCCTGGAGAAGCTGGAGGTGCACCCGGTGACCGACGTCCGCCAGGTGCTGGAGATCGCCCTCGCCCCGGCCACCGCGGGCGCGGAGGAGAAGGTTCCGGCCGCGGCGTGAGCGGCACGGCGTGACGGACGTGCCGTCGCCCGCGCGACCGGTACGGACGGCCCGCCTCCCCGGAGTCCCCGGGGAGGCGGGCCGTTTCCCGTGCGCTGCCGGGGCGTGCCCGGGTCAGGGGCGGTAGATCGTGCCCGGCTCGGGCTCGGCGGGGGCCATCAGCTCGGGGACGGTCACGAAGGTGTAGCCGCGTTCCCGCAGGGCGTCGATGATGCCCGGCACGGCGGGCACGGACCCCTTGTATATGTCGTGGAGCAGGATGATGCCGTCGCGGTCCGCCTGGTCCAGGATGCGCTTCTCGATCAGCGCCGAGTCGGTGGTCGAGTAGTCCTTGGCGGTCGCGCTCCACAGGATCTGGGAGAGTCCCAGGTCCTTGCTGATCTCCGAGACGGTGTCGTCGGTACGGCCCTGGGGCGGACGCATCAGCCGGGGCTTCTTCCCGGTGATCTCCGCTATGGCGTCCTGGGTCTTCTCCAGCTCGGCCCGTATCTCGTCCGGCTTCTTGTCCGTCAGGATCTCGTGCGACCAGGTGTGGTTGGCCACCTCGTGCCCCTCGTCCGCGATCCGCCGCACGGTGTCGGGGTGCTTGAGCACGTGGTTCTTGCCCAGCAGGAAGAAGGTCGCGTGCACCTTCTTCTCCTTGAGCACGTCCAGCAGGTGCGGGGTGTCCTCACCGGGGCCCGCGTCGAAGGTCAGCGCGATGCACTTCGCCACGCGGCAGTCCACCGGGGCCGGTTCGCCCTTCGCGTCGGCCGCCGCCTCGTCGCGCGCCGTGGCGGGGGCGGTGGTGGCCATGGAGCAGCCGCCCAGGGTGAGGGCGAGCGCGGCCACCAGGGCCGGGGACGACCAGGTGCGGGGCTTCGGCGTCCTTCTGAGCACGGTGGGTCCATCCATCGGTCGGTACGGCGCGGTACAGCCGTACGTCCGGTACGGCAGCCCGGACTATACATACCGTGTATACAGCTGATTCATAGTGGGGTGGCGCCCGGCGGACCGCCGAGGCCCCGGCGACGGGGTGCGTCGCCGGGGCCCCGGGCGGGCGGGTGCGCCGCGTGCGGCGGTGTGTCAGCCGTTCGCCAGAGCCTGTACGCGGTCCAGGGCGCCGTTGAACTTGTCGTGGTCCCCGACCGTCGTACCGGTCGAGGTGTACTGCCAGATCGTGTAGTAGTCCCAGCCGGCGGGGAGCGTGCCCACCGTGGTGTTGTAGCGGGCCACCCAGAGCGGGTTGGTCGCGCCGAAGCCCGCGTTGTTGCCGGTGCAGGTCGTCCACCAGCTGGTCGCGGTGTAGATCACCGCGTCCCGCCCGGTGCGGGCCTTGTAGGTGTTCACGAAGTCGCGTATCCAGGAGACCATCGCGGCCGGCGTCTTGCCGTAGCACTGGTCCCCGTAGGGGTTCCACTCGATGTCCAGCACGCCCGGGAGCGTCCGGCCGTCCCGGGACCAGCCGCCTCCGTTGTCCGCGAAGTAGTTCGCCTGCACGGCGCCGGAGGTCGTGTCCGGGGTGGCGAAGTGGTACGAACCGCGGATCATCCCGACGTTGTACGAGCCCGTGTACTGCTGCGAGAACGAGGTGTTCTTGTAGTACGTCCCCTCGGTCGCCTTCACGTACGCCCACTTGACGCCGGCGCTCCACAGCGTCGACCAGGCGACGTTGCCCTGGTGGCCGCTGACGTCGACGCCCTCGGTCTGGGTCGCGGCCGTGCCGACCGGCAGGGAGCCCCGGCCGTCGTGTGCGACGACGCCCATGCCGAGCGAGGCCGTACCCCGGGCCGGGACGGCGGCGGCGGAGCCGGCGGCCGAGGCGCCACCGGGCAGGGACAACAGGAGCGAGAGCGCGGCGAGCAGGGTGCCGGCCGGGGCGAGCAGACGGGCCGTGCGGGAACGGGATCTGTGCGCGGACATGGGCGTGCCTCCGTGGTTCGGTGGGGGACGGTGGGGGAACCGCGAACCGGGGTGCGTGCGGGGCCGGGCCCCGGTGGTCCTGCTCTGTCACGAGCACTGCTCCGATACGAACAGTGCTCTGTCACGAACATGACGAGAATGACGCTACGCGCGTTGACCCGTTCTCCGGAAGGGGGTCCAGGACCCGTCTGTGGTCTACTCCTGCGAAATACTGGCCCAGCTGCGGAAAGGAACCGCGGCGGGCGAAAGTTTCAGAGGTGGAAAGCGCATGAGGGGTGCCGTGGTGGAGGAGAAGGACAGCGGGACCGGGCCCGACACCGTGGCCGGGGTCCCGGCGGATCAGGCCTTCCTCGCCCTGGAACACGAACTGGCCGTGATCCTGCGCCGGGCGCGCGCCACCTCCGGCGAGATGGCCCGCGAGGTCCACCCCGAACTGGAGTCCGCCGCCTACGGGTTGCTCGTACGTCTGGAGTCCGCCGGGCAGCAGCGGGCCACCGAACTCGCGGCCTGGTTCGGGGTCGGCAAAGCCACCATGAGCCGTCAATTGCGCGCCCTTGAGGATCTCGGTCTGGTGAACCGTGAGCCGGACCCCGAGGACGGCCGTGCCTCGCTCGTCCACCTCACCGAGGAGGGGCTCGCCCGGTTCCGCCACGTCCGTGACGCCCGACGGGCCCGTTACGTCCGCAAGCTCGCCGACTGGGACCGCGCCGAGGTCGCGGAACTCGCCCGGCTGCTCCATCAGTTCAACGCACGCGCCGAGAGCTGACGCTGCCGGACGGCGGGCCCCCGGCCCCGGGGTGTGTCAGAACTCCACCAGGACCGCCGTGGCGTCGTCGTGCCGCTTGCCCCGGCCCAGGTGGACCCGGCCGGTGTCGGCCCGCTCCCGCTCCCGCACGCGGTCGATCAGGCGCTGGGGCCCCGCCGAGCGCAGCAGCCCCAACGCGGCGTGCCAGTCGCCCTCGTGGAACACCTCGGTCCAGCGGCTCGCCCCGTCCGTCAGGGCGGCCAGCGCGCGTACCTCCCCGAGCGGCACCCGGCCGGTCACCGCGCGGGACGCGACGGCGGGATCGGCGGCGGCGGTGAAGAATCCGCCCTCCTTGTTCCGGACCAGCGTGTCCGTCAACTCCATGGACGAGAGCGTTCCCGGCGGCAGCCGGCCGAGCCGGTCGTCGATCACCGCGCGTACGCTCCCGTCCGGGGACTCCAGCAGCAGGACCGAGTCGGACAGCACCAGGTACTCGACCGCAGCCTCGTCCCAGCGGGTCAGGACGACGGTTGCCTGAGGAGTCCTCACGTGAGAAAGGTCACAGGAGATGCGATGGGCGTCCGCGGTGCGCCGGATGGACTCCGCGAGGACCCCCTCCAGAGTCAGATCCGGTCGTGAAGCGGACAGTTCGGCCAGCGCTCCGCCCAGCCGCGACGTGAACCAGTGCACCGAGTGCACACAACCGTCGTCGCCCGGAGGGGGAGTCACTCCGTCCAGCAGGACCAGGCACCCACCCTGGCCGGACGCGGGGAGGGCGGCCATGACCCAGTCCTCGTTGGGGCGTTCGGGGCTGCCGGGCGTGCCGGCGACTTCGATGCGCATGGCAGCCAGTCTGCACGACGCCTTCACACCGCCTGCACGCCGGGCGTGTCGCCGTGTAGCAGCAGGTCAGACCGGGCCGAGGGGCGGCGTCGGAGGATTCGGCGGGCTGCGGGCGGGCATCCTGCCAAAGCCCGCGCGGAAGGTCCACCCGACGCCCGGCGTATGGAGAGGGGCCGCGCTGGGGAGACTTGTTCGCCCGCTCGCGAGTGATGTTCACTCGTTCGAGTGGCGGAGCGGTCGATGTGCGCCCCCCTCCCAAAAGGGCTGGAATGGTCAGAAGCTGGACCAGTGGCAGGGGAGCGCGTGCACGTGACGGTGCGTCACCTCTGCTTCATGGGCGGACGAGTCAAGAATGCGAGCACCGGTGCAGAAGAAGCGGCCGCGGAGCAAGGTCGGCACGCAGGACGTTCCCGGGGCGACCGCTCCGGTGGCGGGCGGCGACAAGCGCAAGGTGCGCGTGCGCAGGCGACTCGTGGCGGGCGTCGCCGTCGTCGGGATCACCGTCATGGCGGCGGGTGCCCCGGCGGCCCTCAGCGCCTCCTCCGACCTCAACGAGTCGCAGAACCTGGTGACCCTGGCCGAGCTCGACCAGCAGGCCATCACGCTCGCCCACTCCCTCGCCGACGAACGCGACGCGATCACCGCGTACATCGCGAGCGGCCGTGAGACGTACGACGGAAACGGCGACGGCGGCGACGCCAAGCCCGGTGCCGACAGCCTCAGCGCCCGGGTCGACCAGCAGATCGACGAGATCCGCGAGGCCGCCCCCGCCACGCTCCGCCGGGACCTCTCCACCGTCCCGTCGCTGCGCCGCGACGCGGTCAGCGGCAAGGGCTCGGCCCTCGCCGCCCACCAGGCCTACAGCGAGGTCATCGCCAAGCTGCACGACCTCGCCGCCGAACTCGCCGAAACGACGCCGCCGCGCGCCGCCGCCGCCACCCGCGCGCCGCTCGCCCTCTCCACCGCCGTCGAACAGGCCTCCGCCACCCGGGGGCTGCTCCTCGCGGCCCTCGCGGTACCCAGCCCGTCCCCGGTCCAGGAGTACGACCCCTACACCGGCCTCCCCGTGCCGAGCGACGACGGCGAGAAGTCGGCCGACGACACCGCCCGGGACGAGCTGAGCGCCGCCGCCCAGCAGGCCCGGGTCCGCGAACTCGCCGCCCTCGCCGACTTCGACCAGGCGGCCGGCACGAACGCCCGCGACAAGCTCTCCTCCACCGTCACCGGGCCCGAGGTCAACAGCGCCGAGAAGTACCTCGCCGCCCTGACCGACAGCCCCGAACTCTCCGACTCCGAGCGGAAGACCAGCTCGAAGAAGCTCTCCGCCGCCCTCTCCGCCCGCATCGACCGGATGCGCGGCGTCGAGTCGGCGCTCGGCACCGCCCAGGTGCAGCGGCTGGCGAAGCTCCGCGACGACGACGTCACCGGCCTCGAACTCTCGCTCGCCCTGCTCGGCGGCTGCTTCCTGATCGCCGTCGGCGTCTCCACGGCCGTCGCCCGCACCCTCACCCAGCCGCTCGCCGTGCTGCGCATCGGCTCCGCCCGGCTGGCCGCCGAGCCGGAGAGCGCCGAGGCGATCGCCTACCGGGGCCGCAACGACGAGTTCGCCCAGGTGGTCCGCTCGATCAACGCCCTGCACGAGCGGTTGCTCGCCCTGCACGGCGAGTTCGCCGGGCAGACCGGCGGCCTGCGGGCCGAGCACGCCGAACTGGTCGCCGGTCGCGAGGCGCTCACCCTCCAGCGCGCCGAACTCCAGGTCCAGATCACCGACCTCACCGCTGAACTCCAGCGGCTGCGCAACACCGTGCACCACACCTTCGTCAACCTCTCGCTGCGCAGCCTCGGGCTCGTCGAGCGCCAGCTGGGCGTGATCGAGAACCTGGAGGAGCGCGAGCAGGACCCGGAGCGGCTGGCCACCCTCTTCAAGCTCGACCACCTCGCCACCGTGATGCGGCGCCACGGCGAGAACATGCTGGTCCTCGCGGGCGCCGACCACGGGCAGGGGCACGCCGGACCGATCCCGCTGGTCGACGTGGCCCGCGCCGCCGTCAGCGAGATCGAGCGGTACGAGCGCGTCACCATCCAGTCCCTGCCGCCGTACGCTCAGATCGCCGGGTTCGCCGCCGACGACCTGAGCCATCTGGTCGCCGAACTCCTGGAGAACGCCACCGCGTTCTCGCCGCCCGACTCGCGCGTCGAGCTCTCCGGCTGGCTGCTGGAGACCGGTGAGGTGATGCTCTCCGTGCAGGACGAGGGCATCGGGATGTCGGCGGCGCGGATGGAAGAGGTCAACCTCCGGCTGGCCGACCCGCACTCCTTCCGGGTCGGGGACCCGGCCGACGACAGCACCGGGCTCGGTCTTCAGGTCTCCTCGCTGCTGGCCGCGCGCCACGGCGTGCAGGTGCGGCTCCAGCCGCAGAAGACCGGTACCGGCGTGACGGCTGTCGTCGTGCTGCCCCAGGCCCTGCTGCCCATGGCTCCGCCGGCCGCCTCGCCGCCGCCGGTGAACGTGCCGGGCGGTGCGCCGACGCTGAACCTCCCGGGTTCCGCCGCCGAGGCGAACTCCAACGCCCTCCAGGGCCGATCGCTCGCCGTCCCCGCCGACGACCCCCTGATCGCCGCAGCCGAGCAGACCATCCGGGACGCGGGCCCGCGGGCGGTCCGGCCCGCCGCTCCCGAGGTGCACGAGGAACCTGCGGTCGTTCCCGGGGTACCGACCGCCGGCGCCTCCGGGGTGCCGGCCGCCGAGGAGACCCCGGCCCCGGCGGAGACCCCGGCCGAGACCACCATGCAGTTCCGGCTCCCGACCGTGCCGGAGGAGGCCCCGGCCCCGGCCCCGGACGCGTCCCGGAACCCGTACGCCGTCGGCCCCGACCGGCACGAGCGGTCCGCCGACACGGCGGGTACGCACGCCCCGGGCGGCCACGACCCGCACGAGGCGCCGGAGCCCCGGCCGTTCCCGCTCCCCGGGACCCCCCAGGCTCCGTACGCCCAGGCCCCGCAGGCCTCCCAGGCCCCGCAGGCGTCCCAGGCCCCGGAGCCCGACGCGCTGCCCACCCGGGAGGCCGCGTCCACCGAGTCCGTGCCGGGTCCCCGGCAGCCCGAGCGGGTCACGGACAAGGGGCTGCCCAAGCGCACCCCCCGGGTGGTCAAGCCCACCGACTCACCCTCGGCGGAGCGCACGGGCAGCCTGGACAAGGAAGCGCTCAGGCGCCGGCTCGGCGGATTCCAGCGGGGAGCGCGTGAAGGCCGCCGGGACGTGGAAGCAGAGATTGCGGAGGGCGTGGAACCCGAGGTTCCCGCCGCACCGAACGCACGCACCGACCTGGCCGGCCGCCCGGACGGCCAGGAGACGGGGGACACTGTCGAGGAGGCACGCAGTTGACTGCGCCCAGCACGCTCGGGCTGAGCACCGAAGCCCGGAACCTGCACTGGCTGCTGAGCAATCTGGTGGAGGAGGTGCCAGGGGTCCACTCGGTCACGGTCGTCTCGTCCGACGGGCTCATGCTGCTCTCCTCCGACCCCGGACACCAGGCCGCTCCGGCCGCGGGGAATCAGCAGAGTCCCCGGGGTTCCAGCGCCGACCTCGCCACCATCGTGTCCGGCATCGGGTCCCTCACCATGGGGGCCGCGAAGCTGATGGACGGCGGCGGCGTCAAGCAGACGATGGTCGCGATGGAGGAGGGGAGCGTCTTCGTCATGTCGATCAGTGACGGTTCGCTCCTCGGCGTCCACGCCACCCCCGACTGCGACATGGGCGTCATCGCGTACCACATGGCGCTCTTCGTCGGCCGGGCCGGACACGTCCTCACCCCCGAACTCCGCAACGAGCTGCGTAAATCGATGGAGAGCACCCAGTGACGTCCGCCGCCGAACCCGCCCGCAGGCTCCCCGTGAGGGGGTCCGACCGGAAGCCCGCACGGGTCCGCCCGTACTCCCTCACCGGTGGCCGCACCCGCTTCGGGCACGTGCTGCTCGTCGAGACCTTCGTGGCCGCGCTGGAGGCGCCCGAGGAGCGCCGCGAGCTCACCGGCGGAAACCTCGGCACGCGGGTCATGCCGGAGCTCCGGGCGATCGTCGAACTCTGCCGCCGCATGCGTACGGTGGCCGAGATCTCCGCCCTGCTCCAGATGCCGCTCGGTGTGGTCCGGGTGCTCCTCAGCGACCTGGCGGACCAGGGAAAGATCCGCGTGTACGGAACCGGCCACGGCGCCGGTCAGCCCGATCGCGCACTGCTCGAAAGGGTGCTCAATGGACTCCGTCGTCTCTGAGCCGAAGCTGTCCGGGCCTACGCTGTCCGGGCCGACGCTCGCGGACCCCGCGCCCGCCGAACGGGCGCCCGAGGCGCCGACACTGTTCACCCCGCGTCAGCCGGGGCCCCAGGACCGGACCGAGGAGTCCGTCCAGGCGTGGCAGCTGGACCACACGCGCGCGCCCACCGCGACCAAGATCGTGGTGGCGGGCGGCTTCGGCGTGGGCAAGACGACCTTCGTGAGCGCGGTCTCCGAGATCACCCCGCTGAAGACCGAGGCGGTCATGACCCGGGCCAGCGAGGAGACCGACGACCTCACCGCGACCCCGGACAAGTCCACCACCACCGTGGCGATGGACTTCGGCCGCCTCACGCTCGACGACGACCTCGTGCTGTACGTCTTCGGCACCCCCGGCCAGCAGCGGTTCTGGTTCATGTGGGACGACCTGGTGCGCGGCGCCATCGGCGCGATCGTCATGGCCGACACCCGCCGCCTCGCCGACTGCTTCCCGGCGCTCGACTATTTCGAGAGCTGCGGGCTGCCGTACATCGTGGCCGTCAACCACTTCGAAGGGTCCGACCGCTACGAGGCGGTGGACGTCCGGGAGGCCCTGAGTGTCCCTCGGCACGTGCCTGTGATGATCATGGACGCGCGTAACAGGATCACCGTCGTCGAGTCACTGCTCACCCTCGTGGGCCACGCTCTCGACGCCACCCCTGTCTGAGAAGCGCCCCCGATCGACGTACCACGTAAACGGAGAACCGTCCCATGCGGAAGATACTCATAGTCGGAGCCGGCCAGTCCGGACTTCAGCTCGCCCTCGGCCTGCAGTCGCGCGGGTACGAAGTCACCCTCATGTCGAACCGTACGGCCGACGAGATCCGGACCGGCCGGGTCATGTCCACGCAGTGCATGTTCGACACCGCCCTCCAGTACGAGCGGGACTACCAGCTCAACTTCTGGGAGACCCAGGCCCCGAAGATCGAGGGCCTCGGCGTCTCGGTCGCCGGTCCCGACTCCTCGCGCGTCATCGACTGGGTCGGCAAGCTGGACGGCTATGCCCAGTCGGTGGACCAGCGGGTGAAGATGGCCGGCTGGATGGAGACCTTCGCCCAGCGCGGCGGCCAGCTCGTCATCCACGGTGCGGCCGTCTCGGACCTGGACTACTTCTCCCGTACGTACGACCTGGTGATGGTCTCGGCCGGCAAGGGCGAGCTGGTCTCCATGTTCGGCCGGGACGCCTCGCGTTCGCCGTTCGACGCCCCGCAGCGGGCGCTGGCCGTCGCGTACGTGCACGGCATGGGCCCGCGCCCGGAGCACCCGGAGTTCGACGCGGTCCGCTGCAACCTGGTGCCGGGCGTCGGCGAGCTCTTCGTGATGCCGACCCTGACGACCTCGGGGCGCGCGGACATCCTGTTCTGGGAGGGCGTCCCGGGCGGCCCGCTCGACGTCTTCCAGGGCATCAGGGACCCCTCGGAGCACCTGGCCAAGACGCTGGAGCTCATGGAGCGGTTCACGCCGTGGGAGTACGCCCGCGCCACCAAGGTCGAGCTGACCGACGCCAACGGCACCCTGTCCGGCCGTTACGCGCCGACCGTGCGCAACCCCATCGGCCGGCTCCCCGGCGGTGGCCTCGTGCTCGGTGTGGCCGACGTGGTCGTGGCCAACGACCCCATCACCGGTCAGGGCTCCAACTCGGCCTCCAAGTGCGCCAACGCGTACCTGGAGTCGATCATCGAGCACGGCGACCGCGCGTTCGACGCGGAGTGGATGCAGGCCACCTTCGACCGCTACTGGGACACCGCCCAGCACGTGGTGAAGTGGACGAACGCCATGCTCGGCGTCCCGCCGGAGCACGTGCTGAACCTGATCGGCGCCGCCGGCCAGATGCAGCCGGTCGCCGACCGCTTCGCCAACGGGTTCAACGACCCGGCGGACTTCGACAACTTCTTCTTCGAGCCGGAGAAGACGAACGCGTACCTGGCCTCGGTCGCGGGCCAGTAACAGGCCGCTGACCAGCGCCGTCACGGTGGACGTTGGTGAACATTGGTGACTGTGGGCCGTCTCTTGACGGCCCACAGACGGCCCAGCTTCTGGGGCTCCGGAAGGGGATGTCCTCCGTGAGCCATGCCGGGAGGACTGCCCGCTCTGCGGCGACCCAGGGCCGCGCGTGGCCCACAGAGTCAACGGCACGCTTCCCGGGCCCTTTTGGTCCCCCGACCCCTGAGAGGCCGTCAGAGGCCCCGTGGGGACGCTGCGTGGCGGGTTTCCGGGCCCTCGCGCGCGCACGCGTAGGGGCCCCTCCGGAAACCAGGAAACTGGAAACCGGGTCACTCCGCGTGGACCCGCACACCCGCACACCCGCACATCGCGAATCCCCACGTCCCCGTGGTGTGCGGGACGGCGCACACCAGCCCGCACACCTTCCGCACACCGCAGGGGTGCGTCAGCCGCGCTCCCTGCCTCGGACTGTTCCGTCGTCGTCCAGAGCCTCGCGTGCAGCGGTGATGAAGCCCTCAAGCAGGGGGGTGAGGTCGCCCGCCGAGTGCCCCAGATGGAAGCTTCGGCGGCTGACCGCCGTAGCGGCATCACGGAGCCCTTGAGAGCATCGGTCGATTTGGGTTGCGACAACCTCCACCTCGCTCGGGCCCACGAGAGCCACCTCGATCCATGCCTCTCTCACCTTGTAGGCGAGCGTCTGCAACAGATCGACGTAGTGCTCCATGATGTTCAGTTCTTCATCATGGACGGGTTCGGCCAAGAGGCTGCCAAGTCCGGTGTGGTGCTCCATATCCGATGCAGCGTCAATGAAGCGCTTGTAGATCTCGTGGCGGGGCTCTCTTCGCTGGCGTTGATGTTCGGACCGCGCGGCGATCCTTGCCTGCTCCCTGGCAGACCAACCCGCAGCCAGCCCTGCACCTGTCGTTGCCAGTGCGCCTGCTGCGGCTCCCAAAACTGCTGCAAGTCCAGCGTCCATGGGGATCAGTCTCGCCTACGCCCCTTGTCTCCAGGTCCGCTACCTCCGCTACCTCCGCTACCGCGCAGGTCAGGGGCATGATCGAGGTAGCGGCAGGGGTAGCGGGTAGCGGATACCGCGCTACCCTCCCCTTCCCCCTCCTGAGAGTCCGCTACATCCGCTACGCCGCTACATCGCAGGTCAGGGGCATGATTTCTGTAGCGGGTCGGCCGCGTGTAGCGGATAGGTACCGCTACGAGCGCGGGCCGGGACCTCCCCCTTGAAAGGTGCCGGCGCGGCGTCGAGACTCCGGAAGCGCAAGAGGAGCACGCCTCGGCGGGGGTGCTCCTCTTGCTGTTCGGCGGCGGCAGCCGCTTCGCAGTGGTCGCGCCGCGAAGCGGCTCGTTCTTCACGCCCTGAGAGCCACGGAAGTACTACAGGCGCCCTTCTCTTTTCCTAAGTAGGAAATCCTGCGTCACCTGCGTCACTGCGTCACCCCGCACCGGTTGACCTGCGGTTTCTCGGTGACGCAGACGGCAGGCTCTGCGTCACCTGCGTCACCGATGACGAACGCCTGCGTCACCGATGACGAAGACCCGCGCCCCTGCGTCACCGAGAAACCGCAGGTCAGGCACCCTGAATGACGCAGTGACGCAGGTGACGCAGAAATCCGCACCTCGGACAGACACGGCGGGCACCGGAGGCTTTTCAAGGGGGCGCTCTCGGCGGGCGCCTGCGGACGCCGGTCCACTACAGGAATTCCCCCTCTCTTTTCCTAAGTGGGGAAGCTCTGCGTCATGTGCGTCATGCGGAACGCAAAACTGCCTCTGAACTGCAATGCCGGTGAGTTAGCGCGTCAGTGCAGGTCAGGTGGGGTGCTTGGTGGCTTTGAGTGTGTAGCGGACGTTACTGGGAGTACGGGGCTGG
>NZ_JBIBHR010000038.1:0-33087 GCF_042957125.1 Streptomyces sp. NPDC008125
AAGCTAAGCCTTTCAGCGCCGATGGTACTGCAGGGGGGACCCTGTGGGAGAGTAGGACGCCGCCGAACAATTTTTCCGGGAGACCCCCGTGCCTTTGGGCACGGGGGTTTTCTGCGTTTCAGGGTGGTTTCCCGACCCCTGCTGCAGCTGTGCGCGGTGGCTGACGGTAGGGTCAGGGGGCATCATTGGCACATTTCTTCGCACAGGAGGCCCCCGGGTGGAGGTCCAGGAGACTCGGGTTCAGACGGACCGGGTCCTCACCATCCCCAACATCCTCAGCATGGCTCGCCTTGTCGGGGTTCCGCTTTTCCTGTGGCTGATCCTTCGCCCGGTCTTCGGCGGCCCGCAGAGCGACGGCTGGGCGCTGCTGGTACTCGCGCTGAGCGGTATCAGCGACTACCTCGACGGCAAGCTCGCCCGCCGGTGGAACCAGATCAGCAACCTGGGGCGGTTGCTGGACCCGGCAGCGGACCGGCTCTATATCCTTTCCACCCTCGTCGGGCTCACCTGGCGTGAGATCCTGCCGATCTGGCTCACGGCCGCGCTCGTCGCCCGGGAGTTGATGCTCCTGGTGATGGTCGGCATCCTTCGCCGGCACGGTTATCCGCCGCCGCAGGTGAACTTCCTCGGCAAAGCTGCAACGTTCAACTTGATGTACGCCTTCCCCTTGTTGCTGCTCAGCGACGGAAGTGGTTGGCTTGAAACGTTGGCCGCAGTTTTCGGATGGGCGTTCGCCGGGTGGGGTACAACTCTGTATTGGTGGGCAGGACTCCTCTACGTGGTTCAGGTCCGCCGACTCGTGAAGGCGGACGCAACAGCCGATTGAGCTCGTTGAAGCGGTGCCGTGCAGTGTGGCCGGACCGCGGCAGATGTCTCGCGACGCCGCCCGACGGGCAAAGTCGGCTTAACCGTCGTCTCTAGGAGGACGTTTCCGACATGAAGGCCGTCGTGATGGCTGGCGGCGAAGGCACACGCCTTCGCCCTATGACCTCAAGCATGCCCAAGCCGCTCCTTCCCGTGGCCAACCGGCCGATCATGGAGCATGTGCTCCGACTGCTGAAGCGGCACGGACTCAATGAGACCGTGGTGACCGTCCAGTTCCTGGCCTCTCTCGTCAAGAACTACTTCGGGGACGGGGAAGAGCTCGGAATGGAGCTCACCTATGCCAATGAGGAGAAGCCGCTCGGCACCGCGGGAAGCGTGAAGAACGCCGAGGAGGCGTTGAAGGACGACACCTTCCTCGTCATTTCCGGCGACGCGCTGACCGACTTCGACCTCACCGACCTCATCGCCTTCCACAAGGAGAAGGGCGGACTGGTCACGGTCTGCCTGACCCGGGTCCCCAATCCTCTGGAATTCGGGATCACGATCGTGGACGAGCAGGGTCAGGTCGAGCGGTTCCTGGAGAAGCCCACCTGGGGCCAGGTTTTCTCGGACACCGTCAACACGGGTATCTACGTGATGGAGCCCGAGGTCTTCGACTACGTCCAGGCCGACACCTCCGTCGACTGGTCCGGCGACGTCTTCCCGCAGCTCATGAAGGAGGGCAAGCCGATCTACGGCTATGTCGCCGAGGGCTACTGGGAGGACGTGGGCACGCACGAAAGCTATGTGAAGGCCCAGGCCGACGTGCTGGAGCGCAAGGTCGACGTCGAACTCGACGGCTTCGAGATCGCTCCCGGAGTCTGGGTGGCGGAAGGCGCGGAGGTCCACCCCGACGCGACCCTCCGCGGCCCGCTCTACATTGGTGACTACGCCAAGGTCGAGGCGGACGTCGAGATCCGGGAGCACACGGTCATCGGGTCGAACGTGGTGGTCAAGTCCGGTGCCTTCCTGCACCGGGCCGTGGTCCACGACAATGTGTTCATCGGCTCCCACAGCAATCTGCGGGGCTGTGTCATCGGCAAGAACACCGACGTCATGCGTGCCGCGCGCATCGAGGACGGCGCCGTCATCGGCGACGAATGCCTCGTCGGAGAAGAATCGATCATCCAGGGGAATGTGCGGGTCTACCCCTTCAAGACCATCGAGGCCGGCGCCTTCGTCAACACCTCGGTGATCTGGGAGTCGCGCGGACAGGCGCACCTTTTCGGCGCCCGAGGTGTCTCCGGGATCCTGAACGTCGAAATCACCCCGGAACTCGCGGTCCGGCTCGCCGGCGCCTACGCGACCACCCTGAAGAAGGGGTCGACCGTCACCACCGCGCGCGACCACTCCCGTGGTGCGCGAGCGCTGAAACGTGCGGTCATCTCCGCGCTCCAGGCGAGCGCGATCGACGTCCGCGACCTGGAGAACGTCCCGCTGCCCGTGGCCCGTCAGCAGACGGCCCGCGGAAGCGCCGGCGGCATCATGATCCGGACGTCCCCCGGCGTCCCCGACTCCGTCGACATCATGTTCTTCGACGAGCGGGGTGCCGACCTCTCGCAGGCCCAGCAGCGGAAGCTGGACAGGGTCTACGCCCGCCAGGAGTACCGCAGGGCCTTTCCCGGCGAGATCGGGGACCTGCACTTCCCGTCGAGCGTCTTCGACTCGTACACGGGCTCCCTGCTCCGCAACGTCGATACGACCGGTATCGCCGAATCGGGTCTGAAGGTCGTCGTGGACGCCTCCAACGGCAGTGCGGGGCTCGTCCTGCCCAGCCTCCTCGGACGACTCGGCGTGGACTCGCTCACCATCAACCCGGGTCTCGACGAGTCGCGGCCCACCGAGTCCGCCGAGGCCCGGCGCGCCGGGCTGGTCCGGCTCGGCGAGATCGTCTCGTCGGCGCGCGCCGCCTTCGGCGTACGGTTCGACCCGGTCGGTGAGCGGCTCTCCCTCGTCGACGAGCGAGGGAGGATCATCGAGGACGACCGGGCGCTGCTGGTCATGCTCGACCTGGTGGCCGCCGAGCGACGGAGCGGGCGGGTGGCGCTGCCGGTGACCACCACACGGGTCGCCGAACAGGTGGCCGCGTACCACGGCACACAGGTGGAGTGGACGACGACCTCGCCGGACGACCTGACGCGGGTCGGCCGCGAGGAGAGCACGATCTTCGGCGGTGACGGGCGTGGCGGATTCATCGTCCCCGAGTTCAGCAGCGTCTTCGACGGATCGGCCGCCTTCGTCCGGCTCATCGGGCTGATCGCGCGCACGCAACTCACCCTGAGCCAGATCGACGACCGCATCCCGCGCGCCCACGTGCTCCGCCGCGACCTGGCCACCCCGTGGGCGGTCAAGGGCCTCGTGATGCGCCGGGTCGTCGAAGCCGCCGGCGACCGGGACGTGGACACCACCGACGGGGTCCGCGTCGTCGAGGCGGACGGCCGTTGGGTCATGGTCCTGCCCGACCCGGCCGAGGCCGTCACCCACCTGTGGGCCGAGGGCCCCGACGACGCCTCCGCCCAGTCGCTCCTGGACGAGTGGGCCGCGGTCGTCGACAGCGCGGGGGACTGACCCCCCCGGCACACCCGTCTCCGGGGAGCACGTCGTACGCCGGCGGCTCCCCGGACCCGTGTGGTCAGGTCCATTCGGCGGTAACCGGGGTGACGTGCGACGATGTGCGGCATGCCGCAGCCGCCCCCCGAACGGAGTAGTTCCGCTCCGCCCGCCCGTCCCGACGCCTCCATGTCGTTGCTGACCCAGGTGATGGACCACAGCCTGGACGAGGGGTACGCCGAGGCTGCGGCGCGCCGCGAGGCCGGCGCGACCACGGGACTGCCCCGCACACTGCGGGCCAAGCTGGGACTCGCCGCCGGACTCGTGCTCATCGCGCTCGTGGTCACCCTCGGTGCCGCACAGGCCAGGGTGTCCGCCCCGGTGGTGGCCAAGGAGCGCCAGGAGCTCATCGACCGCATCGACGGCGAGACCCACGCGGCCGACTCCCTCGAATCCGAGGTGGAGAAGCTCCGCACGGATGTCGGGGAGCGGCAGCGCGCCGCCCTTCTCCAGCACGGCGGGGACCAGGGCGAGCTGGTCGCCCTGCTCTCGGGGGCCACTCCCGTCGAGGGCCCCGGGGTGAAACTCGTCGTGGACGACGCCGACGAGACCGACCAGGGCGACGACGGACCGCGTGGCACCAGCGGATTCGCGGACACCGGCCGGGTGCGCGACCGGGACATGCAGCGGGTCGTCAACGGCCTCTGGGAGTCCGGCGCGGAGGCCGTCGCCATCAACGGACAGCGGCTGACCGCACTTTCGGCGATCCGTGCCGCGGGAGACGCCATACTGGTCGACAACAGGCCCCTCGTGCCGCCCTACACGGTGCTCGCGGTGGGGAACGGGAAGAAGCTGGCCGCGACGTTCCGGTCCAGTGCGGACGGCCAGTACCTCCAGGCCCTGCACGACGGCTTCGACATCCGGACCAGCCTGTCCGACCAGAAGACGGTACGGCTCCCGGCCGCGCCGAGCCTGACCGTACGCACAGCAGAACCGAAGGCCGCAGACACCGGCAGTGGTGCGGCAGAAACAGGGAAGGGCACATCGTGATCGCCGTACTGGGCCTCGTCGTGGGAGTCGTGGTCGGACTGTTCGTCCGGCCCGAGGTGCCGGCGGTGGTCGAGCCCTACCTCCCGATCGCCGTGGTGGCCGCGCTCGACGCGGTCTTCGGCGGACTGCGCGCCATGCTGGACGGGATCTTCGTCGACAAGGTCTTCGTCGTGTCGTTCCTGTCCAACGTCGTGGTGGCCGCGCTCATCGTGTTCCTCGGTGACAAGCTCGGCGTGGGCGCGCAGTTGTCGACCGGTGTGGTCGTCGTGCTCGGTATCCGGATCTTCTCCAACGCCGCTGCCATCCGCCGGCACGTCTTCCGGGCCTGACGCCGATGAACGACGAAGAGATGCCCCGAGAAGAAGCGACCGACGGCCCGGCTCCGGAGCCGGCTGCCGCACGTCCCCCGGAGAAGAACGGCCTGAACGGACGTCAGCGCCTGCGTGCCGGGCTCTGGCCGCCCCGGGTCACCCGTGCCCAACTCATCGTGGCGCTGCTGCTGTTCGGGCTGGGACTGGGCCTGGCGATCCAGGTGCGGTCCAACAACGACGACAGCGCGCTGCGCGGCGCCCGCCAGGAGGACCTGGTCCGCATCCTCGACGAGGTCGACGACCGGACCCAGCGGCTCGAGGACGAGAAGCAGCGTCTCGACGCCCAGCGGACGGAGCTCGAGAACAGTTCCGACCAGGCGGAGGAGGCACGCAAGCAGACGCTGGAGAAGGAGCGGCAACTGGGTATCCTCGCGGGTACCGTCGCGGCCCACGGGCCGGGAATCACGCTCACCGTCGACGACCCGACCAAGTCGGTCTCCCCGGACATGCTGCTGGACGCGGTCCAGGAGCTCCGTGCTGCGGGCGCCGAGGCCATCGAGGTCAACGGGGTGCGCGTGGTCGCCAGTACGTACTTCTCCGGGGATGCCGGGTCGGTGAAGGTCGACGGCCGTGCGGTCGGGGCGCCGTACGCCTTCGAGGTGATCGGCAGGCCCGAGGATCTGGAGCCGGCGCTCAACATTCCGGGCGGGGTGGTCCAGACCCTGGAGAAGGAGCAGGCGACGGCGGTGGTGGAACGGGCCGACGACATTGCGGTGGACGCCTTGCGACCTGCAAAGCAGCCTGACTACGCTCGGTCGTCGTCGTAGTGGTCCACCGACGGGGTAAGGCCCTCGGCAACTCCAAGCAGGTGTGCGGGGTTACGGGGGGTCGCCGCACCGTATCCATGGTGCGTGGTGGAAACTGTCGGGTGGATACGGACGTTGTGAGAATGTCCGGGTCGGCAGGTGTGTTCAGTCAGGGTTCGTCCTGCCCCACGGGCGGGTCTATGTCGGTCAAGGGGAATCGCCCGTGAAGTTTTTTGCGAAGTTGTTCGGAAAGAGCGCACGCGAGGACAGCAACAGTGCTGCCCGCCATCGCGCGCCGCGGCACGGCCAGGACGAGGAGCAGGGCGGCGACCGTCCCCTCTTCCGCGACGAGTTGTCCGCCCAGGGTGGCGGCTCCGGAGCGCAGGCGGGTGCCTCCGGCATAGGTTCCGGTGACTCCGGGCCGAGCACCGGTTTCCATCCCGCCCCGGCGGGCTCCGGCGTGGCGCTCTGCGCGAGGTGCGGCCACCGGAATCCGGCGACGAGCCGGTTCTGCTCCAACTGCGGCGCGCCGCTGAAGGGCGGAATCCCCGAGCGCGCCTCCGAGACCACGTCGACGATCTCGATCTCCGGACTGGAGGCGTACGACGCCGAGGTCACCGGCCAGACCAAGCTGCCGTCGCTCTCACCCGAGGCGCAGGCGGCCGTGGACGCGCTGCCCGCTGGAAGCGCGCTCCTGGTGGTCCGCCGCGGTCCCAACTCGGGCAGCCGCTTCCTGCTGGACGGCGACCTGACCACGGCCGGCCGTCACCCGCAGAGCGACATCTTCCTGGACGACGTGACCGTGTCGCGGCGTCATGTGGAGTTCCGCCGGGCCGCGGACGGTAGCTTCACCGTGGGAGACGTCGGCAGCCTGAACGGCACCTACGTCAACCGTGAGCGCATCGATTCCGTCGCGCTGACCAATGGTGACGAGGTCCAGATCGGTAAGTACCGGCTGGTCTTCTACGCGAGCCAGCGGAGCGTGTGACCCTGCCCCGGACCACCTCGTCCGGGGAAACCCCGGGAAGGCCCATGCTGCGAACATCCCAGGGCGGTGCCGGAAACGGCACCGCCGCCGCGGACCGGCGTGCGATGAGCATCGGCGCGGTACTCTCCCAGCTCCGTGAGGAGTTTCCGGAAGTCACGATCTCGAAGATCCGTTTCCTGGAGGCGGAGGGGCTCGTCGAGCCCCAGCGGACGCCTTCCGGATACCGGAAGTTCAGTTCCGAGGACGTGGAGAAGCTCGCGCAGGTGCTGCGCATGCAGCGGGACCACTACCTCCCCCTGAAGGTCATCCGGGAGTACCTGGACGCCCTCGCCCGGGGGGAGCAGGCCGCCCTGCCCTCCCCGGGGGGCCAGAAGGACCTCGCGGACAGCTGCTGGGAGGCTGCGACGGCCGGGGCGCCCACCGCGGCCCGTATCGGCCGTGCCGAGCTCCTCGCCGTCACCGGCGCGGACGAGGAGCAGCTCACCGAATGGGAGTCCTACGGCCTCATCGTGTCCGAGCCCGAGGGCGGGTACGACGCAGAAGCGGTGAACGTCGCGAAGCTCGTTTCCGACCTCGGCAGGTTCGGTCTCGAACCGCGGCATCTGCGCGCCGTGCGGGCCGCCGCGGAGCGGGAGGCGGGGTTGGTCGAGCAAGTGGTGGCACCCCTGCGCCGGCACCGGAATCCGCAGACCAGAGCACGCGCGGAGGCCACCGCGCAGGAGCTCGCCGAGCTGTCCGTACGGCTGCACGCGGCGCTCGTGCAGACCGCCCTGCGCATGCGTTCGCACTGACCTCGGCGGAGCCCGACTACCCAAACATGGCGAGCACGTCCTAGGGTTGCTGTGTGAACGAGCTCGACGTTGTCGGTGTCCGGGTGGAAATGCCCTCCAATCAACCGATCGTTCTCCTGCGTGAAGTGGGAGGCGACCGGTACCTCCCCATCTGGATCGGTCCCGGCGAGGCCACGGCCATCGCCTTCGCCCAGCAGGGGATGGCCCCTGCCAGGCCGCTGACCCATGACCTTTTCAAGGATGTCCTCGACGCGGTCGGCCAGGAGCTCACCGAGGTCAGGATCACGGACATCCGGGACGGGATCTTCTTCGCGGAGCTGGTGTTCGCCAGCGGTGTGGAGGTGAGCGCCCGGCCCTCCGACGCCATAGCGCTGGCGCTGCGCACCGGAACGCCGATCTACGGCAGCGACGGTGTGCTCGACGACGCGGGGATCGCCATCCCGGACGAGCAGGAGGACGAGGTCGAGAAGTTCCGCGAGTTCCTCGACCAGATCTCGCCCGAGGACTTCGGTACCAACAGTCAATGACCCGTCCGGACCGGGCGGCGGGCGCACATTCGGGAAGCCTTTCCCGGTCCGACGCCCCGGGAAACCACCCTCAGGGTGATTATCACTCGGCGTGCCGAGTGTGGCGATCGTTGACGCACCCCCGGTGACTGCCTACCTTCGAGGGGGCAGGTCAAGGACGGAGGTCGGCGTGAGAAGCAGCGGCGACGGTGCGGCGGCGGGCGGGCCGTATCCGCAGCACGGGAGCGGGGCCGACCACACCATCAGGCAACCGGTTCACCCGGTGGTCCCGGTGTCGGAAGGGGTCCCAGGGGCGAACGGCATCGGCTACCGCGGGCCGACGGCATGCGCGGCGGCCGGGATCACCTACCGGCAACTCGACTACTGGGCACGTACGGGACTCGTCGAACCGAGCGTCCGGCCGGCCTACGGCTCGGGCACCCAGCGGCTCTACAGTTTCCGCGACGTGGTGCTCCTCAAGATCGTGAAGCGCTTCCTGGACACGGGCGTCGCCCTGCAGAACATCCGCACCACGGTGCAGCACCTGCGGGCCCGGGGATTCCAGGACCTCGAACGCATGACGCTGATGAGCGACGGAGCCACCGTCTACGAGTGCTGCTCGCCCGACGAGGTCGTCAACCTGCTCCAGGGCGGCCAGGGCGTCTTCGGTATCGCCGTGGGGGTGGTGTGGCGGGACGTGGACGCGGCCCTCTCACAGCTGCACGGGGAGCGTGTGGACACGGGGGAGACCCTGATCGGCCACAACCCCACCGACGAACTGGCCCGGCGCCGCAACCGCGCCGTCTGAACGCCGTCGGCGGACGACGCCGGTGACGGACACCTGCCAGAACGCCCGGCCCCCGGCGAACGGGTGCCGGGCGGTGCCGTTGTCAGTGGCGTAGGGCACCATCGGCGGTGTGAGATCCGCGCCCACCATCCTCCACCTCGACATGGATGCCTTCTTCGCCTCCGCCGAGCAGGCCGCCAAGCCCAGCCTGCGCGGCAAGCCGGTCGTGGTGGGCGGCGTCGGCCCGCGCGGGGTGGTCGCCACCGCTTCGTACGAGGCCCGGCGCTTCGGCGTGCACTCGGCCATGCCGACCGCCCAGGCGCGCCGGCTCGCCCCGAACGCCGCCTACCTGGTGCCGCGCTTCTCCCTGTACCGCGCGGTCAGCGACCAGGTGATGGAGCTTCTGGGACGCCTCTCCCCGCTGGTCGAGCCGCTCAGCCTCGACGAGGCCTTCGTGGATCTGGAAGCCGGAGGAACCGCCGACGACTCCTCCTCGGCCCGCGCCACCGGGGAGCGGCTGCGGGAGGCCATCCGCACGGTCACCGGACTCAGCGGGTCGGTGGGGCTGGCCGGGTCCAAGATGCTCGCGAAGATCGCCTCCGAGGAGGCCAAGCCGGACGGGCTGATGCTCATCGAGCCGGGCACCGAGCGGGAGCTCCTGGCGCCCATGCCCGTACGCACCCTGCCCGGGGTCGGTCCGGCCACCGGGGACCATCTGCGGCGCGCCGGGATGACCACGGTCCACGACCTGGCCGAGGCGGGCGAGGACGAGCTCGTACGGCTGGTGGGCAGGGCCCACGGAATCTCGCTGTACCGGATGGCGCTCGGCCTGGACGACCGGCCCGTGGTCGCCGAACGCGACGCCAAGTCCGTCTCGGTCGAGGACACCTTCGAGGTGGACCTCCACGACCGCACCCGGGTGCGGACGGAGGTCGAGCGGCTGGCCGGCCGGTGCGTCGAGCGGCTGCGGAAGGCCGGGCGCTCGGGGCGCACCGTCGTGCTCAAGGTGCGCCGCTACGACTTCTCCACCCTGACCCGCTCCGAGACGCTGCGCGGCCCCACGGACGACCCCTCAGTGGTGCGTGAGGCCGCCGCGCGCCTCCTGGAGGGGGTGGACACCACCGGAGGCGTGCGGCTGCTGGGCGTGGGCGTCACGGGCCTGGCGGACTACACGCAGGAGGACCTCTTCGCGCAGGCGGCGCAGGCGGCGCAGGCCGAGCGGGCGGCGGAGGCCGGGCGGGCGGCGGAGGCCGGGCGGGCGGCCGGTGAACCGGCGGCTCCGGCTTCCGGGGCGGGCGTTGACGCGGAAGCGCCCAGCGAGGCGTCCGGCCCGCCGCCCGGGCTCCCCGGGGTGCCTCCCGGCCGGCAGGAGCACGAGGCCGCCGACGCGCTCGGGGACGAGGCCGCCGGGCTCGCCGCGCGACGGTGGTCCCCGGGCCACGACGTGCGGCACGGGACGTACGGTCACGGCTGGGTGCAGGGCAGCGGCGTCGGCCGGGTCACTGTGCGGTTCGAGCGGCCGGGCGACCCGCCCGGCCGGGTGCGCACGTTCCGGGTGGGCGACCCGGACCTGGTCCCGGCCGATCCGCTGCCGCTGGTGGCGGAGCCGGTGGACTACTCGTCCTGGCCGGCCAGCCTGCCGAAGTCCCGGTCCGGGCCCGGACCGGTCACGGAGGAGGAGTCGAGTCCGTAATGCCGGTACAGCTGAAGCTCCTGCTCGGGCGAGAGATGCCGCCCGACGCCGAAGTCCGGCGCGTCCCGGATCAGCGCGCGGTCGAACGGGACACGCAGGGTGTCCTCGACGAATGCGCTCGGCTCCAGGGGGACGAAGGCGTCCCTGCTGAACAGGCCGGTGCGTACGGCGGCCCACTCGGGGACGCCGGTGGCGTCGTCGAGGTAGACCTCGTCCACCGTGCCGATCTTGATGCCTGCGCGGTCGAATGCCTTGCGGCCGATCAGGCTGCGCGGATCGATGTCGGTCTGCACGGTGCCTCCCGCTGGTCGCGACGGCTGGGGCCAGGCCGTCTCTTCGAAGTGCCGTCTGCCGGGCGACGCGCGGCACGCTCGCCCGCCGCGTTGCCGGCATCGTCCTCGTGCGCCCCGTACGAGGACGATGCTCCGCCTCGTGATCGCACGCACCGGACGCCGCCCGGCCCGGCCTCCGGCCGAACGACGCCCCTTCGAAGACACGGCCGAGCAACTACTCCACAGCCACTACAGAAGTGCAGATTCCGGATATCGGCCACTCGAAGAATCGGCGAAGATCCCCGCTGGTAGGCTGGCACATGGCTGCTGACCCCGTGCGGGAGAGCCTCCGGTGGAGATTCCGGAGGCGCCGAAGGAGCAAATCCTCCCCGGAATCTCTCAGGCCCCCGTACCGCATGGACGAGGTCACTCTGGAAAGCAGGGCGGTCCGACCCGGCGCATGCCCGGTGCGGCCCACCCTCACCGACGGTGAAAGCCGGTACGCCCCAGGGCGCGCCGGTGAAGCTCTCAGGTCGAGATGACAGAGGGGGAGGCCGTACGGGCAGCCGCGCCGCGGTGCCCCTCGCAGGTCGTGCCAGACCAGGAGGCCTCCACCATGACCCCCCGCCGCACCCCGCTCTCCCAGCTGGAGCAGGGCATCCCCTTCGAACAGCGCCACATCGGGCCGGACGGCGAGGCCCGGGCGAAGATGCTCGCGCAGGTCGGATACGGCTCGCTCGACGAACTCACCGCCGCCGCGGTGCCCGACGTGATCAAGAGCACCGAGGCGCTGAACCTCCCGTCGGCGCGCACCGAGGCCGAGGTTCTGGCGGAGCTGCGTACGCTCGCCGACCGCAACCAGGTGGTCGCCCCGATGATCGGGCTCGGCTACTACGGCACCTTCACGCCTCCGGTCATCCTCCGCAACGTGCTGGAGAACCCCGCCTGGTACACGGCGTACACGCCCTACCAGCCGGAGATCTCGCAGGGCCGTCTGGAGGCCCTGCTCAACTTCCAGACCATGGTCGCCGAGCTCACCGGCCTGCCCACCTCCGGCGCCTCGCTGCTCGACGAGGGCACCGCCGCGGCCGAGGCCATGGCGCTGGCGCGGCGCGTCGGCAAGGTCAAGGGCGGGGTCTTCCTCGTCGACGCCGACACCCTGCCGCAGACGATCGCGGTCATCGAGACCCGCGCCGAGCCGACCGGTGTCGAGGTCGTCGTCGCCGACCTCGACGGCGGCATCCCGGCGGACATCGCCGAGCGCGGCGTCTTCGGCGTGCTGCTCCAGTACCCGGGTGCCTCCGGCGCCGTACGGAACATCGGTCCCGTGATCGAGCGTGCCCACGAGCTCGGCGCGGTCGTCACCGTCGCCGCCGACCTGCTGGCCCTCACCCTGCTCACCTCCCCCGGCGACCTCGGCGCGGACATCGCGGTCGGCACCACCCAGCGCTTCGGTGTGCCGATGGGCTTCGGTGGACCGCACGCCGGCTTCATGGCCGTACGCGAGAAGTTCGCCCGCTCGCTCCCCGGCCGCCTGGTCGGTGTCTCGGTGGACGCGGACGGCGACAAGGCGTACCGCCTGGCCCTTCAGACCCGCGAGCAGCACATCCGCCGCGAGAAGGCCACCAGCAACATCTGCACCGCGCAGGTCCTGCTCGCCGTGATGGCCGGCATGTACGCCGTCTACCACGGCCCCGACGGGCTGCGGACGATCGCCCGGCGCACCCACCGCTACGCGGCGATCCTCGCCGACGGGCTGCGGGCCGGGGGCGCCGAGGTCCTGCACGGCTCCTTCTTCGACACGCTGACCGTGCGGGTGCCCGGCAAGGCCGCCGAGGTCGTCGCCGACGCCCGGGAGCGCGGGGTCAACCTGCGGCTGGTCGACGCGGACCTGGTCTCCGTGGCCTGCGACGAGACGACCACCCGCGCCCACCTCGAATCCGTCTGGGCCGCCTTCGGCGCGCAGGGCGACGTCGAGGCGCTGGACGCCACCGCCGCCGACGCGCTCCCCGAGCAGCTGGTGCGCACCGACGACTTCCTCACCCACCCGGTCTTCCACCAGCACCGCTCGGAGACGGCGATGCTGCGCTACCTGCGGCGGCTCGCCGACCGCGACTACGCGCTCGACCGCGGCATGATCCCGCTCGGCTCCTGCACCATGAAGCTGAACGCGACCACCGAGATGGAGCCGATCACCTGGCCCGAGTTCGGTGCGCTGCACCCCTTCGCCCCCGCCGAGCAGGCGGAGGGCTTCCTCACCCTCATCCGTGAGCTGGAGGAGCGCCTCGCCGAGGTCACCGGCTACGACGCGGTGTCGATCCAGCCCAACGCCGGTTCGCAGGGCGAGTTCGCCGGCCTGCTGGCCGTCCGTGCCTACCACCGTGCCAACGGCGACGACCAGCGCACTGTCTGCCTGATCCCGTCCTCGGCGCACGGCACCAACGCGGCGAGCGCCGTGATGGCCGGGATGAAGGTCGTCGTGGTGAAGACCGCGGACGACGGCGAGGTCGACATAGAGGACCTGCGCGCCAAGATCGAGAAGCACCGCGACGAGCTCGCCGTGCTCATGATCACGTACCCGTCCACGCACGGTGTCTTCGAGGAGCACGTCGCCGCCATCTGCGGCGAGGTGCACGACGCGGGCGGTCAGGTCTATGTCGACGGAGCCAACCTCAACGCGCTGGTCGGCCTCGCGCGACCCGGCAAGTTCGGCGGCGACGTCTCGCACCTGAACCTGCACAAGACCTTCTGCATCCCGCACGGCGGCGGCGGCCCCGGCGTCGGCCCGGTGGGTGTGCGCGCGCACCTCGCGCCGTACCTGCCCAACCACCCGCTCCAGCCCGCCGCCGGTCCGGAGACGGGCGTCGGCCCGATCTCGGCCGCTCCCTGGGGCTCGGCCGGCATCCTGCCGATCTCCTGGGCGTACGTCCGCCTGATGGGCGGCGAAGGCCTCAAGCGCGCCACGCAGGTGGCCGTGCTCGCGGCGAACTACATCGCCAAGCGGCTGGAGCCGCACTTCCCGATCCTGTACACCGGCCCGGCCGGCCTGGTCGCGCACGAGTGCATCGTCGACCTGCGGTCGATCTCGAAGGAGACGGGCGTCAGCATCGACGACGTCGCCAAGCGCCTGATCGACTACGGCTTCCACTCGCCGACCATGTCGTTCCCGGTCGCCGGCACCCTGATGATCGAGCCGACCGAGAGCGAGGACCTCGCCGAGATCGACCGGTTCTGCGACGCGATGATCGCGATCCGCGGCGAGATCGAGAAGGTGGCCTCGGGGGAGTGGGGCGCGGACGACAACCCGCTCGCCAACTCCCCGCACACCGCGAACGCGCTGGGCGGGGAGTGGAACCACTCCTACAGCCGTGAGGTCGCGGTCTTCCCGGCCGGTGTCTCGGCCGCCGACAAGTACTGGCCGCCGGTGCGCCGGATCGACGGCGCCTTCGGCGACCGCAACCTGGTCTGCTCCTGCCCGCCGCTGGACGAGTACGACCACTGACGCGGGAAAGCGTCACGGGCACGCGAGCGCGCGCGGACATGCGTCGGGGCCGGTTCGGAGATCCCTCCGGGCCGGCCCCTGTCCGTACCGCCGGGGCCCGCGGGTCCTCGGGCGGCTCTCGGGCGGCCTTCTCAGGCGGCCTTCACCACGCTGCCGGTGGCCAGTGGGCGGTGCGGGGCGATGATCTTTCCGTCCGGGAGCAGTTCGCCGGTGTCCTCGAAGAGCAGGACACCGTTGCAGAGCAGACTCCAGCCCTGCTCGGGGTGGTGCGCCACGAGCCGGGCGGCCTCCCGGGCGGCTGATTCGGCGGTGGGGCAGGGGGGTTGATGCTGGCACATGGAGGGTTCTTTCGCTGTGTCGAGTGGTGGATGCGGGAAATGTGCGGGTGAGTGCCGAACGACCTTTCCGTACAGGCCGGTCGGTCTCAGTGTTGCGCCACGCGCCGCGTTCCGCAGGGATTTCGACTCAGCTCGTTTCACGCTCCGCCGAGGTGTCACCCGCGCGGACGGCTCACCGCGCGGCCCCCGCCTCTTCGGGGGGGCCGGGGTAGTCCCGGTGGGCCATGGGCGCACCTCGCCGGGGTGTGCGCCGAGCGGGCGTACGTGCGAAGGCCCGCCCCCGTTCGGGACGGGGACGGGCTCTCGGACAGTACTGAGGAGGCGGCGGGTCAGGCCGAGCCGACGAGGGGGGCCGGGCGGGGCGCCATGCGCAGGGAGAGCACCGGGAGCAGATCGGCGGCCCGGTAGGGCCGGTGGGCGGCGATCCCGGTCGGCGCGGGCGCGAGCGGAACGAGGATGTCGTTGGGCGCGACCGCGCCGGAGGCCGGATCGGCCCCGGTGTCACCGTGCAGCCAGAGCGTGAGCATGTAGAGCTCGGGTACGGAGAGCAGTCTCGGCTGGTGCAGCGTTGCCGTCGACTCGGCCTGGCGCAGGGCGCGTTCGGTCGAAGCGAGATAAGGGCCCTCGAAGAAGTGCGAGAAGGCCCAGCCGTCCGCGGTGAGAACGGTGTCGGCGGCGGCGACGATCCCCGACTCCGCGCGGATGAGGAACCGCCAGCCGGTGAGCCGGGTCGCCGGCGCGGGTGCGGCGGCGGACGACCGGTCGAGAACGTGTACGGGCAGGGGGAGTTCGGGGCTCAGCGGTCCCTGGACGGAGCGCAGGGCGGGGGTGCGGGCTTCGCGGACCGCGGTGGGAGAACCGAGTGCCGTGAGAACGCTGCGCAGTGCGGGCGCGGGGGCCGGGGGAACATGCAGCGGCATGGTGGGTCGCCTCTCGCTTCGGAGACACGGTGATGCGTGGGTGGGTGCAGACGGCGCTGTCGGCGTGCGGGACGTCAGAAGGAGGCCGCTCGACGGCTGGACGCATCGACAATCGGCCTCGTCAGCGGAGTTTATATGACGAGTGTTCGCCCGGTGTTTCCACTAGCTGTCGGTCATATGACGCGCAAGGGGCTTTTGCGCCTTTGAAATGCGGAGTTTCTGGTGATTCGCGGCGGGTGCCCCGCCCTTCGCCTGCGAGCTTTCACATTTCGCGGTCGGCTCAAAAAGATCGGTGTTTCCGCCACCCCTGTGCAGGGAACACGGGTCGGAATGGGCCGCCCGCTGCATGCCTCCGGAATGTGCCTGATGACCGAGCGGCCCCAGCCTATCCGGTGCCGGACGCTTCCGCAGGCGTTATGGATCACTTCTGCGGGGCATTATCGATCGAGATGCGAGCGGGCCTGGCCGCGGGCCGCCACTGATGGAGGGACTCTTCGATGGGGGAGAAGGTCGTGGCGAACGCCTTTGACCTGTCCGACCGCCCGGCGTACCGGCGCAAGCTGGCCCGGTGTCTGGAAGGGCTGGAGAGGCTGCTGGAGGAGCGGAGGTTCGACCGTCCCCGAAATTTCATGGGGCTGGAGATCGAGCTGAATCTCGCCGCCTCGGACGGCACGCCCCGCATGATGAATGCCGAGGTGCTCCAGCGGATCGCCAGCAGGGATTTCCAGACGGAACTGGGGATGTTCAACCTTGAGGTGAATATCGTTCCGCACCGGCTGAGCGGCCGGGTTTTCGATCAGCTCGCGGAGGAGCTGCGTACGGGCCTTGCCTATGCCCACAGGAAGGCCGCCGAGGTCGACGCCGGCATTGTCATGATCGGAATTCTCCCCACCCTGGGACCGGACGACCTGGTCTTCGGCAACCTCTCGGACGTGGATCGCTACACCCTTCTCAACGACGAGATGGTCGCCGCGCGGGGCGAGGATTTCGCGATCGACATCGAGGGCGTCGAGCACCTCGTGTGCGCGTCTCCGTCGATCGCCCCCGAATCGGCTTGCACCTCCGTGCAGTTGCACCTCCAGGTGACTCCTGCCCGCTTCCCCGACGTGTGGAACGCGGCACAGGCGGTCGCCGGAGTGCAGATCGCGCTCGGCGCGAACGCGCCGTTCCTGTTCGGCAAGGAACTGATGCGCGAATCACGGCCGCCGCTGTTCCAGCAGGCCACTGACGTACGGCCGCCCGAGCTGCGGAACCAGGGAGTGCGCCCGCGGACCTGGTTCGGGGAGCGCTGGATCGGTTCGGCGCACGAACTGTTCGAGGAGAACGTCCGCTTCTTCCCACCGCTGCTGCCGATCCTCTCCGACGAGGACCCGCTGCGGGTCCTCGACGAAGGAGGCGTACCGACACTGGCCGAACTCGTCCTGCACAACGGGACGATCTACCGGTGGAACCGGCCCGTCTACGGAGTCGCGGACGGGGCGCCCCACCTGCGGGTGGAGAACCGGGTGCTGCCCGCCGGTCCGACCGTCGCCGACGTCCTCGCCAACGCCGCCTTCTACTACGGCCTGGTGCGCGCGCTCGCCGACGAACCCCGTCCGGTGTGGAGCAAGCTCTCCTTCGAGGCCGCCGAGGAGAACTTCGACAACGCCTGCCGGTACGGCATCGAGGCCGAACTGCTGTGGCCGCGCCCCGGCCGGTCCGGTGGGGTCGCGAAGGTCCCCGCCGTCAAGCTCGTACGGGACGAACTGCTGCCCCTCGCGGCCGCCGGGCTCGACGCGTGGAACATCGAGCCCGCCGACCGCGACCGATACCTCGGCATCATCGAGGAGCGGTGCCGTCGGCGGACCAACGGCGCCTCCTGGCAGGTCGACACCTACCACCGGGCGCAGGAGGCCGGGCTGGGCCGGGAAGCAGCTCTCGCCGCCACCACCCGCAGGTACGGCGAGCTGGCGCGCAGCGGCGAACCGGTGCACACCTGGCCGGTCGGCTTCCCCAAGCCGTGAGGGCGGGCGCGCACCGCTCCGGGAGGTCCACCGCCCCGTGCCCGGGCGGGGTCCGGGCCGGCCCCTCAGGGCACCGGAGGGTGTCCTTCGATCCGGCCTGACGACGCGTGACCGGCCGGCGCCGGTTCCGGCCCGCCCGCCGGCCGTGCGGGCCGGGGCGGACGCCCCGTACCGTGGCCGGGCGGGCAGCCGGAGCCGGTCTACTCGGGGATGCGGGCCTGACTGGCCGTCATGATGGCCTGCAGAATGACCGACTGGATCTCCGCGGGGTCGCTCACCTCGTAACCGCCCCCGCCCGTCACCTTCGCGATCTCCGCGACCTCCTCGCGGTCCGCGTCCGGCCCCACCGCGATGGCGAGGATCGGCACCGGGTGCTCCGGGTCCGTGAGTGTCCTGAGCTGCTGGACCAGGCCGGTGCGCGAGATGCCGTGGTCGTCCTGGTCGGAGCCGTCCGTCAGGATCACCAGGGCGTTGAACTTGCCCGGCACGTAGCTCGCCGTCGCAGCCCGGTACGCGGCGAGCGTGGTGTCGTAGAGCCCGGTGGCACCGTTCGGAACGGGCTCCAACTCGTCGAAGGCCGAAGCGAGTTCCTTCCGATGGCTGATGCCGCTCGCGGTCCGGTCGCCGAGCCGGCGCGTCGGGGTCAGCTCTCGGTAGTCCTTCTCGCCGTCGAGCGTGGTGGCGAACTCCCACAGGCCGATCTCGTCGTCGTCCGTGAACTGGCTCAGCGCCCGCAGCAGCGACTCCTTCGTCACCTCCATGCGCGACTCGCCGCTGCCCGGGACCGGGGTCGCCATCGAGCCCGACGCGTCGACCACCGTGGAGAGCCGGGCGCTCTGCACCGTGATGGTCCACATGCCGAGCACCTCCTGGAGCTCGGCGGCCGTGGGCGCGGTCGCGGGAGCCCCGGCGTACGGCTGCGGGTCCTCCCCGCCCGCCGCCCGGACGGTCCGCGCCTCCGCGTCGCCGTCCGGGGACCGGAAGCCGTGTGCGGGCAGGACGGCGCCGGGCCCGCCCGCACTGCTCTCGCGGAGCAGCGTCATCAGGCGCAGCGCGGTCCGGCTCTGCTCCACGCTCATCGCCGTCTCGTCCACCAGGGTGTACGGGTAGTTCAGCTGCGGAGCCCCGTCCTTCGGGTAGAAGAGGTCGACCTTCCCGCCCGCGCCGGCCTTCGCGTTGTGCGCGAAGGCGGCCTGCTCCGACAGGATCAGCGCCTGGTTCCGCTTCACGTCGTCCCGCTCGGCCGCCACATCGTCGTGCGCCAAGGTCCCGGCCGCCTGCGGATCGCTCTGCGACATCCGTTCCGAGAGGAGCTCCGCGGTCTGCGCGGCCCGGGTGTCGCTGTCGCCGCCCTGCTCCGCCGAGGCCGCCCCGATGGCCGCGAGCGCCAGCAGGCCGGTGGCGCTGCGGGCCGGATCGGCCGCCCCGAGCCGTACGGCACCACCCGACCCCAGGGCGGCGGCGACCAGTTCGGCCCAGCCGAGCCGCTTGTCCGGCCAGCCCAGCGCCTTCGCCGCGGACGGCACGACCGCGAACCCCACGGGGGAGGTGGCCACCGAATCGCCGGGCGTGAGCGGGATGCCGCCCCCGGCCCCCTTCGCGCGGTCCAGCCAGAGGTCCGAATCGGGCAGCCAGACCTGGTACGGGGCCTTGCCGCCGACCGCCACGGTGTTCGCGACCTTGTACGAGTCGGCGGCCACCACCCGGACGTCCATGCAGCGCCCGTCCGTACGCACCTCGTCCTTGCGCGCCCGGTCGGCGACGGCGCGTACGGCCGGGGCGATGTCGGGCGACGCGGCCACGGTGAGCCGCACCGCGTCGCTCCCGCACGGCTCGGAGAACGAGAGCAGGCCGCCGCGCGCGACCACCGCCGTTCCGGCCGCGACCGTGACGACGAGTGCGCCGGCGACGGCGACCGCGCGGCGGCGGGGCGGCGGCGACGGCGCCCCGGGTCTGTCCGCCGCGGAGCGGTCGGGCAAGCTGTGACGTCCCATGTCGGTGGTGCCCTCCTTGAGAATGAACAAGGAAAGGGGGGACCACACCATCGGTGATGGCGCTCGTCCCCCGGCCTGTCGCGCATGATCTTCGTACTTGCTTTCGAGACCCTAGCGGTGCGGCGGGTGGCGTGGGACGCGATTGCAGAACTAAAGGCGGTGTACCGGTGGAGGTGGGGCGTGTGGCTGATTCTTGTCCCCAGGAGTCGCTTTCCCGAAGGACTTTGCGGTCCGAGACAGTGCTGGTCCTTGCGCTGTCGCTGGGCGCGAGCGGGGTCTCCGCGCTCATCAGTTTTGTCGGGTCACTGACGAAACCGGGGGGTTTGAAGGATCAGGCGGCCACGCTCAACGGCTCGTACGCGCCAGGACGTCCATGGCTTGATTTGGCATGGCAAACGTTTGGGATCGCAACGGCCCTGGTGCCCGTCGCGCTGGTGGCGCACCTGCTGATCCGGGAGGGCGCGAGCCTGCGGACCATCGGCTTCGACCGCACCCGGCCCGGCCCCGACCTGCGGCGCGGCGTCGCGGTGGCGGCCTGCATCGGCAGCGCCGGGCTCGCCTTCTACCTCGTGGCACGGGCCACCGGCTTCAACCTCACGGTGGTGCCCGAGTCGCTCCCCGAGGTCTGGTGGAAGTTCCCCGTACTGATCCTCTCCGCGCTGCAGAACGCCGTGCTGGAGGAGGTCGTCGTCGTCGGCTACCTGCTGCGCAGGCTCGACCAGCTGGGGTGGACGCCCCGGGCCGCGTTGCTGGGCAGTTCGGTGCTGCGCGGCTCCTACCACCTCTACCAGGGGATCGGCGGGTTCCTCGGCAACATGGTGATGGGCGTCGTCTTCGTCCTGCTCTACCGGCGCTGGGGCCGGGTCGGCCCGCTGGTGGCCGCGCACGCGCTCCTCGACATCGGGGCCTTCGTCGGCTACGCGCTGCTCGCGGGGAAGGTGGACTGGCTGCCCACGCCGTGAGGTGCCGCGCTGCCTCGGGGCGTTGGTCGCGGGCGCAACGGGCGCAACGGGCGGATGCGGGCGATGCGGACGGGAGCGGTGGAGGCTCCGACGGCAGGGCTCCTGTGGGTGATGCCGCCGGGAGCCCCTCCGTGTCCGGGAAGGCGTGCCACCGGGCAGGGCTCACGCCGCCCGCTCAGAGCGCGGCGAGGAGTTCCCCGTCGATGACGGTCACCGCATGGCCGGTGAGCAGCGTGCGGTCCCCGCGCAGTTCGGTGCGGACCAGCCCGGTACGGGCGGATCCCTGGAGGCCGGTCAGCGCGTCACGGCCCAACCGGGCCGACCAGAACGGGGCGAGCGCGGTGTGCGCGCTGCCCGTCACCGGGTCCTCGTCGATGCCGACCCGGGGGAAGAAGCCCCGGGAGACGAAGTCGTACCCCAGCGTGGGGTCCTCAGCAGCGGCGGTGACGATCACTCCACGCCGCGAACACCGCACGAGGGCCGCGAGGTCGGGCGTCAGGCCGCGTACGGTCGCCTCGTCGTCGAGTTCGACCAGCAGATCACCGATGTGCTCGGCAGTGGCCAGGACCACGAGGGGCTCGGCGCCCAGCGCCCGGGCCAGACCTTCCGGCTCCGGCTCGGGCGTGAGGGAGGAAGTGGGGAAGTCCATCGTGTACGCGGAGCCGGGACGGGCAACGGTGGTGAGAACCCCGGACCGGGTGGCGAACCGTACGGTGCCCGTGGCCGTGCCCGTCGAATGCAGCACATGCGCGGTGGCGAGCGTGGCGTGCCCGCACATGTCGACCTCCGTCGTCGGGGTGAACCAGCGCAGCGCCCAGTCGGCGTCCCCGCCCGGTGGCAGGGGATGGGCGAAGGCCGTCTCCGAGAGGTTGACCTCCGTGGCGATCCGCTGGAGCGTGGCAGCTTCGGGGAATGTGCCGGAGTCCAGCAGGACGACACCGGCGGGATTGCCGGCGAAGGGCTGGTCGGTGAACGCGTCGACGATACGGATTCTCATGGGGCGACCGTAACGAGGACGGTCCTCCGGAGTTCTCCCGGCCCGCTCACCCCGCGCGTTCCGGCTCCTTGGCGCGCTCGGCCTGCGCGGCAGCCGCGGCGTCCAGCAGGAGCCAGCCGTCGATCTCCACCGGCCCCGGGTCCTCCGGCCGCCATCCGTGAGCCGTCGCCGCGTCGAGCAGCGCGCGGGCCGCGCCCGGCTCGTGCAGGTTCAGCGAGCTTCCCCGGATCCGCCCCACGTCCCCGGAGCCCAGGGGGGCTCCGCCCGGGACGTACCGGTCTGGCCCACTCGCGAAGACGATGCGCAGCGGTCCGCCGGTGCCGGACGGCTGCGGGGACAGAGTCAGGACCTGGCGGCAGTCGACCGGTCGGCCGTGCTCGTCCTTGCGGTGACTGTGGCGATGCTGCCAGAAGTATGTTCGCCCGTCGGCGACCAGGCGGCGGGGGCGTCCCGATGTGCGTGGCACGGGTCGGAGAATACGCGGCGCCGCCCGCCCTGCCGAGACGCGGACCGCACTCTGACCGTGCGGAGCCCGCCGCATTCGGCCCCGGGCCGACTTCTGCCGTACGGTTTCCGGCCCCCTTCAGGGCCGGGCGGCGGCGACCCCCCAACCGTCCATGTAGTCGCGGACGCGCGTGATCAGTCCGTCGCGGACGCGGAGCACCAGGAGGCCTGGGACGGTGAAGGGAGTGGCCCCGGCCGCCACTGTTCCCACCACCACGTGCTCGGCGATGAGCACGTCCGGATCGGCCGTCTCGTGGACCGCGATCCGCCTGACCTCCCGCACCCGGGCTTCGCCCGCGCCCCAGGCTGCCCGGTATCCGGCGCGCACGGCCGCACGCCCCTCGAAGCGCGGGGGGAAGCCGGGGGAGGTGAACGGGAACTCGTGCACCGCGTCGACGGCATAGAGATCGGCGAGATCGTCCGGGGACTTGTCGAGCATGGCTCGGTAGTAACGGGCCAGCACCTCGTGAGGGGTGCGAACAGCGGACGTCCCGAGGGGCGACACGGGCCGCTCCTTTCGCTCAACGCTTGTTGACCCACTCACCGTAGGGCCGGTCGGCAATTCGGTCAACGGTTGTAGAGTGAAGCGGTGTCCACTCCTTCCACTTCCCGTGCCGACCGACGCCGAGCGACCGAGGTGCGCATCCTCGTCAGCGCCCGGGAGTTGTTCGCCCAGAAGGGATTCGAGCGCACGACCATTCGCGCCGTGGCGGCCGCGGCAGGCGTCGATCCCGCCCTGGTCATGCAGTACTTCGGTTCAAAGCGCGGGCTGTTCGGCCAAGCCGTGCAGGCGTTGCCCGTCCCGCCGGCGGCCCCCTCCGACACCGGCGAGCTCGTCGACCAGTTGCTGGCCTCGCTCTGTCTCAAGCTCGGCGGCCTTCCCGAGGGCGCGCTGGCGATGATGCGGTCCATGCTCACCGACCAGGCGGCCGCCGAGCACGTCCGGGTCGCTCTCGGCAGGCAGATCGACAGTGTCGGTGCCGCTCTGCCCGCCGAGGATGCCGAACTGCGTGCGGCGCTGCTGGTCACCGCGTTGCTCGGCGTGACCGTCGGCCACCAGCTCCTCGGCCTGGCCCCGCTGCGTGAAGCCTCTGCGGAGCAGGTCGCCGCGTTGCTCCGCCCGGCCTTCCAGGCATTGGCCGGAGTACCGGAGCGCGCCGCGGCGACGGACTGGCGGAGCGACGGCGGTCCGGCCGCAGAAGGGTGACCGACAGGGGTGTCAGGACGTCCGGTCCGCAAGGGTGCCTGCGGTGCAAGGGCGCCTGTGGTGTCGGTGCTGGAGCAGCCTCGGTCCGGTGCGTGCCAGGTTGATCCGGTGCTCGCGGCAGGCTGCCTCGATCTCGCCGGACCTGATGGATTCTCCCGGCTCCGCGATGTGCTCGACGCAGTGGCGCCGGGCCCGATCGACGTTGTCGCGCAACGGCAGGGCCCGGTGCGGGCGAACGGACGTCTGCTCGTCCTTCCGGTCCGGGCCCTGTCCGGTGTTCCTCGATCACGTGGGCGGCGCAGCCCGGGTGAGCATCCGCGGTGCGGCTCTCCACCAAGGGCGGGCGTCGTGCGCGGGCAAGGGGCGCTGCCTTGGCCAGCGTTCGCGCAGGCGGCCGGCGAGGGCGGAGCCGAGGCCACCGACGGCGTGCGGACGGTCGTGGTCCCGGGTCATGCCGGCGACCACGTTCAGGCGGTGGACGAGCCGCTCGCGGGCGGAGACGTAGGCCCACGGGAAGTCGTTGGCGGGCACCCGCGCGAGCTGGTCGACCGCTCCTCGGTGGGCCCGCTCGACGAGCGCGTCGCCCTGGATCAGCCGGGCCACGCACGCGTCGGCGAGGTCCCCGGCATGTCCTCCTCGGTGAGGCCTCGCTCCCCGGTGAGGCCTCGCCAGGTGGTCCGGTCCGGACGTTCTCGACCTCCGCCAGCGGCGCCGCGGTGACCGGCATGGCGCGCCAGCAGGTGGGGAATCCCATGCGAGGACCCCACGTCGGTGGCCGTGGGGCCCGACCAGGCGGGTCGGGTGCCCGCGTCGGCCGGTCCGGTCAGGGCGTGCAGTCGGGCGAGCGACTCGGCGTACCCCGGCATCCAGTCGTCCGTCCGGCCGAGGTCGTCCAGGTACTCCGGGACCATCACCCGCGAGGACAGGTCCGTGGCGAGCACTGCGGGAGCCACGGTGGGCCGGGAGGCCCGTCCCGCCAGGCGCAGCCCGGCGACCTCCCGCGCGAAGCGCGTGTCCGCGTCGGCGCCGGTGTCTCCGCCGTCGGTGATCGGCTTGACGATCACCAGCCGCCGGTCGGTCAGTCGCACCCGCCACACCCTCGCGACCACCGCTCACACAGTGTGAGCGCCTCGCGAGGCCCCTTGTTCCCGCCCGCTCTCGTACCCACGGCCTCAGTTTTCGTCGGCCAGGATGAGGTAGAGCTTTTTCTTGGCGTCGTTGATGACAGCGAGCGCCTTGTTGCGCTGGTCGGCGGAGCCGGTCTTCCAGACCTGGCCGAACGCCTCCATGAGGCCGAACCCGGCCTGCCGGATCTCGTTCACGCTCTCCCAGTCGACGCCGCGCCCGGCGTCCTCCCACGGTGCGTCGGGACCGGACTCGGCCTCTGCGCTTCCGGCCTCGGTGAGCGTGAACAGCTTCTTGCCGCCCTCGCTCGCGCTGACGATCAGGCCCTCGTCCTCCAGCAGCTGGAGCGTCGGGTAGACCGAACCGGGGCTGGGCCGCCAGGCCCCACCGCTGCGCTCGCCGATCTCCTGGATCATCTCGTAGCCGTGCATCGGGCGGTCCTTGAGCAGCGCCAGGATCGAGGCGCGTACGTCGCCGCGCCGCGCCCGTCCCCGGCCGCCACCCCGTCCCCGGCCGCCACCGCCGAAGGGTCCCCCGCCGAACGGTCCTCCGCCGGGGCCGCCGCCGAAGGGGCCGCTGCCGAACTGCGGCCCGAAGGGACCGAAGGCGGAACGCCGGCCGTCGAAGTCTCCGCGGCCCGGCCGTCCGGGTCCGCCCTGTCCGCGGCCGCCTCGGCCGCGCTCGTTGTCGAATCCATGTGAACGCATGACGCGCTCCTTCCGTTACTCGGATGACCGGTACGTCTGTACCGATGGCTCAACGATATATCGGAAACTATCGCTCGGCAAGGATGTGTGTGAGTCGGCGTCCAGTGACCTGTCTCGGTGAAGGCTGATCACCTCCGAGCCGCATGACCCCGCCCGGAGCACTCGCGGTCAGGTCGCCGAACGGGACAGCCGCCGTGTGGGCCTTCGGCCGGCGGCTATGGCTCGCCGGCGGCCACGGCTCGCGGGTCGGGGCGAGGGCGTCCGTCCTCGCCCCGGCCGCGTCGGCCGAAGCCGCAGGTTCGAGTCGGTGGCGATCGCTCGGCGCTCACTGACACAGCCCGGCGTCCGTGACTCGTTCCGGGAATCGGTGGCCCGTCGGCGGCGAGGGGTGCGCGACGGAGCACTTCGGGGGAGGTGTGACAGGGGTGACCGGGCCGGTTGCGCCTGACATGATGTGCCGATGCAGGCGTCTCAGGGGAGAAGTGCCGGCCTGGGGCTCGCCCTGGCCTCGGCGTTCGCGTTCGGTGGCTCCGGGGTGGCGGCGAAACCGCTCATCGAGGCGGGCCTCGAACCGCTGCACATGGTGTGGCTCAGGGTCGCGGGCGCGGCGCTCGTGTTGTCCCCCGCCGCCTGGCGGCACCGGAATCTGCTGCGGGAACGGCCCGCGCTGCTGGCCGGCTTCGGGCTGTTCGCCGTCGCGGGCGTCCAGGCCTGTTACTTCGCCGCCCTCTCCCGTATCCCGGTGGGCGTGGCGCTGCTCGTCGAATACCTCGCGCCCGCCCTCGTGCTGGGCTGGGTCCGGTTTGTGCGGCGCCGGCCGGTCACCCGCGCCGCCGCTCTCGGGGTGCTGCTGGCAGCGGCCGGGCTCGCCTGCGTCGTCGAGATCTGGTCCGGGCTGCGCTTCGACCCCCTCGGCCTGCTGCTCGCGCTCGGTGCGGCCTGCTGCCAGGTCGGCTACTTCGTTCTGTCGGACCCGGGTGTGCCCGTCGCCGGCCCGGAAGGCGGCGGCGTGCGTCGCGAGCCGCCGCACCCGGTGGGGGTCATCGCGTACGGGTTGCTGGTCGGCACGGTGCTGCTCACGCTGGTCGCCCGCCCCTGGGGCATGGAGTGGTCGGTGCTCGGCTCCACCACCCGGATGA
This sequence comes from Streptomyces sp. NPDC008125, assembly GCF_042957125.1. Taxonomy (NCBI): domain Bacteria; kingdom Bacillati; phylum Actinomycetota; class Actinomycetes; order Kitasatosporales; family Streptomycetaceae; genus Streptomyces; species Streptomyces sp. NPDC008125. The sequence continues at coordinate 26,017 of NZ_JBIBHR010000038.1, forward strand.
ACGGCCACGGGGTTCCGGCCTGGCTCATGCTGGCCTGGGTCGTGCTGCTGGCGACGGTCCTCGCCTACCTGGCCGGCGTGGTCTCCGTACGGCTGCTCTCCCCGCAGGTCGCCGGAGTCGTCGCGTGCCTGGAGGCGGTGGTGGCAACCGTGCTCGCGTGGGTGCTGCTCGGCGAGCACCTGTCCGGACCTCAGCTGGTCGGCGGACTCGTCGTACTGGCCGGCGCCTACATCGCGCAGTCCTCGGCCCCGAAAGCCCCGTCGGGGCCGAGGGCGTCGGGGCCGGTCGGTCCCGGTGTGCGGGGCGCGGCGGCGGAGGGCGGCGACCCCATGCGTACCGGCGGCGGAGCGGCGTCCGCCTGACGGCTGTCGGGCCGCTCGCCGTCGACCGGGTCTGTCGTCCTGCGGCCGTCGGCCGTTCGTCCTCATCTGCCGCGCCCTCGTCACGCGGCTCGCCCGCCGTACCGAACGTGCGTCAATTACGGATTGACGGCCCCGGATCGTCAACCTACGCTTGACGCATGACGCCACTCAACATCAGCCTCGCCGACCTGATCGCCCGTCTCGACCAGGAACTCCCCGACCTCGACCCGCTGGCCCGCGTCAGTGAGGCGCACCTCCGCGCGCAGACCCTGACCGACCTCGGTGAGCAGCTCATCGACCACTACGTCGGCAAGGCCAAGCAGGGAGGCGCGTCGTGGACCGAGATCGGTACCGCCATCGGGGTGACCAAGCAGGCCGCGCAGCAGCGCCACACCCCCAACCCGTTCGATCGGTACACGAATCTGAACCGGCACAGCATCGTGCTGGCACAGGAGGCCGCCCGGACGCACAGGCACGAGTCCATCGGAACCGAACACATCCTCCTCGGGCTGCTCGGTGAGCCGCGGGGGCTGGCCCATGAGGTGCTGACGGCGAAAGCCGGGTCGGAGCAGCGTGTCCGCGAGGCGGTCGACGCGGTGATCCAGCCGGTCGGGCGGAAGGCGCAGCGGGGGCACATCGCCTTCCGCCCGGAGGGCAAGGAGGCCATCGAGCAGGCGATCCGCGCGTCGGCCGAGCTCGGCAACGACTGGGTCGGTACGGAGCACACGCTGCTGGGACTGATCCGCGTCGAGGGGAGCCCGGCCGCACGGATCCTGCACGACCTCGGCTTCACGCCGGACGAGCTGTACGAGACGGTGAAGACCGGGATCGCCCGGCGGTCCGCCGCGCGCGAGGAGTAGCGGCGGACGGGCGGTGCCGCCGGTGGTGTTGTCGCTCGCGGTGGGGCGTACGCGCAAAGTCGTGCCGGGGTCCGGCTTCGCGCGTACCGCTCCGCGTACGGATCAGTGCGCTGCGAGGTACTCCGGGAGGGGGATCGACGGATCGAGGTCGCCGGACGGGATCGGTTCGCCGTACGTCCGGGCGACCGGCACCACACCCGCCCAGTACGGCAGCGCGAGGTCCTCGGGGGCGTCGTTGGGCCCGCCGGTGCGGAGCTTCGCGGAGACCTCCTCCAGGTCGAGCCGGATCACCGCGGTGGCGGCGAGCTCCTTGGCGTCGGCCGGCCGAGAGTCCTGGGACCGGCCCGCGACGACCTGGTCCACGATCGCGTCGAGCGCCATCCGCCGCTCGTCGGGGTCGGTCACGGTGTGGGCGATGCCGTGCGCCACCACCGAGCGGTAGTTGATCGAGTGGTGGAAGGCGGAGCGCGCCAGGACCAGCCCGTCGACCTGGGTGACGGTCAGGCAGACCGGCAGGCCGGGGTCCGCGGCGTTCGCCATCCGCAGCGGCCGGGAGCCGGTCGAGCCGTGGATGTACAGACGCCGGCCGACCCGGGCGTACAGCGTCGGCAGTACCACCGGGGCGCCGTCGCGGACGAAACCGAGGTGGCAGAGGTACGAGCCGTCGAGTATCGGGTGCACGACCTCGGGGTCGTAGGAGGCGCGCTCCTTGGACCGGGTGGGAATGGTGCGCCCGGTCGCCGCGTAGGGGGCGTGGTCCTCGGCCCGGGCGGCCTCGGCGGCCTGGGGGTCGACGGGCGCGACGGTCTCCGACATTGCGTCCTCCATTGCACTAGTGCATAATGCTGTTTGTGCTAGGAGAGTACATGATCACGGGCGGGCGTGCGGCGGACATTGCCGCGAGCGTGGAACAGGGGGTGGGCTCGGGCGAGCTTGCGCCCGGACAACTTCTGCCCCCTATGCGGGAGTTGGCGGCACGGCTGGAGGTCAATCCCAATACGGTCGCCGCCGCCTACCGCACCCTGCGCGAACGAGGAGTCATCGAGACGGACGGACGCCGGGGTAGCCGGGTGCGCTCGCGTCCCGCCACCACGGCGCGCGGCTCGCTGCGCATCGAGGCGCCCCCGGGGGTGCGCGACGTGGGCAAGGGGAACCCGGACCCCGCACTGCTGCCCCGACTGACCGACGCCTTCGCGGAGGCGGCCCGGATGTACGGTGAAAGCCCGGGGATGTACGGCGAGTTGCCCGTACTGCCCGAGTTCGGCGACCTCGCCCGCGCGGCTTTCGCCGCCGACGGTGTCCCCGAGGGCCGGATCGTCGTCACCTCCGGTTCGCTGGACGCGATCGAGCGGGTCCTGGCGGCCCATCTCAGGACCGGTGACGCGGTCGGCCTCGAAGACCCGGGCTGGGGAAGCCTGTTGGACCTGGTTCCCGCGATCGGACTGCGCGCCGTACCGGTCGAGGTCGACGAGGACGGACCCGTACCCGCCGCCGTGGAGCGGGCCCTGCGCGCGGGCGTCCGCGCCCTCGTCGTCACCGCCCGCGCACAGAACCCGACCGGCGCCGCGATCGGCGAACGGCGGGCGCGGGAGCTGCGCGACCTGCTCGCCGACCACCCCGACGTCCTGCTCCTGGAGGACGACCACGGACACGCCTTCGTCGACGTACCGCTCCACCCCTTGGCCGGAACGACCCGCCACTGGGCGGTCGTCCGGTCGGTGGCCAAGGCGTACGGGCCCGACCTGCGGGTCGCGGCGCTCACCGGCGACCCGATCACCACGGACCGGGTCGCTGGGCGGCAGAGGCTGGGACCCGGGTGGGTGAGCAAACTGCTCCAGCGTGCCGTGGTCCATCTCTGGAGCACGGGCGCCGTCGACACGCCTGCGGTCGCCCGGTCGTACGGGGAACGTCGTTCGGCGCTCGTCACGGCGCTCGCCGAACGGGGCGTCGTCGCGTACGGCCGCAGCGGGATGAACGTCTGGGTGCCGGTCAGCGACGAGACCGGTGCCGTGACCCGGCTGCTGCACGCCGGATGGGCGGTGGCGCCCGGTGCGAGGTTCCGGATGGACGCTCCCCAGGGGGTGCGCATCACCGTGTCCCCGTTGACCCCGGCCGACGCCGGCCCGCTCGCCGACGCGGTCGCGGCGGCGGCCGGCCCCGCCCGGCCGATCAGCTACGGCTGAGCGGTCCGACGGGACCGGACCCGCGGTCCGGCGGCGGTCAGCCCAGGCCCGCCAGCTTGCGGAAGTCCCAGGACACCACGGTCTCCGGGGTGAGCCGCAGCCAGGCGTGCCGGCCGTCGTGCGGCATGGCGTCGAACCCGAAGTACTTCACCGGGAACAGGCGCTCCACGTCGACGAGTTCGGGGCAGGGCTCGCCCGTGCGCGGCACTTCGCCCACCAGGACGGCCTCACCCCGCAGCTCGACGCCGCGCAACTCCCCGTACTCGTCGCCGTCGTCGACGACCACCGCCGTCCGGGGGTTCTTGCGCAGGTGTGTCCAACGCAGGCTGCGGGTCAGCGAGTGGAGCCAGATCGAGGTGCCGTCCCACACGAACCACAGTGCCCCGACGTGCGGTTGGCCGTCCGCGCCGACGGTGGCCACTCGGCAGGTGCGCTGCGCTCTCAGATAGGCGTCGCGTTCCTGCTCGGTCATCATGATCCGGCGGCCTCGTCGTTGAGCGGCGGCCATGGGGCACCCTCACCTTCCCGTCGTTCCTGGGATCGTCCGATCCCAGGATCATCGGGTCCCCGGCGCCCCCCGCGCAATGCCGGGGACCGGCCCTTCCAGGAGATCCTCTCGGCTTTGTCGCCCCTTCCCGGGCTCTTCCCTGCCTCTTCCCGGGCTCTTTTCAGGCCAGTGTGATCGATCCGTCCGCGACCGTGATGCGCTTCGAGGGCAGGGCGACGGTCGCCGGACCACCGGTCGGCTCGCCCGTCGCCGGATCGAAGGTGGACTGGTGGCACGGGCAGGTGATCGCGCCGTCGGTCACCCCGCTCACCGCGCAGCCCTGGTGGGTACAGGTGGCGGAAAAGGCCTTGAACTGTCCGGCGGTCGGCTGGGTCACCACGACACCCTGCTCCGCGAACACCTTGCCGCCGCCCTCCGGGACGTCACCGGTGCTGCCGAGGACCGTGCCGCTCTTCGCGCCTGAGCCGTCGGAGCTGCCGGAGTCGTCCGCCCCGTCCGAGGTGCCGGACGCTCCGCACGCGCTGAGGGCCGCCACCGCCCCGGCCGCGCCCACCGCGACCACCACGGCACGTCTTCCCGGCCGGATCCCTTGACCCCGCGATCCGCGTTCCGGCGTTCCGGGTTCCCGGGGCGCGCGTTCCCGCAGTGCCTGCGTCTGCGGTGGCTGCTCCTGCGGTGCGTGTTCCTGTGTCGTGCTCATGCTGGGGAATCCCTTCGCCGTATGCGGGGCTGGACCACGGGAACGTACCGGCCCGCAACCACGTTCCTGCGCGGCCGGCACTCACAGGTTGGGCCCGCCCGCCCGCGCCCGTACCGGCCGCGCTCCGCGCCCGTATCCCCGCACTCCGCACCGATGCGCCACGCCGGCCCACGAGTCGCCCGGGCGCCCTGCCGGGGCGACGATGGAACGGACACCCGGGGGCCTTCGTGGGACGGGAGAGACCGTGGCGCGCACCGATGTGCTGATCGTGGGCGCGGGGCCGGTCGGGCTGACCGCCGCACTGGAGCTGCGCCGTCGAGGCGTCGCATGCCGGGTGATCGACAGGCTGCAGGCCCCGGTACCCCATGCGAAGGCGGTGGGAATCCAGCCGAGGACCTTCGAGCTGTGGGACCGCGCGGGAGTGATCGACGACGCCCTGGCCGCCGCCGTCCCGATGCGCGGCCAGCTCGCCTACGTCAACGGCGTGGAGCGGGGCCGTATCGACCTGGAACTGCCGCCGGACGTGCCGTACACGTTCGCCGCGCTGCCCCAGTACGAGACCGAGCGGATCCTCACCGAGCACCTGGAACGGCACGGCACCCACGTCGAGCGCGGCACCGAACTGGTCACCTTCGTCCAGGACGGCGGAGGTGTGTGGAGCACCGTTCTGACGGCGTCCGGCGCGACTCGGGACATCAGGTCCCGCTACCTCGTCGGGTGCGACGGGGCCCACAGCGCGGTCCGCAAAGGGCTCGGGCTCACCTTCGAGGGCGGCGCGCTCGCCGAGGAGTACATGCTGGCGGACGTGGAGACCGACTGGAAACTGCCCCCGGGGTACAGCGTCCGCTCGACACACCTCGGCGACGACGGCATTCCGGACGACCTGCTCGTCTGCATCCCGCTGCCGGGCCGCTCGCGCTATCGGATGTCGATGCTGGTGCCGCCCGGCCTCTCCACCGCGGCCGGCCCGCCGGGCCGGGTCGCCCACGGGGCGCAGGAGGGGCCACGACCCGAACTGGCCGACATCCAGGCAGTCGTGAACCGGCTCGCGCCCGAACCCGCCGTCGTCTCGGAGATGCGCTGGTCGTCCGTGTTCCGCATCAGCCATCGCATCGTGGACCGTTACGGCGAGGGCCGGGTGTTCGTCGCCGGCGACGCCGCGCACATCCACCCGCCGACCGGCGCCCAGGGCATGAACACCGGCATCCAGGACGCGGCCAACCTTGCCTGGAAACTGGCCCTGGCGACTGCGGGCCTCAACGCTCCTACGCTGCTGGAGAGTTACGACGCCGAGCGCAGGCCGGTGGGGGAGGAGGTCGTCGGCCGCACGGTTCGGCACGCCACTGGCGGCGGCGTACAGGCTGGTTCGGACGACCCGGCCCACGTCATGCTGCGCGAGGCTCAACTCCTCGTCGGATACCGGGACGGCCCGCTCACCGGAGCGCTCTCCGGGGTGAGCGGGGCCCCCGATTCCGGCGACCGCGCACCGGACTGCGGAGGGCTCGTCGGCCCCCTCGCGACATACCCGGTACGGCTGTTCGACCTGTTGCGGCGCGGTCCTGACCACACCCTGGTGCTGTACGGGCCCGACATTGCAGCGCTTGACCGGTTCGGCGGAGCCGTCGCCGAGGTCTCCCGGCGTACGCACGGCCGGGTGCCCGTCGTCGCGGTACTCGGCTCCGGCGGGCGGCTGGACGGGAACACCAGGGTCCCCGTGTGGAACGACAGCCGGGCGGAGTTCCGCCGCATGTACCGCACCGAAGGACCCACCGGCTTCCTGGTCCGCCCGGACGGGTACCTCTCCCTGCGCCTCGGTCCGGACACCGTAACGGAGTTGTCCACCTACCTCTCCCGGGTGCTGCGCACGTGAGCCCGGGGCGGGGACGCGGCGGGCGCTCTCCCCGGTTCTGCCGCAATCACTCGACGCCCCGGTGGGGGCGGGCGGCCGGGCAGGCAGCCGGGTGAACCCGGCCGGGGCAGCCTTCAGCGACGGAGCGCCCCGGCGCCCGCGTGGCGTGCACTGCCTCCCAAACCCTTTTCGGGCCGCATGAGTTGGTTGTACTTGGCGGTGCGGTCGGAGCGGGACAGCGGCCCCGTCTTGATCCGCCCGCAGTCCGTGGCCACCGCCAGGTCGGCGATCGTGGTGTCCTCCGTCTCGCCCGACCGGTGCGACATGACGACGACGCAGCCCGCACGGTGCGCGGTGTCGACCCTGGCAAGCGTCTCCGTCAGGGCGCCGATCCGATTGACCGTCACCAGATCCGAGTGGGCGGCGCCTGCGGCGATGCCCTCGCGCAGGAAGGCCCCCCGATGCTCCGGACACGCCGAAGGCCCGGCCGGGGAGCTCCCGGACGGGCCTTCGGCTAGGGCGTGTCTGACAATTCGCGTCGGGTCGGCGGGCGGTGTCCGGTGCGGTGCATCGCAAGGCGGAGGACCGCCCGAGTACTGGATGTACTCG
>NZ_JBIBHR010000039.1:0-32527 GCF_042957125.1 Streptomyces sp. NPDC008125
GCCCTCGCCACCATGCACATGTCCTGGGGGTACGGCTTCCTCACCAGCCCCCGCTCGCTGGCCCGGCGCGTCATCGCCGGCCGCCGCCCCTCCCTGAGCGGGCAGACCGCCTGACGGGCCGCCCGCAGATGGCGTACGTACGAGGGAGGGGCTCCACCGCGACGGTGGAGCCCCTCCCTCGTACGCGTGCCCCGGGGCCTACCAGGTGAAGTCCGGGTTCACGTGCATGCAGGCCTTCTCGTCGTCCCCGCTGAGGGCCTTCGCCGAATCGGGGGTCTTGTCGTCCGCCGCGGCGGGGTAGCTGCCCCCGTCGCGCCAGTCGGCACCGACCGCCAGCGAGATCCCGGAGACGTCGGTCGACTGCTTCACCAGCGACACCGGGATGCCGAGCGCCTTGGCGACCGCCTGGGCGTCGCCCTCCAGGTCCGCGCTCGGGTAGAGGACGCTGGTCCGCGCCGACGGGGTGACGTCCGAGGAGTTCAGCGTGGCCCGGACGAAGCCGGCGTCCTCGAGCTGGTCCCGTACGTCACCGGCGCGGCCGCGAGCCGGGTTCTCGGAGTCGGTGGCGGTCCCGTTGCGCACCGTCACGGCGATCTCGTCGACCGGCGCGGAGGGGTCGGCAGGCGTGGGCGAGAGCGTCGCCGTGGGCTTGGAGGCCTTGCCGTCGAGCGGCACGTCGTCGCGCACCATCCGGAACAACTGCTCGGCGTCGCCCGGCTTCGGAAGGACCCGGTCCTTGAGCGCCCCCGTGCCGTAGACGTTCGGCATGGTGGTCATCGTGATCCGCTTGGGCGGGACCTTCTTGAGCTCCCCGCCCAGGTCGTACAGCCCCTTCGGGTCGAGGGCCGTGTCGACCGTGAGCGCGTTGCTCGCGGCCTCGGCGAGGTCCATCAGCTTCCCGGGATCGGTCAGCTTGGTGCCCTTGCGGAGCTCGCGGACCATCGAGTTCAGGTACTGGTGCTGCGCCTCTTCCCGGCCCAGGTCGGTGTTGTCCTCGAAGCCGTAGCGGGTCCGCAGCCACTGGAGGGCCTGCTTGCCCTTGACGGAGGTGGTGCCCTCCTTCAGCTTGAGACCGGAGCCCGCGCCCTTGCTGGTGTGCGAGTAGACGTTGGCGTCGACACAGACGGGCACGCCGCCGACCGCGTCGGCCATCGACACCACACCGGCGAAGTCGATCATCATGAAGTGGTCGATGGTGATACCGGTCAGCTCGTACCAGGCGGCGACCGTGCAGCCGGGACCGCCGCGCCCCAGGCTCGTGTTGGTCATGACCAGGGACGTGGACGCCTCGTAGACCTTGCCGGTCTTCGGGTCCGTGCACTTGGGCATCTTCAGCATGGTGTCGCGCGGCATGCTGACCACCGAGATGTTGCTGCGGTCCGCCGAGACGTGCAGCAGCATCTGGACGTCGGCGAGGGGCGTGGAGTTGAAGGTCTCCTTCGCGCCGCCCAGCTTCTGGTTGGCCGCGGTGTCACGGGCGTCGGAGCCGATGATCAGGATGTTCAGCGGAGTCTGACCGGCCGCGTTGGCCTTGTGCTCGGTCATCTTCTTGTCGCCGAGGGTCAGATCCTCCTTCTTTATGTTGTGGTCCAGGTGCTCGTAGTACGCGTAACCGGCCGCGCCGGTCGCGAGTATCAGCAGGGAGAGCACCGAGGCGCTCCACCGCAGGACGCGGCGCTTGCCCTTCCTGGGCGCGTGCCGGGACGGCCCGTCGGCACCGCGACCGGCCTTACGGCCCTTCCGCGGCCCCGGGACGGTGGCCCCGTCCGGACCCGGCCCGGGTTTCCCGCCCTCCCCCGTACCGCCCTTGGCCGCTTCCCCGTCGGCGTAGAGACTGTCGTCCCAGCCGAGTTGACCGGCCTGCTGGACGCGTGGTCGCGTCCCCTCCCCGGGCGTACTGTTCCGTCCCAACGGGACCCCCCCTGCTGCTCAGACTCTCGCGGTGGTGCGGCGAACGGGTTTCACTCGCTGCACACCGCCTTGTCGGCGCTAGCCCTCTGGATGTCGGTGGGCGCCGTGGCGGGTGCGTCGACGGCGACCCCGGCCCCCTTGAAGTCGGCGCCGAGCGTCAGCGTCATCGCTTCCAGCCCTTCGGCGTCCGTGGTGCCCTGCTTCAGCGCCGAGGCCGGCAGCCCCATCATGTCGGCGAGCGCCCGGGCCTGGTCCGCCTGGTTGGGCGCGTACTCGAGCGTCGTCTTGTCGATCTTCTCCGGCGCGTTGGCCTTGTTGGTGGACTTCAGTACGCCCTTTTCGAGCTGGAGCCAGCTGACGGTGGCCCCGGCCGCACCGGAGATCTTCCCGCCGTTGTACACGTCCACCCGCACGTCGGCGGCCTCCGCCCGCGTCCCCTCCAGCAGGGCGTCCTGCGCGCTCTTCTGCTTCGCGGCGTCGGCCTTCTTCTGCGCCGCCACCTCGGTGAGGGAGACGTCCTGACGCATCGTCTCGAAAAGCTGCTCGGCCTTGGTCGGATGTACGACGACCGTGACCGGCTTCGGCTCGTCCGGGTTGTCTATGACCGGCACCGTGGTGAAGGTGATGTTCTTCGCCGGAACCTTGGAGAGCTCCTTGGCGAGGGTGGTCAGCTTCGCCACCGAACCGATGCCCGAGTCGACCGTCAGTGCCTTGGTCGCCGCGTTGGCCAGCTTGAAGAGCTTCGTGGGACTCGTCAGGGTGTCGTCCGACTTCATCTGACGGATCATCGAGCCGAGGAATTGCTGCTGGACCTTGATCCGGTCCAGGTCGCTCTCGTTGCCGAAGCTGTGCCGGGTCCGCAGCAGGGCCAGGGCCTGCTCGCCCTCCACCTTCGACTCGCCCTTCGGCAGCTTGAGGTGGGACTTGGGGTCGTCGATCGGTTTGGCCATGCAGACGGTGACACCGCCGACCGCCGTGGAGAGCTCCTTGACCGCGTTGAAGTCCACCATCATGAAGTGGTCGACCGACAGGCCGGTGAGCTCCTTCACCGTGCGCATGGTGCAGCCGGGGTCGCGGCCCTCCTGGCCGAGGCTGATGTTGAAGCGGTCGTTCGGCGTTCCGGGGATGACCTCGGTGGTGCCGTCCTCCTGCTTCGTCTCGCAGTCGGGGATGTCCATGACCAGGTCGCGCGGGATGCTGAGCGCGGTCGCGTTGGTCCGGTCCGCGGAGACGTGGAAGAGGATGTTGGTGTCGGCGTGGCCCGCGCTGCCGGCGTCGCCGTAGCCCTCGTTGCCCTTGCCGGTGCGCTTGTCGGTGCCGATGATCAGGATGTTCATCGGGCCGGAGCTGGTCACGTTCTTGTTGCCGGCGGAGCCCACGTCGACGGTGCCTATGTTGCCGTTGAAGTGACGGTAGAGGGCGTACGCGCCGCCCGAGCCGGCGACGACGAGGAACGCCGTCACGCCGCCGGTCCACACCAGCCACTTCTTCTTGCCGCTCTTCTTCGCCCTGCGGGTGCGTCGCCCCGCCGGGGCCTCGGTCTCCGCCGCACGCTTGGGCCCGCCCGCCCGGCGGCTGCGCTGGCCGGGCACCCGCTCGTCCCCGCGCGGTGCCCCGTCCCCGTCCGTTTCGGGAGAGGGGGCCCGGCGACGACCGCCCGGACGGGGTTCTCCGGCATCCGATTCGTTTCGGCCCCGCGGAATACGGGGGGCTTCGTCCACTCGCGGAGAACGCTCTTCGGAGTGGTTCAGTCGCAGTTCGTAATTGCCGGTCTGCGGGTTCAGGACCCACTGGTCCGCGGGGTCGATATCGTCCGCCCGTCCACGGCTTTGCGCATCCACGGTTGCCTGGGTCCTCCGTCGGTGCCACGCGAGGCGCCCTCCCCGAAAAGGCGCTCCGAATCTGCGTTCCAGAAGTGCGCGGCCGGAAGGCCGGACGCACCGGATCGCGTCACACTATCCGCCCGTTCCGGAGTGCAGCGACGAGCGTGACACATTCCACGGCCCCTACAACCGGGCATTCCACCCATTCCGCGCTGATTGTGTCGTTCCGCTTGGGAATTGCTTTACTGCTTACACAGGTCGTCCGCAGCATTCGTGCCCGAGTAAGTGGGGTTCGGCGTCGCCCTGGCCGCACCGGACGCGGTGCCGTGCGCCGCTTCCGCCCTTTCTGCCGGAGCGGGGCCGTTGCCCGAATTCCTGGCCGGTACGACCGTGACCGGGGCGTCCGCGCGCAGTTGCTCGAAAAGCCGGTCCGCGTCCGGTTGCACCAATTCGTCCCGGTTCGCGTTCTGTCGGTAGGGCCGACGCGGGACGGTCAGGAACTGCACCTTGTCCGTGGGTACGTTCCGCATTCCGCGGACCAGTCCGTAGAGATCGCGCAACGAGTCCAGTCCGGCGTCCGTCGTCAGCGACTTCGTGGCCGCGTCGAGAACCGGGTAGAGCCGGGTCGGATTGAGCAGGACGCCATTGCTCTGCACCTTGTTCACCAGGGCGGCGAGGAATTGCTGCTGCCGGTTCATCCGCGCGGTGTCGCTGCCGTTGCCGAGCGACTTGCGCGCGCGTACGTAGCCGAGCGCCTGCTCGCCGTCGAGCGTGTGCCGTCCGGCGGGGAGCTTCAGATGCGCCGCCGGGTCGTCGACGGGCTCCCGGAGGCAGATCCGCACCCCGTCCACCGCGTCGACCATGTCCTTGAACCCGCTGAAGTCGACCACCATGTGGTGGTCGACGCGGATCTTCGTCATCAGCTCCACGGTCCGCACCGTGCAGGCCGTGCCGCCGATCTCGAACGCCCAGTTGAACTGGGCGGTCTGCGCGCCGGTCGCCTTGCCGCCGGAGCCGTGGCAGCCCGGGATCTCCACCATCAGGTCCCGGGGCACGGACACCGCGGTGGCGCTCTCCCGGTCCGCCGCGAGATGCAGCAGGATCACCGTGTCCGAGCGCTGCGCCCCGCCGTTGTCCCGGCCGTACTTCCGGTTGTCCCCGGCCCGGCTGTCCGAGCCGATGAGCAGGATGTTCTGGGCGCCCGTCACCAGGGCGGTGGGGCGCTCCCGCTCGTACGCCCGAAGCTCCGCCTCGGCGCCGTTGTCCGTACGGATGTTGTCGTCCAGCTTCCGGTACAGCCACCAGCCGACGCCCGCCGCGACCAGGAGGACGAGCGACGCGCCCAGCGCGGTCCAGCGCACCCAGTGCCGCTCGTGGCCCTGTGGACGCGCGGCCTCGGGACGGGCCGCCCAGCTCCCGGGCCTCCGGCCGCCCCGCTGCCCGCCGTCCTGCGGACCGCCGTCCCGCTGCCCGTCGTTCCGGCCCCCGCCGGCGTCCGGGCCGCCGGGGCCGGGCCCGGAGTCCGGGTCGGGGTCGGCCGGCGTGCCAGTGCTGTCGGTCACGTCTGCGTCCATCCTCGGGTGGTCGGTACCGCCGATGATGTACCCGAGTCGCCGCCCAGCCCCGGGGACCGGGCCCGCGAGGGGCCGGACGAGTGACCCTCGCGGCGCTTTTCATACCGGCACGCGCCGGGCCCTCCGCAGGAGCCGGCAGCCGGGAGCACGGGGCCGGCAGCACGGGGCCGGCAGCACGGGGCCGGGAGCACGGGGCCGGGAGCACGGGGCCGGGAGCACGGGGCCGGGAGCACGGGGCCGGGAGCCAGGGGCGACCGCCCCCGGCTCCCGGCCCGGCAGGTCAGACCGCGCGGTGGGTGACGCGCTCGCTCTCCACCCGCTTCGCCAGCCCGTCCTCGTCCAGCTGCCCGAGATGACGGCAGAGCACCACCGAGCCGCCCGACGCCAGCGGCGCCCAGAGCCCGGCGGCGAGCCCCTCCCAGCTGTCGTACGAACGCCCCGACAGCAGCCGTGAACCGGGCGCGAGCCCCAGCCCGGCGGCCTCCTCGCGGGCGCGGGCGACGAGCTGCGCGCCCGTCAGCTCCGTGCCGCCCACGACGAGCGCGGGGGCGTCCGGGTCCACCGGCTGGAAGGGGGCGAACCGGTCGCCCTGGCCCGGCACCTCGACCGCGTAGTCGGCGAAGCCCTCGGGCACGGCGGGGAAGCGTCCGCCCAGCGGGCGCAGCGCCAGGGCGATGCGCTCGCCCCGGCAGGCACGGGCCCGCTCCACCGTGTCCGGGCCGGTCACCACGAGGTCGGCCGCCGCCGGGTCTCCGCCCACGTCGGCGACCACGCCGACCGAGGCGCAGGCGAGCAGCCAGACGGCCGACTGCCAGTGCGCGGGGAGCAGCAGAGCGAGCCGGTCGCCCGGCTCGGCGGCCAGGTCGCCCTGGAGCAGATTCGCGGTCTTGGCCACCCAATTGGCGAAGGTGGCGACCGAAAGTTCGACGCGCTCGCCGGTGGCGTCGTCGTAGAAAGTGACCAGGGGGCGGGCCGGGTCCGCGAGGAGCGCGGATCGCAGCAGGTCGGCGGGGGTGCGGTCGCTGGCGTTCATCCGCGCAAGCGTACGCGGCGGCGGCGCCGGGCGGCCGGGGAACGGGGACGCGGGGCCACCGTTCGGCAGACGGGCCGTCAGGGGAACGGGGGGTCTGTCGAGTGGCCGGGCGTATCAGCCTATTTGAGGATCAATGACATGCGTACTCTCCACGCCGCAACGATCGGCGTCACCTGTGCGGCCGCACTCACCCTCTCGGTCGCCGCGTCCACCCCCGCGCTGCCCGTGGCGCCGGCCTCGGCGGCCCCGACCGCCGACCCTCCCGGTTCGACGCAGTCCCTGCCGCTGGTGCCGCTCACCGAGAACCGGGCAGCGGGGGAGACGTCCGCCGTCGTGCCGCAGGGCCTCACCCCCAAGGAGGTCGAGCCCTTCTCCCTCCTCGGCGTCGTCTGGGACGACGCGGCGGCGGAACTGCCCGGCACGGTCGAGGTCCGGACCCGCGCCACCTCCACCGCCCGCTGGTCCGGCTGGCAGTCCGTCGAGACGCACAACGACGAGCACGCGGCGGAACCCGGCACCCCCGAAGCGGACGCGGCCTCCGTGCGCGGCGCGACCGCCCCGCTCTGGGTCGGCGCCTCCGACGCGGTGGAGGTACGGGTCCGGCCCGCCGTCACCGACCTGTTCGGCCGCGCCGCCGAGCCGGCGGCCCTCCCGAAGGGAATGCGCCTCGAACTCGTCGACCCCGGCGCGGACCCGGCGCCCGCTCCCGCCGGCACGGTCGCGGGCGGGCAGACGGCGGCGACGGGCACGGCGGCGACGGGCGAGGCGGACAAGGCGGGGGAGGCCCACACGACGGGCACGGACGCGGCGGTCCCGCCCGACACGGACACCGCCGACGTCGCGGTGCTGCCCGCGCTCAGCCGCGCCCAGACGATCGCCGACGCGCAGGCCCGCGGACTGGGGCTCCCGGCGGAATCCGGAGCCGGCCAGGACGGGAAGAGCGACCCGGGGACGGACGCGCCCCGGGCCGGGGCGGCGGTCGCCGCGGCGAAGCCGTACATCGGCCCCCGCCCGGGCATCGTCACCCGCAAGGGCTGGGGCGCCGACGAGAGCCTGCGCGAGCGTCAGTTCGCGTACACCACGACGGTGAAGGCGGCCTTCGTCCACCACAGCGCCACCGGGAACAACTACACCTGCTCCCAGTCTGCCTCCATCCTGCGCGGCATCTACCGCTACCACGTCAAGAGCAACGGCTGGCGGGACATCGGCTACAACTTCGCCGTCGACAAGTGCGGAAACATCTACGAGGGCCGGGCCGGCGGTGTCACCAGGGCGGTCCTCGGCGCGCACACCCTCGGCTTCAACACCAACACCATGGGCATTGCGGTCCTCGGCAGTTTCGCCAGCACCAATCCGCCCACCGCGGCGGTGAACGCCGTCGCCAAGCTCACCGCCTGGAAGCTCGGGCTCTTCGGCATCAACCCGAAGGGCTCCGTCACCCTCGTCTCCGGCGGCGGCAACAGGTACAAGAAGGGCAGTTCGGTCAAAATGAACGCCATTTCCGGGCACCGCGACGGATTCGCAACCGAATGCCCCGGAGCACGTCTCTACAAGAAGCTCGGCACGGCCCGCACCACGTCGGCCCGCCTCCAGGGGCGCTGACCGGGGGCGGGCCGGCGGGTCTGCATACACTGGCCAGCCGAACGAGGCCCGGCCCCCGGCAGGAAGCAGAGAACAGACGCCGTGACAGAGGCAAGAGAAGCGATCCTCCTGGTCGGTGGGAAGGGCACCCGGCTCCGTCCCCTCACGGTCCGCACCCCGAAGCCGATGGTGCCGGCGGCGGGTGTCCCCTTCCTCACCCACCAGCTGGCCCGCGCGCGGGCGGCCGGCGTCGAGCACATCGTGCTGGCGACGTCCTATCTGGCCGAGGTGTTCGAGCCGCACTTCGGTGACGGTTCGGACCTCGGCCTGCACATCGAGTACGTCACCGAGCGCGAACCGCTGGGCACTGGCGGCGCGATACGCAACGTGGCCCACAAGCTCACCTCGGGCCCCGACGACCCGGTGCTCATCTTCAACGGCGACATCCTCACCGGCCTGGACATCCGGGCCCTGGTGACCACGCACACCGACTCCGGCGCCGACGTCTCGCTGCATCTCACCCGGGTCCAGGACCCGCGTGCGTTCGGCCTCGTCCCCACCGACGCCACGGGGAGGGTCAGCGCCTTCCTGGAGAAGCCGCAGACGCCCGAGGAGATCGTCACCGACCAGATCAACGCGGGTGCGTACATCTTCCGCCGCTCGGTCATCGACACCATCCCCGCCGACCGGCCGGTCTCCGTCGAACGCGAGACCTTCCCCGGCCTGCTCGCCGCGGGTGCCCACCTGCAGGGCATGGTCGACTCGACGTACTGGCTCGACCTCGGCACCCCGCAGGCGTTCGTACGCGGCTCCGCCGACCTCGTCCTCGGCCGCGCACCCTCCCCGGCCGTCCCCGGCCGCTGCGGCGAACGCCTGGTGCTGCCGGGCGCACAGGTCGCCCCGGACGCCAAGCTCAGCGGCGGCACGGTGGTCGGCGAACGCGCGGTGATCGGCGAGGGCGCCCGGATCACCGGCTCGGCGGTGCTCGCCGACGCGGTGATCGAAGCCGGGGCCGTCGTCACCGACTCCCTCGTCGGAGCCGGCGCCCGGATCGGCAGCCGTACGGTGCTGGCCGGCGCGGTCATCGGCGACGGCGCCCGGGTCGGCGCCGACAACGAGCTCCGCGACGGGGTCCGCGTCTGGTGCGACGCGGTCCTCCCGGACGGGTCGGTCCGCTTCTCCTCGGACCAGTGACGCACGCGGACCAGTGACGCACGCGGACCAGTGACGCACGCGGACCAGTGACGCACGCGGGCCGGTGACGCACGCGGGCCGGACCCACCCGGGCCGGACCTACCCGGGCCGGACCCACGCGGGCCGGACCCACGCGGGCCGGTTCGCGCGTCCCTGACGCGCCCCGGGCCGGTTCGCGCGTCCGTGAGGCTTCCGGCCGGTGAGGTACGTCTCCCGGGCCCGGCGCTCCCGTCGGCCCCGGACCCCGGAGCCGTACCCTCGGAGGGGCACGCCCCCGCACCCCGAACCACCGAGGACACCGACCCGTGGCAGGACGCTTCGCCCCCCGCACCACGCGCACCGGCCTGCCCCGGCAGACGCCGTCCGCCGCGCGCGGGGGCGTACCCGCCGCCTCCGGGCCCGTCCCGGCACCGGTCCCGCTGACGCGGGAGTGGACCCCGCCGGGCCCGCTCGACCTGCGCCTGGTCCTCGGGCCGCTGCGGCGCGGGGCCGGCGACCCCACCTTCCGCACGACCGACGACGGCAGCGTCTGGCGGGCCACCCGCACCCCGGCGGGCCCGGGCACCCTCCGCGTCCGCGCGGTGCCCGGCGGCCGGGTCGGGGCGACCGCCTGGGGGCCCGGTGCCGACTGGCTCCTCGACCAGCTGCCCGAACTGCTCGGCGCCACCGACGACCCGGACGCCTTCGAACCGCGCCACCGGCTGCTCGCCCTCGCCCGGCACAGCCGCCCCGGGCTGCGCCTCCTGCGCACGGGGCTGGTGATGGAGTCCCTGATCCCGTCGATCCTCGAACAGAAGGTCACCACCACCGAGGCCTACCGCGCGTGGCGGCTCCTGGTCCGCGCGCACGGCACTCCCGCCCCCGGACCCACCGCCGAGCTGGGGCTGCACGTCATCCCCGACGCGCGCACCTGGGCGCTGGTGCCGTCCTGGGAGTGGCACCGGGCCGGAGTCGACGCCAAGCGCTCGGCGACCGTACTGCGCGCAGTACGGGTGGCCCGCCGCCTGGAGGAAGCCGCCGGCATGGAGCTGCCCGAGGCGAAGGCCCGGCTGGAACTGGTCCCGGGCATCGGCCCCTGGACCTCCGCCGAGACCCTCCAGCGCTCCAACGGCGCCCCTGACGCGGTCACCACCGGCGACTACCACCTGCCGGGCATCGTCGGCCACGCCCTCGCGGACGACCGGCACGCCGACGACACCCGCATGCTGGAACTGCTCGCCCCCTACGAGGGCCAGCGCCACCGGGCGACCCGCCTGATCCTTCTCTCCGGGGTGTCCCGGCCGCGCCGCGGCCCCCGGATGACCCCGGGGGACATCGCGTCACTCTGAAAACCCGGGAACCGCTCGCCGGGCCGTCCGGGGGAGCCGGGCCGGCGGCCCGACCGCCCACCTGCCTCAGCGCACGGTGAGGAAGTCCTCCGCGTCCCGGGCCGCCCGCTCGCGCGGCTCCGTCGCCGGACGGCCGATGGCCACCGCGCCCAGCGGGTCCCAGGTGCCGGGCAGGTCCAGCACCTCGCGCACCACGGACCGGCAGAACATCGTGGACGACACCCACGCCGAACCGAGGCGCTCGCCCGCGAGCGCCACCAGGAAGTTCTGCACCCCGGCCCCGGCCGCGACCACGAACATCTCGCGCTCCGCCGTGTCCCGCCGCTCGTCCCCGTAGTGGTGCGAACCATCCATCACCAGGCACGGCACCGCCAGGTACGGCGCCGAGCGCAGCACGTCGCCCCGGCGCACCCGCTTCGCGATCGACCCCTCGCTCTTCCCGTCGCGCCGCAGATCGGCGATCCAGGCGTCCCGCATCGCGTCGAGCAGCCGGGTCCGCGACTCCTCGGACTCCAGCAGCACGAACCGCCAGGGCGTCGTGTGGTGCGGCGCCGGAGCGGTCACCGCGGCGGCCACCGCCCGCCGGACCGCCCCCGGGTCCACCGGGTCGTCGGTGAACTCCCGGACGGTGCGCCGCAGCGTCACCGCCTCCCGGACCGCCTCGGACGTGCCGAGCCGGAACATGTCGTCGGCGGCGCTCCGCACCAGCGCCCGCGCCCCGGTCTCCTCCCCGGGGGCGGAGGCGTCGCCCGCGGTGACCACGTGCCCGAGCCCGCGCACCACCGCGACGGGCAGCCCGGCCGCCTTGCCCTTCACCAGGTCGCCCGCAGCGGCCAGCTCGTCCGCGGTGGCGACCACCGTCGCGTTCAGCGGATTGCCGTACGTGTCCGAACCGCCCCGCAGGTCGTCCAGGACCCGCACCCCCGCCGCGCCGATCGCCACGTCCGTCAGCCCGGCCCGCCACGGCCGCCCGAAGGTGTCCGTGACGACGACGCCGACCTCCACGCCCAGCGTGTCCCGCAGCCCGTCCCGGATCGTCCGGGCCGAACGGTCCGGGTCCTCCGGCAGCAGCAGCACGGTCCCGGCGGGGGTGTTCGAGGCGTCCACCCCGGCGGCGGCCATCACCAGGCCCTGCCGGTTCTCGACGATGCGCAGGGTGCCGCGCCGCGCCACCACGCGCACGGTCTCCGCGTCGATCGCCGCCTCGCGGTCGGTCGCCTCCACGATCCGGCCCTCGGCCTTGGAGACGATCTTCGAAGTGACGAGCAGGACGTCGCCGTCGGCCAGCCCCGGCTCGGCGGCGGCGATCAGCTTGGCGACGTCGTCGCCCGCCCGCACCTCGGGCAGCCCGGGCAGCGCCCACACCCGGAACGAGGGAACCGCACCCGTCTCCGCCGTGCTCACGCCCGTACCTCCTCGGCCAGCGCCAGCGCCTGGCGGGCCATCTCGGCCGTGGCGTCGACGTCCGTCATCATCAGCGGCACCGCGCGGCAGCGGATGCCCGCCGCCTCCACCGCGTCCACCGCACCGGCGTCCACGGTGTCCACCAGCCAGCCGTCCAGCAGCCCGGAGCCGTAGTGCTCGGCCACCGCCGACGCCGTCGCTTCCACACCCACCGCGGCCAGCACCTTGTCGGCCATTCCGCGTACCGGAGCGTCACCCACGATGGGGGAGAGTCCGACGACCGGGACCCCGGCCTCGGCGATGGCCTCCCGGATGCCGGGCACCGCCAGGATCGTGCCGATGGACACCACCGGGTTCGACGGCGGGAAGACGATGACGTCCGCCGCTGCGATCGCCTCCAGCACCCCCGGGGCCGGCGTGGACTGCTCCGCGCCGACCGGCACGATCGCCCGCGCCTCCACGGACGCCCGCAGCCGCACCCAGTACTCCTGGAAGTGGATGGCCCGGCTCTCGCCGTCGATCTCCACGGCCACATGCGTCTCGACCCGGTCGTCGGACATCGGCAGCAGCCGGACCCCCGGCTGCCAGCGGGCGCAGAGAGCCTCGGTGACCGCGCTGAGCGGGAAGCCCGCGCCCAGCATCTGGGTACGGACCACATGGGTCGCGAAGTCGCGGTCGCCCAGCCCGAACCAGTCCGGCCCCACACCGTAGGCCGCGAGCTCCTCCTTGAGGTGGAAGCTCTCGTCGGTGCGCCCCCAGCCCTGTTCCTCGTTGATGCCGCCGCCGAGGGTGTACATCACGGTGTCGAGGTCGGGGCAGACCTTCAGCCCGAACAGATGGATGTCGTCGCCGGTGTTGCCGATGACGGTGATCTCCGCGTCCGGTGCGGCCTGTTTGAGGCCACGCAGGAAACGAGCACCACCGATACCGCCGGCCAGAACCACAATGCGCATGCCCACAGTTTGTCAGCCGGGCCGGCCCGTTCGCGGGGCGGGTTCTCAGGCCGGTACGGCGTCCAGGGCCGCGGGGGCGCACCGCGCGGTGTGCATCGGCATCTCGGTCAGGCCGGGGAAGTACACGTGCAGGCTGACGGCGGGGGCGAGGGAGTCGTTGACCACCTCGTGGACGTAGCCGGGGGCGAAGACCCGCTGGCTGTCGGCGCCGACGGTGCGGGTGCCGCGCTCGGTGCGCTCGGTCAACTCGCCTTCCAGCACGGTCAGTACGCCGGAGGAGAGGCCGTGGTCGTGGAGCCCGCTGCCCTGTCCGGGAACCCAGCTGAGCAGCCAGACCTCGTAGCCGGGGCCGGTGCGCAGACGGTGGTACCAGCGGGTGGTGGCGTCGTACTGGACGAGCGGGGCCCACTGGGCGCGGTCGGCGGCGATGGAGCGGGCCAGCCCGGCGAACTCGGCCACCGTGGTGGGGTGTTGCTTCGGCGGCAGGAGCAGGTGCTGGACCTCCAGGAGGTCGCCGGCGATCTGCAGGTCGCTGTCGTTGTTCATGGATGCGGTGGTCCTCGGCATCGGTGGTGCGTGTGGGGGTGCGGCTCGGTGGTGGTGCCCGGGAGTCCGCGGGTACGCGCCGGTACGGCGGTTTCCTGCGCGGGGCGCCCGGGGGCGGGGTGCTGGAGGCCCGTGGCGTCCGGCCGCCGCCGTACCCGTGCGGGGCACGGACAGGGAGGCGGGAACCGGGATTCAGAGCGGGAGCGCTGATCGGAGCCGGAGCCGCGAGGGCATCAACAGCAGCGACAGCTGGAACAGCAACAGCGGGCCTGGACAGCGGTGCGGAACCCACGGTCGTGGGTGGCGTACATCGCGACGGTCGCTGGCATGGTGCCAAGGAGACCGGCTCGTTCCCCGCGCTGTCAACTCGGCGTCCCATTTGGCGGCAATGTTTCACCCCTTTCGGTCGCCGGGGCTGAAGAAAGGTTTGTGCACCGACGGGGCAGGACAGGTGGCGCATCATCCGGGCGCTCAAACCTCGCTGACGGTCTGTGACTCGTCTGTGATCTTGGTCGCTTCGGTGATCGAATCGAACCGGCGCGGAAACTCCGTCCGTCTCACTCGTTGGAGAGTGGGATGGAGGGGCTGAGCCCTAGGCATATGTCACGTTTTTGGTGATTTGGTAACTTTCCGCGTATGTTTGGTTCCGCAGAGTGAATACCGGGGCCAATAGCAGAAGCTCGCTTGACCGGCTCGGAGCTACACACTTGTAATTTCACTCGTGTTGTTCGGCCGCACGGAGAGTGACGGTCACGTCACGGGGACGTAAGAGACAGACGAGGGGCGCACATGACCGAGCTGTTCCAGCAACTGCTGGTCGAGGACGCGGACGAGGAACTCGGCTGGCAGGAGCGCGCACTGTGCGCCCAGACCGATCCCGAGTCCTTCTTTCCCGAGAAGGGCGGATCGACCCGGGAGGCCAAGAAGGTCTGCCTCGCCTGCGAGGTCCGATCCGAATGCCTCGAGTACGCCCTGTCGAACGACGAGCGGTTCGGCATCTGGGGCGGGCTCTCCGAGCGGGAGCGGCGGCGCCTGAAGAAGGCCGCGATGTGACCGGTACGGCTCCGGAAGCCCGAGCTCTCCGCGGCGGACGGGCCTGACGCGCGGTCAACCCGACGGTCTGCCGTACGGCTCCGTATCTTCACGACACCTCCACCGCATCGCCCCGCGGCCTCACGGCGCGGCACCCGGCACGACACCGTGCCGCCCGGCACGACCGCAGGGCCGCCACCACTCCGCACGGCCCCGCCCCGATGCGCCCCACCCGTGCGCGATCTCCCGATGGCCCGTGGCCCCGACCCTCCCCCCAGGGTCCGGACCACGGGCCATCGGCGCGCCCGCACCCCCGCGGGCCCTGCTGCCCGGACTGCCGCACGGCCTCCATACCCTGCGGGGTGCGGCCGGGGTTCACCCGCTCGGCGCCGTCGCCCCCGATCCGTACCGTTAGTGTGGGGCCCCGTCCGAGACACGCCAACGCCCCGCCGGGGCGCGCGTGTACACCGATGCAGCCTCACCGGGGGGAACGCCCCCGGAACCCGGCCGGAGGGCCCGTACCTCGATGTCCGTGCAGAGTCACCCGGCGGCGCCGAACGCGTCCGTCGCCCCAGAGTTTCCCCGGCACGTCGTCACCGCCGTGCTCGTCTCCCACGACGGCGCGCGCTGGCTGCCCGACGCGCTCGCGGGGCTGCTCGGGCAGGAGCGCCCCGTACAGAACGCCGTCGCCGCCGACACCGGCAGCGCCGACGACTCCGCGCGGCTGGTCACCGAGGCGCTGGGGGGTGACCGCGTGCTCCACCTCGCGCGCCGGACCGGCTTCGGCACCGCCGTCGACGAAGCGGTCCGCACCGCCGCCGAGCCGACCGTCGACGACCTGCCGTACCTCAAGCGACCCAGCGGCTGGGACCCCGTCACCAGGACCTGGCGCGACGACGCCTACGACCTGCCGGAACTCCCCTACGGCGAACCCGTCCAGTGGCTCTGGCTGCTCCACGACGACTGCGCCCCCGAGCCCGACGCCCTCGCCGAACTGCTGCGCGTCGTCGACACCGACCCGCACGCCGCGATCGTCGGACCCAAGCTGCGCGGCTGGTACGACCGCCGCCAGCTCCTCGAAGTCGGCGTCACCATCGCCAACAGCGGCCGCCGCTGGACCGGACTCGACCGGCGCGAACAGGACCAGGGCCAGCACGACCAGGTCCGTTCCGTCCTCTCCGTCTCCTCCGCCGGCATGCTGGTGCGCCGCGACGTCTGGGAGGAACTCGGCGGCTTCGACCGCAGACTCCCCCTGATGCGCGACGACGTGGACCTGTGCTGGCGCGCCCACCAGGCCGGCCACCGGGTGCTGGTCGCCCCCGACGCCGTGCTGCGACACGCCGAGGCGGCCGCCCGCGAGCGCCGCCCCATCGACTGCGCCGGACGCTCCGTCGTCGGCCCGCACCGCGTCGACCGGGCCGGCGCCGTCTACGCGATGCTCGCCAACACCCCGGTCAAGAAGCTTCCCTGGGTGCTGCTCCGCCTCGTCGTCGGCACCCTGCTCCGCACCCTCGCCTACCTCGTCGGCAAGGTCCCCGGCCAGGCGCTCGACGAGGTCACCGGCCTCATCGGCACCCTGCTCCGGCCGGGCAGGATCATGGCCGCCCGCCGCGCCCGCGGCAAGGGCACCGTCGACCCGGCCGAACTCCGTTCCCTCTTCCCGCCGCCGGGTGCCACCGTCCGCGCCACCGTCGAACAGGTCGCCGGCAACTTCGGCTCCCGCTCCGACGCCGACGCCGCCGGCGGCTCGCGCCACGGAGCCGTCGAATCCGGCCCCGGCGGCGACGACGCCGACTTCCTGGAGATCGAACAGTTCGCCCGGCTCAAGCGGATCGGCCGCAAACCCGGCCCCGTCCTCTTCGCCCTCCTGCTGTTCGTCTCGCTCCTCGCCTGCCGGGGCCTGCTCGGCGGCGGCGCGCTCGCCGGCGGGGCCCTGCTGCCCGCGCCCGACGCGGTGTCCGACCTCTGGAGCCGGTTCGCGGACGGCTGGCACCCGGTCGTCACCGGCTCCACCGAAGCGGCCCCGCCCTACCTCGGCGTGCTCGCCGCCGTCTCGGCCCTTTTCTTCGGCTCCACCGGCTTCGCGCTGACCCTGCTGCTCGTCTGCTCGGTGCCGCTCGCCGGACTCACCGCCTACTTCATGTCCCGGCCGCTCATCGAGTCCCGCCTGCTGCGGGCCTGGGCGAGCGTCGCGTACGCCTTCCTGCCCGCCGTGACCGGAGCGCTCGCCACCGGACGCGTGGGCACCGCCGTGCTCGCCGTGCTGCTCCCGCTGATGGCCCGTACCGCCGTCTCGGCCCACGGCCTGCGCGGTGACGGACGGGTCCGCGGCAGCTGGCGGGCCACCTGGGCCTTCACCCTGCTGCTCACCTTCACCACCGCGTTCACCCCGATCGTGTGGCCGCTCGCCGTGGTCCTCGGTCTGGGCGTGCTCGCCCTGCGCCGCCGGGACCTCGCCGCGTACGGACTCCGGTTCCTCGCCACCGTCGGCACCCCGCTGCTCGTCCTCGCCCCCTGGTCGCTCAGCCTGCTGAGCCGGCCGTCCGGCTTCCTCCGGGAGGCGGGCCTGGACCTCGGCGCGGGCACCGCCTCCGCCGTCGACCTGCTGTCACTGAGCCCCGGCGGACCCAAGGGCGGCGGTTCCGTCCTCTTCCTCGGCGTGGTGCTCGCCGCCCTGGCCGCCCTGCTGCGCGGCGAACGGCAGACCGCGATCCGCGCCGCCTGGGCCGCCGCGCTCGTCGGCCTGCTCTTCGCGGGCCTCAGCAACGGCTCCACCTGGGCCGGTCCCGCCACCCTCGTCTACGGAACCGCGCTCATCGCCGCCGCCCTGCTGGGCGCGGACGGGGCGCGCATCCGCGTCGCCGCCCTCAACTTCGGCTGGCGGCAGCCGGTGGCCGTGCTGATCGCGCTGGCCTCCGCCGCCGCGCCGGTGGTGGCCGCCCTCGCCTGGATGGCGGGCGGCGCCGCCGGACCACTGGAGCGGCGCGACCCGGTGCAGGTCCCCGCGTTCGTCGCGGAGGAGAGCACCACGGCCGACCAGCCGCGCACCCTGGTGCTCGGCGGGACCTCCGCCGGATCGGTCTCGTACACCCTGGTCCGCGGGTCCGGCGCCCGGCTCGGCGACGCCGAACTGACCCGGTCGACCGGCAGCGACAGCCACCTCGACAAGGTCGTCGCCAACCTGGTGGCCGGCTCCGGCGCCGACCAGGGCCACCAGCTCAGCGGGTTCGCCGTGCGGTACGTCCTCGTACGCGACGGCGCCCCCCGCGAGATGGGCCGGGTCCTCGACGCGACCCCCGGCCTCAGCCGCCTCAGCCAGCTCGACGGCAGCGCGCTCTGGCGGGTCGACCAGGACGTCGCCCGCCTCATGATCGTCCCGGCCTCCGGTGACGGCGCGGGCGTGGTGGTCCCCTCGGGCACCGTGGAGTCCCACACCACAATCCCGGCGGGCGAAGGCGGCCGGATGCTCCGCCTCGCCGACGCGGCCGACCCCGCCTGGCAGGCCACCCTGGACGGCAAGCCCCTTCCCCGCAAGACCGTCGACGGCTGGGCGCAGGGCTTCGAGCTCCCCGCGTCCGGCGGCCGGCTCGACCTCACGTACGACACCCCGATCACCCACTCGGTGTGGATCTGGGCGCAGATCGGTCTCGCCGTGGTCCTCGTCGTCATGGCCCTGCCGGGCCGCCGCCGCGAGGTCGACGACGACCTCCCCGAGGACGCCGAAGCCGCTGCCGCCGCCGACGCCGCCGAGGGCGACGGACGCCGCGCCCGCAGGCTGCGCGCCGCCGCCGAGGCCGAAGCGGCCGCCGGGGAGGATGCCGAAGGCGCTTTGGCCGAAGCCGCTTCCGCCGACGGTGCGGACCTGCCGTCGCACGCGCCCGGGGGCGGCGCGGACCCGGCCGCCGACGACCGGCCCGAGCCGGAGCCGTACGCCCCCGCGCAGGACGACGGCGGCGCGTACATCCCGGCCCAGGCCGGGGACGGTGCCTACGTCCCGGCCCAGGCGGCGGACGGTGCCTACGTCCCGGCGCAGGCCGGGGGCGACGGTACGTACGCCGCGGTTCCCCAGCAGGGTTACGCCGAGTGGGACGGGCAGCAGCAGTACCAGCAGGCCGAGTACGCCCCGTACCAGGCCGAGCAGTACCAGCCGGAGCAGCACCAGTCCGAGCAGTACCCGGCGGCGGACCAGTACGCGACGACGGACCAGTACGGGACCGATCAGTTCCAGCAGGCCGACCCGTACCAGCAGCCACCCGTCTACGACCCGTACGGCTACGGGCAGCAGCAGCAACAACCGCAGGAGCAGTACCAGGGTTACGAGACCCAGGCCCCGTACGACCCGTACGCGGGGCAGCAGTACGGCGTCCACGACACCGACGAGCAGGTCGACCCGAACGCCCCGGACCAGGCGCCGTGGCAGACCCGTAACGCATCGCGAGGCGAGTCCGAGTGAAGTCCACCCCCCTGTCCCTCATCGCGGGCACCGTCGCCCTCGCCGCCGTCACCGGCTTCGCCGCGTTCAACGCGCCCGGCGACTCGGCACCGGCGACATCCGCGTCGGCGTCCAGGCTGCCCGTCGAGCGGTCCAGCCTGCTCTGCCCGGCACCCAGCGACTCCGAGCTCGCCGAGACGGCGTACACCTCCTACACCCCGGCCGGGAAGGGGACGAGCGGGGAGTCGGCCGCCGAGCTGAAGGAGACGCGGCCCGTCACGGACGACGGCACCTCCACCGAGAAGTCCGACAAGAGCGGCAAGACCGACAAGAGCAGCAAGACGGACGAGAGCGGCAAGGGCGACAAGGCCGACGCGGGGAACGCCGGGAAGACGGTCGTCGCGCTCAAGGAGACCGGAAAGCCCGTTACCGCCGACGCCGACGGCGGTGACGCCCCCGCGCTGGTCGGCACCGCCACCGGCGCGCTCGCGCCGGGCTGGAGCACGCAGCAGACCACCTCGGTCACCGCCGGTTCCACCCGGGGGCTGCTCGGCGTCAGCTGCACGGCGCCCGACACGGAGTTCTGGTTCCCCGGCGTCAGCACCGCCGCCAAGGCGCAGGACTACATCCACCTGACCAACCCGGACAGCAGCGCCGCCGTCGTCGACATCCAGCTCTTCGGCCCGGACGGCGACCTCAAGGCGGACGTCGGCGACGGGATCGCCGTCCCGGCGCACTCCAGCGTGGCCATGCTGCTCTCCACCCTGACCGGCGAGGCCGTCGACGACGCCACCGCCCACGTCACCACCCGTAGTGGCCGGGTCGGCGCGGTCGTCCGGGGAGCCCGGGAGGACAGCGGCAGCGACTGGCTCACCGCCTCGGCGGACCCCTCCGCCACCGTGGTGCTGCCCGGCATCCCCGCCGACGCCACCTCGGTCCAGCTGATCGCGTACGCGCCCGGCGAGGACGACGCGGACGTCGAGGTGCAGCTGGTCGGGAAGTCGGCGACCTTCTCCCCGGCCGGCAACGACACCCTGCACGTCAAGTCGGGTATGACAGCGAGCGTCGACCTGAAGAACGTCACCCGCAAGGAGCCGGGCTCGCTGCGGCTGGCCCCCGTCGAGGGCGAACGGGCCACCCCGATCGTCGCCGCGCTGCGCGTGGTGCGGGGGACGGGCTCCGCGCAGGAGATCGCGTACATCCCGGCCACCCGGCCGGTCGGCGCCCGGGCGAGCGTGGCCGACAACCGGGCCAAGGGTTCGACCCTGTCGCTCGTCGCACCCGGCGCCACGGCCCAGGTGAAGGTCACCGCCTCGGCGGGGAGCGAGGGCGGTGAACAGACCGTCAAGTCGTACACGGTCAAGGGCGGCACGACGCTCGCGTTCACCCCGCCCGTCCCGTCCGGACTCAAGGGCGCGTACGCGCTGACGGTGGAGACGGAGTCGGGCGGCCCGGTCTACGCGGCCCGCACGCTCGCCCTCCCGGAGGACGGCGTGCAGATGTTCACCGTGCAGACGCTGCCGGACGACCGGGGCACGGTCGAAGTCCCGGCCGCGGTACAGGACCTGACGGTGCTGGACGACTGACGGCGCCGGCCGCGGACCTCGTCGGTACGGGCGGGGCTCAGTCCTGCCCGTACCGGGGGTCCACGGACTCCGGGGAGAGCCCGAGCAGGTCCGCGACCTGCTCGACCACGACCTCGTGCACCAGCAGCGCCCGCTCGTCGCGGGTCTTCGACCGGATCTCGATGGGGCGCCGGTAGACGGCGATCCGGGCGGGCTGCCCCTTCGCCGCCGAGATCGCGCGCCCCAGGGGCACCGTGTCCTCGGTCGTCACCGACGGGACGTCGAGCACCACGAAGTCCACCTCGGCGAGCTGCGGCCACCGCCGCTCCAGGCGCTCCACCGAGTCCTGCACGAGGTCGCGGAACCTCTCCGCGCGGTTCATCGACAGCGGCACCTGCGGCGGCGCCACCGGCCCGCGCATGCCGCGGCCGTGGCGGTCGCGGTGCCGGGGCCGGGGATCGGGCGAGGGAGAAGGTACGGAACTGTCCATCACCGACGCAGCGTAACCCTCCCGGCGGGGGTGGTCCGCCGCCCGGGCACGGGGCGGCGCCGCATCGCCCGCGCCTTCCCCGAGACTCGTTTCAACCTCAATTTTCCGGCCAAGTTGAGCCACATTTCGGCCCGGCTCGTGATCACCGAATCCTCACGCCCCGCCCTTCCCGCCACCACGGGGTGCTCACGCGCGCGCACAAGCGGAACCTCTGTGACCAGTCGCTCTCTCCCCGGCCGCGGACCGCCACGACCCCCGCGAGGCCCACTGTCACCGGGGACGATCAACGACACGGTGGCCCGACCCGGGGGGAGAGTCGTCGCAGCCCGCTCAAGAGTGCGGTACCGTCCAACATCGTGAGCCCTGTACGTCGCTGTTCGCGCACCGCGTGCGGCCGTCCCGCCGTCGCGACACTGACGTACGTCTATGCCGACTCGACTGCGGTCCTCGGCCCGCTCGCCACCTACGCCGAGCCCCACTGTTACGACCTGTGCGCCGAACACGGTGAGCGCCTCACCGCGCCCCGGGGCTGGGAGGTGGTCAGGCTCACCGACTCCTCCGTACCCACCCGCCACAGCGCCGACGATCTCGAGGCGCTCGCCAACGCGGTCCGCGAGGCCGCCCGCCCGCACGACCGGGGGCAGGACGGCACCGTCCGGGGCCCGC
Organism: Streptomyces sp. NPDC008125; assembly: GCF_042957125.1. NCBI lineage: Bacteria > Bacillati > Actinomycetota > Actinomycetes > Kitasatosporales > Streptomycetaceae > Streptomyces > Streptomyces sp. NPDC008125. Next base: position 21,533 of record NZ_JBIBHR010000039.1, read on the forward strand.
GCACCGCCGACCCCGTCGAGGTCGCGCGCCGGGGCCACCTGCGGGTCCTGCGTTCCCCCGACTCCTGACGGCGCCCGCCACCGCCCCGTACCGCCACCCCGGACCACCGGTGGGTGGCCCGTAACGGCGTACCGGCGGACGGGTAGTTTGGGCGCTCAGCCCAGACCCCAGGAGGACCGGCCGTGGTTGCTGATCTGTCGCAGCTCGTGAAGGCGTACGACGTGCGCGGCGTCGTACCCGACCAGTGGGACGAGCCGCTCGCCGAACTCTTCGGCGCGGCGTTCGTCCAGGTCACGGACGCGGACGCGATCGTCATCGGCCACGACATGCGCCCGTCCTCGCCCGGCCTCGCCGACGCCTTCGCCCGGGGTGCCCGGGCGCGTGGCGCCGACGTCACCCTGATCGGCCTCTGCTCGACCGACCAGCTGTACTACGCCTCGGGCGCGTTCGGCCTGCCCGGTGCGATGTTCACGGCCTCGCACAACCCGGCGCGGTACAACGGCATCAAGATGTGCCGGGCCGGTGCCGCGCCCGTCGGCCAGGACAGCGGCCTCGCCGAGATCCGCACGCTGGTGGAGCGGTGGTCCGAGGAAGGGGCTCCCGCCCCGGCCACCGTCAGGGGCACGCTCACCGAGCGCGACACCCTCGGCGACTACGCCGCCCACCTGCTCGGCCTCGTCGACCTCACCGCGATCAGGCGGCTCAAGGTGGTGGTGGACGCCGGGAACGGCATGGGCGGCCACACCGTGCCGACCGTCCTCGCGGGGCTGCCGCTCGACGTCGTACCGATGTACTTCGAGCTCGACGGCACCTTCCCGAACCACGAGGCGAACCCCCTCGATCCGGCCAACATCGTCGATCTCCGGGCCCGCGTGCTCGCCGAGGGCGCCGACCTCGGGCTCGCCTTCGACGGGGACGCCGACCGCTGCTTCGTCGTGGACGAACGCGGCGCGGGCGTCTCGCCCTCCGCCGTCACCGCGCTCGTCGCCGAGCGGGAACTCGCCCGCAACGGCGGCAAGGGCACCGTCATCCACAACCTGATCACCTCCTGGTCCGTCCCCGAGGTCATCCGCGAGAACGGCGGCACTCCCGTCCGCACCCGCGTCGGCCACTCCTTCATCAAGGCCGAGATGGCCGAGCACGGCGCGATCTTCGGCGGCGAGCACTCGGCCCACTACTACTTCGCGGACTTCTGGAACGCCGACACGGGCATGCTCGCCGCCCTGCACGTCCTCGCCGCCCTCGGCGGGCAGGACGGCCCGCTCTCCGCGCTGCTCGCCGCCTACGACCGCTACACCGACTCCGGAGAGATCAACTCCACCGTCGCCGACCAGGCGGCCCGCCTCGCGGCGATCCGCGCCGCGTACGGCGACCGCGAGGACGTGACCTTCGACGAGCTGGACGGCCTCACGGTCGCCACCGCCGACTGGTGGTTCAACGTCCGCGCCTCCAACACCGAACCGCTGCTGCGCCTCAACGTCGAAGCCCGCGACGAGGCCACCATGACGGCGGTACGGGACGAGGCACTGGCCCTCATCCGGGGATAGTGCGCCGGGGGCGCGGGGGACAGCGGTCCCGCCGGACCGCGACCCCCGCACCCCGGCGGTAGGCTGGCCCCGCCCCAACCGCACGAAGTTGAACCGCATGTTCGAAGGGACCCGCCCCATGGCGCTCGAAGCCGGCCTTCTGGAGATCCTCGCCTGCCCGGCGTGTCACTCCCCGCTCGACGACCGCACGGCGGACGACAGCCCGGAGCTGGTCTGCACCGGCGCCGACTGCGGTCTCGCCTATCCGGTCCGCGACGGCATCCCGGTCCTCCTCGTCGACGAGGCCCGCCGCCCCGCGTGACGGGACGCCAGGCACGTCCAGCCGGCGCCTCCGGAACCCCCGGCGGCGACCGATCGCGACCGCGCCCGGCACCCGCACGCTGATCCGTACGGTGATCGGAGGCCCACCGCCATGCTCGACGAGACGTTGCTCGACGCCCCGGACGCCCTGGCCAGGGCCGACCGCCGGGGGCTCCTGCGCGGGGCCGCCGAGGCCGGAGCCCGCGTCCGTACCGCCGCCCTGCACACGGCCGAGGCCGGCATCGGAGCGCTGACCCCGGAGGGCAGGCCGCGTTCCGTCCTCGTCGCCGGCCCCGGTACCGCCGCCACCGGAGTCGCCGACATCATCGGCGCCCTCGCGGGTGCCGCGGCACCGGTCACCCGCATCCGCCCCACCGGGGTCGCCCCGGCCGGCGGCGCGCTGCGCTGGACCCTGCCCGGCTGGGCCGGCCCGGTCGACCTGCTCCTCATCGCCACCGCCGACGGCGCCGAACCCGGCCTCTCGCTCCTCGCCGAACAGGCGTACCGGCGCGGCTGCTCGGTCGTCGCCGTCGCCCCCACCCGCTCGCCGCTGCGTGAGGCCGTCGAGAGGGCCCACGGGCTCCTCGTGCCCATGGCCGCCGCCCCGCACGGCGAGTACGACGCCGAGACCTCGGCGGCGGGCCCCGGCACCCTCTGGGCCCTGCTCACCCCGCTCCTCGCCCTGCTCGACCGGGTCGGGCTGCTCGCGGCGTCCGAGGAGGACCTGCGCAAGGTCGCGGACCGGCTGGACCGCACCGCCGAACGCTGCGGGCCCGCCATCGCCACGTACAGCAACCCGGCCAAGACCCTCGCCGCCGAGCTCGCCGACACGCTGCCGCTGGTGTGGACCGAGGGGGAAGCGGCGGGCCCGGTCGGCCGCCGGTTCGCCGCCGTCCTCGCCGAACTCGCCGGCCGCCCCGCGCTCACCGCGCCCCTCCCCGAAGCCCTGCCCTCGCACGGCGCCCTGCTCGCCGGGGACTTCGCCGCCGGAGCCGACCCCGAGGACTTCTTCCGCGACCGCGTCGACGAGCAGGAAGCACTGCGCGCCCGGGTCGTCCTCCTCCGCGACCGGCCCACCGGCGGCCTGACCGCGGCCCCGGCCGCCCGTGAACTCGCCCTCGGCCACGACACGGCCATCAGCGAACTCGAACCCGACGAGGGCAGCGAACTCGAAGCGCTCGCCGAACTCCTCGCCGTCACGGACTTCGCCGCCGTCTACCTCTCGCTGGCCACCGAGCCGCCGACCGCCGAGAACCTGACCTGACCCGCCTGACCCGCCTGACCCGCCTGACCCGCCTGACCCGTCTGACCTGACCTGACCTGACCTGACCTGACCTGACCTGACCTGCCCGCCTGACCTGTTGACCTGCCCGACCTGTCTGACCTGCTGATTTGTTCACCTGCCCGGCCCGCCTGGCCTGCCTGACTTTCCCGGCCGGCAGGGCTCCGGCCTCCCGGGGCGCCGGAGCGTAGATGTCCGGGAGCCCGGAAGACCGGACGCCCCGGGGTCCGGACACCCGTCCGGACGCCGGGGACGCCGTCCACCGCGCCCCTCCCGTCCGGCACACCCGCACCATCCGCCACTCCCGCACCATCTGCCACACCCGTCCCACCTGCACACCTTCACGAAAGCCCGAGGACAACTCCATGGACCGGCTCTCCAACACCGTGCGCCCCTACGCCTGGGGCTCCACCACGGCCATCCCCGAGCTGCTCGGCACCCCGCCCACGGGGGAGCCGCAGGCCGAGATGTGGATGGGAGCCCACCCCGGAGCGCCGTCCCTGCTCACCCGCGACGGCGCCGAACTCCCGCTCGACCAGGTCATCGCCGCCGACCCGGCCCGCGAACTCGGCGCCGCGACCGTCGAGAAGTTCGGCCCCCGCCTCCCGTTCCTCCTCAAGCTCCTCGCCGCCGGAGCCCCGCTCTCCCTCCAGGTCCACCCCGACCTGGAGCAGGCCCGGCTCGGCTTCGCCGACGAGGAGGCCCGGGGCATTCCGCTGGACGCCCCCCACCGCACGTACCGGGACGCCAACCACAAGCCCGAACTGATCTGCGCCCTCACCTCCTTCGAGGGGCTCTGCGGCTTCCGCCGCCCCGACGATGCCGCCGCCCTGCTGGAGGCGCTCGGCGTCGACTCCCTCAAGCCGTACACGGACCTGCTGCGCGCCCACCCGGAGGAAGCCGCCCTCCGCGAGGTGCTCACCGCGATTCTCACCGCCGACCCGGAGGAGATGGCCGCGACCGTCGGCGACGCCGCCGCCGCTGCCGAAGTCCTGGGCGGCGACCACGCCCCGTACGCCGAGATCGCCCGCCACTACCCGGGCGACGCCGGAGTCATCGCCGCGATGCTCCTCAACCACGTGCGGCTCCAGCCCGGCGAGGCGCTCTACCTCGGCGCGGGCGTCCCGCACGCCTACCTCGACGGCCTCGGCGTCGAGATCATGGCCAACTCGGACAACGTCCTGCGCTGCGGACTCACCCCCAAGCACATCGACGTACCCGAACTGCTGCGCGTCGTGCGCTTTGAAGCCACCGAGCCCGGCGTGTTGCGACCCGAGGCGGCGCCCTCCGGTGAGGAGCCGTACGAGACCCCGGTCGACGAGTTCCGGCTGTCCCGCTTCGACCTCTCGCCCGGCGCCGCCCCCGCCGACCTGACCGCCGCCACCCCGCAGATCCTGCTCTGCACCGCAGGTGCGGTCCGTACCGGTGAGCTGGACCTCGTGCCGGGCGACTCGGTCTTCGTCCCCGCGGACGAAACGGTCGAAGCATCAGGTAACGGCACACTCTTCCGGGCCACCGTGGTGGCCTGACGTACCGTCCGTCCCCGGTGCTGCAACAATGTGCGGCCGTACCGCGGCGACCCGCGTGTGCGGTACCGATCCGCGTGCGCGGCACCGATCCGCGTTTGCGGCACCGAGGAAGGGACACCAGGCACCCATGAGCGCGTCAGGCGGAACCAAGGCGATCGTGGCGGCACTCTCCGCCAACCTCGCCATCGCGGCGGCCAAATTCGTGGCGTTCCTCTTCAGTGGCTCCTCGTCGATGCTCGCGGAGAGCGTCCACTCGCTGGCCGACTCGGGCAACCAGGGACTCCTGCTGCTCGGAGGGAAGAAGGCGCAGCGCCAGGCCACCCCCGAGCACCCCTTCGGCTACGGACGCGAGAGGTACATCTACGCCTTCCTCGTCTCCATCGTCCTGTTCTCGGTCGGTGGCATGTTCGCGGTCTACGAGGGCTACGAGAAGATCAAGCACCCGCACCCCATCGAGGCCTGGTACTGGCCGGTGGGCGTGCTGGTCTTCGCGATCATCGCCGAGGGGTTCTCCTTCCGTACGGCGATCACCGAGTCCAACCAGACCCGCGGCACCCTGAGCTGGACGGACTTCATCCGCCGCGCCAAGGCCCCCGAGCTCCCCGTCGTACTGCTGGAGGACTTCGGGGCGCTCATCGGCCTGGTCCTCGCCCTCGGCGGCGTCGGGATCTCCCTCGCCACCGACGACGGCGTCTGGGACGGCATCGGCACCCTCTGCATCGGCATCCTGCTCATCGTCATCGCGCTCGTGCTCGCCGCCGAGACGAAGTCCCTCCTCCTCGGTGAGTCGGCAGGGGCCGAGCAGATCGAGCGGATCAAGGCCGCTGTCGTCGACGGCGACACCGTGACCGGCATCATCCACATGCGCACGCTCCACCTCGGCCCCGAGGAACTGCTGGTCGCCGCCAAGATCGCCGTGCAGCACGACGACACCGCGACCGAGGTCGCCAACGCCATCAACGCGGCGGAGACCCGCATCCGCGCCGCCGTGCCGATCGCCCGCGTCATCTACCTGGAGCCCGACATCTACAACGCGGATGCCGCGTCGAAGGGCACCAACCCCGGCCGGTCCGCCCTGGCCGGTGCCCCCGGGCAGCCCACCGAGGGCGCGACCGGCACGACCGGCGTGGACGCCCCGACCGGCGTGGACGATCCGACCGGCCCGGACGGCGAGAACCCCTCCGGCCCGGGGCACTGATTCCAGCCATTCCCTACGTCCCGTGAGCGCACCGTTCCCCCGTGGGCCGGTGCGCTCACGGCTGCTCGGTGTAGATTCGTACGCGTACCAGACGTCGCTGCTGATGGCGGTCGATCGGCCCGCGGAAGCGGACCGGCCGAGGGAGAGAGGGCCTCCGACGGACTGCGCTGCGAGTCCCGGGCATTCGTATGCCCGGCGCCGCACAGCCAGCCAGCCCACCCTCGACCCTTACGAGGAGCAGACCCGCCATGACGACGGTCAGCCAGAACCAGGACTTCAAGGTCGCCGACCTTTCCCTCGCGGTCTTCGGCCGCAAGGAGATCACCCTCGCCGAGCACGAGATGCCCGGCCTGATGTCGATCCGCAAGGAGTACGCCGCCACGCAGCCGCTGGCCGGCGCGCGCGTCACCGGCTCCCTGCACATGACGGTGCAGACCGCCGTGCTCATCGAGACCCTCGTCGCCCTCGGCGCCGACGTCCGCTGGGCCTCCTGCAACATCTTCTCCACCCAGGACCACGCGGCCGCCGCCATCGCCGTCGGTCCGACCGGCACCCCCGAGGCCCCCGCGGGCGTTCCGGTCTTCGCCTGGAAGGGCGAGACGCTGGAGGAGTACTGGTGGTGCACCGAGCAGGCCCTGACCTGGCCGAACAGCCCCACCGGCGGCCCGAACATGATCCTGGACGACGGCGGTGACGCCACCCTCCTGGTCCACAAGGGTGTCGAGTTCGAGAAGGCCGGCGCGGCCCCGGACCCGTCCACCGCGGACAGCGAGGAGTACGCCCACATCCTCACCCTCCTCAACCGCACCCTCGGCGAGTCCCCGCAGAAGTGGACCCAGCTCGCGTCCGAGATCCGCGGTGTCACCGAGGAGACGACCACCGGCGTCCACCGCCTCTACGAGATGCACCGCGACGGCACCCTCCTGTTCCCGGCGATCAACGTCAACGACGCCGTCACCAAGTCGAAGTTCGACAACAAGTACGGCTGCCGCCACTCCCTGATCGACGGCATCAACCGCGCCACCGACGTCCTCATCGGCGGCAAGACCGCCGTCGTCTGCGGCTACGGCGACGTGGGCAAGGGCTGCGCCGAGTCCCTGCGCGGCCAGGGCGCCCGCGTGATCATCACCGAGATCGACCCGATCTGCGCGCTCCAGGCCGCCATGGACGGCTACCAGGTCGCGACCCTCGACGACGTCGTCGAGCAGGCCGACATCTTCGTCACCACGACGGGCAACAAGGACATCATCATGGCGTCCGACATGGCCCGGATGAAGCACCAGGCGATCGTCGGCAACATCGGCCACTTCGACAACGAGATCGACATGGCCGGCCTGGCCAAGATCGACGGCATTGTCAAGGACGAGGTCAAGCCGCAGGTCCACACCTGGACCTTCCCGGACGGCAAGGTCCTCATCGTCCTCTCCGAGGGCCGCCTGCTGAACCTCGGCAACGCGACCGGTCACCCCTCGTTCGTCATGTCCAACTCCTTCGCGGACCAGACTCTGGCCCAGATCGAGCTCTTCACCAAGCCGGAGGAGTACCCGACCGACGTCTACGTGCTCCCCAAGCACCTCGACGAGAAGGTGGCCCGCCTCCACCTGGCCGCCCTGGGCGTCAAGCTCACGACCCTCCGCCCGGAGCAGGCCGCCTACATCGGCGTCGAGGTCGACGGCCCGTACAAGTCCGACCACTACCGCTACTGATCCCACCCGCCGCCGGCCCGCCCCCCCGCAGGGGAGGAACCGGCCGACGGCGACCGGAACAGTCTCAGCAGCAGGTCCGAGCGCAGGCCCCCGCACCCCCGTGCCGGGGGCCTGCCCCGTACCCCGCCCGCGCAGCCCGAAGGACCCCATGCCCCGCGGCCGATATTCGCTCCACGATCCGCACGATCACACCCCCCTCGGTGAAGAGCACTTCCACTGCGCCCCCGGCCCCTCCGGCTGGCGCTACGTCGCAGGGAGGACGGCTCCCTCCGGCGACCACCTCGGCTCCACCGACCTGGCGCTCGACGAGCTCGGCCGGCCCATCCGCCTGGAACTGCACGCGGGCGGCTGGCAGATCCGCGGCGCCGCCCTCGAAGGCGTCACCTGGGTACGGACCGACCCCACCGGCACCGAAGCGACCGAGGGCAACGTCCGCGCCCACGCCTTCTCCGGCACCTCTCCTGCGTTTCTCGTCGCCGTCACGCGACTGCTGCGCCTCACCCCCGGTTCCCCCGAGACCCGCATCCGTCTGGTCACCTTCACGGATCCGGTCCTCGCGCCCCTGACCGTCGATCAGTCCTGGGCCCTGGTGGACAGTGAAGCGCACCCCACTGACAACGGCCCCCTGCACGTGGACACGTACCAGGTCAGCGACCTGAATACGGGGGAGCGCCACACGGTGCACCTCGCCGGTGACGTGGTCCTTGCCGCCCCCGGCATCGAGCTCGAAGACCTCGAATCCCCGCCGTCCCCGAAACCCGTACCGCGACCCGAGCAGCCGGCCGAGTAGCGCGCCGGCCCGGACGGACCGAGGCTCGCGCAGGCGGCAGCTCAAACGGGCGGCGGCTCCGGCAGGCGGCAGCTCAGGCAGGCGGCGCGAACCCGGTGGAGGCGGACACGGTGGCAGGGACTGCGGCGGACCCCGGCGCCACGGGCGCCGCGAGCGGGACCGGCGCGACCTGCGGGGCGGCGACGGGAGCACCCGCGGGCGCACCCCATCCCGCCGTGGCGCCGGTCCCCGGCACACGTACTCCCGCCGCTGCCCCCGGTGCCCGGTCCGCCGCGCGTTCGGCCGAGAGCATCCGCCGCACCTCGCGCGTCCGGCGTTCGTGCAGCACGGCGGCCAGATAGGCCGCGTGGGGCACCCCCTCCGGCGGTGGCACGGCCGTCCTGGCCGCCAGCTCCCCGGCGAGCCTCTCGCCGATCGCGTACCCCACGGCGGGATCGAGCTGGTGCAGGCGGGAGACGTACTGGCGCGCGGAGAGCCAGAACCCGTCCGGTACCGCGGACAGGTCCAGCTGGGCGAAACGGCTCGCGAGCCACGGCGGAGGCGGCGGCAGCGCCCGTGACCGGTCGGCCGGCACCCGTTCCCGTACGACGAGGGTCCCGGCGAACACGTCCCCGAGCCGCCTGCCCCTGGCGGAGACCAAGGACGCGATCGCGGCCACCGCACCGAAGGACGACAGGATCTCGACGACGCCCATCGCTCCGCGTACCAGCGCGTGCCGGAACGCGATGGGCCCCCCGTCCTCGCGCACCACCCGCAGACCGCAGGCGAGTTTCCCCAGGGAACGACCGTGGCTCAGGGTCTCCACCGCGATCGGACCGCCCACCAGCACCAGCAGGAAGGACGCCACGGCGACGGCGGCGACGGCCGCGTCGTCGAGCGTCGAGGTGGCGAGGGCCAGCGCGATGCTGAGCACCACGAACACGATCAGAAGCAGCGCGGTGTCGATGGCCTGCGCCAGCGCCCTGCTCGGCAGCCGTGCCGGTCTGAGCTCCAGAACCACCGCGTCCCCGGTCACGAGTTCGCTCATTGCCCCGCCCTTCGTCGCCCACCCCTGCGCCTGTTGTGCGACAGTCTGCCAAGCTGATCGCCGGCGCGCCGCCGTGTTCGGGACCCGTACGCCCCTTCGCCCTTCGCCTGGAGCAGACACCCACCATGGACCTCGATGTCTTCGTCATCGCTCACCGCGCGGAGTGGGAACGTCTGGAACATCTGCTGAAGAGGGGCCGAGGGCTCACCGGTACCGAGGCGGACGAGCTGGTCGTGCTCTACCAACGGACGGCAACCCATCTCTCCCTGATCCACTCCCAGGCACCCGACCCGCGCACCGAGGGGCGCCTGACCCAGCTCGTGGCCCGCGGCCGGTCCGCCGTGACCGGCACCCGCAAGGCGTCCTGGCGGGACGTGACCCGGTTCCTCGCCGCCGGATTCCCCGCCGCGGTGTACCGCTCGCGCCACTGGTGGGTGCCCACGGCGGTGCTCTCCACCCTCCTCGCCGCGCTCATCGGCTGGTGGATCGGTACGCACCCCGAGGTGCAGGCCGCCATCGGCGCGCCCGACGACCTGCGCGCGCTCACCCGGCCGGGCGGCGAGTACGAGACCTACTACTCCAGCCACCCCGCCGCCTCCTTCGCGGCCCAGGTGTGGACGAACAACGCCCAGGCAGCCGCCATGTGCCTCGTCCTCGGCGCGTTCTTCTGCCTGCCGGTGATCTGGATCCTCTTCACCAACGTGCTCAACCTCGGGGTCGGCATGGGGCTGATGTCGTCCGCCGGCCGACTGGACACCTTCCTCGGGCTGATCCTGCCGCACGGCCTCCTCGAACTCACCGCGGTCTTCGTGGCGGCCGGTACGGGCCTCAAGCTCGGCTGGACCCTCATCGACCCGGGCCCCCGTTCCCGCCGCGCGGCGCTCGCGGAGGAGGGCCGGGCCGCGCTCGGCATGGCCATCGGTCTCGCCCTCGTCCTGTTCGTGTCCGGAGTCATCGAGGGATTCGTGACCCCCTCCGGTCTGCCCACCTGGGCCAGGATCGCGATCGGCGTCGCCGCCGAGCTGGCCTTTCTGCTGTACGTACGGGTGCTGGGCGGCCGTGCTGTCCGGGCCGGCGACACCGGCGACCTCGCCGCGGCAGAGCGCGCCGCAGCTCTGCCGACCGTCGCGTGACCCGCCGCGCCACGGCGGATGTGCGTCAGACCTTGCTGAGCTGCTAGTCTCCTCTTCGCCCACAAAAGCTGTTGACACGGCGGCTGTGGGGAGGTAGATTTTACTAGTTGGCTCGGGCTGGACAGGTTCGAGTGCGACAGTCAATGTGTATCTCGCTCCTGCAGGGAATCTTCATTTCCGCGGAGCCGCGCGATTCCCTTTATGCAGAGCCCGGGTCGTTCATTCGCCCCCATTCACTCTGATAAAGTCGAGTCAGCCGAAAGGCAAAGGCCTACCAACTGGCCGCCGGAATTACTTGTCGGACCGGAAACGGAACGAAAAAGAGTCTGGTAGGGTTGGACTCGCCGGAAAGGGAAACGCGAAAGCGAAGAACTGGAAAGCGAAAATTGCTTGACCCGCTTCGACCGGGAATCGGACAGATAAGAGTCTGATAGAGTCGGAAACGCAAGAACGAAGGGAAGCGCCCGGAGGGCCCCGGTGAAA
>NZ_JBIBHR010000040.1:0-28044 GCF_042957125.1 Streptomyces sp. NPDC008125
TCCTCCCAGATCTCGGTCAGCCGCCACAGGCGCGGTGTGTAGCGGACGGCCTGCTCGACGCGACACCGCAGGATGACGGCGCCGCACTGGATCAGCGCGACGGCCACGTCCCAGGCCCGGTCGCCGAAGTCGCCCTCGATCGTGGTCCACCGTTTGTGGTCGCCCGTAGTGAGCACCTTGATCAAGTCGCGTGTGCTCAGGCCCGGGGGAGGTGCGTAGCCGTTCACGGGGGCTGCGGCGACGAGATCCACTTCTCGGGTGTTGACGCGGCCCTTGCGGTCCCGGGGGACCCGGACATCCGGGAGATCGTCCTCGGTGCGAGTGGCACGGGGAACGGTGACGGCGATGACGCCAGTCGGCAGCCCGGGTAGGGGGACGGGCTCGCGGCCGTGCGTCTCTCCGATGAGGAGAGGGAACTGCGGTGCACTGGCCTCGGGTTCAGACATGCGGGCGTCCCGCCGTGAGCCAGTCGGCAGTCAGTTCGACGCGCCCGGTGTCGGCGTCGTAGGCCCAGGCGCAGGTGGGCTGGTTGTAGACATCGGACGCGGAGGCATGGGTGAACCACAGAAGCTCGTCGCACACGTCAGCGGCATCGGTCAGCACGCTGTCCTGACAGGTGCCCAGGATCGTGATGCGTCGCCGCGCGGCGACGTCCCGCAGGGACGCCAGCAGGTCCTTGCGGTTGTTCTCGCCCAGGCTGTTGCCCAGCTCGTCCAGAATCAGTACCCGCCCTTGGGTCTCGGAATCCGCGAGCAGCGCGGCCAGTACCAACTGCACCGCATACACCTTCATCTGGGCGCTGTTGGCGTTCTCCCGATAGGAGATGAACCTGCTGTAGGGCGAGCGCTTCCAGCGCGGTGTCACCTCCCACCGCCACGGGCGTGGCCCGTCGGGCCGCACGCTGTGCACCTCCAGCGTGGCGCCGTGTCCGCCCGGGCGTTGCAGGTCGAGCTGGTTGAATGCCTGATCGATCTGCTTGAACAGGCCTTCGAGATGCTGCTCGATCATGTCCTGCAGCGTGATGAGCTGCTGTGCGCTCTCGTCGACCCCGGCGACGAGCTCGTCCCAGGCGCCCTGCCGCAGCCCGCGGTCGGCCTCGATCCGGGCGGCGGTGACGCGGTCCATGTCGGCCTGGCCGTCGAGCCGGATCCGCAAGGGGGCCGCGGCGTCCTCGAAGCCGACTATGGGCGGCGCTTCCGGGTCCTGCGCGGCCAGGTCGCGACACAACTCCATTCCGCGCAGCAGGTCTTCGTGCATGTCGGCAGGCTGGCCCTCTCGCAGCCCGTAGCGTTCGTAGGCGAGGCGCAGCCGGCCCTCGGCCCCCCGATGCAGGAGCCCGGGGCGGGGCGATCGTCCCTCCGGTGCGGCCAGTTCGTCGGCGGCCTCCTCGAGGCTGCCGCTCCACCGGGACTGCCAGGCATCCACCTGCAGACGCTCACGCTCCCGCTCGAGCGCGGCGACCGCCTGGCTGGCCGCCCGCGCGGCCTCCGCCGCTGCCCGGGCCGTCAGCGTGGCCGTCTTCACTTTCTCCGCATGGCTGGCCGCCAGGTCCCGGGCCTTTTCATAGGCGGCCAGCTTCGTTGCCACGTCGTCGACGACCTCTCCCATTGCCCTGACCACGGCGGCGAGTTGCTTGTCGAGTTCCATCTCGCGTTCCTGCAAGGCGTCCAGCTGCTGCATCGCGGCCGCCGCCCGGTGCTCGCTCTCGGCGAGGACCCGTGCCGCCCGTTTCACTCGCTGGACGTTCCGCGCGGACTCGACGTCGCCTCTGCGCGCCTCCAGGTCCTGTTTGGCGCGCTGCAGCTGCAGGGCCCGCCCGGCAAGCGGGTCGGGGAACCCGCCGACCACCGTCAGGTGCAGGCGATCGTCGCGGGCTCCGGACGGGCAGGACAGCGCCGCGAGGCGCTGCTCGAGGGCGGTGAGGAATCCGGAGACGCAACGGTCGCTGCTCACACCGTCGAACACGGCGGTCGGGGCACCGGCGGGATCAGTGGCGATGACCAGAGCGCCGGGCAGCGAATGCAGGGCCTCCAGCGCCTCGTCCGCCCGTCCCGCGTCCACCACTACGGCGTGGCGCCACGGGCTCAGCCGGGGCTCCCAGACTGCGCGTGCCGCCTCGGACAGATGCAGCTGGTCCAGCAGTCCCACGGCGCCGATGCCCGCGGTGTCCAGGACGGCGATGGCGGCACCGGCCTGCCCGTGCCTGCCCTGCTCGACCTCGGCCAGCACCCGCTCGGCGGCATTCACCGCCTCTTGTGCATCCTGCAGGCACCGGCCCGCGGTGAACTCCTGGCCCCGGGCTGCCTCCAGCAGCTGCAGGGCTGTGTGGGGGGATGTGCCCTGCCATCCGTCTGCCTGCGGCAGAAGTTTCGACCGCTTTCCCTTCAGGTCCTCCTTGCGGGTCTCTAGCTGGGTGCGCCGGCGTTCCGCCTGCCGCAGCAGGTCCTGAGCGTCCGACCAGGTCTGTCGGGCCACTCCTGCGACCTCGGACAGGCCGGTGGCCGCGCGGAGCGCATCTAGGGCGTCCCGGGTGCCCTGGGCGTCTTCCCGGCACTCTGCGGCTGCCTCCCGCAGCCCGCCGCCCTTGGCCACGAGCTCCCGGTCCACCTCGGTGGCCCGTACGTAGCAGGTCGCGACGTACCGCCGCCACTGCGACTGCCCCTCCTTCAGGGCCAGCCGGGCCGCGTCCCGGGCACGCACGCCCGACAGGACGGTCTCGTCCGCGGTGTCCGCCTCCTCGTTCTCCCTGCGGACCTGGTTCATGCGCACCCGGCGGTCCAGCGCCTGTCCGCGCAACGCTTCTTCCTGCTCCAGCAGCTCGGTCATTCCAGACAGCGCGATCAGCGAGGCGCCGATCGCCTCCGGCTCCATCTCTGACAGCTGCTGGCCCAGCAGCGACGGCACGGCCGGACGCAGAGCCGTATCGAGGTAGGTCAGACACCGAGGGGCGTTGCCGTATAGTTCACCGGCCATCCGACGCGCCGACACCACTCCACCGCCGAGTTCGCGCCACAACGCATCGGCCTGCTGCGTGCGCTCGGTGTGGGTGGCCCCGTCGGCCACATGCAGTCCTTGCACCCACTTGACCTGCACGTAGGGCGCGGTGGTTGCGATCCGAACCCACACCGTCAGGGCGCTCGCGGGGGCGCGGTCCGGCTCGGCGAAGACTCCGATCACATAGCCGTGCGGTGCGGCCGATGCCTGCTGGGCCCGGTCCACTCCCGCGGCATCGGGCTTGAAGAGGATCTCGCTGGCATACCGGCCGCCGTTGGACTCGAAGCGCCACTGCGGATCAGCCAGCAGCACGGAGACGGCGATGAGGAACGAGGTCTTGCCGGAGCCGTTGGAGTCCTCGCGCGGCCCTATACCGGAAATCGCGATGAACCCCTCTGGCACCACCGGTACCGCGTGCGTGGTCAGCCGTGCGATGTCGAAAGTCTGCAGGGCGACCAGATGCCGGCCCCCGACGATCCCGCGCCCTTCATCCGGACCGGGTAGTGCCTCAACCACCGCTCTCCTCCCTGCCGTTGCTTCGAACCTCGCCCGGCCCCTCACGGCGACGCTGGATGGACTCGGCCAGCGCCCCGTGCGGGTCCGCCAGCAGCACCAGCTCCTCGAACAGCCTCGTCTCGACCCGGGCTGTCAGTCGCAGGAACTGGTGCCCGAGCAGCAGCCCCGGTCGAACCGAGCGCACCAGATCGGCGTCGACCAGCCGCCGCAGGGCCGCGTCCAGGACCCCGTCGGAGACGGCGGCCTCCCGCAACCGTTCCTTGCGCACCGGCTCGCCCTGCGTCCACAACGTCTCTGGGAGCACCGCACCGGACGCCCGGGGGATGACCACGGAGAACAGCACGACCAGCGTCAGCACCGCGCGGTCCTCGACGGGCAGGACACCGAGTCCCTCCCGCACCAGCCGCCCGCGGATCTTATCGTCGTAGCCAGACAGATAACCGGGGCCGACCGCCAGCAGAGTCCGGCCCGCCGAGGCCAGCATGCTCTCGACCACCATCCGCAACGGCGTCTCGGCCAGCGCCCGGTAGCCGAAGGCGGGCACCGGCAGCATCGACGTCTCCACCGCGTACACCGCGGCCTGCACATCCGCTCGGCGCTGCGGCGACAACGCCTCCAACAACCCTGTATCCACGCCCCTACCCTTCCCCGATGTGAGGCAGCACCGGATAGCCGCGGCGCAGCTCGTCCACGTCCCGCTCCGGCCAGGCCGCCACCACCGGCCCCAGCCGCACCATGCCGTCCCCGGCGTCCGCGGCCAGATATCCGCACGCCCGCAGCATCCGCAGCGCCTTGCGGTACGGGGCCGTCGGCGCGTAATGCGCGATGCCCGCACGCACCGTCACTGCATCGGGCGGGACGACCGCGGCGATTACGTCCTCCTCGGCCGCAGCCGTGCCGGGGTAGGGGGCTTGTTCCACATCCGTCCAGCACGCCCGCAGGCACGCCCCCAGCATCAGCAGCACCGATGGCGAGGCCTCCCGGTGAGTGCCGCTCCGCTCCTGGCCGGCCCCGGCCAGTTCAACATCCTGCCCCCACGCCACCAAAAACCCCTCAGCACCGTCGCCCGCAGCGAGGGCGACCAGCCTCCGTTCCACGGCCTCCGCCGCACGGCCCAAGCGCTGCAAGACGTCTGCCTCGTCCGGCACCGGAACCACCCGCAAGGCCCGCGCCCGGGCCAGCAGGTAGGCGTCGTCACCGCTCATCGGCGTCTTCCAGCAGGGTCTGTGACACCTCGTCGACGGCGGACGTGTCCTGCGGGACACGGAACAGTGACAGCGGAGACGCGTACGTCACCGGTCCGGCCGGATCGATCGCGAGCCCGCCGGACAACTCCACCATGAACGGCACCGACGGGTCAGCCGAGGCACGTAGAACACGGGCTAGCGTCGTGACAGCCGCCCTCCACGACTGTCCCTGCAGCGCCTGCGTCAGGTCCGTTTCGTCCCGCCCGCCGATCAGCAACTCCATCGCGGCCAGACGCTGTTCCCGCAGTGCAGCGGCACGCGCCCGCGCCGTCTCGACCGGATCGGGCCCTGGCGCCGGCTCAGGCGGGGGAGCGGCTCGCCTACGCGGAGCGGGCGGACGGTGCTTCTCGGCCGCCTCTAAAATCCCCGCCGGTGGCACCTGCATTGCGGGCGGATCGAACACCACCTCCGAGAACACAGCGGCCAGCGCCGCCACCGACGACGTCAGCGCAGCTGTCCGATACTGCTCCGCCGGGAGCATGCTGAAGTCCCGCCGCGTACTGGCCTGGGCCAGCAGCCGGTCATAGAATTCGTCGACGGCCGCGGAGTAGCGCAGCGCTTCCCGGATCAGGTGTGTCCCTTCCGCCCGCAGGCCCGGAAAGCCGCAGGACACTGTCTCCACCAACCGCCGGGCGTTGACCATCAGCGCCGCCTTCACACGATGATGGTGACGCTGCCCAAGCAGCTCCTCGATCGGGCGGGACCGGACCCGCCGCAGCAGATAGTCCGTGGTAATGCGCAAGTCGCGCCGCACACGCCTGAGCCTGCGCACTAGGTCGTTCTCGTCCAGTACTCCGTCGGCCACATCCCGCTGCGTCCGGTCGAGGAGAGACATGATCTCCTCCACTCCACCGGCCTCGGCCAGTCGCTCGAAGACGAGCAGCGCAGCGCCGCTGGTGGGATTGAACACGTAGTGCCCGTCGTGTGCCTTCTCCCGCACCCGCTCCAGCAGCCGCAGCGCGACGAAGACCCCGAACCGCTGCTCGAACGCCTCCGGACCAGCCACCGCAGAGCAGGCCGCCTCGAGCTCAGAACGTGTTAAGCCCCGCTCGGACGACAGATCACCAAACGCATCGTGGATGGCCTCGGCGATCCGCAACGATGTGGCGTCCTCTACCACCGACCCGCGAGATGCTGCGACCGGAGCGATGAAAGGAGGCAACTGTGCCTGCAAGTCATCCTTAGGATGCGAACCGGAGAACAGGTCCGGCCCATTTTGCCCGCGCATACCGGCCAAGCGTCCCCCCACGGTACGTCAGAAACTCCCCACTACCGACATTACGCCCCACGTGCTGCTCCAGAGCCCGAAGCGCAACACCGGCCACAGCCTGGCCAATTCTCGCCTCTCTGGCGGCACGCCAGCGTGGACCGAGACGCTGACTTTCACAAGCAAGTCCGGAGCGGGACACCGCCACCGAGGCGTAGGTGTCCCGAACTTCTCCGCGACCACGGGGAATGTGTTCATTAGAGGGCGTTTAGTCCCGTTGTTTCATCCCGGATTGCGCGGTTGTAGATGGATTATGCGCCGCGCCATGTTGGGGTGGATTCGGCGGTGAGTCTGCGGGTCATGAGGTTGATCATCGCAAGGTGGATCATGGCTTCGGACCGGTGTGGGTGTGCCTCGTAGTCGCGGGCCAGGCGGCGGTGGTTCATGAGCCGCCGGCATCGCTTTGCTCGACCAGGCCGCCGAGCGGTGCGGAATGCGCCTGGAGAAAGCCCTGGTCGACCAGGGCTTCAAGGAAGCGGTTATCGTTCACGGGGCACTGCTGGACATCGGCGTCGAGGTCGTCCGCCGCAACCACGCTGACCAGGGCAAAGGGTTCGTCCCGCAGCCCAAGCGGTGGCTGGTCGAGCAGACGAACGGCACGCTGATGCTCCACCGGCGTCTGACCCGTGAGTGCGACCACCGGCCCGACACCTCCGCCTAGCGCGTCGACTGGGCCTCCACCGCCAACATGGCCCGGCGCCTCACTGCGCCCGCGCCGGCCTGGCGCGACGCCCGGGGTTCACTACTTGCCGGGGAAGAAGGAGCCCAGCAGCAGCTCCAGGATGATCAAGCCGACACCCGCGATTCCACCAGCAGCCGCGTTCCGATACATGATCGCCACCACCACCACAGCGGCAGCAATCGCGGCCGGCTCGGGCACCCCCTGCCGCGCTGCCGCTATGACAATCGCCGCAACCAGGACGACCGTGAGAGACAGGCGCACCGCATCACCCATCCGATGCGGCCCTCCGAGGTCCCGTTCGTCCAAGAGAGCTCCGAGCCGCCCCGAGGCGTACCGTTCGCTGATCGTCAACGCCATGCGGGCAAGGTCGTACGCTGCCTTCTGCGGGTCCTTGTCCAGCTCGGCCTCAGCGGCACGCAACGCCCCCACAACTTGAGCCGCATGGCTCTTCAACGGTCCGTTACGCCGCGAGAAGAAGGGGACAGACCCCCGGGACATCCGAGCACCTCGTACGCGCATCACTGGAAGCCGAAGGGACAGCGCTCGGAGGTGAGCATCACGACTTCCGGAAGAGCGCACGATATCCGCGCACTGCCCGACCAGGTGCGTCCATACGTTCACGCGCTCGAAGGTGTAGCCACCTGCACCGCACATCCGAGCGATAGAAGCCAGAAGCGACCACAAAGGGTATGCCAGCAGCAGCAAGGCAATAGCACCTGCGCCAACGTCGCCGACGAACCAAACGGCCAGAGCCTTCGCGTCGCTGTAGTACGGAATCCGCTCGGCGTGTTCGTCTGCTTGCTTCACATAGATCGACAGCCCCTCGCCAATGACGCGGAGGCAGATGTAGGTGAATAGGCCATATAACACCCACGTTCGTACTCGACGTTGGTGATAGCGCCGCAGGGCCACCCGAACCGGACCCGGCACAGGACCGATCCCGAGCACTTCGGCGTCTTCACGCAGCTTCCGTATCGCCTCATCCGCCTGCCGCCTGTGGCGCGCAGCCAGAGGAGCCCACCTCCATCTCATCACCAACCGATCATCGCATCCGGTGACCAGTAGCTTCGACCGTTCTCAACACCCCGCTTACGAGCGCCGTTTGGGGAGAAGCGAACCAGCAGAGCAACGATGGCGAGGCCAGGCTACGAAAGGGAATGAACGCGCTATGTAAGCAGGTCAGAGCACGATGCAACATCCCCCCGCGCGAGGTTCAGGCGGACGGCGGGGCTGTCGATCCGATATCGGCGAAGGTGGCCGGGCGGGCAGTGCCGCTCATCCCGCACCGCAGCGACGCGGCCGATGAAGACGCGCTGCTTGGCGGCTGCCGCAAGATCCTGGCGATCGTGCGGGAGGCCGACGGCCCGGTGCAGGTCAGGGCGGTCGGTGAACGGCTAGGCATGGACGCTTTAGGTAGTGCCCGGCGGATCATGAAGCCATAGGGTCTGACCGTGATTAACCTGCAGGTCCGAGGCGAGAACGGCACGATCGAGGCCCGTGCAAAGCATGGTGTGGTCTGGGGTCCTGAGCTGGCCGGTCTTGATCAGGCGGCATTTCCCATGCTGGGGCACCTGCTGTCGTACGCGGACACCGTTTTCAACCACCGGCAGGTGTCGACCCTGTTGGAGGAGGTACCGCGGCTGCCCGCAGGCGTGCTGACTGATGAGTTCGCGCGCGAGTTGGTCGAGCTGGGTCAAGTAGTTCTTGACGGACAGGGCCTGTCCTTGTGGTTCCTCGGAGACTGAGGCTGCAGGCCGGCTCAGCCCCGGAGCCATAAGCGGATTGCTGCTGCGGTGACTGTGCCGTGGAAGACGTAGGCCCTCTTGTCGTAACGGGTGGCGACCGCGCGGGAGTTCTTGAGCCGGTTGATGGTCCGCTCGACTTCGTTGCGGCGCCGGTAGCGGTCGCGGTTGAAGTCGGCAGGTCTGTCGCCCGCGCTGCCTTTGCGGCGGCGGTTGGCCCGCTGGTCCTTCGGCTCGGGGATCGTGTGCTTGATGCGGCGTCTTCGCAGGTAGTGGCGATTACGGCGGGAGCTGTAAGCCTTGTCGCCGCTGACATGATCGGGCCGGGTGCGGGGCCGTCCGCTCTGCGGGCGGGGGACCCGGATCCGGCCCAGGACCTCGATCATCTGCGGGGCGTCACCCCACTGACCCGGTGTGATCAGAAGAGCCATGGGGTGGCAGCCGCCTTCACCGGCAAGGTGAATCTTGGAGGTCAGACCGCCCCGGGACCGCCCGAGTCCCTCGTCGGGGCGGTGGTGCCGGGGCGTCGTCCTTTTTTCGGGACCCGTGGTTTGGTCTTGCGGGCACCGGCCGCGTGCTGGTGGGCCCGGCAGGACGTCGAGTCGACTCCGACCATGCCCCAGTCGATCCGCCCGGTAAGGTCGGCGTCGGCCTGGACCGCCTGCAGGAGCCGGTCCCAGGTGCCGTCCGCCGACCAGCGGCGATGCCGCTCGTAGACGGTCTTCCAGGAGCCGTAGCGTTCGGGCAGGTCACGCCACGGGACACCGGTACGGACCCGGAACAGGATCCCATTGAGCACGGTCCGGTGGTCGTTCCACCGGCCGCCCCGACTACCCGGCAAAGGCAGATGCGGCTCCAGCAGCGACCACTCGCGATTCGTCAGATGCCCCCGACCCATGACCCAACCAACGAGCGACCTGTCGGAAAGTCACATGATCCGCCGGACAGGCTCTAGCCCTCAGCAGGAAACGGGAGCGCGTGGCTACCGTTCACCGGTTGTCCACATTTAAAGCCTCAGGTGTTCCGGCTCACCCACCGGCGGTGTACTACGCACCTCCCCTAGCGATAGTGCGAGGAGCCCGTGGTCGAGCCCAACGATCAGCCGTTGTGACACCCATGTGACGGCAAGTGCAGGATGATGTACTGGAATCTCTTCAACCAGCGCTTGGCTCGACACGTCCCACAGGCGTACGGTCCTGTCGCTACTGGCACTGGCGAGGAATGTCCCGCCCTCACCGATCATGCTCACTGCGTTAACTGCGCCCGAGTGGCCTGAGAGGGCTCCGATGAGTTCTCCACGCGCGGCATCCCACAGGCGCACCTCTCCATGTGCGTGCGCGGTGGCGAGCGCGGTCTGCCCCATCATGGGCAGCGCGCACATTGCAAGGGTCTCGGTTGCGGCGACCAATTTGTGGCGCTGACCAGAGGTGGCGTCCCACAACCACACCGTGCCGTCCTGACCGTCCGTAGCCGTTGCGACATATGGTTGGCCAGCGATTTCCAGGGGACACATGACGTAGATCCCGCTATGAAAGCGGGCAAAGTGTGCGATCTCATTGCTCAGTGGGTCCCAAAGCCATGCGCTTCCGTCGGTGTGGCCCGTAGCTAGTAGCGTTTGGTCGCCGACGCGCACGGAGCACACGGTATAGGCGGGTTTGTTGCCTGGACGTCGGGACGACCGCGGCACGGCTTCTGTAAGGTCAGACAACCACACTGCTCCGTCGTCACCGCACCCGGCGAGGTACGACCGGTTGAGGTGGGTCACAGTACAGAGAGCCCGCACCCAGTCGTGATTTTCACGCAACGAGTTGACGACCGAGCCAGAGCCAGGATCGCGCAGTTGGGTTACGCCGTCGTCACCGCCAGCGGCCAGTAGCAAACCGTTACCGCTGGATGCGGGGGAGAGTGCGCGTACAGCGCTCACGCTGCTGGCGCGCGGCGCCGACGGGTCCCACAGCCGCACGGTGTGGTCGGCGCCCCCACTGGCGATCAGGTCTCGGCCGTTGACGTGCAGCACGCAGAGGGAGTCCACGGAGTCGGAATGGCCTTGGAGCGTAATGGCGATGCGGCCTGTCTCCGGGTCCAGCAGCCGCACCAGGTCGCCGCTCGGGCTGGCAAGCAGCGACTTTCCCTCGACTGTGAGGGCGCGCAGCGTAAAGGCCAGGTCTTCCCCGGGGAGGGTACCTACACACCAGCCGCTGATCGGGTCCCACAGACGAACCGTCTTGTCGTTTCCGAGACTTGCTAGCAGAGTGTGATCTCCCACTTCCACCGCGGACAGGGCGATGACGGAACTCTCGTGCCCTTCGAGGATGTGGACGCGCTCGCCGGTGTCGGGACGCCAGAGAATGATGGAGCGGTCATCTTCGTCTCCGCCCGATGCCAAAAGAGTTCCGTGGTTGACCGCTAGCGTGCACACACTCTCGACCCAGCCGCCGTGCTCCGATAGGACCGCTGTGCACTCTCGGGAGGCGGGATCCCAGATCCGGACTGTTCCGTCCGCGCTCCCTGTTGCAAGGCGAGGCCCGTCGGCCGTTTCGAAGGCGCACAAATCTCGGATCGAGCTGACGTGGCCGCGCAGGTACCCCGCTGCGCGTCGCAGGGACTCGTTCCACAGCCAGACGTCCCTGTCCGCAGCGAGAGCGAGGTAAGTCTGCCCGTCGACGATCAGGCCGCACATCGCACTGATACGCCCGAACTTGGGTGTGAGGCGGCGCACCGTCCGGGCGGTCACTGGGTCCCAAAGCCGGATGGTCCCGTCGCCGGCGGCGCTGGCGAGCAGGGTGCCGGTCGGGGGTCCGAGGGCGCATACAGCGCGGATCTCGCCGCTGTGGCCTTCTAGAATTGCGTCTTCGGCGCGGGAGGCGACTGCTGCCCACTCGGCTCGGTATGGCCCCTTCACTGCCAAGGGCCCGTAGACCTGTCCGAATCCTTCCTGCGCCTCGGTTACGCTGAAAAGCGCCGCGCGCTTGGTGGGGACACAGTCGATGGCTTGCGGCGTCCGGCGTAGAAGCTGGGCGCGTTCCTTGGCCGCTCGGGAGACCGCCGAACTGCTCGCCGGGATGAGGCGTCGAAGATCTGCGTGGAGCGCGTACTCCGCGTCCGCAAGCAGCTCGTCGATGACCCGGCCGCCCACGGCGTGCCGGGGTAGCGAACGCAGCAGGTACGCGGGCGCACGGTCCCAGCCCAGCCGCCGGCCGTAGGAGATGAAGGAGCGTGTGAGGGCGCGCTCGTCGGTCACGTTCGATCCGACCTGCGCGCGATTTTGCCGCAGCGCATCATTTAGAGCTTGGTGGAAGAGCCGGAACACACCCGTGTTCTGATCGCTGACGCCGCTCTCGATGAGAAAGTTCGCGGCTGACGAGCGTGCCAGAGAACGGAGCTGGTCCTCAGTGAGGTGGTGGCCCGTAAGTTTCTCCACTGCAGCGCTCCACAACGGCAGTGGGAGCCCTGGAGCCTCGGCATAGGCCAGGACGCTTAGGGCATCAGCCGCCGGAGCGCCGTCAACTGCAGGCAGTCGTGAGAGGTATTCCTCCAGGGCTGCAGCGACGGTGGGCGTGAAGGCAATATCTGCGGGCGCAACAGCGCGAGTATCGTGCAGGCCGTGAGCGCGCGCGGTGAGACCGGCCACGAGAAAGTTCGCGTCGGCGAGTTCTGCGATGCGGGCAGCAACCGGGCGCGCGGTGCGCTTGTCGGCATATGGGTTATCGGGCCGCTCGTCGCCCAACAGCTGGAGCGTAGCCATGGTGTATGCGGCGAGGTCCGCTGTGGCGAAGAACTCGGGAGCGTCCAAGTCAATGACACGGACCGCCGCGCCGAATGGGTCGAGCAAGCTACCGGCGTCGTCCCTGCGGCGGCTACCAACTAGAACCCGGACATGGAGATCCGCGCATGTTTCAGCCAGCGGGATGGCAATGTGTCGCGCGATCAGGCGGGCCTGCTGCGCGCTGGTGGCCTCGTCAAGAGCGTCGATGACGATGACGAAGGGCGTTTGCCCGGAGGCGGCTCGTTCGGACAGCGCGGCCCGCAGTACGGAGGCCAGGTCGCTCGCGTGTTCGGGAGGCGCGGCCGAGGCCGCAGCGGCGATCTCCTCGGCTACCTCGAGAGCGGTCTTTCCCTTGGCGTGAACGGCGCAGGAGACCGCACCGAGGGGGGCACGCAGGGCGTCGTCATCCGCCGGGAGTGACGCGGCGATACCGAAATCTGCTGAGGTGACCACGCGCCCGAGCACTGCGGACTTGCCCACGCCGGGTGACCCGGTCACCATCAAGACTTTCCGCGGTGCGGTGACGCAGGTCATCCAGCCGATGATCTCGGCGAGCGCTGCGGTGCGGCCTCGGAATCGGAAGCCCTTTTCGGAGTCGGTGCTCACGCCACGGGCGCGCGGCTTCCAGTGCCGGCCAGCTTCCGGATCGTCGTCCAGCGTCCAGCCCCACGCCGCGAGCGCTGTCTCGCCCGCTGCCTCGGCCGACCAGTCGGCGAGCAGCGCGATCTTTTGTTCGGGCAGACACCTATCAGCCTGATAGAGCGTAAAGGCTCGGGCGTCACCCGAGCCGCTGGCTTGCCCGACAAGACCCACGATCGCCTGGTACGTCGATGACCACAATGCGGCACCGCTATAGCCGGGCTTGACGGGATAACGCGATGCTGTGTCGAGTCGCACCCACCCGTAGGCGAGCGCCTCGCCGACCGTCCCGTCCGACGAATTGCCGAATAGGTCGCCGTCGGGGAACCCAAATGCCCACCACGCGTCACCTACGAGGGCGGAAGGCGTCGGCCGCCGCAGTCGCCCTGCCAGCTCACCGGAGACCGGCTCCGAGAGTACGAGGACGGCCACGTCCTGCGCGCGGTGCTTCGCTGGAGCTTTAGGCGCGAACACATCTCGTACTCGGAAGCGCCGGTCCATGAACTGGTCCGACTTGGGGAAGGCCACCCACAGCTCCCGCGCTCTTTCCCACGTTGGGCATGCGACATGCGCGCAGGTAAGCACCCGATGGTCGTCTATGAGGAAGCCGGATCCCAGGGCCTTTTCGTCGTGCTCCGTGCCGTGTACTGCGGCTACCCAGGCATCGGCGCCCGGGCGCGGGCCCGAACCGACAGCGGCGTTCATCGAGGCTCAGGCCCCGTCCGCCGCCGCGGGTCGCCAAACCATGGACACCTCGAAGTTCGCGTCCGTCGAAGCCTTGGCCACGAGCCAGTTGGCCGTCCCACTGACCTTGATACCGAATTTCACCTGGACCTCCGCAGGCCGGAGCGCCACAGCCTGGTCGAGTACTGTCCGGGCGGCTTCCACAGCCGGCCTTACCGCTTCGCGGACCTGTCCCACGATCTCTGCGGCGCTGACCTGGTGGAACTCGTCTGTCGGCTCGATCTCGAACCGGACGACCGTCTCGTCGTCCAGCGCGTACGACACCACCTGATCTGCCATTGCGGCCCCCTCGATAGATTGCGAACACAGCTTAGAGCCAAGCCGTCGCTCACATGGGTAGTTGGCTGACCGCGCGGGCTGCCCGATGGGTCGCTATTGCTCCTTCCCCGTGCCGCGCGCCTGCCGAGTTCATCGCGGTCGAGGGCAGCCACGGTACTGATCAGGTCCACGTGGGATCCGGATACCCTGGGGTTGCCTTAACGGAGTTTGGTGGAGTCGAGGGTCACCAACTTAGACAACTGCGGCGCATGCGCCGAGCACTTAGCTCAAAGAGCGTTTTGTCCTGGCGGGAGTGCTTCGTTGCCATTCAGATGGCGGACCACTTCGAGTTCCTTGAGGCGTTAGACGCTTGTTGTGGAAAATGGGGCGGGTGACAGCCTTCGAGGGCCCGTTTCGGCCCCTTCGCTCCTGTCTGATCTCAACACGCCCCCAGTCGCGCCTGTTTGCGCCCTGTGGCGGGACGGCGGTTATCGGTACTACGGAAACATGCCTCGCCGAGAGCGGCCGTACCCGAGCGACCTGTCCGATGTCCGTTGGAAACTGCTGGAACCAACCCTGACAGCCTGGCGAGCAGAACGCAGAGGGAAGGGCCTGGACATCGGGCGGCCGCCCGAACACGACCTGCGCCGGATCATGGACGCCATCCTCTACGTCGACCGCACCGGCATCCCCTGGCGCTACCTCCCACACGATTTCGCCCCGTGGGAAACCGTCTACGGATACTTCGCAACCTGGCAGAAGGACGGCGTCTTCGAGCAGCTCAACGGACTCCTGCGACACCTGGTCCGCAAGGCCGAGGGCCGGGACGCCGAGCCCAGCGCCTGCATCCTCGACGCCCAGAGCATCAAGACCTCGGCCAACGTGCCCGCGACCGGCCAGGGCATCGATGCGGGCAAGAAGATCGCGGGCCGCAAACGCCACATCGGCGTCGACACACTCGGCCTCCTCCTGGCCGTGCTGGTCACCGCCGCCAGCGTCTCCGACAACGCCGGCGGAATCCGCCTGCTCTCGAACATCGCCGAGGGCCACCCCCGCATCACGAAGGCGTGGGCCGACAGCGGCTACCGCACCACGGCCATCGACCACGGTGCCACCCTCGGCATCGACGTCGAAGTCACCCGCCGCGACCCTGCCCAGAAAGGTTTCAAGGTGATCCCGCGACGCTGGGTCGTCGAGCGAACCTTCGGCTGGCTCATGCACCACCGCCGCCTCGCCCGCGACTACGAAACCCACCCCCACCGCTCCGAAGCCATGATCAACATAGCGATGATCGACCTCATGAGCCGCAGACTTACCCGCGAATCAACCCACAACTGGCGCGACAGCTGAACGGGCACAGAGCCGGCGCCTGTGAATCACAGCAGGTAGGGCCACAGGCTGACGCTGTTCCGCTCCACGCTGATCTCGACCCACGTTCCATCGACAGCAGTCGATGGCGGCGGGTCGGCGAGGTCGAAAAGGATGTGAGTTCCGCCTACTTCCAACGTGGCTCCGCCATCGCCCGTCAGGCCCAGCCGCCCCCGGAAGACGATCCGGTCGCCTTCCTTCTCATCCATCCCAGCGGAGAAGGAAGTGGCCGGTCGGGTGTTGCCGCCCCAGGTCACGTCCTCTTCAACCGTCCACTCCACATGGTGTTCGCGGCCCACTCCCGTCGGACCGCCGCACCAGAAGGCCACGGCGGCACCCACCTCCGAGCGCACCCGGACCGTCGCACGCCCGTCTGCGATCTGCCCCACCGCTTCCACCTGGACCAACACCCCGCAATCATCCATGACAGCTTGGCGTTCCCAAACACTCCCGCCAGGACAAAACGCTCTTTTAGGTGGGGTGCGCGCAGTAGCAGGCGAGGTTCCGAACACCCCCGCGTCGTGGACTGACCGGCTGCCGGCGCCCGCTGCTCGCGCTCTCGACGATGACGCCTGCGGGGCGGTGATCGCGTGACCGTCGAGTCCGAGGTGAGCGGCGTCGACCTCGCGCGCAAGGCCCTGACCGCCGTCGGCTGGGAGGAGGTGACGCAGGTCGTCTGGCCGGTGCCGCCGGTAGGGCCACCCCCGCTTCTGCAGGGGGTTCTGTGCTCCCCGCTCAAGCGGGGAGCAGCCATTACCGGACGGGAAGACTGCATTCTCGCCACTCTTTCCGAAGATCAGGTGGGCCTATGACGGGATCGCGATACTCGTAGCTGCTCGCTTAAGGCGCGCACGGGAGTCTGCGACCGGGGAGCGAGTGGCCGAGACGGACTGCCCTCCACGCGAGCGAAAGTGAGCAGGCCCAAGCGTCGGGCAGGTTGGCCGCGTCCTTCAGCTGCCGGGTACTGCCCGTAAGACTGGCTCTCAGTAGAAGATGATCAAGGGAAGGACCATGGAGTTGGAGCCTACTGAACTGTCCGAGGCGATCAAGGCGGTACGCGGGGGCCTGGCGGCGGCGCAGCAGGATGGGGAGGGTTCGCCGTTCCGGTTCACGGTCAAGGAGATCGTGCTGGACTTGGGGATCGAGCTGCGGCAGACCGTGTCGGCAGGCGGCGGGGTGAAGGCGTTCGTGGTCTCCGCGGACGCAAAGGGTGAGCGGGCGAAGTCTGCCACGCATCGCATGACGGTCACCTTGGCGGTGGCTCCGGACGGCGAAGGCGGCGATTTGCTGATCGGTGACTCCGGTGGAGGCCGCGGCGGACCGGTGGCCGGCCTGCGTTAGGAAGGGCAGCGTGATGGTGGGGGGAGCGGCTCGGCGAACGGTTGAGGTCACCAACAGTTTCAAGGACTCGTACGGGACCGGCTGCCTCATCGCGCCTGGCTTGGTGCTCACTGCCTACCACGTGGCCTTGCCCGGAGAGGGCGATGTTGCCGTCCGGGATACGGAGAGTGCCGGCTTCACGGCGGCGGTGGTGGTGTGGGAGAGCGCCGAGCTGGACGCGGTGCTGTTGAAGGCGGACCGTGCTCTGGTCGGAGCTGGCCTGGGCATCGTGCGCTGGGGCGAGCTGGTGTGTGACTACCCGGATCGTCGCCCCGTGTGCTCGATGACGGGGTTTCCCAAGGCGATGCGCCGCCGTGCCTCAGCCCGTACCGAACTGTACGTCGACGACCTGAAAACCGTAGAGGGCATCATCGCTCCGCACACCGGGTCACGCTCAAAGTTGTATGGCCTCGAAGTCGACGGTGCGGTGCCGACCGACGTCAAGAACTGGCAGGGGCTTTCCGGCGCAGGCGTCTTCTGCAACGGCGTGCTGATCGGTCTCGCCCGCCTTGTCGACCGCCAGTGGGACCGGACCCTCATGGTGGTGCCGCTCTCGCATCTGCTTGCCGCCGACGGCTTCGCCCCTGCGGTCGCCGCTCACACCGGCATGACCCCGAGCCTCCAGCCTGCTGACCTCCAGCCCCTGCTGGACAACGCCCCCGACCCTCAGCTGTCCTCCACCTACCTGCTCGATCCACGCTCCCGGGTCACCGACCTCACCGGCGTCAACGGACTCGTTCAACAGATCGAGCAGTGGTGCAGAGGTCCGGCCCGCATCGACGTCGCCGCCGTGACAGGGCTGGGCGGCACGGGCAAATCCCGTCTCCTCACCGAGGTCCTGAACCGGCTCACCGCAGGCTCCGGCGATCAGGGGCCGTGGAGCGGGGGCTTCCTCGCCGACCACCCCAGCCACACCGACTACCGGGTCCTCGCTGCGGCCCACTACCCGCTGCTCCTGGCCGTCGACCTTGCGGAAACTCGCCTCCCCCAGATCCGCGACCTCATGGCGGCCCTGGCCGCCTCACACGAAGGCGCCGTCATCCGGGTTCTGCTCCTGGCCCGCGGATACGACACCTGGTGGCCGGCGCTCCGGCGATACCTGCGCACCCGGCGATTCGGCCCTATAGGGCAGGCCTTCTCCCTCACGCCCGACAGCGCGTTCGACGGCCACAATCCGGAGGACGTCTACGTTGAGGCGAAGGCGGCCTTCGCTCGCCGTATCCGCCTGCTCCAGCAAGCCGGACACGGCGATGACTCCTGGCCGGACCGTGTCGTCGCCGACGCGCCACGCCTCTTCGGCGCCGACATCGAGCACACCACTCGGCAGCCGGTGATCTACCTCCACATCGCCGCGCTCGCCGACGTGCTGGCCCACGCCAACCCTGAGTTCGCCCGCAACGACCACCCCATGGAAGTCCTGCTCGCGAATGAAGTGGAGTACGTACGGCGCGTCGCCGAAGCACGCCTTCCCGCAGGCTCCGCCGACGACAATCTGCTCCGCTCCCTGGTCACCGCCCAGTTCCTCGCCGGAGCACGCACCGCGCAAGACGGCCGCGCCGCCGTGCGGGCGGCCTTCGACGTCCACCACCGTGGCTTCGGGATCACAGCCCTTCCCGACGCCCGCGACCTGGCCGCCCTCGACGACGTCCTGACCGCCGCCTACCCGGCCACCGGCGGAGCCCATTGGGGCGCTGTCGGCGAACCCCTCGCCGCTGCCTGGCTCGCCGAAGTCGAGACCGACACCGGCGAGGAGTTCATCGAAGCCTTCCTCCAGCACGACTCCCTCGCCACCGAGCAGCGCCACCAGACCCTCAGCACCATTGCCCGCACCGCCCAGGACCAGCCCGGCCTCGCCGCCGGTGCACACCGGGCCGTCGCCGCCGACCCCGACCGCCTCCTGCCACTCGCGGCACAGACCATCACCGCTGAACTCGGCACCGACCACGCCCGCCATTGGCTCGCCGGCCTCGAACACGCCGTCGCCGACCGCGCCGCAGATCCGGATGCCGACCCCGACACCTACCAGTGGGCCAGCAGCCTCATCAGCGAGGCCCAGGAGCGAATCTCCGCCGACAGGGACGACCTGGAGGCGCTGATCGGCGCGTCCCTCACCCAGGAGGCCGAAGCCCCGGAACAGCCGACCCCGGATGCCTCCACCGCCGACTCCCAGCTAGTCCTGGTGAAACCGCAGGTCGGCCGGCTCACCCGGATCGTCGTCACCTTCCTCGGCCTCTGCCACCTGGTCCTGGTCGCGACCGTCCCCTCCGTCGTTGCTCTCACCACCAGCACCAAGGGCGACGGCTGGTTCATGTGGTTCTTCGTCCCCGTCAACGTGAGCCTGCACTTGACCATCGCGATCACCTTCGGCGGTCGCCGACTCGGAGCCCATGCCTTCTCCTGGATCGCACCGCTCTTCACCATCGCGTTGACGACTCTGTCCGCTCTCATGCTCAACCAGCACTGGCCCCCGCACTGGCCCCCGGACTGGCTCCTGTGGCCGGCCCTCTTCGCCGCCGGCCTCACAACCCTGACCTACACCTGGCGCATCTCATTCGGCCAACTCCAGGAAGCCCCGCGAATGCCCACACCAACTGCGGGCATGCCCAGAACACCGCTGGGCACAACCCCGTTGCCGTCGGCACCGGAGACGCTGGGACGCATGAACAGGCGTTGGGAATTGCTGCGACGCCGGGTCTACGGGGACGACCACGACGGCCCCAACCCGGGCCCAATGCCGTGGCGGACCTACGCCGCACTCATCGGCGGGCCGCTGGACGGGCTGCTCCTGGATATCACGGACTGGACGAAGGACGAGATCGACACTGGCGCAGCCCTGACCACCGAACGCGGGCAATTCCCCGGCGGCCAGACGCTGTATGCCCCCCACCCCGACGAACCGCGCGCACCGGCCCCCGGTGTGACGTGCTGCTTCTACCACTCCGGCGATACGCCCCGACCAGCCGACGAGTGACACTCCCGCAGCACGGCCGGGCAGGCTGCGTCCGAGAACCTACGAGCTTTCGTGAGCGCCGCTGAACCTGCGGCAGATCAACGAACCATGAACCTGACCGATCTTCTCCAGTCTGGTTCGGGTTGGAGACGGTCGGTCTATTTCTCCAGTTCAGCCCCCATTGTCAGACCTGTGCCGTAGCGTTGCTCGTCCTATTCGTGGCGGCTGCGGGGAGCACCCATGGACGGCGATCTCGAACTCGACAGCGACGAAGAACTCTTCCGGAACCCGGTTCACTATGAACCGGCCGGCATCAATCTCGATCTGGACCGGGCTGATCTCGGCGTCCCGTACGGCGAAGCCCTCATGGCGGAGCTCCTGCGCATGCGGAAGCGCGTCCCGGTTGAGCAGCGAGGGCTGATCTGTCCGGACTGCCGGAACGCCCGGGGGCGTCGGGTGGCCATGTACCTGGTTGAGCGGAACGGTGTGTGGCTCGCTTCCCATTACCGCAAGCGCGGGGAGAGGCCCATCAGCCACGAGTCTGACGAGCACCTTGCCCGCAAGGAACGGGTCGCGAAGGACTCCGAGGACCACGGCTTTGCTGCCACGATCGAGTCGTCGGCCGCCGAAGGGCACGCCCGTCTCGATGTGCGCATCAGCGGGGCCGACGGCATTGTCCTCGGCTACGAGCCCCAGCTGAGTGAGCAGACCGCTCGCGGGATGCGCGCCCGCGAGGGGTTTCGGCGCCGCGGTGGCATTCGGTCGGTCTGGGATTTCGCCAGCCCCGACCATGCGGGTGTTGGCATCGTCCCGTACGTCCGCACTCCCGACCTGCCGGCCTCCGTCATCCGTGTGCAGAAGAACCCGATTCAGATCCGGGACGGCAACTTCGTTCTGGAGGAGGGGCGCTGCAGTCCAAGCGGTGCGCTTGACCGGTGCCCCGAGATTGCCTACGACCCGGAGAACCCCACTGCCACCGGGTACTGCGGGGGCTGGCAACGCGTTCTCGTCCCCGCCCACCTGTCGAGCGGATTTGCGCGGCCGGACGATCCGGCGAACCTGACCCTCACGCAGTTCATTGTGGAGGCGGCGGCCGGCGAGCGTCTTCCCTTCCAGCGGGACGGTCAGCACGGGTGGCTTCCGGTACAGCAGTGGCAGAAGTACGTAGAAGCGAACGGCCCGATCGCGGAGGAGAAGAAGCGGGCGCCATCGGTTAGGGAGGGCTTCCGGAGAGATCGATGCACTGAGGATCGTCCGGCGTCCGAGGTACGGGCCGAGCCGAAGAAGCGGCGCGCAGGCCGTGCCATCGTCCTTGAGACCCGCACCAAGGAGTCGGTGGCCCCTGAGGTCGCGGTTGACGCGTTGGGCAACGCAATCCCGCTGTGCCGGTTCGGCTGCGGTGGCCCGGCGAGCATGTCGGGCCCGGAAGGGCTGCCGGAGCACTGGTCGTGCCGCAGGAAGTACGAGGAGACGCACGGGTCGGCGGACATGGCGGCGTGAGCACATCAGAAACGACTTCGCCGTGTTCAGCGTTACTACCACTGTCAGGCCTTTCACGGGTCGGACGCACACCAGCACACAGCTCCGCAGGGGAAACGGAACCATGAGCGACACCACCACCGCCCAGAACACCAACGCCGGCGACGACAGCCTGTCCATGCACACCGGCTGGTGGAGCAGCGGGTGGGGGCATGTTCTGCCGCAGCACCAGGGGATGTTGCTGTGCATGGTTCTCGGGACCGCAACGGTGCGGAAGGTCGAGGGGGACTTTGACGAGGTGGTGCAGCAGATCGTCGGGGACAGCCGGGAGGGCCTGTTCCGTCTTCTCGGCGATGACCTCAATGCCCCCGTCATGTGGCTCGACGAGGAGGAGCTGGAGTCTGCGGAGAGCGATGAGGAGCGCGAAGAGATCCGCACGGGCGCAGCAGATCATGAGGCGACGTTGACGGGTGCGTTGCGGGCTGCGGGGATGCCGGTTCCGACGACGGTTCGGGAGCTCGTGAAGACGATGCTCGACCTCAAGCTCGTGGCCCACGAGGACGGTGTCTGGAGCATGCCCGAGGAGTTCCCGCTGCCCGAGGACACCCTGACGCTCTCGGAACCGGTTCTGGCCCGGCTGCGGAAGATGCGGCACTACGCGTACACCGAGCCTGCGGACCAGGGGATCGTCCGCCACCTCATCGACGACCTCGACTACCCCGCCGAGGTGTTCACCTCCCTCGACCGGCTCGTCACGATCACCGGGGAGGATCTGGAGAAGGTGCGGGCCGCCCTGGAGCAGCTCGTGGAGACGGGTGATGCTCAGCTCTACCGCGGGGACCCGCGCGTCGTCGCGGCCGCGAAGGATCTGCCGGCGCACCAGCGGTTCTACCTGGTACCGGACTGGGAGACCTTCAACGAGAACCGCTTGACGATCCGCCGTGCGGACTGAACACGACCCTGCCGAACCACGACTCCGTCTTCCCCACTCACCCAGAAAGCGCCACCAGACCGACACCACCCGCCCGCAGCCGGCCGTCGACACCACGGTCCGTGACCTCGTCAAGACACTGCTCCGCCAACGTCTCGCAGATGAGGAAGTACGGCGGGAAGGCATCAACGAGCTGAAGAAGACCGCGCACCGGATTGTCGGTGGAGGTCAGACCAACAGCAACCTGGTCTTCGTAGACGTAGCTGCGACCCTCATCTGCCACCGAAAACTAACCAAGTGAGACAACGTCTTTAGCTCAATCCAGCTTAATGAACGAGGGGCGCGCGGCCAGAGCTATGGCTTCCTGATCTGGTTGGCCTAGGTGAAGCCAGTCAGGAGCATCCACGGAGAGAAGCCTGGACTCGACATCGGTGAGATCCTGTTGGGCAGCTTCATTGAGTGCCCACTCAATCTCGGCAACCTTCACGTCGGCATACTTTTCCAACTGTTCCTGGATCTTCTGAGCCATCGGTGTCGGCTTCTGCCAGTAGTTGCCGCGGTCATGCCGTCCGAGCGTCGTAATTGCTTCACCGACTGCCGCGTAGGCGTCGTTGTACAGCCCCATGAACCCGTGAGGATCAGGCAGGGCTACGACCCACAGACTGTCTCCAGCCTTGCTTGTCTGCTTGGTGACCCCAGCAGGTAGATCCTTGTGCTCTGGGACGACACCGATCCGCAGGCCCGGCCCGCTCTCCAACTGCTCCTTATTGCTTTTGATGGTCACCGCAAGGTGGCGGTGGCGCTCCTGATCGCTGACGAACAGATCTGTCCGCCAGATTTTTCTAAGCCTCGCTCCAAGCTGCGGCTCGGCTGCCTCCCCAATCGCCGCAAGGCGCACCCAGTTGTCGAACGCGGGCGGTCGGCCACGTGTATCGGGCAGGATCACGGCCTCGTCCGAGGCATTGACGATAACGGCCTCAAGGAAGCCAAGGTACTTTGCCCGCTCGTAGCCAAACAGCAACGACTCTGGACGGTCAAGGTATTTGAAGCCCTTTGGCGAAGCCCGCTTCATGGCCGTAACGAGGGGATCGACGACTGTGGGCTCCGCGCCTTGAATCGCTTCGT
This sequence comes from Streptomyces sp. NPDC008125, assembly GCF_042957125.1. Classification (NCBI taxonomy): domain Bacteria; kingdom Bacillati; phylum Actinomycetota; class Actinomycetes; order Kitasatosporales; family Streptomycetaceae; genus Streptomyces; species Streptomyces sp. NPDC008125. The sequence continues at coordinate 23,089 of NZ_JBIBHR010000040.1, forward strand.
GAACCGCCCATTCGAACCCATCGCCGCGCATGCCCTTGTCCCGCTGGAGTCGAGCAACGTAGGCGAGTTGGCGAAGCGTCACATCGACTCGATCGGTGTTCAGAACCGTGAGGCCGGATACAGGGATCTGATCAACGAGTGCTCGAAGGATTGACCGTGCAACGGCGTACAGTGCCCGCCCGCGCTCATCAACCGGCGCCTTCTGGGTCACGAACGAGATCTTGCTGAGTGACTTCTCCTCCTTGGTAGCCACGCGGTTCCCTTCATCCATTTGTCATCGTGATCGCGCAGGTCTACCACCGCCTGCTAGACGTAACCCACGAGTTCTATCAGGCAACTGCCATCGTCGTCCCGATCTTTTTGTAGGATCCGCTCCTACCTGCCACGGCGCCGGATCCCTGCCGGCATCGCCTGCGGGTGCACCGACTCCTCCCAACGCCTTGGCCGACACCGATGGGTGATCGAGCCCGCCGTTGCCTGGTTTGGCGCCCTCCGCCGACTGCACCACCAATACGGACGCAGGGACGCCCACTTCGCTGGCTTCGCCAGCATCGCCACAGCCCTTCAGCTGCACCCGGCGACTCTCCAAACGAGATGGGCGAGTAGTAGCAGGCGAGACCCTTCGGGGCCGCAAGCGGTCCTGACCTCGGGGAACGCGCCTCGGCGGGCCCGGCGGCGTCACCCCCGGGCCCGTGTGCGGGGACTCAGGCGTACGGGTAGAACCCCGCCCCGTCTTCCGGCCGCGCCTGCCGGCGTCCACCATGCCCTGGAGCAGCGGGGGAGCGGCGTACAGGGGCTCCTTGTACCCCGCGTACATTTTGGCCACGCGGCCGTAGGCGTGGGGTGGCCAGCTATCCTCAGGGTTGTCTTAACGGATGTTGGTGGAGTCGAGGGTCACCAACTTAGACAACTGCGGCGCATGCGCCGAACACTTAATGGCACACTCGTTCGGTGTCGTGTCGTACGCGCGGTGCTCCCTAGAGGCGGTCGCTTCTCAGACGTCGAGTAGTTGCCGGAGGGCGTCCGGGCCGAGGCGCTTGTCCGCATCGGCGACAGCCCCCTTGAAGTGGACTCCTTCAGTTCCGAGGATTTCTGCGGGGGTGTCCGTTCGGGTATGGTCCGCCCACTGGAAGCCGTTGCTGACGCGTCCTGCTGCATTCAAGACACGCCAGGGGTTGGGACATTGGGCGCAGGTACTCAGGTGTCTTCCGACCGGAACGGCGTGGCTGCCTATCACTGCTGCCACGTCACCGTAGGTGGTCCATCGTCCGGCAGGGACTGCGCCCAGCAGGGTGTGCAGCTCCGTCCAGTCTTTGCGGGTGCCGTTGAGTTGCTTGGCCAGCCCTGAGAGGTTGAGTCCTGCCAGGGTGGCCCATTCTTCGCTGTCGACATCGCTGGGAACCTGACTGGTGTCGACGTCCCACCATGTTGTGCCCTGTATCCCGTCGGCGGTGCGGCTCGTCACGCTCGTGAAGATGTGGTTGGCCAGTCCGGTGGGGGAGTAGGACGCGCCGTCGGCGTCCCAGATCAGTGGCTGGGCAGTGTTGTTGGTCCAGATGGCGGTTGCTCTGCTGCGGTCCTCGTCTACCCACGCGTCGATGGCATTACGGATGGCTTCCGTTGCGCCATGGCGCGGTGTCATGAGCAGTTTGGTGCCTTCGGGCAGCAGGCCCGCACCGACGAGTACGTGGACGGCGTTGCGTGAGCGTGCGCGTTCCTGCAGCTTCTTGGCTGCCGCCTCGCCTTCGACTCGGGCAGGTGCGAGCGTGAATTCCTCTACCTCCGGGGTCGGATAGACCTTGGTGAAGCCGGCGACGACGTGCCCCTCCACCTTCCACAGCCCCACCTGAATGAGGTCGATGTCGAGGCCCATTTCCGACAGCCAGACCACGGAGTGGGTGACCTGCTTCGGGAAGTCAGCGGCGATGATCACCTGTCGGGGGCGCTGGAGCAGCTCCGGGCTCCACTCCCCGTCCACATGATCGAGCAGGCGCTGCCTGCATGCATCGAAGTCGAGGTTTTGCCCCCTGCGCGACAGGAAGTCGCGGTGCGCCTGGGTCAGGGTGCTGAGGTCGAACCGGGATACCAGGGCGGCGTAGGTGATCGCCTGAAGGTGCACGTCCCGATCAGCCGTTCCGCGCTTCAGCTCGACCACGACGAGGCGCCCTGTTGCGTCCAGTCCCAGGACGTCCAGCCGGTCGCGCGCCGGCACGCCGTCCGTGTCGGCCCACCGGTCGTACTCAGCGGTGACGACGAGCACCGACTCCCCGAGCACCTTCGGGTGGGCGATCACCCACTCCTGCAAGTGCTGCCTCTCAAGGAGGCCTTCCGCGGCCAACCCGGTGCGCGCGATCGGTGTGGCCGCCTCGCCCATGACGGTGAAGAGGTGATCCACGATGGCCTCCTGGTGCAACCGGCAGCGCGACGTTCGACGTTCAGAGCTTACGTGGGCGGGATCGCTCCTCAAACAGTCCTGCTTGCCGGGCACCAGATCGGCCTCGGCGCCTTCTGGAATCGATTCCGAGATCGGCTTGCTCATTTCCAGGGCATTCACGGCGACGCCGTTTTGAGGAGAGGATTCTCCACAGGGGCGCCCTGCGAGACGCGCTGTCAGGGGTGCTGACCTGAGCGGCTCTGCGGCATCGTGTCCACCGCATTCCTCTACCTGTCTGAAGCAGGGTAGGGCCAGGACAGGCAGGATCGGCCGCGGTCTGAATGGGAGGTGACTCAAGTCGGTTGGAGTGTCAGTGGTCGCCGCCATACTCAGAAGATGTGCAACTGACTTTCAGACGCATGTCCAGCAGTCCTCGACCGAGTAGGGAACGAATTGACACCCGAGAGCGACGCGGTGCCTGACCGCGACCCGTACCTTCTGGCGCAGATGCGAGAGGCATTCGGGCGCGTGGTCTACAGCCACAAGACCCATGAGAAGCAAGCGGACATCTGCTTCACCAAGCACCGGTGGCAGCAGGGCGTCCTCATTGCTCTCACCGCGATCAGCTCGGGCACCTTCCTGGCCGCGGTGGTCGGACTGCTCGGCAACGCAGTGCTGACGAGCCTCGCGACCTCTTCTATCGCGCTCCTGGTCAGCTGGATGAGCCTTGGGACGAAGACCTTCAAGTTCGAGGAGGAGTCCGAGGCCCACCGCGGCATCGCCTCTCGGCTGTGGGACGTCCGAGAGTCCTACATTTCCCTCATCGCCGACCTGATGTCCGGCACCGTCTCCAACGCGGAGGGCCGAGAGCGGCGGGACGAGCTGCAGCAGGCTGCGCGCGACGCCTACGCCGACGCGCCCAGGACGAGCAGCAGGGCTTTCGCGCGCGCGCAGGGCGGGCTGCAGAACAACGAGGAGATGACGTTCACCTCGCGCGAAATCGACCTCCTCCTTCCGGAGGCGCTCCGGCTCGGCGAAGGCGAGGCATGACGATGAAGACCTCAGAGATCTTCGAAACACTGCTCAAGAGCCTGAAGGTCGGGGAGACGGCCACGACGGTCGCCTCACGACGGGACGAGATCACGAAGGCGCTCAACAAAGACTTTCGCGACAAGGACGGCTGCACCGACTACAAGCTGATGGTCGGATCGTTCGGTCGGCACACCGCGATCAAGGGAGTGTCCGACCTTGACATGATCTTCATCCTCCCGCCCAGGATCAGGTCAAGCTACGAGGGGGGCACAGGCCCGCGGAGAATCCTCGAAAGGGTTCGGGACGACCTCAAGGCGCGGTACAGCAACACTGAGATCCGCGTCGACCAGTGTGTCGTCCGAGTGCAGTTCACGTCCAACGCCTTCAAGTTCGAGGTCCAGCCGGCATTCGAGAACGTCGACGGCAGCTTCGACTACCCGGACACGAAGGCTGAGGGCTGGAAGGTCACCAAGCCGCGCGAGGAGATCGCCGCGACCAAGGAGAGCAACGACCGCACCTCGACGAACATGCGCCACCTCGCCCGGATGGCACGGGCTTGGAAGAACGCGAACGGCGTAAACATGGGTGGCCTGCTCATCGACACCCTCGTCTACAACTTCTTCGACCAGACCGACGACTACGACGCAGCGGGCACAGGCTCGTTCGACCTCCTGGCCCGCGACTTCTTCGAATTCCTCAAAGATCAGTCAGAGCAGGAGTACTACCTGGCGCTGGGCAGCCGACAGCGGGTCCACGTGAAGGCGCAGTTCCAGCCGAAGGCCAAGAAGGCGTACAACCGATGCCTCGAGGCGATCGCGGACGAAGGCAAGACGTCCGCCAACAAGAAGTGGCGCGAGATCTTCGGCACGTCGGTGCCGCTGGCGAAGAGCGCGAGGGAGTCGTCCCGGCCGTTCAGGGACACCGAGGAGTTCATCGAGGATGAGTTCCCGGTCGACGTGTCTGAGACCGTGTCCATCGACTGCGAGGTCACGCAGGCCGGATGGCGTCCGACCTGGCTTCGCGCGATGCGTGGCGGGGGGATCCTGCTAAAGGCCGACAAGGGCTTGAGGTTCGTAGTCACCAGTTGCTCGGTCGGGGAGCCCTACACGCTGAAGTGGAAGGTGCTCAATCGTGGTCCGGAAGCCGAGCGGCGAGACGCGATCCGCGGCCAGATTGTCGACTCGAGCAAGCGGGGAGTCCGCATCGAGCACTCAAACTTCAAAGGCGAGCACGTTGTCGAGTGCTACGTAGTCAAGGACGGGGTCGTCGTCGCTCGGGACCGGATCGACGTGCCGATCTGTAACACGAGCGTCAAGAGAACGAACGCCTTGTAGGGAACCGATTCTCGGAGCGTGACGAGACCCCGACGATTCTGCCCGGGTCTCGTCGCATCAGACGCATCGGCCCCCAAGGGTTGAAGCATGAGCAGCTCTCTCGCTGCCATGTCCGAGTGTCCGCTTAGACGTCGTTTCTTATGGCGTGAGGGCTCGTTGGTCTGTGCATGACGGATCTGGTTGAGCGGTTGGTACCGGATGAGTTGTGGGTGTTGT
>NZ_JBIBHR010000041.1:0-26416 GCF_042957125.1 Streptomyces sp. NPDC008125
GCTGGAGGATCTGGACGGCAGGGGACCCGCTGGCGGCATGCGCCTGCCCGCACAGACGGTCCAGCCGCTCATCGGTGTCCTGGTCCCAGGGCATGCCTCGCTTCTGGAGGAAGACGCGCAGATCACGCAGGAAGCCGTACGGAGCGGTGCGCTCCCCGTTCAGGTAACGCGAAAGCGCGGCCTGCGAGGAATGCAGCTCGACGGCCAGCTGTTTCTGCGTCCCGCCCGTCGCCTGGAGGAACTCCTTGACCACCGCCTTCAGCGCTGCCGCATACGCGGCACCGGCCGACGGTACTTCCTCGGACACACCCATCCCCGTCCCTCGCCTCACCCCGTGAACACCACCCGTGAGCGGTGCAGTTGCTCGATTGTCGCGCACGCATTGACACCCCGGGAACGCATCCACGAACAGGGCCGGAGCAAGGCTGGATGTTGACGATTGCCCGGGAACGGGCCGTTCCCACTCCCGCACTCCCTACCGCCGCCCGATGGTGATGACCAGCGACCGCACACGGCGGACGTGATCAGAACCCGAGCGAAAGAGGCCACCCGATGCGTGTCTCCTCGAACATGGTCCCCGCGTCCGTCACCGCCGTGTCCGGCCTCGCGACCGTCATGGCCGGCGCGCCCTGGTGGGGCGTGATCATCTGCCTCATCTTCACTCTCGCCGCGACGATGGTGCAGGCCGTCTTCCCGCAGGACTCCGGTGACCGCCTCACCTGGTGGACCAACCACCGTGAGCACCGCCACCTCCGTCGTGCCCAGCGCGGTCGGAATGCCCCGCCCGTACCGCCCGCCTGACCCTGGCCCCGGCGCGGATACCGGGGCCGTCAGGCTCGGGCCCCGCAGTCCGGTTCCTCACCGAGGGCGTTGGCGGTGGGTATCGGCCGGCATCCAGCCACCCCGCGTCATGCGGTTCCGAGCGGGATGAAGACCGAGACGAACAGGGCGCCGCCGAGGAGTCCGAGCGTCAGCGCGGGGATCCAGTCCGGGTGCCGGTACCCAAGGTAGGCGAGACCGGCGGCGAACATGCTGGCGACGAGGACCAGGAGCAGAACGATGATCAGAGCGAGCGAGGACACGGGGAATCTCCCTTTGGGTAGGTGCGCTCCGGTTGAGCGCGGGGCCTACAGTCCGCGCTGGCCGCCGGTCATTCAAGATCTTGCGAAAATCCGTTCCGGCCCTCTGCGGAGGGGGTCCTGACGGGGTGTGGAGCGGATTCGCGGGAGCTGGACAACTGGGCGGTCGCGGGCCGTGGCAGCACACTGCGCCAGCGGGGGGTTAGCCCCGCAAGCCCGCCGCGGTGGGCTGCTGACCCCACCGTGGCGGGGATCCCGGGTGGTGGGCGACCGCGCCAGAACACCGACTTCACACCCCTCCGGCTGGTGCCCGCAGGCACCACCTGGTGGACACGAGCACCAGGCAACCGCGGCTTTCCTCGCGTGTACGAGCGGCACGCGGCAGACCCGCTTCCTCTGCATCCCACAGCAGCACCAGGCGTGGCAGCACCCGTGACAGTTCAGCCGGGCCCCTCCACCGCTGTACGGGGGTCTGACAGCCGGAAGGCGGGCATGGGGTGGGGCGGGTGGTCTGCTACTTGGTGATGACGGGGTCGAGCCACGAGCCGACGGCGGAGTCGCAACTCTGGATCATCAGGGTGACGCGGTAGGCGCCCGTGAGGTCTGCGACCGCGGTCTGGGCGCTTTCGCCGACCCCGATGGAGCGCTGGAACTGTACGTGTCCGTCTACGGAGATGGTGAAATCTTTGCTGCTGCCGGTGCTGCTCTCGTCGGAGATGCCGATGCCGGCCACCAGCCTTTTGTACGTGCGGTCCAGCTGCCACGTCGCGACCGTCTGGCAGGAGTTGGCGTCCTCGCGCAGGGCGACGGGGAACTCGTGCAGGTTCACCGACTGGGCACCGGCCTGGTAGCCGTCGTCCTCGAACGCCGGCAGGTCGTTGACGAGCGACGTTCCCGAGGGGGACGACGTGTACTCCGCAGGTGCGGGGTTGTCCCCGGTCGGCTCGACGTCCGGGGACGGCTCCGCGTCCGCGCCCGGTTCCGCACTGGACGACGCGGACGGCGCCGGTGCCACGGTGGTGGGCGTGGGCGTGGCCGGCCCCGTCACCGGCGGGGCAGGGGCCTGTGGTGACGGGGGCGCGGCCCGGTTGTCCGGGTCGTTGCCGCCGGTCGCCCAGATCCCGGCCGCGGCGCCGCCGCCCGCCAGGAGGACGACGGCCACCGCGGCGCCGATCAGCAGGAGAGCGCGCCGGCGGCCGGGCTGCGGCGGTGCGGGGGACGCGGTGGGTGGGCCGGGAGGCGGGGGCGGCACCGATGCCTGGTGCGCTCCCGCACCACCCCCGGTTCCCGCCGGCACCAGGTCGGCACTGTCGGTCGCCTCCATCACTGCCAGGCGTGCCCGGCATTCGTCCAGCTCGGTGACCAGAGCGCCGCGGCGGTGGACGAGGTCGTCCCTGCGCGCCGCGAGCGCGCGGCTCTCCTCCTCGAGCCGGCGTCGCCGTTCCTCGCCGCCGGTACCGGGCGCGGCCTGGGCCCGGCGGGTCTCCTCCTCCAAGTCCAGGCGGAGCTGGTTCTCCTGTCCCCGGACCTCGGCCAGTTCGTCGCGGAGCCGGTGAAGTGCTTCCTCCCCGTCCAGGAGGCGTAGCAGGAGGGAGTTCTGGTCGCTGCCGTGGAGGTTGGCGCCGGTGTCGATCAGGACGGTGCGGTAGGCGGTGAAGAGTTCGGTGCGGCGCTGGGGGGCGGCGGGGTCGTCGGTGCGGCGGGCGACCTCGGTGAGGAGGTCGTTCAAGAAGTCCCACGGCGGCAGGTTCGTGCCGAGCGTGTACTTGCGGACCGTGGAGTCCTTGTACGCCGGGAACCGGGCCGCGAACTCACGCGAGGACAAGCCCGTGAGGTCCAGCAGGACCTTCAACCGGGCACCGAACCCGGCCTTCAGCCGGTCCTTCTCGGCGCGTGCCTGCCTGCGCGCGAGGATCCCGTCCCCGGCGCCGCCCTCACCCTCGTGTGCCACCTGTGCTCCCCCTCACCAGGTTCCGGTGCCGGGCGGCACCGGGAACAGTTCCTCTGGCGCGGTCGCCCACCACCAGACAGTCCGGTCACTGTAGGGCCAACTCAGCACGTCACAGAGGTTGTTGATACGGCGTGGTGCCGTTTCGGCCTCGCCCTGGACTGGACCCGCACCCCTCGGGGTGCCGCCGCGCAGGAGGCCCGACATGACCCACCGCCGCACCCGCCCAGGGCGTAGTACCCGCACCACCGGAAGCGAGGCGTGAGCCATGCCCGCCGCCCCGAACCTCGTCCCAGCCTCCGTCACCGCCGTGTCCGGCCTCGCCACCGTCATGGCCGGCGCACCCTGGTGGTGCGTGATGATCTGTCTCGTCCTCACCCTGGCCGCGAAATCGGTGCAGACGCTGTTCCCGCAGGACTCCTGTGATCGGCTCACGTGGTGGACCAACCACCGCGAACACCAACAGCTCCGCCACACCCAACGCCACCGGCGCAACACCCCTCCCAGGCCACCCGCATGACCGCAAGGGCAGGGCGGCCGGGCTGGTCCGGCACCGTGGCCGGGAGGCGGAGTCCGGGAGAGACCATCGGGACGTCCGGGCCTAAGGGCGATAGTGCTCACGTTTGGAGGGTGCCGAGCGTCCTGGTTCACAGAAGCCAGGCGATGAGGGCGTGGGGGCCGACGGGCTCCCCGGATCGGCTGGGGCAGCAGCTACTCATGATCGGAGCACGGCCGAATGACGCAGTCGTCCGGTGGTCCCCACGGGGACCGTTCAGTCGAAGAACAGATTCAGCACCTGAAGAGCCGCGAGAAGCACTTCAAGCGGCTGATCGAGAAGCGCATCGCGCGTGGACACGTCGACGACGTGTGGCAGGAGGCGCTCATCCGCATGTTCAAGCGTCTGCAGTCCGGGTCCCCGGTCGAGAAGCTGGACGCCTATATGTCGACCGTCTGCGGGAGCGCGGCGACCGACATGCTCCGCCAGCTCGGCCGACAGGCCGAAGCCTTCGCCGGCGGAAATCTGGACGAGTTCAGCGAGACCAGCATCGTGATCGATTTCGACCACGATGTGAATCTCATCAAGATCCAGTCAGTCTTGCGCGAGGAACTGACTCCGCAGCAGCACAAGGTCTACATCCTCAAGCACTACTACGAGCTCGACTCCCGCAGCATCGCCGGACTGGTCGGTGCAGCGAGTGACAGTGCGGTGCGCCAAATGATCAGGGCAGCCAACCGGAGGCTCCGGGAACCGGCTGTGATGCGCCGGCTTGCCGCGGAGGACTAGTTCCTCCCTCTGGCCTGCGGCTTGGGGGTACCGCTACTCCCGCATTTCCTGTACCCCCAACCCGCAGACCGGAGGGGAGGGCTAGCTCTGCAAGGCACGCCTTCTCCCATCCACCCACCAACCCTTGCTGAAGGAATCATTGTGTCCGAACGAATCACCCACGTTCCCGCTACCGTGCTGACTGTGCTGTCAGTGCTCGGGGTCCGCGCGTACCGCGTCGTCGACAACCTGCTCACCGGTTCACCGGCGTGGGGACGGTCTCCCGCTCGGAACGCCACTGCCGCGCAGCTGCGCACTCACCGACTCGCGCGCCCGAACGTGGCTACGGAATAGCCAGAAAAACGGCTAGAACGACCTCCCACCAGAAACCCCAAGCAGTCCGACGCACAGTAGGAGTCACTGAACAATCCAAGCAACATCGCTAGCCGTGGTCGCCATAACACCACGGCCAGCAACTCGGGGGAGCCGGGCCCGTCGCTCACGCGACGGGCCCGGCCTGCGTCGTAAGAAACAACAACCGCGCAGCCGGAACCACCCGCCACTCGACGGCACCCCTCCTCGTACCACCAGGCGCTGCGACCCCGTCCCCCGAGGACTCCACCGAACATGACCACCCAGAGCCTGATCCAGAACCAGGCGCTCGCCCAAGACCTGCAGCGAGCAACCACAAAGATCAAGTACCTGAAGATCGCGCTCGCCGTCATGACCGGCATCATCGCGTCGCTCATCACGTACCTCATCGTCGGCAACCTCGACGCGACGCCGCTCCTCAGCGTCGGCTGGAGCGCCAGCACGTTCATCGTCACCACCGGCTTCGTCTTCACCGTCCAGGAGAAGATCGCGCGGCCGTAACGACCGGTTCGTCGGCACCACCTCGATGGTGCCGACGAACCTCGGAGCCGGTCCTGGGCCGTGCGCTGCCAAGGACGTCCTGCCGGAGACCAGCAATCCCTCGCCAGCACCACAGTCAGCCGACGTCACCGGCGAGGACTTCACCGTCTCCTGGCTCTACGGCGCGGCCGGTCTGGAGCGGGCGATACGGCGGTGGGACGTTCGTGACGTTCTCCGCCTTCGTCCTCTACGTCGAGGAGAAACTCAACCTCCTCTGACACACCCGACGTCGAGCGGGACAGCCGTTCGACAAAGCAGTGGGTCGACAACCACTACAAGCGCGGAGCTCGTCGGCGCGGAGCTCGTCGGCCAACTAAGAAGTCATTTCCTGGGGGCTGAGCCACCGTCTCCTTCCATGCCAAGCGGGCGCCCTGAAGCCACGAAAGGAAAGCTGGATGCCCGATTCGCACATGATTCGAAAGATATTGGTTTCATGGGCGCCTAGTTTGGCAGGGATTCGACTGTCCGAGTCCCTGCCGAGGCCAGACTGTGCGCACTTGGGTGCCCCTTGGTTGCGCGTCAGACCCGGTAGTCTCTATCTAACTCTCTTCCGATCAGCGGTCGGTGGGCGACGTACGGGCCACGCCGGCTCGGATTCACCCAACGGAAGGGAGCACGATTCGGATGGCCGACTCCAAATGGTCAAAGGAACGGGACGATGAGGTTCCGGATTCGCAGGACCCGGTTGGTTTCACGGGCGAAGCGGACCAGGGCAGCATGGATCTCGATGCCGGTGGCCCTGAGGAGCCGCATCGCGGTGTCACGTCGTGGCTGACGTGGATCAAGCTGGGAGCCGAGACGATCACAACGATCGTGACGCTCGGCAGTGCGATCTATGCTCTGGCCAACGGCAACGGCGGATGAGGGTAGCTACCTCACCCGCCGCTTGATGCCGAAACCGGCTTGGGACCCGCGTTCTAGATTCCACTCCTGGACGCGGGTCCTTCTCTGTTCGACGTGCCTTGGGTACCCGGCAATTCGGGTGGCCTCACATGCCAGCATCCCGCTGACTCTCAGACACTGCCTGCAACAACGCGTTCAGCGAAACACATTTTGATCCTAAGCGGTACCGATGTCGAGCATTGAACAGGGGAAACGCGGATCGTAGCCCGTTCGAGTGGATCGCTAGACGCCGAGCTGCTCCTAAACGATACCTTGTCATCGAATCAAGTAGCTGAGGGGGGAGGGTCTGGATGGCACGAGGAACCGCCAAGTTCGACGACCGCATCCTCAAGAAGCTCCGCGCGAGTAAGGAGGTTGAGGGTCACCTGCTCAGTGCTGCAGAACTCGCTCGCCTGCTGAAAACGTCCAAGGCTAGAGTCCTCGCCTACGAGCGGGGCGAGTCAGTGCCGGAGCCTGGACGCGTGCTGCAGATAGCGCAGATCTTCAAGGTTCATCCGCGGGAGCTCTACCAGGCGCAGGCAGGCACGCCTGAGCAACTTAAGGACCTACGGTGCTATGCCGGCCTAACCGCAGCCCAACTCGCTGCGCAGATCGGAGTCAGCCGCACGACCTATCGCGATGTCGAGCTTCTCGCGGTGCTTCCCGCTCGTGATGACGGAACACTTCCGCTCAGGCTGGCCGAAGCGCTCAACCTTCCGCTCGCGATGGTCCACAGAGCTCTTGACCAGCATCCCGCTGCCGCTGCGCGCAGGGTATCCATCGCCGAGCACCTATCCAGGCTCTTCGAACGCGCTGAAGTCGAGCACCAGTCGGCGCTGGTGGACGCTGATGACGCGGCACTCCTGCAAATCGCCAAGCTCCTGCACCGCCCGGCGAGCGTGGTATGCCGTCTGGTCAACTACGACTTGGCGCGCTATCGGGATCTACTCCGGCGGCAGGCCGTGGCCAAGGTCAACCTGGCCTACGCACAAACGCCTCGCGTAGCCCAGCATCAGTCCAAGGAGATGAGAGGGCTGACCGAGGAGATCAAGAGCAGACCCTTTGTCGTAGCCTCAACCCAACTGCGTTTTCTGGCCGAGGCGATGAGCGCCCAGCAGTGGCGCACCGTGATCTCGCTGATGCGGCCCAACCCCGGCCGGTTCAGCGTAGAAGTGTTTCAGGACCTGCAGAAACAGGACGTCTGGGATGGCCTGGTCGCACGGCACTTCGTTGAGCTGGACATCACTCACTCTCCTCCGGACTTCATCGGCGTACGCCTCACACCTCGTGCATGGGACACCTGTCTCAGCCAGATACGGCTCTACGAATGCCTCTATCCCCGTGTCCCTGTACCGCGCCCGCTCCCGCGACGGCCACATGAACGGCGCAGTTTCCGCAAGAGTGAGCAGCATCACCAGCTGACCACGAGCTGAGCTCGCCAGCGCTGCAAGGCTTCTTCATGCCTGCCTGTTCCTCCCGATAGCCTTCCGTGGTGGAAACAGTGCGTGAAGCGAGGGTCTGGTCATGAGCAGGGTGCTGGCTGTGTACAGCGAGAAGGGCGGCGTGGGCAAGAGTGCCCTGTCCGCCGGGCTGGTGGCCGCCGCGCGCAGACGCAAGCTGGCGGTCGTGGCCGGGGATCTCGATCCCCGGGCGACGTTCACCGCGGAGCTCGGGATCTCGAAGGACGTGGCGCCGGCGTTCTCCATGAACGACTTGCTCGCGCTGGACCCGCAGGGCGACACCGGTCTCGCGGCCGACGCGCTGGTGCCGGCCTCGGAGGCGTGGTCGGGCGTGCAGGTGATCGCCGCCGAGCGGGCGCTGGCCAACCGGGAGACGGACAACGTCGCCGTCGGCCTCGAGTTCCGGCTGCGGATGGCGCTGAAGGGCGTGATCGGCCCGGACGGCGTCGGCGTCCTGGATCTACCTCCCCGGGCCGGCGGGAAGTTGGTGACGTCCGCGCTGATCGCGGCGACGGACGTGTTCATCCCGGCGACGCTCGACGAGGACGGCCGGATCGGCGCGGCGGAGGCGCTGAGCACGATCAAGCTCGTCAAGGACCTGGGGATGAACGCGGACCTGCGGGTGGTCGGGATCGTGCCGTCGATCGTGCCGGGCGGGCGCAGCACGCTGAAGGACGCCATAGGGAAGTACCTGGCGGACACCTACGGTCCGCTGTACCGCGACGACCTTGCGATCCCGCGTCACTCGGTCCGTCAGCAGACCCGGTTCGCGTGCGTCCCGATCACCGACGCTTCCGGGCGCGAGGCGCAGGCTTTGACGGAGGCGTACGACAGGATCCTGACCGCGGGAGTGGGCCAGTGAGCAACAAGCTGATCGAGGCGGGCACCAGCCGCTTGAAGAAGGCCGCCGACTCCGCGGTGGACCCGGCGGTCCCCGCCGAACTGCAGAACCAGCCGGGCGCGGTGCCGTCGCAGGCCGGGCAGCTGAGCGAGTTCGCCGGCGGCCGCGTCCTGGGCGCCGACGACGTCCAGGGCACCCCCGAGGAGCAGCTGGCGTACGTCGTCGAGCGCCTCACCGAGATCGACGCGCTCGGCAGGCGCGCGGAGGACTTCGTCGTCCTCAACAAGGGCGCCCTCCTGGAGGTGGCGCAGCAGCGCGAGCTGCACAAGGTCGCCGGGCAGGAGAACTTCGCCCGGTGGGCGGGCGGGGTCCTCGACATCGAGGAGAAGTACGTCTTCGAGCTGCTCCAGGACGCGGGCCGTATCCGCGCGGTGGGTGAGCTCGGGCCCGACCTGGCGCAGCATCTGACGCGGGCCTCGGCGCGGAAGGTCGTCTCGGACGTCATCACGGAGCACGGCCTTCAGGTGGCCCGGGACCTCATGAACCAGGGCCTGGCCCTGGCCGCGGAGCGGGGGAAGAAGCGGCCGACGGCGGCTCTGTTGGCCGAAGTGGCGCGCGCCCTGAACACGCCGGCGATCCCGCCACAGGAGCAGAGGTCAGAAATTTCTGACCTCCCGGCAGCCACCGCCTCGGCGGGAGCGGTTCCCGAGGTGGTGGCGCTTGAGCGCGCCGTGGCCGCGGTACGGGCCCAGGTCTACGCCGCGCTGTCTCCCGCTGCGGTCGCGGCAGCCCTCGCCGCCAACCCGGCAGCGGTACGAGCGCACCTCGACGAGCTCGAGAAGGAGATCCTCCGGGTCGCGAAGCGGATCGGCGCAGCGCGGCGAGCGGCAGATGCTGCGGGACAGGGCGCCGGGTCCGCTCCGGCACGGGAAGGCTGAACACGAGGGGACGCGGGCCTGGGCCTCTCCGGCTCGCACGTCCCCTCGCCGAAGACCTCCACTGGCCGTGGGAGAAACGGACCACCTCCGACCGGCTCACCCTGGCCCGGGTCCGCCGGGGGTTCAGGAACATCCGCGCTCACCTCGCGTGCCCGGCCCGTGTTCCCAAACCCCGATGTACCGGCCCCGAACGGCCACCCAGCGCGAAGAACAAGCGCCGAGCGCCCTGCTACGACGTCGGCAAGACCGTCGAACGCCCCGAGACCCTCGAAGCCATCGGCAGAGCCGGTAAATCCTGGCAGATGCCGACCCCGCGATGCTCGAGGGTCAAGATCAATCTCACCAGACGATGACACCGCCGCCTTCGGCTTTGGCGCGTACGGAGGCGGCAACGATGTTGCCGAAGCATTCGGTGACGTACTCCGTGCCGTAGCCGCTGACCTCCCCAAGATGATCCAAGTGCGGGCGTATCGCTCCGCACTCGGCCAGGAAGGCATCGATCTCCCTCGGCTCGACCTGAAGGTTGTCGCCATCGAGCCGGGGAAAGAAGTGAGCCCCAAGCACCCGAACCGCCTCAGAGCCCCATAGCTTCTGGCGGGCGCTCTCGAATCCAGCCCTGGTCTTGTTGTAGTCGTCGTCGGGATCCTCCAGAAGGGTCCGCTTGCCGTCGGCTTCGTATATGAAGGTGTCCACATTGAGGCTCATGGGCTGATTCTCCGCAGCAAGTCCGTGCCGCGTCGACTGGATTGCAGCGACCGCGCCCCTGCTGGCACACAGGGCAGGCATTTCGACACTCCGGTAGCTCGGCGTGATTGCTTCACCTGCAAAGGACCCCTGTGTGCCCCACGGCACGGCCGCGCATGGCATCGGCCCTGACCTGGCGGGGCCAGCGCGGCTCTCGGGGGAGGATGAGCCCATGAGCACGCGTCCGTCGCTGAACCAGCGCGAGGCTGCCGCCGCGTGCGGCGTCTCCCGCACAACGATCCGCCGGCGCCGCGAGGCAGGCGATCTGCCCGGCGCGGTCCAGGACCCGCAGCGCGGGTGGCTGATCCCCGTCGAGGACCTCCTGGCGGCCGGGTTCCGGCTGAACGCCCCCGCCGGACCCGACGAAGTGACCGCAGTGACCCCGGCCGGGCCGGACCCGGCCGCCGTCGCGGACCAGGAGGACGTCGCCGGGCTCCGCGCCAAACTCGACCGCGCCCGCCACGAGCACGCCCTGGCCCTCGCCACCGCCGAACACGGACGCCAGCTCGCCGAGGCCGAGGCGCAGCAGCTGCGTGCGCAGCTCGACGCGCGGGCGGAGCACATCGCCGATCTCCAGCAGGCGCTGCGGGCGCTGACGGCGGGCCAAGAGCGGGCGGTGCTCCAGCCGTCCCCGTCCGTCCCGGGACAGGCTCATCCTGTCGGCGGCGGGCCGGAGACGGTGGCGGTGGCCCCGCCGGCTCCGGTGCCCGGGGCCGGGCCGGGCAGGGAGGCAGCGGAGCGGCGCCGGTGGTGGCGGCGGGCCTGACAGGTCCCCGGACGTGCGGAAGGGCCCGGCCTGATGGCCGGGCCCTTCCTGCGGGTGGTGCGGGTGGATCAGTGCTGCGGGTGTCAGTGCTGCGGTTCGTACGCCGCGTCGGCGGCGGCCTGGTCGGCGTACCCGTCGCGCAGGAGCTGCATCGCCTCCTGGCGGAGCTCCCCGGCGGTGGTGCGGGCGGCTCCCAGGCGGTCCTGGATCTGGGCGAGCGGGACCCGCTCGATGTCGATCTGCTCGGCCGGGGTGCCGGCGGGGTGCTCGGCCAGCAGCATGCGGGCCACCCTGCGTGCGTGGCGCTGACGGGCCGACAGCTTCAGGTAGTCCTCGGCGGCCTCGGTCGCCGCCTCCAGCCGGACGGTCTCCGCGCGGGCGCGGGCGGCGGCCAACGCTGCCTCGGCCGTCTCCTTCTCCGTCTGCGCGGACCGGCTCTCACGGGTGATCCGGTCCGCCGTACGGCGCTCCGTGTCCTGGGCCCGGCGCTCCGCCTGGTCCGCGAGGCGGGTCGCCTCGTCCCGGTCGCGGGCCGCCTTCAGCTCCAGGGCCGCCGCCTGGTCCGTCAGCTGCGCCGCGCGCTTGCGGGCGGCGGCGGCCTGCTCCGACTCGACCGCCTGCGACTCCGCCTTCGCCGCGCGCGCCGCCGCTGTCTTCCGGAGTTCGGCCTGTACCTCCGCCTCGGCGGTGACGGCGGTCGCCTCGGCCGCCGCCGAACCGATCCGGGCATCTGTGCGGTGCTCCGCCTCGGCGATCTTGCCCCGGTCGGTGATCTCCGCGATCCGGGCCGCCGTCGCCGCCCCGCGCAGGCGCTCCGCCTCCCGGCGGTCGTCCTCCGCCTCCTGGCGCTGACGCTCCTTGTCCTGCCGCGCGCGCTCCGCGTCCTCCCTCTCCTTCTTCCGCTCGCGCTCCGCCTTCTGGCGCTCGCGCTCTTCCTCCTCCGCCTGCCACCGCTCCGGGAAGGCGAGGGCCTCGGCGACGGTGTAGCCGCGGGGGGCCATCGTGATGGGCAGCCGTTCGATCTCGGATGCCTTCTTGAGGTCGCCGCCGTGGCGCTGCGTGAGGTGGACGACGTACCCGGCGAGGTCTTGCTCGCGCTTGACCATCTCGGGGTAGGAGCGCACGGCTGCGAGGCGCATCCGCCGGTACAGGCGCGGGGTCGCGATCGAGGAGAGCACCCACCAGTGCAGCGGGACGCGGTCGGTGGCCGTGCCCTGCTTGATCCGGGCGGCGTGCATCAGGATCTTGCGGGCGCCCTCGATGCCGAGGACGAACAGGCCGGGCATGACCGCGTGCGAGAGCGCCGACGAGTGTGCGGTCGAAGCCGTCGCCCTGGGCGTGAGCGGCGGTCAGGAAGCCGGTGGCGTCGATGCCCTGGGCGTCGAGGCGGGCCAGCGAGGCGGCCATGTCGGGCCAGGCCGGGGAGGCGAGGATCGCGTCCCGCACGACGCCTTCGGGGATGGTGCGGCGCAGCAGGTCGGCCCACTGGTCGGTGCCCGCCACGCGGACGCAGGCGTGGTTCGCGGTGACGGCCCGGTGGACGGTGGTGGCGACCTGGCCGACCTGGGGCAGCAGCACACTGAGGTCGACGCCGGCGCTCCGCAGGGTGAGGAGATGGCGGGCCATCAGCGGCCAGTCCGCCCCGGTGGTGATAGCGCCCAGCACGTGGCCGGAGAGGGTTCCGCGCAGTTGGTCGGCGGCCCAGCCCGGGGCCAGTCTGGCCTCCTTCTCGTCGGGTTCGTCGTCGCTCTGGCCGTGGCGCTGCCGGACGGCGCGGCGGATCGCGTCGGCGATCGTGAGGAGGACGCGTGCGGACACTGCGGCGCTCTGAGCCGACTCGGCAACTGCTTCGGAACGGCTACCCGTCGAGCGCACGGCGAAGGGCCGCGCAGGTGTGTGGTCAGGCGACTTGAGCGGTACTGGTGCCAAAGACGTCGTCGAAGGGGTGGGCGCGGCGGGTGTTGACGAGGTAGTAGGCGCCGCTGGTATGGCGCAGGGCGTGGTCGGTGTAGTGGAGGACTTCGGCGGGGGTGAGGACTTTGAGGTCGCCGAAGACGTAGTAGAGGGGGGTGGGGGCATGGAGGGCAGTGAGCTGGAGTCCTGCGTGGACGGTGGTGGTGCTGATGGCGTAGCGGTTGGTGGTTGTGCTGGGCATGTGGTCTTTGGCGTCGATCGTGATGATGTCTCTGTCGCGGGCGGCGATCAGGTCGGGGAACTGGCGTAACGCGGAGCGGGTGTGGCGCAGGGCGTTGCGGATGGGGGCGGGGTAGGTGCCTTGTCCGCAGGGGTGGACGGTCCAGCCGCGGGCGCGTAGTGCGTTGGCGACTCGGTGTTCGTGGAGGTCGCCGACGTTTTTGCGGTCCTGCCAGTTGGTCATGGGCTCCTCATCCACCAAGCCGGTAGGGAGTGGTACGAAGTTCACGGTTTTCGTACCCTCTAGTGATGGCTATGATGCCGTACATGGCGGCATACGTTGACCCACGCTTTCGTCCCACTCTGTGGCCCGGTATCCCCGTGCCAGCGCCCTCGTTGAGCCCGCTCCCCGATGCAAGGGCTGAAGGGGAGTGGATCCTGTGGTCCGCGCGGCTCCGCTCGCCCGTTGACCAGAGCGTGCCGCTTCCGGAGGACTTCTACCTTCGCGAGTTCATGGAGCTCGACCCGGCCGATCTGGACGCGATCGCCGCGATGATGCGGACGTATGGGCACCTGGGCGGCAGCGTCGGGTCGTTGAGCCTGGACGTCAAGGACCACGAGTACTACATGGAACTCGAGAGCAAGCTGCACCCTCAGCATGGTCCGTTCGCCTTTCACGGAGAGCTGGCGACCCTGTTCGTATCTGCAGCCCAGGACGCCATTCGCACCTGGCTGGCGCTAGGACACGAAGGAGGTCTGGACGCGCTCGTCGATGCCGAGGTCTCCGAGGAGGAGCTCGCCGATTGGCAGGCCGCGAACAGTCACATGGAGGAGATCTGGCCGCGCGATCTACCCCACATGAGGGAGGAAGTGCTGAGCCTGAAGATCAGCAACTTGACCGCCACACTCAACTCGGCCCTGGAGCGCTTCAGCATCGGCATCGGCAGCCTCGAAGACCGCTACCCCACGCTCTTGGCCGTGGCGTTCCTCCAGCTGTACAACCACCTCGCCGAAGACGCCACCATCCGCGAGTGCGCCAGCGAAACGTGCCGCCGGGCCTTCGTCCGCCAGCGCGGCCGCGCCGAGTACGGGCAGAACCGGACCACCGGCATCAAGTACTGCACCCGTGAATGCGCCCGAGCCCAAGCTCAGCGCGAACTACGCCGCCGCCGAAAGCGGTTGAGCCCACCTATCACCTCCACCCCCGCGTCGGCAACCACTCCTCAGGGAGCCTGAGGTGATCAAGCTTCGGGAACACCAGGTCAGCCAGAAGTCGGCATTCCGCACCTGGGTGGGTTTCCCTACGAGGTCGACCGTGCCCCCGCAGGGTGCTCGGAGCACCCTCGTGTCGGCGACCGGCTCGGGCAAGACGATCACGGCCGCCGCGTGCGCGCTCGAGTCGTTCGTGGACGGCCGGATCCTCGTGACCGTGCCGACCCTGGACCTGCTCGCCCAGACCGCCCAGGCGTGGCGCCTGGTGGGCCACCGGGCCCCGATGGCCGCGGTGTGCTCGCTGGAGAACGACGCGGTCCTGGGCTCGCTGGGGGTGCGCACCACCACGAACCCGATCCAGCTCGTCCTGTGGGCCGGGCACGGGCCCGTGGTCGTGTTCGCCACGTACGCCTCTCTCGTGGACCGTGAGGACCTTGACGCGCCGATGGGGCGGCGGAAGGTTCGCGGGCCGCTGGAGTCCGCGCTCGCGGGCGGGGAGCGGTTGTACGGGCAGCGCATGGACGGGTTCGACCTCGCGATCGTGGATGAGGCCCATGGAACCGCTGGTGATCTTGGCCGTCCGTGGGCGGCGATCCACGACAACACCCGCATCCCGGCAGACTTCCGGCTCTACATGACCGCCACCCCCCGCATCCTCGCCGAAGCCCGCCCGCAAAAGGGCCCGGACGGCCAGGAGGTGGAGCTCGCAACGATGTCGGACGATCCGGAGGGCATCTACGGCGCCTGGCTGCCGGGGGCGGAGCTAGGTCTGAGCGAGGCCATCGAGCGCGAAATCCTTGCCGGATTCGAGATCGACGTCCTGGAGATCCGCGACCCCTCCCCCGTCCTCGGGGAGTCCGAGGAGGCGCGGCGGGGCCGGCGTCTGGCCCTGTTGCAGACCGCGCTCCTGGAGCACGCGGCGGCGCACTATCTGCGTACGGTCCTGACGTTCCACCAGAAGGTCGAAGAGGCCCGCGCGTTCGCGGACAAGCTGCCCGAGACGGCTGCCGAGCTGTACCTGAACGACGCCTCCGACGCCGATCTGGCCGCCGCCGACAAGCTCCCCGCCTCGTCGATCGACGCGGAGTTCTACGAGCTGGAGGCCGGCCGCCACGTCCCGCCGGACCGGGTGTGGTCGGAGTGGCTGTGCGGTGACCACCTCGTAGCCGAGCGGCGCGAGGTGCTGCGCCAGTTCGCCAACGGCATCGACGCGACCGGACGCCGGGTGCACCGGGCCTTCCTCGCCAGCGTTCGCGTTCTCGGTGAAGGCGTCGACATCACCGGCGAGCGGGGAGTCGACTCGATCTGCTTCGCCGACACCCGTGGCTCCCAGGTCGAGATCGTCCAGAACATCGGCCGCGCGCTCAGGTTGAACCGCGACGGCTCCACCAAGGTCGCCCGCATCATCGTGCCGGTGTTCCTGGAGCCCAACGAAGACCCCACCGACATGGTCGCCAGCGCCAGCTTCCGCCCCCTCGTAGCCGTTCTCCAAGGACTCCGCTCGCATGATGAGCGACTCGTTGAGCAGCTCGCTTCCCGTGCGCTCACCAGCGGCAAGCGCAAGGTCCACGTCACGCGGGACGACGACGGCCGGATCGTCGGGGCCGGCGGCGAGGACCAGGAGGACGACGACACGCAGGCCGCCGCCGAAGCGGCCCTGCTGCACTTCTCCAGCCCGCGCGACGCCGCCACCATCGCGGCCTTCCTGCGGACCCGGGTCTACCGACCCGAGTCCCTGGTCTGGCTGGAGGGCTACCAGGCACTCATCCGATGGCGGGCCGAGCAGAGGATCACCGGTCTCCACGCCGTGCCGTACGACACCGAGGTCGAGGTCGGCGTCACCAAGGACTTCCCCCTGGGGCGGTGGGTCCACCAGCAGCGGCGCACCTACCGCGCTGTTGAACTCGACGACCACCGCAAGGAGCTCCTCGACGAAGCCGGCATGGTGTGGGAACCTGGCGAGGAAGTCTGGGAGACCAAACTCGCGGTTCTGCGCTCGTACAGGCGCGCCCACGGCCACCTCGCTCCCCGACGTGACGCCGTATGGGGCAACGCCGACAGCGAGCTCGCACCCGTCGGGGAGTACATGGCCAACCTCCGCCGCCCCCACGGCCTCGGCAAGAACCCCCAACGCGCGCAGGACCGCGCAGCGCAGCTCGCCGTGATCGACCCCGACTGGAACTGCCCCTGGCCACTCGACTGGCAACGCCACCACCGCGTCTTGGCCGACCTCGTCGACGCCGACGGCCACCTGCCGCAGATCGAGCCGGGTGTGCTCTTCGACGGCGACGACCTGGGCGCATGGCTCCAGCGGCAACGCCGCACCTGGACGGCACTCTCCGAAGAACAAGAGCGGCGGCTCGCGAGGCTGGGCGTGGAACCCGCCGAACGACCCGCACCCGCCCCAGCAGCCGCGGGCGTTGGGAAGACGTCAGCCTTCCAGCGCGGTCTGGCAGCCCTGGCTCAATACATTGCGCGGGAAGGCAGAACTGTTGTCGCAAGAGCGCACGTTGAAGAGCTGCCGGACGGTTCGCTGATCAGGCTGGGTGTGTTTCTGAGTAACCACAAGGCCAGACGTGACCGCCTGGATGCTCAGCAGCGAGCAGCCTTCGTCGAGCTCGGCTACGCCTGGGCCGCAGATCCCGAGCACGGCTGACGGCGGTCGCGCGCCCGCGTGGTCACGGTTGTCCGGGCAAAGCCGGCGGACGGGCCTGCGGCTGGCGCGGCCGGTTGGCTTGTTATGCCCATTACCGGCTGAGCTGATAAGCGTTTGGCCCTGTGTGCGAAGCGTGAAGTGGGATGCGACAGGAACAGGGCCGGTCGATGTCGGGGCAGTGGACGTGCGGTTCATGGCTGCGGGGGGCAGGACGGAGTGTTCGCCGTGGTCCTCGGCGGCCGCCGAAGTGCCCTTCGAGCAGTGTCCGCCCCTGAAGCCCTTTCCTGTCCGCAAGGGCAAGCGCATGGCGCCGGGATGGTGGTGGTCGGCGACCACCGGACGGCTGGTGCACTACGGGTCCGGGGCGATGGGGCTGCATGTGATGCTGCTCGACCGCGACCCACGCGTGACGTACCTGGCCAGCCAGCCTCTGGAACTGCGATGGCGGGAGCGGGACGAGGTGCGTACGCATGTCCCGCAGATGATGCTCCGGCTCGCTGACGGCCAGGGGGTCTTGGCGGACTGCATCGCCGGCGAGGAGCTTTCGCAACGGCAGCGGTACCTGGCGGCGGTGCTCGGCGAAGTGTGTGCTGCGGTGGGCTGGCGGTACTGGGTGCTGGGGCCGGTCGATCCGGTGTACCGGCGCAACGTGGCCTGGCTGGCCGGGTACCGGCATCCGCGGTACCACGGGGGACAGCAGCTGGCCGCGGCGTTGCGGGAGACGTTCGCCGGGCGTACGCCGCTGTGGGAGGGCGTGCGCGGGACCGCCGGGGATCCGCTGGTGGTCCTTCCTGCGCTGTTCCATGCGCTGTGGGCGGGGCGGCTGTCTGCGGATCTGGGCGCTCCGATGCATGAGCGGATGCCGGTGTGGGCGCGGTCGGCGTGAGGAGGGCAGGAGGCCGGGGGGTTGTCGGGCCGGTGGTCGAGGTGGGGTCGCGGGTGCGTTTCGAGGGCCGGACCTGGACGGTGGCCGCACTTATCGGCGGGCAGGTGCGGCTGACCGCGGAGAACGGTGAGACGGCAGCGCTGCTGCTGTCGCTGTTGTTCGCCGGCGAGGGCTTTGAGGTTGTGGATGGGCCCGCCGCTCGCCGGGTGGCGCCGCTGGGCCTGCTGGATTCGTTGCCTGCGACGGTGCGGGAGCGAGCGCTGGCCTGGGAGGGGCACGTGCGGGAGGTGGAGACGGGGCACCCGGGCGGATCCGGTGGGGTCGGCCCTGCGCGGGCCGAGTACGACCCGGAGGTGCGGACGCTGGCGCAGCGGGAGGAGGCGAAGGCGGCGGAGCTGTCGGCGGCGGGTTTGCCCACCAGCGCGGTGACGGTGCGGCGGATGCGGGCCCGCTACCGCGACGGCGGGTTGTGGGGACTGGTGGATCAGCGGACCGTGCGGCCCCGGTCGGCGCTGGGGCGTGCGGACGAGCGGGTGGTGGCCGCTCTGCGGGAGGTACTGGAAGCCGGGCAGGAACGCTCCAGCGGAACGCTGGGGCGGCTTCGGGTGTATACCGGGCGGCTGCTGGCCGAGCGGTACGGCCCGGGGGCGGTGGCGCTGCCGTCGACTGCGACGTTCAACCGGCTGGTGCACGCCTTGGCCGACGGGCGCGGGCTGCTGGGCAGTGCGCGACAGCGCCGCTGGCGCTCGGCGCGGCCGGCTCCTCCGTTCGTACCGACGACGGTGACGGCGCCGGGTGAGCTGGTGATGATGGACAGCACCGTGCTGGATGTCTTCGTGGTGCTGGACGACGGGGTGGTGGAGCGGCCCGAGCTGACCATCGCGCTGGATGTGGCGACCCGCAGTATCTGCGCTGCTGTGCTGCGGCCGAAGGGGACCCGCAGTGTGGACGCGGCGCAGTTGCTGGCGCAGATGATGGTTCCCGCGCCGATGCGGCCTGCCTGGCCCGAGGCGCTGGCGATGGAACGCTCGGTGATCCCGTACGAGCGGCTGCAGAGCGTGGACGCCCGTCTGGAAGGGGCCGCGGCGCGGCCGGTCATCACCCCGCAGACCGTCGTGGTCGATCAGGGCAAGGTGTTCGTCTCGTCCTCGTTCGTCGCCGCCTGCGGATCGCTGGGCATTTCCCTGCAGCCGGCGCCGCCGGGCAATGGGCCGGCCAAAGGGCAGGTGGAGCGCACGTTCTCCTCGATCAACACGCTGTTCGCCCAGCACGTCGCCGGTTACACGGGTTCCCACACCGGCGAACGCGGCAGGGACACCGAAGGCGAGGCGGTGTGGACGCTCGCCCAGCTGGAGGACC
The DNA here is from genome assembly GCF_042957125.1 of Streptomyces sp. NPDC008125. Lineage (NCBI taxonomy): Bacteria > Bacillati > Actinomycetota > Actinomycetes > Kitasatosporales > Streptomycetaceae > Streptomyces > Streptomyces sp. NPDC008125. Next base: position 19,081 of record NZ_JBIBHR010000041.1, read on the forward strand.
TGCTGCAGGAGTGGATCGTCTGCGGGTGGCAGGAGCGCGAGCACGACGGGCTGCGGCACCCGATGATGCCCCGCCGCGCCCTGTCGCCGAACGAGATGTGGGCGGCGCTGGTCGCCGTGTGCGGGTACGTCCCGGTACCGCTGGGGCGCGAGGACTACATCGAGCTGATGCCCGTCAGACGGCAGAAGATCAACGACTACGGCATCCGCATCGACTACCGCACCTACGACCACAAGGTCCTCAACCCTTACCGAGGCGAGTCCTCGCCCGCGGCGGACGGGCTGTGGGAGATCCACTGCAACCCGCACGCCCCAGGCCAGGTCTGGGTGCGTCTGCCGGATGCCGGCCTGCCGCAGGGATACCGCTGGGAAGCGGTGCCATGGATCCACCGCACCCTGGTCACCGCCCCGTTCACCGACTTCACCTGGCAGCACGTCAGGCGCACCGTCGCCCAGCGCGGCAGCCGCGTGAGCCACGAACACGACCTGGCTCTCGCCCTGCGCGAGCTGTTGGAACGCGCCGCCGCCGGACACGGCACCCGCCGGGAGAAGGTCGTCGCCGCCCGGGCCCGCGCCGGTGCCGCCGCCAACGAGGACGGCGCAGTATGGGGGATCCTGTACGGCCAGCAGCCGCCGGCCGGGGTGCTCGAGCCTGATGGTGAGGACGTCTTCGCCGATGACGGCGAAGACGAGGACGCTTGCGCCGGCGACGGTGGCGTGGGCATCGGGCCGGCTGACGCCGCGCTGCTGAGCGGCCCTTCGGCCGGCCTGGCGCAGGAAGCCGATACGCCTGCGCCTCCCCGGGTCACGGTCTACGACCCCGCCGAGGAGTCCCTGCGATGGTGAGCCTGTCCCCGAACGACACCGCCGGGTTCGCCCCGCTGGCCCCTCCGACCGTATGGCAAGGCTGGGACGCCTTCGTCCACCGGGCGCCGGCCCCCGCCCGGGATGCCGCCGACCCGGTCTGGTCGCAGACGGAGCGCGAGGACTACCACTCCGAACTCGCCGTCATGCGTACCCCGGCCATGGACAGTGTCTTCACCGCCGTGCGGCGGCTGCTGCTGGTCAACCGCCGCCAGCAGGCCGGCGCCCGCCGCGGTCTGATCATCTCCGGCCCGGCCACCACGGGTAAGACCACCACGATGATGGCGCTCGGGCGGTCCTTCCAGCTGGCCGACGCCCGCCAACACCCAGGACAGGCCGCGCGCAGGCCTGTGCTGTTCATCAGCGTGCCGCCGGCCGCCACCCCGAAGATGCTCGTCAGCGAGTTCGCCCGGTTCCTCAACATGCCCATCACCGACCGCCTCAACCAGACCCAGATCACCGGCGCCGTGTGCGACCTGCTGGGCGAGCTGGGCACCCAGCTGGTCCTCGTCGACGACGTCCACCTCCTGGACACCCAGCGGCGCGCCGGCGCGGAAACCTCCGACCAGCTGAAGTACCTCGGCGAACGCATCCCGGCCACCTTCGTGTACTCCGCGATCGACATCGAGACCTCCTCACTGCTCAGCGGAGTGCGCGGAGCCCAGATCGCCGGCCGGTTCAAGCTCTTCAGGCACCGGCCGCTGGCGTACGCGACCGAGCAGGACCGGGCCGTCTGGAACGACCTCGTGCAGGCCATGGAGAACCTGCTGCGGCTGCGCGCACACCGGACCGGGACCCTGGTCAAGCACGCCGCCTACCTCCACGCCCGCACGGCAGGCCGGATCGGCAGTCTCTCCCACCTCATCCGTGAAGCCGCCCTGATCGCGATCACGGAAGGCACCGAGCGGATCACCAAGCAGCTGCTCGCCGAGGTCGAACTCGACGCGGCCGCCGAAGCCCAGGCCAGGCCGTCCCGGCCCGCACGGCGCACGTAGGGCATCCGCAATGGCGCACCGGTCCAGCACGCCCGCACCCGCACGCCTGCCCCGGAACAGACGAGCGGGGCGCGAACGGGCGGCATCCGGCAGCATCGTGCCCGCCATGAGCGGCGGCGCGGCAGGACGCATCGCTGCGTTGAACGGGGAGCTGACGCTGTCGTTCCTGACCAGGATCGCCGCCCGGTACCACCTCGGGATCCGTGACGTGCTCGCCGCTGTCACCGATGTCGGCGGCCTGCAGAACCTCACCGGGATGCTGTACCCGGACAGCGAGATCCACCTCAACGCACAGGCCCGCGACCGGGTTGCCGCGCTCTGCCATGTTCCGCAGCACGTGCTTGAGCAGGCGCTGCCCGCATGGACGCGGGAAGAGCCGCGCGGAAAGTACGGGACGGGCCCGGTCGGGCGGCTGATGCGCGGTGAGGAGGTCGTCGCCGCATGGGGGCCGGCCTGCCCCGCATGCACCGCCGCCCGTACCGGACGAGAGGTGCCCGCCCGCCGGTACCTGGCACCCGAGCAGCGCGTCTGCGCACGCCACCGGTACTGGCTCCTGTACCTGCCCCACACAGGCGGGCTGACCGTACCCCTCGGCCGGTGCCCGGAAGTGATCGAAGCCCAGCGGGGGCATGCCAGGTTGCTGCACCGCTCCCCCATCGGGGCGCAGGCCTTCGAGGTCGCTCGTGCCGTCACCAACTCCTGGTGGGAGGAGCCCTGGCCCCGCCAGGAACACGCCTGGCCGGCGCGCCTCGATGCCACACGCCCGGACGGCGCCGATCCCGGCTGGTGGAAGGTGGCGGCACGCGACCTGATCACCTATCCCGAGACCGTCGCCCTCGCCCGTCTGCTGGCCAGCCGCCCTCTGCAGCAACGCGCTGTCGCCGAATCGGGCGGCCATCTCCCCTACCGTCTTGGTGAGCTACCCGCTCTTCTGGCCGAGGTCGCCCATGAGCTGCAGCGGCCGTGGCTCGTCCACCGCCTCGCCGCCGTCACCCACGGACCGCTGTTCACCTGGGCCCACTCCTGCGTGAGGACCCGCGTCTCTGGTGAGGCCACCGCGCACAAGGCGCTGTGGAGGGTGCACTCGACACACCGGCCTCGTCCTCTCAGCGATCTCCTGCCCCATGTTCCGGCCGCCGACGGCACCCCGCCGGTCCCAAGGCCCGTCATGCGGCTTCGCGGCCACAGTCTCCAAGCCGAACGTGCCTTCGAGAGAAGCCTTGCGCACGCCCACGCCTACCACCAGCAGTTCGGGCACCTGGCCGTCCCCAAGGAAGACTCCTTCGGCGATTACCCGCTGGGCGCATGGCTGTCCAACCTGCGCACCCGCCACACCCGCGTGCCCGCCCACCAAGCCGCCGCCCTCCACGCGCTCTATCCGTGGTGGAACGCGCCCTGGAGCACGCTGTGGCAGCGCACCTGGCACCAAGCCCGCGATCACATGGAAGCCAACGGCCCGCTCGAGCCCGCCAGCGGGTTCCCCACCACCGGCTACAGCCTGGGCGAATGGCTGTACCTGCAGTGCACCCGCTACCCGGCCCTCCACCCCGAACAACAACGTCTCCTCACCCAGATCGGGATCGACGCCGCGGCGGCGGCCGCCGCCCACCCCCGACGGCGCAGCTACGCAGAACGCTTCCAGGTAGGCCTGGCGCATGCCCGCACGTTCGCCGACGTCCACGGCAACCTCGCCGTCGTCGCCCACGCGGCTATGCACGACAGCTACCCACTGGGTCAGTGGCTGGGCAACCAGCGCAGGGGCCGTCGCTCTGATCGCCAGCCCCTGCCCGCCGAACGGGCTCAGGCCCTCGCGGACATCGATCCCTGGTGGAACCCGCCCTGGGGCCTGTCATGGCAGCGCCACTACTACCGGGCTCGTGACGCCGCAGTCGGCAGTCTCCTCCAGGCTGAGAACGGCTTCAGTGACCTCGACGACCCGGATTCCGCCGACTGGCTGTGGCGCCAGAGCGCTACGTACGACGAGCTCAGCGAGGAGCAGCGGCAACTCCTCACCGACATCGGCATCACTGCCGATGTCGCACGCAGCGCCCGGGAACACGCACGGACGGCACCGCCGAGACCGGCTGCCGCCCCGGCTCCGCATACAGACAAGCCCAGCCCGGTCGGAAAGGGTGCGGATCCTGCCGCTTCCACCCATCGACGCCGCACACGACGCGCCGCCGAACCCGAGCGTCCCCGCGAGCCCCGCAGCCGCCTCGGGCACCGCCCCGACCTGAGGCAGGGCTTCGAAACAGCCGTGGCACACGCCCGCGCCTACGCAGCCGAACACGGCCACCTCGCAGCCCCCCGCGACACCCGGCACGACGGGTATCCGCTGGGGTGGTGGCTGTTCAGCCAGCGCAACCGGGCCAAACAACGCGCCCGCGACGGCCTGCCGCCCTCACCCCACCTGACCGAGCTGGCCGCGATCGACCCGTGGTGGAACCCGCCCTGGAACATTGAGTGGCAGCGCAACTACTACCGCGCCCGCAACCACATCGAAGCAGGCGAACCGTACGACCCCGTCGCCCGTATCCCCGCACCGAGCACCGTCCTGGGCAGCTGGATCACCCGCGCCTGCCTGACCTACCACCAACTCCACCCCGACCAGCAGCACCTGCTGAACGCCATCGGCATCACCGCTCAGACCGCCAGACAGTGGCCGGCAACCCCCCGGCCCCGGCCCCACGCCGAAGCCCTCCAACACGCCCGCACCTGGGCAGCCGAACACGGCCACCTCTGCCCGCCGATCAAAACCGTCCGCAACGGCTTCCCCCTCGGCGAATGGCTCGACAGCCAACGCCAACTCGCGAAGAAACGGGCCAGCCCCTCCCCCACCCAGCAGATACTCGCCATGATCGACCCCTGGTGGAACCCGCCCTGGCCCATCCTGTGGCAACGCACCTACCACCACGCCCTCGAACATCCCCGCCACCCGGCAGCCCGCAACTGGATCCACAACCAGCAACGCGGCTGGCTCCTCCTCCACCCCCACCAACAACACCTCCTCACCACAGCCGAACTCGTCAACGTCTGAACTCCCCCTCCGGCCAGTACCGGCACCTTCCGACTCGGGTCGGTTGGCCCTCAACCAGCCTGGGTTGGCAAGAACTTCGGACGTAATCTGCCCGAAGAGGTCTCAGACGGCGGCGTGATGACCGATACTGGTGGGCAGGTCTGGCGTGCCCGCACGAGGATGCGCGAGGCCGAAGAGCAGAAGAAAAGGCGGCGCGGAAAAGGTCAATGAACCGGCTTAAGTGCTTTATCAGCATTCTTTTTGTTGAGAACGCTATATAGCCCACCCTGCCCAAAAAGCCGAAGAAAACCTCCGCTAAAACCGCCGAACAAATCCTTTAAAAAACCCTGCGGGACCAGCGCTCCGGTCTCCCAAGGGGCTGACAGGTATGCCGCAAAACAGCACCGGCCCGCCCTACGGCGGCGCCGGTCTTCGGCATGCCCTGACACCACGGCACACCAGTGCCGCCTCTCCCCGTCCCAGCCGTCCACGCACGGCTCGTTCAGGCATGAGGCGGCCCAGCCGTCACGTGCTGGAAGGGCATCCACGCGATGAACTCGTCCTCCCTTACCCCTGTCTCCGGCCTCCTGGCCGGACTCCCCGCCGTCCTCGCCGGCGCTCTGGGCGGCGCACCCTGGTGGGCAGTCGGAGTGATCGTCATCGCGGCATACCTCGCCGTCCCCCTCACCAGCCTGATCCTCGACCACAAACGACAGCGAAAAGGAAACATCGTCGACGAGAAATTCGCAGCCACACTCGACCAGATAACAGACCCCGAAAAAAGAATCCAAGCCATCATCAACTACCGCCAAGCCACAGCCCTCGCCACTACTCCCCAGCCACCACCCGAACCCCCACCAGGAGCACTACCACCCACCGACCCTGACAGCGGCAGCCAATCACCAGCACCCGCATAGATGATAAGGAGCAGCCTTCTACGCTGGATTCATGACCGAGGCCGATCTGTCTACCAGCCAGTGAGACTGTCGTGGTGGCCGTCGAGACGGTCCAGATGGATGTCGCCCTCGGGGGTCAGCAGGTAGGGCTGGTGGGCGCCCATGTCGGCGAGCAGGTCGGCGGCGAGGGCATAGGCCGTGACAACGGCCTCACGCTTGTCGGTGGCGAGAGCGGTTAGGTTCGCGGTGGTCTGTGCCGGGGTTCTCGGGATTGGTTCGACGGAGCCGTGCTGGAAGTGGCGCTCGGAGACGACAAGACGCACGGGAGTGATGCCGCGGAAAACCTGGGCGCCCGGGGCGGCCGGTCGCGTCTAATGGCGCCCATGTCCCCATCACCTTCTGCCTTGTGGCGCTTCATCGACAAGGACGATGCCACCGCGCTGACGCTCGTCGTCGACACTCCGGCCGGGGTCTACACCCGCCGTGTCCCGCCGGCGCTGCCTCTGGCCCCGGGCGTCGAGCACGGCCCTGCGGCGGAACAGGCGGCCCATCATGCCGCGGCGGCCTGGGGTCTGCCCGACTTCATCTTCCGCCAGGCCGCCCACGCCCAGAAAGGATCAGGCCTCCGTGAACTCGGTGACCGCCTGCTGCTGGCCGGCCATCGAGGTGCGGTCGTGCAGGTCAAGGCCCGCACCATAGTGCCCAAGGACGACACCGCAGAAGCCGCCTGGATCAAGAAGGTGGCCACCAAGGCGATGAGCCAAGCGAAAGGAACCGTCCGGCAACTGCAGATGATGCCAGCCCATATGGTCAACGGCCGTGAGCGGATCTTGAACGTCGACGGCAACGCCTACGAGTGGATAGCCGTGTTCCTGCTCGACCACCCCGGTGTGCCCGCGGGCACGGTGGTCACCTGGCAGGAGATCGGCATGCCGGGGATCGCGCTGACCCGCCGCGACTGGGACTTCCTCTTCGACCAGCTGCGCTCCACCACTGCAGTGCTGGACTACCTCTTCCGCGCCGCGGAGGAGCCCTCTGTCCCACTCGGCGAGGAACCGGTGCGCTACTACGAGTTCGCCGCAGCGGACGCCGACGCCTCGCCGGCGCAGTTCGACACGGAGCTCGTGGGCCCCGGAGGCGTTGCCTACTCCACCCCGCTGCTGCCTCAGGCCCCGGCGGGGGACGACGGCACCCAGGCCCACCTCATGATCCGCCTGCTGTTCGAGGACATAGCCCTCAGCCCCCTGAAGCCCCCGCTGACCGAAGCCAACCGTTTCGCTGTCCTGCACGACCTCGACCGGCTGCCCGTCGGCGCCCGCACCGAATGGGGTCACCTACTCGCCGACATGCTCCGCGACGTACCCGAGGTTCCCGAAGAACACTGCAAATGGCGTTTTCGACGCATGCTCCACGAGGACGACACCCGCCAGCTCATCTTCGGAGCGGCCACCCTTCTCGACTCCCGCGTCAAAGCAATGCCGGTGAGTTAGCGCGTCAGTGCAGGTCAGGCACTTGATGGTGCGGGGTTTGGGTGGGAGTATCCCCTGGTGACGTTGCGTGATCCGT
>NZ_JBIBHR010000042.1:0-16109 GCF_042957125.1 Streptomyces sp. NPDC008125
CCCGCGGAGCGGGTATCCCAGCGCTGCGCGCTGGGCAGTGACGGAATTCGCTGCGCGAATTCTGAAAGGCGCTGCGCGCCTTTTGATAAACCGCTGCGCGGTTTATGGGAATTCACGCTCCGCGTGAATTGGATTACCGCTGCGCGGAAATCCAGTGAGGCCCTTCCGCTTCGCTCCAGGACCAGGCGTCCGCTGCGCTCCCGCCCTCCCGGCTCCGCCGGGGCTGGCTACAGGGAGGGGGCTGCCGGTGCATCAGGCGCGGGCCTGGTGGGGCTGGGGGTTCCAGCCCTCTCCCCCGGGGCCCAGACCCCGGCTGACGGGTCATCAGGAGGAGGCGGGGGTGGGGGGGGTGGGCCGGGGGTCGAGAGGGCCGGAGACTCCCGGGTGACGCTGCCTCAAACTGGGGGTCGGGATGAACTCTGGAACCAGCCCACACCCCCACTGCATCACCTGATGCAGCATGTGACGTTGGCAGAAACGGGCCACACCCCGGGGCGCCGCTCCCCCGCAGTGCATCAACTTTATGGGCTGTGTAGGGCTTGGGAATCCTGGCCACTTCCCCAACGCCCTGAACACCAACTGATGCACGGGTAAAAACACGAACCAACCACCACCACCGGCCCGGGGTGGTGGGAGGTCGAGCGGGGCTTGCGGGGCTTGGGCGGCACGGTCGCATGGTGCAGCTCGCCCCCCACCGATCACCCGGGCTGGCCCGGGGGTGGCGGGGACTGTGCTTTCCCTGCGGCGGCGGCATGGTCGCTTCGGCGTCCTGTCCGCCACCCGCCCCAACCGGAAGGAACCCCTCGCCGTGTCCCGCCTCCTGGCCCTCGTCGTCCTCCTGGCCGCGCTCGTCGTCCTGATGCTCCTGGGCGCCACCGGCTACCTGGTCCACCGTCACCCCTCCCTCGGCGCCCCGCTGGGCGCCGTCGTGGGCGTAGCGGCCCTCCTCGCCGCCTGCATGGCCGTCGTCGTCGCCCTGTGACCCTGGGGCCTCCTCCGGCCGCTCCGCGCCCCGTGCCGGGGTGGAGCGGCCGGAGCGCCCCCACGGGGGAGGATGGGCCCATGAGCACGCGTCCCCTGCTGAACCAGCGCGAGGCCGCCACGGCGTGCGGCGTCTCCCGCACCACCATCCGCCGGCGCCGCGAGGCTGGCGACCTGCCCGGCGCGGTCCAGGACCCGCAGCGCGGGTGGCTGATCCCCGTCGAGGACCTCCTCGCGGCCGGGTTCCGGCTGAACGCCCCCGCCGGACCGGACCCCGAACCCACCGCGGCGACCCCGGCCGGGACCGGCGATGTCGTCCCGGACGCGGACCGGGACGACATCGCCGGGCTCCGGGCCGAACTGGACCGGCTCCGGCACGAGCACGCCCTGGCCGTCGCCGAGGCGGAGAACGGCCGCCGGGTCGCCGAGGTCGAGGCCGCGCACCTGCGCGCGCAGCTCGCCGCGCGCGCCGAACACATCACCGATCTCCAGCAGGCGCTGCGGGCTCTGACGGCGGGCCAGGAGCGGGCCGTGCTCCGGCCTGCCCCGTCCGTGCCGGGGCAGGCGCACCCTGCCGGTCCCGCGCCCGAGCCGGTGCCCCCGACAGCTCCGGCTCCGGCTCCCGCTCCGGGCCCGGGGCCCGGGACGGGTGGGGAGGCGGTGGAGCGGCGTCGGTGGTGGCGGCGGGCCTGACAGGTCCTCGGACGCGCGGAAGGGCCCGGCCATCAGGCCGGGCCCTTCCTGCTGTGGTGCGGGCGGGTCAGTGCTGCTGCGGCTCGTACGCCGCGTCGGCGGCGGCCTGGTCGGCGTAGCCGTCGTGCAGGAGCTGCATCGCCTCCTGGCGGAGCTCCCCGGCGGTGGTGCGGGCGGCGCCGAGGCGTTCCTGGATCTGGGCGAGCGGGATGCGCTCGGGGTCGATCTGGTCGGCCGGGGTGCCGGCGGGGTGCGCGGCCAGCAGCATGCGGGCGGTCCGGCGGGCGTGGCGCTGGCGCTGGGAGAGCTTGAGGTAGTCCTCCGCGGCTTCGGTCGCCGCCTCGATGCGGGCGGCTTCCGCGCGGGCGCGGGCGGCGGCCAGGGTCGCCTCGGCCGTCGCCTTCTCGGTCTGGGCGAGCTGGTGTTCGCGGGTGATCCGGTCCGCCGTGCGGCGCTCCGTGTCCTGTGCCCGGCGCTCCGCCTGGTCCGCGAGGCGGGTCGCCTCGTCCCGGTCGCGGGCCGCCTTCAGCTCCAGAGCCACCGCCTCGTCCTCCAGCTCCGCCGCGCGCTTGCGGGCGGCGGCGGCCCGCTCCGACTCGACCGCCGAACGCTCCGCCTGCTCGGCACGCTCGGCCGCCGTCTTCCGGAGACGGGCCGCCACCTCAGCCTCGGCGGTGACGGCGGTCGCCTCGGCCGCCGCCGAACCGATCCGGGCGTCCGTGCGGTGCTCCGCCTCGGCGACCTTGCCCCGGTCGGTGATCTCCGCGATCCGGGCCGCCGTCGCCGCCTCGCGCTGACGCTCCGCCTCCCGGCGGTCGTCCTCCGCCTCCTGGCGCTGACGCTCCTTGTCCTGCCGCGCGCGCTCCGCGTCCTCCCTCTCCTTCTTCCGCTCGCGCTCCGCCTTCTGACGCGCGCGCTCTTCCTCCTCCGCCTGCCACCGCTCCGGCAGGGCGAGCGCCTCTTCGACGGTGTAGCCGCGGGGCGCCATCGTGATGGGCAGCCGCTCGATCTCCGACGCCTTCTTGAGGTCGCCGCCGTGGCGCTGCGTGAGGTGGACGACGTACCCGGCCAGGTCCTGCTCCCGTCGCACCATCTCGGGGTAGGAGCGCACGGCCGCCAGGCGCATCCGCCGGTACAGGCGCGGGGTCGCGATCGGGGAGAGCACCCACCGGTGCAGCGGGACGCGGTCGGTGGCCGTGCCCTCCTTGATCCGTGCGGCGTGCATCAGGATCTTGCGGGCGCCCTCGATCCCGAGGACGAACAGGCCGGGCATGACCGCGTGGGACAGCGCCCACAGCGGGTCCGCCCACAGGCTGTCCCAGAGGCCGCCTGCGGCCTCCGTACGGCCTCCGGCAGCGCCCTCGCCGCCGATGCCCTCGGTGGCGTTCAGCACGACCGTCACGAGCGTCATGACGTGCGCGGCGTAGCGCAGCAGGGGCCACGGGGTGCCCCGGCGGACCATGAACAGATCCAGGGCGAGCAGGGCCACGATGGAGACGTCGATGCCGATCGGGAACCAGGGCGCGAACCCCGCGCTGAACCCGTGTCCGAGGGCGAACTGCTTGAGCGTGGTGTACGAGGCGGCGAACCCGATCACGCCGACGACCGGCATGCCGACCCCGGCCACCAGGGGCAGGAGCCAGCCCACGAGCCGGGCGCCGAGGGTGGCCGCGGTGGCCGGGGGGCCGGCCACATCGGCCCCGGCCGCCTCGTGGTCGGCCGGGGCCGTGGCGAGGGGGGTGCCACCCTCCCCCGGCACCCCCCGGCCGCCCTTGCGGGGAGCAGGCGGAACGGTGTTCGTGGCAGTCGGAGCGGCCGGGGTGGCCGCCGGAATGGCCACGGCCGCGTACGGAGCGGCCGGGGCCGTGGCACCCCCCGTGGCCGTGGTCTGGTCACCCATCAGCATCTCGTTCATCCCGGCATCCTCCCCCCTTGCGGGGGTGGCCGGAGCACCGGCCCGCCGATCCGGAGCGGACCCGGCCGGAACCGGAGCGGTGTACGTCGTGGTCATGCTGTGCCTCCGTCAGGAGCGGAAGGGCGCCCCCGGGGCCGGACGGGCCCCGGGGGCGCGGTGAGCGGTCAGGAGCAGTCGGAGCAGGTCTGGCTGGGGGTGTCGGACTCGAACCAGGTGCGGCACTGGTTGCACTGCCACTGGGAGGCGCAGCGGGCCAGGCGCCGGACGAGGGTCCGTACGCGGCGGGCGGTCACCGGGCCGCTCCGGCCGCTCCGGTCGTTCCGGGCTGGGTCCAGGCGCCGCACTTGCGGCACACCAGCTGGGGGCCGCTGGGGGTCATCGGGCGTCCGCAGCAGGTCATAATCGGATCTCCTGTCTCTCTGGGATGGGAGGGGCGCCCCTGCTCGCTGTGGTGGTTGGGAGGGGCGCTCCGTGCTGTCCGGGGGTTGGGCTACTGGTCGTCGGAGACGATCAGCTGGATCAGGGCGGCCCGGGTCATGCCGGGCTCGCGCTGGATGCGGGCCAGCACGTCGGCCGCGAGGGGCCGGGACGACTGGGTGTACTCGACGCGGGTGGTGCCGGTGCGCTCGGTGCGCCGTTCGGCGGAGGGGCGGACGGTGCCGTCCACCGCGACGACCGCCGTCCACCGGTACGGGCCGGGCGGGAGCGCGGGTAGTGGCCGGGGCGGATCGTGTGGGTGCTCATGGGGGTTTCTCCTGTTCGGGGGCCGGGCGTTCTGTCCGGCTCCCCGCCCGCCCGCCGGGCCCGTGTACCGGGGCCGGGAGGGCGGACGGGCAGCCGTCAGGCGGGGTCGGGCCGGTCCACCAGGTAGTAGGGGAAGGGCCGGTCCTCGATCCGGACCCCGGCGGCCTTGATCCAGTACCAGTGGAACGGGAACCGGCGGGCGCGCAGGGTGCGCAGGGCGACGGCGCGGTGGTGGCCGTCGGCGACGTACACGTCGCCGTACCGGTCGCTGATCCCGAGGACGAGCGGGACGCGGAGGCCCTGGTGGGGGATCGTGGCCAGCAGGTCGGCGAGGATCGCGGCGTCCTTCTCCCGGCGGGCAAACCGGGTGTGCGCGTCGGCCCAGCGGGTGTACTCGGTCGGGCGGATCGCGTCGTCCCGCAGCAGCGAGACCGGCAGGGTGCCCAGGTAGCGCGCCATCGCCCCGGTCACCTGCCGTTCCGGGTGGTGGTGGCGGCCCTGCCGAACCAGCGGGCATCGGTGTGGTTGTGGGTGACGTACGTCGTGCCGGTGGTGCGGCGGGCGGTCGCGCCGACGACGGCCAGGAGCGCGAGGGCCCACAGGCCGGTGCCGGAGGCGACCGCGGCGAGCGGGGCGAGGACCTGGCCCAGTCCGTAGCCGACCCCGGCCGCCGCCGCCCCGGTGCCGAGGCCGGCCGCGACGATGGTCTGCGCGCGGGGGTCCAGCAGCGGCTGGGGGGCGAGGTCGCGGGGCGAGGTCGCGGGCACCAGGGCGAGCATCGCATCGGCCTGCGACCGGCTGACGGGGACCATCCGCCCGTACGCGTCGGGCACCCATACGACCGCCTCGCGGTGCTCGTCGTGCAGCTGCACGAGGCCGGTGACGGGGACCGTCGCGGGGGCCGTGGGCGAGGCCGGGCGGGGGGCCGGGTAGGCGGTCGGGCGGGGTTCCAGGGGGTAGGACATGGCCACGTTCTCCTCACGTTGAGTAACTGTCAGGCAGGGTGTCAGACGGGCCGGTTCTGACAGTCAGGGCGGGAAGTCAGGCCCCTCAGCTGCGATGTTCCGTGACTTCCCTTTAGGCCCCCGGCGGGTCTGACTGTCGAAAGTCAGACCCGCCCGTGACTGTCAGACCGTCACTGAACGTGACCGGCGGCAGGGGCGGCGGCGAGGGCGGCGGCGGCCTTCGCGATGTCCGCGTAGGTCCCCGCGAGGCCGCAGTAGACGGCGATCGTGTTCGCGTTCTCCTCGGCGGTCCGACCGCCGCTCGCGGCGTAGATGGCGCCCTTTCGGGCGAACTCGACGGCCAGGGCGAGGGCGTGGGCGCCGGTCTCCTGCGGGGTGCTGACGGCCGTCTGCGTCGGGGTGCTCATGGGGTTTCTCCTCCGTGTCCGGGTCCGGGTGGTCCGGGCCTCTCCGCCGCCCCCAGCACGAGGGCTGGGGGCGACGGGGCGGCCCGGGGGTCAGGCGTGCTGGAGCGGGGAGTGGAGGATCGTGTAGGAGCCGTGGCCGTCGCGCTGGACCAGGCCCGCCTCGACGAGCCGCTTCAGCTCGCCCTGCATCCACGGGCGCTTGCGGCCGGCGGCGGTGACGGCGGGGATGAGGTCGGCGGGCTCGAACTCCAGGCGCCCGGTGCGGACCCAGCCGTCGAGTTCGGTGTAGAGGATGTGGCGGGCCTCCTCGGTGCCCACCCGGGCGGGGGCGTCGAACTGCATGTCCGTGTCGTCGTCCGCGTCCTCGACGTCGTCCTCCAGGTCCAGGTGGGCGTAGTCGGCGTCGGGCTCCGGGTCGGCGGGGATCGCGCCCAGGACCTCGGCGCGCATCTCCTGGTACTCCTCGGCCGCGGCGTCGTCGAGGTCGGTCATGTCGTCGCCCTCCAGGACGTAGTCGGCGGGGTCGGCGGCCGGTTGCGGAACGGGGGACCAGGCGGCCGGAGTGGGGGCCAGGGCGGCCGGAGCGGCGGCCGGGGCGGTGATGCCGGGGGTGGTGCGGTTGGTGCCCCGGTGCTCGCGCTGCGCGTACGCCTGGCCGAGTGCCTGGGCGGTCGTGGCGTCGAGCGGGTCGCGGTACGGGGCGGCGGCGGCCACCAGGGCGGCCAGCTGCTCACGGTCGGTCAGGCCGGAGCGGACCTCGGTGGTCCACCGGTCCTGCGCCTGGCCCATCCCGGTGGAGTAGGCGTAGCCGGGCCGGTTGGAGCCCCACGCGGGGACGGCGCCGGAGCCGGTGACGGAGTCGGGGAGGCAGAACCCGGCGTCGGACGGGTCGTCCACCCCGAAACACGCGGTGGCCTGGAGGTTGGCGCGCACGTCGGTGCTGACGTTGGTCCAGGTGGCGCGCTGGAGGCTGATGACCAGCCAGATACCGACGCTGCGGGCCGCGCGGGCGATCTTGTCCAGCTCGCTGAAATCGGCGAGGTCGGCGGCCTCCTCCAGCCACACGCACACCGCGTTGAGGCTGGAGTCGGGGGTCCACTGGTCCAGGCCCTCGGCGGCGAGCTGGTCGCCGCGCGCTTTGATCGCGGCCGGGAGCGACTTCAGGAGCCGCTTCGCCTCCTTGGTGTCGGTGATGAACCAGTCCAGGCCGTCCGCGATGTGCCCGACCGTCTGCCGGCCCTTCGCCACGTCCACCAAGAACAGCGACATCTTCGCCCGGGTCATCAGGTGGGCCAGCACGCTGCGGGCGAACTCCGACTTGCCCGCGCCGGTCACGCCCATCACCAACAGGTGCTGGAGGATCGGGGCGCTGAACGGGTCCAGCAGCCACACCTCGCCGTCCGCGTAGAGACCGACCGGGATCGGGTGGGTGGGCAGCATGCCCAGCCCGACGGGCGGCGCGAAGGGCACGCCGTCCTTCAGCAGGTCGGCCACGCGGAGGGACACGGTGCCCCGGGAGGCGTCCTCCGGATCCGGGGTCACGATCACCCCGGACGGCGGGACCTGGAGGGCGGCGGCGACCCGGCCGGTGGTGGCCTGGACGGCCTCGACCGTGGCGCCGGGCGCCACCTCGATGGCGGCCTGCACAGTGCCCTTGCCGGAGCCCTTCGCCTCCTTGACCTTGACCTTCTCCCAGCCGATCGCCTCGACCAGGCGGCCGAGCGTCCCGGGGCCGTCGTTGGTCTCCTCGACCTCGCCGGACGCCCCGTTGCGCATGAGCTGGCGCACGTTCCAGGACGCGGCGAACAGTCCGCCGCCCAGCAGCCACGCGTCGAGCGTGGGGTGACCGAACGGCCCGGCCGCCGTCGCGGTGGTCAGCCAGCCCATCCCGGCCGCGACCGACGCCGTCGCCTGCACCCGGCGGAACCGGCCGAACTTCGTGGCGGCCGGGGTCGTCTTCCAGACCACCGCGGACAGGCCCGCGCCGCCGACAGCGAGCGCCGCCGAGGCGAGGCCGGCCGACAGCGGGGCGCTGCCCCACAGGCTGTTCGTCGCGAACCCAGCGAGCGGCGGGAGGGACGCGGCAGCGATCCACGGGCCGCTGTACGGCGCCGCCTTGGCGACGACGTGCCCGACCACACCCGACAGACCGCGTCCGACCACCGCGACCGCCGAACCGACCGGCGCCGCCGCAGCGGCCGTCGTCGTGTTCTTCCGGCGCCCCATCACATGTCCCCGATCGTGAAGGACTTGCGGGGGGACTTCTGGCCGTTGCGGCGGGCCTTGGCCTCCTGCTCGGGCTTCACGAAGTGCCGGTCGAACGCCGACGCCATCTTCAGCGCCCCGACGCCCAGCGCCCGCGCCGCCTCCGCGCTGACCTTGAGGTGGGCCGAGACGAGACGCGCCTTGACCCTGCTGGAGGCGCCGAAGGTGTACCACTTGCCCTTGTAGGTGGACAGCACCCCGTTGATCTCCTCGGCGCGCATCCCGAGGATCAGGTGCAGTTCCCTGCCCAAGTGGTTGATCGCGCGGGCCAGCGCCACGATGTCCTTGTTCGAACGGATCTCGATCCGCTCGATCGCGTAGATCATCCGGTCGCCCTGGTGCCGGTCGTCCGACCCGCCCCCACCCGCACCGCCGTTGCCGCCCCGGCCACCGCCGTTGTGGCTGCCGCCGTTCCCCCCGGAGTTCATGTTCACCGTCAGCGGCGGCACGAACGACCCGCCCATCGCGCCGACGAACCCGCCCGCCGCCGCACCCGCCGCAGCCGCCGTCCGCGAACCCAGCCCCGGACCCGCCGCAGCAGCCGGAGCCGGAGCGCCGACCTGCGGTGGCACCGACGGACGCGGCGGAACCGCCCGGCCCTCCACGTACGCCCGCTGCTCACCGGCGAACGACGGCTCGAAGCTGTGGCCCTGCCCCCTGGCGTCGAGCCAGTCGTCATTGCTGTTGCTGCTCATTCGTCGTCCTCCACAAGAGTGGTGCCGCCGAACCACAGCGGCTGGGAGAGGTGGACGACGTCCACCTCGTCGTCGTCCTGGACCGCCGCAGCGGCCCGCTCGATCAGCTCGTGCGCCGCCACGAACCGCGCCGTGGCCAGGGCCGCGTAGAGGTCCGAGGGGCCCATCCGGGTCGCCGTCGCCAGCCGGACCGCGAGGCCGGCCACCCGCACGGTGCGGGCCACCGCCCCCGCGATCCGGTCCACCAGCAGCACCCGCGTCTGTCCGTACGCCATCAGTGGCCACCGCCGAACAGGTCCAGCGGCAGCGCCATCTGCGCCTCCGCCAGCTGCTGGCGGCGCAGCTCGGCCGCCAGCTCGGCGGTACGCCGCGTCGCCCGGCGCCAGCACCACACGCACCACGGGCGGAGCTCCGACACGGGGGTCGCCGCGGTTTCGTGCTCGGTCAGCGGGAGCGGGTAGGGGGCGGCGATCAGCTCGCGCCCGCTGGTCGCCTCGGTGCCGCACTCGTGGTTGTTGTGCCGGCCGCAGGCCCCGGTGCAGTGGCAGTGGGCGCCGTCGCGCAGCAGCACGGTCTGAAGGACCGTCCGGGTCCGGGCGTTCATGCTGCCGCGCCGATCCACGAGGCGAGCCGGTCAACGGCCCGCTCGTAGTCCTGGAAGTCGGTGGCGACTTCGCGGCGGGTCCGGGCGGAGCGGTAGTGCCCGCACACCCGGGAGCGGGCCATCACCGCGAGCAACCCCGCCGGGCGCTGGACGTGGTTCCCGCGTAGCAGGTACTGCCACGCCTCGACCCACACGTCCTGGGTCAGGTCGTCCACCAGGTGCAGGTCCTCGCGGCGGACGGACCGGGCGACGACACGCCCGACCATCACCCCGTACTCGGCGACCCACCCGGCGAGGAGCTCGCGGAGCTCCGCGTCCGCCGGCCGAACCGCCGACGCGTGCCCACGGGGCACCGCCTCCGGCTCCGGCCCACGGGCGTTGTCCTCGCGCTCCTGGCGCTCGATCTCCTCGGCCAACCCCGCCCGTAAGCGGGTGCTGACCAGCGGCTCCAGCCGCTCTGCCACCATCACCATGTCGGTTCCCTCTCTGCCTCACCTTGTGGACAGGTCCGACGGGTGGCCTCGGAGTTGCACCTCCGAGGCCACCGCCATGCGGACCCTTCGAGACGAAACTAAGTCCCGATCGACCAAGTGTCAAGATGGTTGCTAACTTGCTTGACACCCGTCAAGATAGAGGGGCTCGCTGCTTGACACGGCTAACCTGGGACATACGCAGCGAGACCAGGAGAGGAGACGCGATCACATGAACACGAACGGCATCGTTGCCGAGATTCGAGCAGGCATCGCGGCAGGTCAGTACCGCTACGGCACTCGTCTGCCCAGCGTCCGTGACTTGGCGGATCAGTACGGGGTCAGCCAGCAGACCGCAGCAGCCGCCTATGCGGTGCTGTCGGCCCTGGGGCTGGCGCGCACCGAGCGGGGTAGCGGAACGACTGTCGCAGCAGGGCCGGCGGCGGATGCTCACCTGGGGACATTCACGCCCCCGGACCTCGCCGCCGCCCTGCCCTGGAAGCCCAGCACCACTGGGGCTCAGGCCAGCGAGGAAACAACGCTCGTACGCCAGGCCCCCGCGCCGCCGGAGATGGCGGAGTGGGGGATCACCCCTGGCAGCGACGTGGTCGAACGGACGCGGATCAGGTCGGTGGACGGCGCGCCCGTACAGCACAAGTTGACCGTCCTGCCCTACGCGGTCGCCTCACGCGTACCCGAGGGGTACGAGGGCGTCCCTCCGATGCTCGCTCCGGTCGGCGCTCAGCCCGTTAAGCCGCCAGTCGGCACTCGCGTTGCCGACTGGCTGGGCTGGGATGTCGCCACGACCGAATGTGCGATCACTGCTGAACCAATGAATCCCGCAGCATGCGAGGCGCTGCGGATGCCGGAGGGATCGCCGGGATTTCGTATCGTCAACGTGACTCGAAATTCGGAGGGAAACACCGTTTACGTCACGGTGACCACAACTCCGCTTCATCACCGTGTGACTCTCGACATCATCGGATAGCTCGAATTCCCTCTTTCCGATTTCATATCGGGTGACGCTATTCGAGAAACGCCGCGCGACCCGGGAACTCTGTCAGGAATTCCCGGGTCGTGCTGTGGTCCAGAAACACAACGAGCCCCGTCAGGAGACGGGGCTCGCAGGTCCGCCGGGGGTGCAACCCCGGCGAAGAAGCACTCTCACGGCAGATGAGGAGGTGCGCTCCCTTGAGCGTACGAGATGAACAGCGCAGCAGGCCAGCCCGCCCTATGGGCACGCCGCAGACCGGCGACCACCTGGCGGAGGTGGCTCGATGAGCGCGCCGACCCGCAAGGGGTTCACGGGCCGGATCGAGCGCGGCCCGATGGCGGCCGACGTGATCGGGCGCGACTTCACCACGATCTACAACCGGGCGCTCCGGGACAAGCGGCTGTCGAGGCGGGCACGGGGACTCCTGGGGGAGATCCTGACGCATCGGGACGGGTTCGGGGTCTCCATGGCGTCGCTGCTGGCGAACGGGCCGGAAGGCAAGGACGCGCTGACCGTGGCGCTGCGGGAGCTGGAGGCGTGCGGCTACCTGCACCGGGAGCGCGAGCGTAACGAGCTGGGGCACCTCGGTGACACCGTCTTCCAGATCACAGACATGCCAGGCGGGCTGCTGATCGGCGCCGAGGCGCCGTGGGAAGCCCCGGAGGAAAACCGCAGGTCAGAGCCTAAGGCGGAAAATCCGCCTCAGGCTGGCTCGCCACAAAACCGCAGGTCAGAACCTAAGGCGGATTTCCCTGCGCAGGCTAAGCCTGCGCAGGGAAATCCGCTGCATAAGAAGACCAACTCCTCCTGCGGAGCAGAAGACCATCTCTCTCCCGCTCGTCACACAGGTGACGGGACGGCCGTGGCTGGTGGCGGAGAGAGAGAGGCGGCTACGCCGGAGCAGGATGAGGCGGAGGCCGTGGTCGACTCCTTCGTCGCGGCGTCGCCACGGCCGGTGCTGAGCCAGCGGCGCCGGGCGCTACGGGCGCAGGCAGTGAAGCTGCTGGAGGCCGGGTATCCGGCGGTGTGGGTAGCGGCGCGTGCGGCGGAAATGCCGGAGCACGGCTGGACGGACCTGGTGGTGCACTGCGAGCGGTCGCGGGTTCCGCTGCCGGGGCAGGCGGCGGGTTCGGGCGTGGCCGGCGGAAGCGGCGAGGGCCGGTCGGCGCAGCCGTCGGCGGAGGTTCAGGCAGCGATGGCAGCGATTCTGGCGCGGGGGACGGGTCTGTGAGCGACATGAGCGGGATGACCGAGGAGCGCGCGGCGGAGCTGCGGGAGGCCGAGGACGCGGTGGTGGGCACGCTGCTGCACCCCGAGGCGAAGGACCTGGCGCCGGACCTGATCAACATGTTGTCCGGCCCGGACTTCTCGCAGGTGCGGCACGGGGAGCTGTGGGACCTGCTGTCGTCGCTGTGGGCGGGAGGCCGGGCGGTGGACCCGATCACCGTGACCGGCGTGCTGCGCGAGCGCGGCGACCTGACGCGGCTGGCGGGCCCGGCCGGGGCGGCGTGGCTGCACCAGCTGCACGACGCGGTGCCGACCGTGGCGCACGCCCCGGCCTACGCCGAGATGGTCCGCGAGGAGTCGCAGTGGCGGGCCCTGTCCGTCGCCGCCGCCCGGACGATGACGGCGGTGCAGCGCCGGGAGGGCACGGCGGTCGCGGCGGCCGAAGCCGCGGTCGACGCGGCCCGCGCGGTGCGGGACCAGCAGATCCAGCGCCTGGACGACGGAGCGATCGACCTGCTGGACTTCCTGGCCCAGACTCCGCCGGAGCCGGACTGGGTGATCCCCGGGGTGCTGGCCCGCTGGGACCGGCTGATGATCACGGCGGGGGAGGGCGGCGGCAAGAGCCTGATGCTCCGGCAGATCATGATGCGGGCCGCCGCCGGCCTCCATCCGTGGAAGACGGCCCGGATCGCTCCGGTGCGCGTGCTCCACATCGACGCCGAGAACTCCGACAGCCAGGCGTACCCCTGGCTGGAGATGATGTTCAACGCGGCGAAAGCCGGGGGTACGCCGGTCGAGCGCGGCCGGTTCTTCATGCGGCTGATCCCGGAGGGCCTGGACGTGACGCAGGCCCGCGACCGGGCGTGGCTGGCGCGGCTGGTCGAGCAGACCCGCCCGGACCTGATCAGCATCGGGGCGCTGTACAAGCTCTCCGCCAACGCGAAGAACGACGAGGAAGCCGCCCGCGCGGTCATGTCGGCGCTGGAGATGATGCGCGCCGTCTCGGGCGGCGCGGCGATGATCCTGGAAGCCCACGCCCCGCACGCCCAGATGGGCAAGCGCGACCTGCGCCCGATCGGCTCCAGCCTCTGGATGCGGTGGCCGGAGTTCGGGTTCGGCCTCGCGCCGGCCACCGGTCCCGGCGCGAAGGAACTCCGGCTCATGGACTGGGTCCCGTGGCGCGGGCCCCGCTCCGAGCGCGCCTGGCCGGAGCAGTTCTGCCAGGGCGCCACCTGGCCCTGGCAGGCGATCCCGTACGCGGGCAACGCACCGGTCATGGTGGCCACCCTCACCGCCGACCAGGTCGCCGCGCTCAGCCCCGAGGACCGGGCCCTGCTCGACCGGTCAGGAGAGCCCGGCCCGGACCAAGGCGTTCTGATCCCCTGAACGCGTCTCTGAGCGATCGTCAGCCGCCCCGGGCCTCCCAGGTCCGGGGCGGTTCTGCTGGGTCGTCAGAGCGCCGTACAGGGCGCTGCGGAGTCGCGGGGGTGGCGTGGCACGGAGTCGGCGTACGGCGGCGAGTGCGCGTCCCGGGACCCGGCGGGACCGGTGCGACCAGAGATGCGACCAGGAGCGCGAGCAGGAGCGCGACCAGAGGCGCGACCCCAACCGGTGGGGGTCGCTCGCGCGCGTTCGGTGTGCACTCGTGCACGAGCACGCGCGTGCACACCGGACACCCGGTTCGGCCCGGAACTCACCATCCGGCGGTTTCCGGCGTGCGCGCAGCTCAGGACCGCCACCCGGGGCCGTGGTGACCGCCACCCGCCACCCCGGGTGGCGGGTGGCCGGGCGGTGCCGGGTGGCGGTGCCCGGAACGGGCCGCCGAGTGGCCGGGGCGGGGAGCCGGCCGCCGGTCCGCGCTCACCACGAGCGTGGTGAGCGCACTCACCACCAGCTCGCCGCGGTGAGGCCCGTCGCCTCGATGCCGGGGCCCGTCCCGCGCGGCCGACGTCGTCGTGGTCCTGGTCCTCAGGCACGACGGCCAGGAGGACGCGCAGCATCGGTAGCAGCATGTGGTGCGCCATCGGTAGCACCATCCGTAGCACCAGGGGGTGCGACATCTGTTGCACCGCCTCGACCGCAGCCCGCCCGTTCGCCCAGGTCAGCGCACGCGTCCGCGCTCACCACGGCGCGGACTTCCCCTCGTTCCCCGGGCCTGGCTGGTGGAGGTGGCGGGCGGGTGACGGGGACTCGGGGAAGACGCGGCGGCGCTGCGCCGGCCTTTCTCGCGGCCCGTCGCGGAGCGCGCCGGGCCCCCGGTCCGACCGTTCGGCCACCTGCCACGGGTGCTGCCATGGGTGCTGCCATGCCGGGTGCTGCCACGGGTGCTGAGCTGCGCGAAGTCCCCGGAACCCCCACGCCGGGCGTCCGCGTGGCAGCACCCGTTGCAGCACCCCTTCGAGGGCTCGCGGGGCCGAAGGGACCAGAGGCCGCGCAGGGTCCGCCGAGCACGCCGAGCCGTCGCGGCGTCCGCCAGGCTGTCCGGGTCCTCCTGGTCCTGGTGCTCGTTCTGTCCCTCGCGCACGGGCGCCCTTCTCGGTCGATCACGCCGACCGTAGTGATCACTGCGCCCCGGCGAACCCGCGTTCCTACTCACCCTCGATCCGCCCAACTACCCACAAATGCAACGGATTTCAGGTATTTTTCCTGTATGCGTCCATATGTTGCGATTGAGGTTGATGGTGTGTTGTCCCCGTACGGGGGTCCGGTTCCTGCCGGGCACGTCGTGCACGCGGCGGAGTCGGCGGCGTGGCGGGCGTGGGCGGCGATGGTCTACCCCCGCCAGGCCCCTCTGCGGCTCGCCCTCGACCCGGCGGTCGGCCGGGCCCTCGCCGAGCTCCCCGCCGACCTGGTCCTGGTCTCCTCCTACACCCCCGACGAGCTGGCGCCCCTGCTCCCCGCGCTCGGGTGGGCGTCGGTGCCGCCGCTGGTGCCGCTGCGGGAGACCGGGTCGGTGCACTACCTGCGGGCCGAGGACCCCGGCCGGTGCCCCGACGCGGGAATCGATCTGCGGTTCCGGTCGGAGGAGATCGTGGCGTGGGCGCGGACCCACGACCGCCCGGTGGCCTGGGTCCGCGCCGGGAACCACCACCAGGCGGAGCTGCGCCGGACCCTCAGCTACCTGTCGGCGGTCGGGCCGGTCCTCGCGCACCCCGTCGCCCCCGCCGCCGGGCTCACCGCCGCCGACCTGGACGCGCTGCGGGAGTGGACGCAGAAGATGGCGTTGCTGCCGGAGCCGGCCCCGGTGGTGCCGCGCCGGTGCCGGGACTGCGGGGACCGGTCCACCACGGTGCGCGACGGCCGCCGCGTCGACCGCGTCCACGCCCGGTGCGGGTCGTGCTGCGAGTGCTGGTGCCCGGACCCCGCCGAAAAGCAATCCCAATTCCAGCCCTGCGGCGATCTCATGCGTGAACAGTGCCCCGACTGTCGCTGCTGCCTGAACTGTTTCGGATGCCACTGCGGCGAATAGGAAGAATGAATACGGCCAGGAAGTGGGTGCCATTCCACAGGAATAGGCACCTACTTCCCAGCGGGCCGGTGGTGGTGGTCGGTTCGTGTTTCTACCCGTGCATCAGATAGCGTTCCGGGCGCATCCGGTGGTAGCAGATGGTTCGTGATGCTACCCGTGCATCAAAAAGTGATGCACGGGCGGGCGGGTCTCCTCCGGGGGTGTGGCCTGGTTTCGCCAAAGGTACATGTGCATCAGGTGGTGCAGCGGGGGAGCGGGCCCGCTCCAGATCTCATCCCGCCCCCGAACTGAAGCACCGTTATCCGGGGTGCTCCCCGTCCTCCTGGTCCCCGTGGTGCCGCCCTCGCGCCGTGCCTCCTGGTGGCTCGTCAGCCCGGTCCGCCCCCCGGGGTGGTGGGCCGGAAACCCAAGCCCTACACAGGCCCGCGCCTGATGCACCCTCCCCGCCCGTAGCCAGCCCGGCGGAGCCGGTGGGCGGGAGCGCAGCGGACGCCCGGGGCCCGGAGCGCAGCGGAGCGGCCCACCCAGAATTACCGCGCAGCGGTAATTCAATTCCCGCAACGCGGGAATTCCCATAAACCGCGCAGCGGTTTATCAAAAGGCGCGCAGCGCCTTTATGAATTCGCGCAGCGAATTCCCGCACTCCTACGCGCGCAGCGCGTAGGTACCCGCTCCGCGGG
>NZ_JBIBHR010000043.1:0-12154 GCF_042957125.1 Streptomyces sp. NPDC008125
TGGGCCCAGCCGAGGCTGTGTCCGTACCGGATCCGGGCGCGGGACTGCTCGTCGGTCAGCAGCTCCGGGGCGCAGCCGGGCTTGCAGTCGGCGGGCAAGCCGGGCAGGTCCCAGTCCTTCACGGGGCCGGCGGGCCGCTGCGGCAAGGTGGGCGGCTGCTCCTGGTCCGCGTCCACGCGGGCGGAGACCCGGGCGGGGGCGGTCTGGGCGGCGGCCGCGGTGGTCACCACGGGGCGCTGCGGAGCAGCGGACCATCCCCGCGCGCGGCGGGGAACACAGCTGGAGCGGCGCGGTCGCGTCGTTGATCACGGGACCATCCCCGCGCGGGCGGGGAGCACTGAGCGACGAAGTCCTCGTTGGGGTTGTAAGCGGGTCCATCCCCACGCGGTGGGGAGCACTTGCCGACCCGCGCGCGGCCGATGATGCCGACAGGACCATCCCCGCGCCACGGGGAGCACCAGTGCCGCCTCCTCACCGTACCGACAGAACCCTCAGGGAACCGAAGCCACCGAAGATCAGGGCGGCGGTCAGCTCAATGCGGTAAGGGGGAAATACCTTCGCCCCCGAACGGAGACCCGTCCGGGGGCGAAGGGGATATCACCGGGTTCGGTGATGGGGGCCGGTCACATGAGGGCGGTGACGGCCCACTTCAGCAGCCACAGCAGCCATCCGAGGAGGAGTCCGCCGGCGGTGTAGGCGGCGCCCATCACCATGCGCCAGCCGATGATCTTCGCTCGGCGCCATGCCCGTGCCCGCCAACGCGGGCGCGGGGGTAACGCGGGTGAGGTGGTACACGTAAGCTGAGCCACGTCGGGCTTCCTTCCGCTGGAAGAAGTCATGACTTTCCAGATGAGCCACCGCCCCTCCCTTCCACAGTCGAGGCGGTGGCTCTCTGTGTTCAGACCCTACCATTCGATGGTGGAGTGCTCGAACCACTCGCCCTTTTTAAAATCCTTGCAGGAGTAAGCCTTTGATTCAAAGGCGGCCTGTCTGGCGTGTGTGCTTGTAAAGAGCGCGTCGCAGGACCTCGCTACCCTGCAAACGCAGGACGAGGGACGGCTCAACTTCGCACTCCGAAGGGAACGCGCGGATTTTCACGGCTGTCCTTGACCGAGGCGCCTAAGAAAATTCGGTTTCTGCGCGGCCCAGGTCAAGGGCCGATGTTGGGCGACGATCGCCGCAGGTCAGAGGGCGGGCTGGGAACTCTGAGCCGGGCCCGGCCGGGGTGGCGCGCTGCGGTTGCCCGGCTGCCGGCCCGCCGGTTCGGCGGGCCGGGGGAGGGCCAGCGCCGCGCCGCCCGTGTTCCCCGATGCCCCGTCACCGCCTCCACCGCCCGCCACACCCAGCAGCCGGCCCCGGGGAACGAGGGGAAGTCTGCGCTGCTCACCAGCCGGAACCGGGCGCTGACCTGCGATGACAGGAGGGGCGGCCGTGGGGTGGCGCAACAGATGCCGCACCGGATGGTGCTACCCACGGCGCACCGGATGGTGCGACAGATGTCGCAACGGATGTTGCTACGCCCCGGACCGTGGGACGGCTCGCCGCGGCCTGGCCCGCCGGCGCCCGTGGTGAGCACGGCCAGGAGCAGCGGACCGGACTTCCCCTGGTCCTCACCACCGCAGGTCAGGGGCGGGGACCCGCTCACCATGCCCGGTGGGGGAGGGGTACCCGTCGCACGCGTATCACTCGTGCGAGGTGTCGCACGAGTGCGTGGGGTGCGACGGGTGCGAGAGGTGCGACGGGTACTGTCCGGCGGGATGGCGGCCGGGTCCGGCTGCCCGGGAACGAGGAGGTGGAGCCCATGACGGACGACTCGGGTGACGGGAGCGTCGATGTGGTCGGGGCGTTGAAGGGCGGGGTCGGCAAGACGCGGCTGGCGATGCTGGCCGCGCTGTACCTGGCCACGGTCGAGGGCGAGGACGTCCACTACGTCGACGGGGACAGCGTCAGCCAGACCGGCAACGACTGGTACCGGGACTACGAGCGCGCCACCGGGAAGACGTTCCCGGTGCGGGTCACCCGGCATCCGTTCGACGACGTCGACGAGCTGGTCGCCGATCTGCGCGCCAAGCACGACCGGGTGATCGTGGACGTCGGGGGCGGCAACGCCAGCGTGTTCGCGGCGGCGCTCACCTACGCGAACCGGCTGATCGTGCCGATCGGGGCGGACCCCTCGGAGATACGGCGTCTGCGCGCGACGTGGCGGGCCGCGCAGATGGCGGGCGCGGAGTCGGCGGTGGGCGGTTTCGACGCTTCGGTGCTGCTCTCGCGTACGGACCACTCCACGACCCTGCCGGGGGAGTACCGCGACATGCTCACGTCCGGCCGGGACGCGGCGACCGGCGCGGAGCTCCCGGTCTATCCGCTGCTGACCGCCGAGATGCGCCGCCGGGTCGCCTACCAGCGGTCCTACGCCACCGTGCCCGTGGACTACCTGGACGTGCCCGCCGTGCTCGCGGAGACCGGCATCCTCGCGGCCGCGCCCGAGGGGGCGCGGTGATGAACGCTACGCGGATGGGGCCGCCGCCCGCCGACGACGAGGACGAGCCGGAGGTGACGCGGGCGAGCGTCGAACGGGAGCGCCGGCGCCGCCAGGAGGTCGAGCAGGCCGCCGCGCGGACCGCGATGACCCGGCGGTCCTGGTACACCCGGGCCACAGCCGTCGACGCGTTCCAGCGGGCCGTGGACGACATCCACCACGCCACCCGTACTCCGAAGCACGAGGTGGTCGCAGCGCTCCTGGAGGCCGCCGCCGGACAGGCCGACCGCGTCCAGCGCCGCCTCTCGCACGCCTCGCACGAGTGATACGCCTCGCACGAGTGCGAGGCGTATCACAGCAGATCAGAGCCCTGTAGGGCTCTTCCCACCCCGGCATTCCGATGGAGTGCCGGGGTGGTGGCCGTCTGGCCCCGGGCGGCGGCGCCCGGGCCTTCGAGCGCCGCCCGGTGCTCCGGGCGCGGGGTCGAGCGGCTCTTCGGCGGGTCACTGCTGCTTGCGGACACAGGTGACGATCAGGCCGGCCGCGGCGACGACGAAGGCGCCGAAGGCGAGCATCGTGTTCAGCGGGGCGGAGGCGCCGGGGCGGACCAGGACGACGAACCCGACGAACCCGGCCGCGATCACGACGACCGCGACGGCGAGCACGACCAGGGCGACCTTGACCCACGGCGGGAGCACGACGGCGGCCGGGGCCGGCGGAACGGGGAGCGAGGCGGGCGCGGCCGGGACGACGGGCTGCTGCGGGGGCTGGGGAGCGGTGGTGGACATCGGGTTCCTCTCGGTGGTGGGACGTACGTCGGTGAAGGTGTCGAGTGCCGGGTGGCGGGCACGGTCTGCCGCCCGGGGCGGGGGCGGCGGGGAGTGGAGCACGGGCCGGGTGCTTGCGTCGCGGGGTGGCCCACGGGGCGACGGGCAGCACCTTGCGGTGCGGCGGGGTTAGCCCCGCAACCCCGCTCCCACTGCGAGGAAGGGGAGGCGCGGC
The DNA here is from genome assembly GCF_042957125.1 of Streptomyces sp. NPDC008125. NCBI lineage: Bacteria > Bacillati > Actinomycetota > Actinomycetes > Kitasatosporales > Streptomycetaceae > Streptomyces > Streptomyces sp. NPDC008125. The sequence goes on from NZ_JBIBHR010000043.1 coordinate 3,482, forward strand.
GCCCGGGTGGTCCACCGCAGGTCAGCGCCGGTTTCGCGGGGTGCGCCGGGCGCCGACTACTTCCCTGGGAGACCTTCCTGGGGCGTACCGGCCCGGTGCCGCCGGGTCCGGGCCGCTCCGCTGAGGAGTACCGGCAGCCGCAGCGAGGACCACGACCAGGAGCACGGCGTCGTGCCCACCGGACCGGGCGGCGGCGGGGCGGAGGTGTCGGCCGGCTCGACGGGCCGCTGCTCCTGGTGGTGCTTCCCGAACCGGCGGCCGACGAGGTTGTCCGGTGGTTGTCCCGGGGTTGTCCGGTGTTGGCCGGGTCTTGTCCGAGGACAACCAGCGGCCGACGCCGGGACAACCACCGGGACAACGTGCGACCTGCGACGACAACCGGGACAACCAAAATGGGCGGTACCCCCCTCCCCAGCTCCCAGGAGGGTGCGCGGGCGAGAATCCGGGGGTGAACACCGACCGCCGCCCGCTGGGCACCGGACCCGCCGACCGCACCGCCGCCGCCGGGGACGGGCTCGCGCCGCGCGCCCAGCTCGCCGCGGAACGTCTCCCGACCGCCCCGGCCGCCGCCGGCCCCGCCGCCCGGACGGACGGGCGCCGCGTTCTCGGGGCCGGGCCCGCCGCCCGCTGACGCCCGTGGGCGCGGCCGTGCGGTTGTGACGGCGGTTGTGACCGGAGCGGTGACACGGTGGTGGTGACCGCCGGGACCGGCGGACCCGTGTCCGCATGCGCCAGCGCGTACGTACGAGGAGGCGCGCCTGGGGGCCGCCTCCCGTCGGGCGGTTACCGGTTACTGGTTACAGGGGGCCGGGAGAGTCCGTTCCGGGCGCCCTGAGCGGTGCGAACCGGGGTTCTCGTGGGCCTGTAACCGGTAACCGGTAACCGCCCGACGACTGCCCGGCCCCGGGCTCTCTCTCGCGTGCACGTGTGCACGTGGGCACGTGTGCACGCCTTGGACCCCCACCAGAGGGCTCTCCCGGCCCGTGGAGAGCCTTCGGGATGCCGCCGGGCCGTCCGGGCCGCCCCGGGCCTCCCGGCCCCTCGTACGGGACGCACGCACCCGCCCGCCGCGCCTGCCCGGGCGTCCGGGCGGGCGCCCGTCCGCACAGCCGTCCGGGCGCGGCTGCGGGCGGCCGGACGGGCGCGGCTGCGGGCCCGTCCGGCCGCGAGGCGAGATGACGCTCCACACGCGCGCGTCACGCGCGCATGTTGGCCCGGCCGGTTCACCGGATTCGGGCGGTGATGATGAACGCGATGAACCCCGGGCCCGAAGCCGCCGCCGGGACTGGGCGCCGGCCTCGCCGCGGAGCGCCCCGGCATCGAGGCCGCCGCCCCCGTCCAGCGCGCGGCGCCGGTCCGGCCGGACTGTGACGGCGGCTGTGACCGCAGCGGTGACACGGCGGCTGTGACGGCCGAACCCGGCGGACCCGTGTCGGCACGCGTCCGAGCGCGCCCCTACACGTACACGCGCGTAGGCGGCACGCCCGACACGGGACACGCACGGCACGCGTTGGCCCCCGCCGAACCATCCGTCCGAGCATCCGCTGGGCATCCGCTGACGATCCGCTGGCATCCGTCCGGACGCCCCGGCCCGGACGGATCCCGGACGGATGCCAGCGGATGCCCAGCGGTTCGCCAGCGGATGCCCGGACGGACCGCCACCCGGCACCGCTCGGCCACCGCCCGGCGGTGGCGGGTGGCGGTGGCCGGGGCGCCCCGGGGACCTGTCCCCGGCCTGTCTGCCGCCTGCCGGCCACCTGTCCGTGGCCTGTCTCGCGGACAGGTCAGGACAGGCCGGGGACGGGTGGCTGGACAGGTCCGGAGCTGGGCGGACAGGCCAGACAGGTCACCACGGCCCACCCCCGTTCCGGGCCCGGAATGGGCGCCGACAGCGGAAAACCCGGGGGCCCGCCGGTTGATTGGATCGATCGGAATCCGCAGGTCAGCATCGGAATCGGCATCGGCGGCCGATTGGCGTTGATCGGCGTCGGCCCGCCGATGACATCCGATCAGAAGCCGATCAGCGCCGATCGGTCTCACAGCTCACAGCCCGGCCTCACACCTCACAGCCAGACCCGTCCACCAGGCGAAACCCGGGGCGGGCCTCACACCTCACAGCCCCGCGTGGCGTACGACCGGCCCGGAACAGGGCACCGGCCACACCAGTCGATGTCACGCATGGTGATTACTCCTTCCTTCCTTCCCGCCGCGAAAAGCCCGCTCACGGCCCCGGGAGAGCCGGATCGGGCCCTTTCCCAAGGGAAGGAAGGAAGGAGTAATCACCATGCGTAACGGACTGCTCCGTGGGGCTCCCACAGGGCCGGGCGCGCGCCGTGGCGGCCGGGGGGCTGGGGCGGCGGCAGGAACTCGCCCGGGGGCCCGTCGGCGAGCTTCCGGGCCTCCGGGTGGTGCCCGGCGCAGCAGCGCGGGTCGTCCACCCGGGCCACTGCCAGGAAGTCGGCCTCCCGGCACGCCCCGTGGTCGCAGGGCCCGCCGTGCGGGGAGACCGTGAGCGCGCCCCCGGCGGGTCCCTCGTCGAGATCAGTCACGACCCGATCATGCCGGAAGCGCTGTACGGCGCGCTGACGGCCGAACAGGAACGCCCCGGACCTGGGAGACCCGGGGCGACTGGGACGCGCTCTGACCGGCATACAGGGGCCAGAGCGCCTCATTCAGCTCCGGCTCGGGACCCCACCGCGTGTCCGGCTGGCCCCAGCAACACCGAAGGCCACCGCCCGGATCGGGCTGGTGGCCTCCCTGCGGGCGTGCCCGTCAGATGACGGCGATTGTAGCCATCTCCCTCACGGGCCACCAGAGCAATCACGAAATCCGCGTCGGACGGCCGCTGTACGGCGATCTGACGGCCCAACAGCCGCGCCCCGGACCTGGGAGGCCCGGGGCGGCTGACGATCGCTCAGAGCGGCGTTCAGGGGATCAGAACGCCTTGGTCCGGGCCGGGCTCTCCCGATCGGTCGAGTTGGGCCCGCTGTTCCGGTGTGAGCGCGGCGACCTGGTCGGCGGTGAGGGTGGCGACGACGAGCGGCTGGTTCCCGGCGTACGGGATCGCCTGCCAGGGCCAGGTGACGCCCTGGCAGAACTGCTCGGGCCAGGCCCGCTCGGAACGGGCGCCGCGCCATGGGAGCCAGTCCATGAGGCGGAGCTCCTGGGCGCCGGGACCGGCGGCCGGCGCGAGGCCGAACCCGAACTCCGGCCACCGCATCCAGAGGCTGGAGCCGATCGGCCGCAGGTCGCGCTTGCCCATCTGCGCGTGCGGGGCGTGGGCCTCCAGGACCATCGCCGCACCGCCCGAGACGGAGCGGACCATTTCCAGTGCCGCCATCACTCCTCGGGCTGCTTCCTCGTCGTTCTTCGCGTTGGTGGTGAGCTTGTACAGCGAGCCGAGGCTGATCAGGTCCGGGCGGGCCTTCTCGACCCAGCGGGCGAGTTTGGCCCGGTCGCGGGCCTGCGTCACGTCCATGCCCTCCGGGATGAACTCGACGTGGAGCATGTCGCGCCCGAGCGGCGCGCCCTCGGCCCCAGCCGCGTTGATCATCTTGCGGATCCAGGGGCGGGCCTGACCCTCAGAGTTCTCGGCGTCGATGTGGAGCGTGCGCACCGGGGCGATGCGCGCGGACTTCCACGGGTGAAGGCCGCACGCCGCGCGGACCAGGATCTGCCGCAGCATCAGCGATTTGCCGCCGCCCTCCCCCGCCGTGATCATCAGGCGGTCCCAGCGGGCCAGCACGCCCGGGATGATCCAGTCCGGCACGTCATCAGCCATGGCGATGAAGTCCAGCGCGTCCATGGGCCCGTCGTCCAGGCCGTGGATCTGCTGGTCCCGGACCGCGCGGGCGGCCTCAACCGCGGCTTCGGCCGCCGCGACCGCCGTGCCCTCCCGGCGCTGCACCGCCGTCATCGTCCGGACTGCCGCCATGCTCAGCGCCCGCCACTGCGACTCCTCGCGGACGAGGTCGGCGTAGGCCGTGGCGTGCGCGACGGTCGGCACCGCGTCGTGCAGCTGGTGGAGCCACGCCACCCCGGCCGGGCCCGCCAACCTGGTCAGGTCACCGCTCTTGCGCAGCTCAGCGCCGACCGTGATCGGGTCCACCCTCTGGCCCGCCGCCCACAGCGACGAGAGCAGGTCCCACAGTTCCCCGTGCCGCCGCGAGTCGAAATCCGTACCGGCCAGGGTGTTGATCAGGTCCGGCGCCAGGTCCTTCGCCTCGGGGTGCAGGAGCGTGCCCACCACCGCGTCCTCGGCCTCCGCCAGCTCCGCCGCGCGCTCCTCGGTCATTCCGCTCATGTCGCTCACAGGCCCGTCCCCCGCGCCAGAATCGCCGCCATCGCCCGCCGCGTCGCCTCATCCGGCGGCGCACTGCGGCCACCAACAGGAGCAGCCACGACCCCCGTCGAACCCGCCGCCTGCCCCGGCACCCTGGGGTGCTCCACGTGCCGGATCAGGTCAGTCCAGCCGTGCGCGGGCATCTCCGCCGCCCTCGCCACCACCACAGCCAGCTCGTGGCCGGCCGCCAGCAGCTGCACCGCCTGAGCACGGAACTTCGCCCGCGAGCCGTTCACCAGCGGATGCCCGAGCGCCTGGACGTACGCGGCCACGACCACATCAGCCCCGTCCGGCTCCGGCGCAGCCGCCTCTCTCTCTCTCGCCTCGCCCGACTCCGAGCCGTCGCCCGTGGGGCGGCCGTGCTCTGAGAGAGAAGAGGGAACAGAAGAAGGAAGGAGAAGGGGTGCAGATTCCGCATCCCCATCCCCCGCAGATTCCGCATGGGGGGGTGCGGAATCTGCGGGGGGGGGTGCGGAATCTGCATGGGGGTCTGAGCTGGGCTTTTCCTCCGGCGGCACGTCAGCGGCGTCGAAAGTCAGCTCCTCGATGAGCGTCGGCCCGTAGTCCGTCTTCGAGCGCTTCATCGCCGCCAGCTTGTCCAGGTTGATCCGGAACAGGTTGGCGATCTGTGCCTTGTTCTTCGGGCTCAGGCGCTCCTTCGACCTCAGCAGGCCCCGAGCCTCCAGCCGCGCCCGGTTGTCCTGCGCGGCCCGCAGCGACATGTGCGCCTCGTCCGCGAGCTGCTTCATGTGCGCGATCACATAGCCGCGATCGTCGGTGTGGTTCGCGCACGCCATCAGGAAGGCGCCCTCACCCGTCTTCAGCCCTCCGGCCTGGAACACCAGGTTCATGTGCTGGATCACAGGGTCACCCCTGCCGTGACCAGGGCCGCAGCCGTGCCATGTAGTGCTCTGCCGGTTGTTCGTCGTACGCTCAAGGTGAGCGCACCTCCTTGTGAGGACTGAGAGTGCTTCATCTGTCCGGGGTGGCGACCCCGGGTGGACCATCGGGCCCCGTCTCTGACGGGGCCTGTTGCGTTGCGCAGTCCCGCTACTGGTGCTCGGGACTGCGATGGCCTTCCTCGCTCGGAACGTAGTTGACTGCGTGCTCCGAGCCGTTCATGAAAAGCGAGGAAGAGAACTTGAGGACGACGTTGTTGACGTCGTAGTACGTGCGCTCAATTACCAATAGTGGAGTATCCCAGGCAATTGAAAAGTGCTTCATTTCATCTGCCGAAGGAAAGCGGGACATGCTCCTTTCGTCGAGACGAGTTGCTTTCTCGGGGATTTCGAACTCTCCCCAGTCCATATTTACGGCCTTGCCCGACTTGTTCACTCGTCCTCTTTCCCGGCGGTTGATGGTGCCGTGTAGTAGTCGCTCGTGGCAGGTGAAACGGGCCATTTTGCGGAACGTCCACGCGGGAGGGGATATCCCACTGCAAACAATGCGCTGGACATCCTGATGTCTTGGACCTCAACTACTCGGGCCGGTTGCCGTCCCCGCCCAGGGAGCAAGGTCACGCGGACCGTGCGCAGGAGGGGGACACCCGTGCGGGGCATGAGAAGTGCGTCGGCTTCCTCCGGCGACGGCATTCGAGCGGAGACTTCTTCGCGCCACTCCAGCGCTCTGCCCGCCCACTCCTCGACACGGTCGTACATGCCGCCGAAGCCGGTGTCGCCGGTCGCGAGCACCGGCAGCTCCTCCTTGATCCACCCGCTCACCCATGAGTCCGCGAGCTGGCGCTGCTCTTCGCGGTCGGGGTCGCCCACGATGCGTCGCCGCACGGTCAGCTCCACGCCCGGCGCGACGTTCAGGAGGTCGGCTACGTCGGCCGGCACCGGAGCGGATCCCACCCGAGTCTGCTCACCGCTGGGGTGGGGAAGCGCCCGCCAGTGCTGCACTTCAGGGCCGCTGTAGTAGCCCAGTTCGTCCCGTTCGATCTGTCGCTGGCGAACGGTCAGCCGCACCCGGTCAGGGTGCGAGCGGACGAACATGCCGCTACGGCGGCGGCTTTCGACCAGCCCTTCGCGAGTGAGGACGGCCAGCGCCTTGCGCACGGTGATGTCACTGACCCCGTATGCGGCGCCGATGTCGCGCATCAGCGGAAGGGCACTGTCCGGGGGGTACTCCCCGGACACGATGCGCTCCCGCAGGTCATGGGCGATCTCCTCGTACCTTGCGGCCATCTGAACCTCCTTCAGTGCCTCATGCTCTCACATCTAGCGTATACGTCATCCTTGCCACGGGCGACACTTGGCGTATACGTTAAGTGCCAAGGCAGCCAAGAACGGCCCCCGGTTGCACCCGGGGGCCGCCGTGCCCCGGTGCGAGCACCAGGCGCGGTGTCACCAGCGCGTTAACGCTGGTGGCGGCTGTCGGACCAATCCATTTGGCGTGGAGAGAGGGCACCGACATGTCGATTGTGGCTGAGCGTGCGGTGATTCCGCAGGTGGCGTTACCGCTGAGTGCGGGGCTGGTGGAGGAGATCCGCAGCCAGGAGGTCGAGGATGACGCGCTGGGTCCGGAGTCGGAAGGGGCGGACAGCGCACCGGTCGCGCTGGTGGTGGGGGGTCGGGATGACCTGAGGCCCATTGTGGGGACGCGGTCGTGGGTGCGGCGGGAGGGTCCGCGGTACGTGCGGTCGGCGCCGGGGCACGGCCGGGACGGGTTGCGGCTGCGGCGGGGCGAGGACCCTCAGATGGGCCCGGAGCAGGCGGTATGGCTGGACGAGCTGTACCTGCGCTACGAGCGGCTGGTGCGGTCGATGGTGAGGAACCGTCTGCTGGGCCAGGGGGTGGAGTACCACCAGGTCGAGCAGTGGCGCGACGACCTGGAGCAGCAGGTGTGGCTGGGCGTGGCGCGGGGCCAGGGCGGGGTGCTGGGCATGCGGGACGCGGAACCGGATGACCTGCGGGTGCGGCTGCACTTCCTGGTCAAGGGCGTGATCGGTGAGCACTGGAAGTCCGGGATTGTGCGTCACGAGGTGGCGACGGACTGGGTGGACGCGGTGGGCCGGCAGATGGACCCGGTGGCCCCGCCCGTGGTCGACGTCGAGGGCGCGGGCGAGTTGAACGCGCGGTGCGAGGAGCTGCTGGCCGGGCTGTCGCCGCAGATGCGGGCGGTGATGGTCGAGCTGATCGCGTTCGACCGGACCACGGAGATGGTCGCGGAGCTGCTGGACATGTCGGTGATGGTGGTCAACCGGTTGTCGCTGCGGGCGCTGCGGCGCTTGCGCGGGGACGACGCGCCGACCCCGGCCGCGATGGACGAGCTCCCGGAGAAGCACCGGCGGGTGCTGGAGTCGATGCCGCCGGGGGCGCGGGCGATGCTGCTGCTGCGGATCGCCGGGGTGTCGGTGGAAGCGATCGCGGACCACACGGACGGCTCGGTCCGCACGATCTACAAGCAGCTCAAGACGTACCTGCCGCTGCTGGAGGCGGGGACGCCGCTCAGCCCGGAGGAGCAGGCCCGCGCGGCGAAGTACGAGCAGCGCTACAAGGGCAAGGCCGCCGCCGGCAGCAAGCAGGTCGGCTGATGCCCAAGAACGGCCCCAGCGGTGAGCGTCGGCGGAAGCTGAAGGCGAAGTTGGCGGAGCGGGACGGGGAGCAGTGCTTCTACTGCGGCACCCAGTTCGGCCCGGCCCTCGAAGGCTCGACGCTCGACCACATCGTGCCCCGCTCGCTGGCCCGCACGTGGGCGCAGGCCGCCCTCGTGCTCGCCTGCGAGCCCTGCAACCTCGCCAAGGCCGACCAGGCCCCCGCGCTGCTGCTGCGCCCCGCTGAGGGCCGTTTCGGCCCCGGGCTGGTGCTGCTGGACGGGTCCAACGCCCAGGCGCCCACACACCCACACCCCCAGGCGCGCACACGCGTACGCGAGGACGCCCCCTCGGGTCAAGGGCTCCCGGCACTCCCGGCGGCGGTCTGACGGCTGCCCGTCCGTCCTGCGGCCCTCACCGGTCGCGGGGCGGGCGGGGAGCCGGGCACACCGCCCGGCCCGGCAAGGAGACCCCCGTGTTCGCGAAGAAGAAGCCCGGCACCTCGTACCCGCCGTACGTCACCGCCGCCCAGGAGCCCGGCGAGCCCCGGGTGACGGCCCAGCCGCCGCGCACCACCCGCTCGAAGCCCGCCCCCACCGACCAGCCGGTGAAGCGCATCGGGTTCCGCGCCCCGCCGAAGTAACACCCCGTCACCGGACCCGGGTTCGCACTGTGCGCACACCGCACAGTGCGAACCCCCCTACCCCCGTAGAAGGAGGCGGGGGGGCGCCGCGCCCCCCGCCCCCCCCAGAGCGCGCCCCGGGGGGGGCAACACAACCGCGGCGGAGGACAGGAA
>NZ_JBIBHR010000043.1:12164-13639 GCF_042957125.1 Streptomyces sp. NPDC008125
CCCCGGCGGGGTTGACCCGGTGGGGCGGGCGCCGCCCCATAACCAACCCCCGTGACACGGGGGGGGCCCGCGCCGCGCCCCCCCCCCCCCCCCCCCCAACCCCGCTCCGCCCTTAGAAGCAGGCGGGTGCGCGCCGCGCACACCGCCCCGCACAGTCCCCGCGCCGTGTGCGCGAACACTACGGAGAGTCAGGAAATCATGGGTAGGAAGCAGACGTTGGACGTACCGGCGCGGGTGGATCGGCTGTTGGTGGCGTTGGTGTCCGGGGCGGTGCTGGTGGGCGGGGTCGCGATGGCGGCGTCGGCGGCCACGCTCGCGGAGCTGGGGCACGCGGTGGGCTGGGTCCAGACGTGGGGCGCGGTGCGGATGTCGTGGTCTCTGCCGGTGGCCGTGGACGCGCTCGCCCTGGTCGCGGGGGCGGTATGGCTGGCGGATCGGATGAGCAAGCAGGCCCGCTCGCTGGCCCGTGCGGTGACGCTGGCCGCCGTCTTCGGCTCGGTCGGCCTCAACGCGCTCGGTCACCTGGTGCAGTCCAAGGACGTGGAAGTCACGGCGTGGCTGCGGATCGGCGTCTCAACCGTGCCGCCGCTCGTCGCGGCCGTCGTGGTCCACCTGGTGGGAGTCGTGCTCACCACCCGCCAGCACGTCTCCGCGAAGGCGCAGACGCCCGCCGTCCACGACCACCAGGAGGAGGCCGGCCCCGCGTCGGCCGTACCGGCGCCGGTGCCTGTCGTGCCTGTCGCGTCCGGGTCTCAGACGGGGCATCGGGCCCCGCAGGCCCGTGCTGGAGCCGACAAGGGCCCTGCCGTCGCGCCCACGGCCGACGCCCGCACGACAGCAGCCGACAGCCCCGCCCCGGCCCCCGCACCCTCCCCGGCGCCTCGGACGACGGACAGCGCAGCATTTGCACGCCCGGCCGAACCGGCAGCCGCGGCGCCCCGGCAAGAAGCCCCGGCCGCAGTGGCCCCCGCACCTGCCATGGGTGCCATGGGTGCCATGGGTGCCATGGGTCAGTTCCAGACGGGGGAAACCCCCCGCTCCGGGGCCGGAACCGGCATGGCCGCCATGGGGCAGCCCGCCCGACCCATGGCACAGGTCAGCCCCTCGTACTCCACCCCGGCCGCAGCTGCCGCAGGTGCAGCAGCCACGACTCACACGGGGGGAACGGCCACGTCAGCGGCCGAAGCCGCTGTTGCGGCACTGGACGCGGCCCGACCTGTTGCAGCTCCCGCTGCTCCGCAGCGCCCCGTGGTGACCACCGCGGCCGCCGCCCAGACCGCCCCGGCCCGGGTGAACGTCCGCGTCGAGGACGACGTCCAGGAGCAGCCCGTCCCGCAGCGGCCCGCCGGCCCCGTGAAGGACTGGGACCTGCCCGGCCTTCCCGCCGACTGCAAGCCCGGCTGCGCCCCGGAGCTGCTGACCGACGAGCAGTCCCGCGCCCGGATCCGGTACGGACACAGCCTCGGCTGGGCCCA
>NZ_JBIBHR010000044.1:0-13162 GCF_042957125.1 Streptomyces sp. NPDC008125
ACACGGTTCAAAGTCCAGCGCTGGTCCTCCCAGCCGTGCGCGGCCGGTCCCTTGGCCAGCTCGGACTCCAGCTGAGCGAACTGCTTCTCACTCAGTCGCGGCAGCGACGCGGGCCCCTGCGACCGCAAGGACCGTGGGCCGCCCTCGGCCCACGTGTGACGCCACCGCTGCACCGATCGGACACTGACCCGCAGATCCCTGGCGATCGCCGTACTGCCCTCGCCCCGAGCGAACCGCTCAGCCGCCTGGAGCCGTAACTCCTCGCGCCTGCACTGCCGTTCAGCGGTCAACCCGCCACCCTGTGGATACCTCATCCTCCCGTAATACCGCAGGCAAGCACCCCCCGTCAGCCCCTACGACTTCACGAGTTCAATCTCAGTAGACCGTGTCCTACGTGGGATCGGCTCGTTGGGTGAGTTATGGGGCGGGGTACGTGGAGTTGGATTGTTCCGGACGGGCTGTGGGAGATCGCGGAGCCGCTGATCCCGCCGTCGAAGGTGCGGCCGCAGGGCGGCGGGACGCAGGACACGCCTGATGAGACGCTGTTCGCGGCGATCATCTACGTGCTGGTGAGCGGATGCGCCTGGCGGGCGTTGCCGCCGTGCTTCGGGATATCGAAGTCGACGGCCCACCGCAGGTTCCTCATCTGGTCGAGAGCCGGTGTGTGGGGCCGGCTCCATGAGGAGATCCTGCACCGCCTGGACGACGTTGGCCTGCTGGATCTGTCCCGGGCCGTTCTCGACTCCGCCCACGTGAGGGCTAAAAAGGGGGCGAACTTACAGGTCCGAGCCCGGTGGACCGGGGCAAGCCGGGTTCCAAGATGCACGTCTTGTCGGACGCGAACGGACTGCCCCTCCTCGTCGGTGTCTCAGCGGCGAACACCCACGACAGCCTCGCGCTGAAGCCGATGATCGAGGGCAACCAAACGAGACACGACCCCCATCGCGGCCGCTACTTCAAGCCACGGCGCCTGCACGCCGACAAAGCCTACGATGTGCCCCACCTGCGAAAATGGCTGTGGGGCAAGCACATCGGCGTGCGTATCGCCCGTAAGGGAGTCGAGTCCAGCGAACGATTTGGCGCCGCCGGTGGGTCATCGAACGCACGATGTCCTGGTTCACCGGCTACCGCAGACTCAACCACCGATACGAACGCGACTCTCGCAACTACCTGGCCTTTCTCGGACTCGCGGCCGCCCTCTGCTGCTACAAACGTCTCGTCCGACTCACCACGTAGGACACGGTCTTAGCACTCTTGTGCCGGAACCGGTGCTGCGGCCGGGATGGGTGGGTGGAAACACGAACGAGTTCCGCCCCGCGCCTGTGGGCCGGGACGGAACTCGCGTTACTTGGTTGGGCGCGCCCGCCTCACGGCTGAAAGCGGCTGCAACCGGCGGCGCCTGCACCCCGGGCGAGCCCTTGAGCGCTGCCCCCAGGCGTGAGGACAGTCGGTATGCTGAGTGGGAGGCTGCCCGTCAGTGCCGCGTCGATGTTGCTCACCGGCCGTCGCGTGCGGGGGAGAGTCTGCTCAGCTGGTGCTGCCGGTCAGAGCGATGCTCTGCAGGGTGCCGCTGAAGCCGGAGACCTGCTCGGTCGCGTCCCAACTCCCGTCGGCGTGGCGCACGGTGTGCTTGATCTTCCCGTCCGTGGTGACGACAGCGGTCTGGAGTTCACCGTTGACCGCCGTGGCGTCGATACCGGTGGTGATGTCACGCCCGAGTTCGTCGCCCAGATCGCCGAACTTGCTCCACGTACCGTCAGCCTTGCGGATGGCGTGCTTCTTCTCCCCCGTGACGCTGGTGATCACGACCTGAAGGTCGCCCGCGACACTGGCGAAGGACATGCCGTTGACCTTGGCCGTCAGACCTGTCGAGAGTCCGCTGACGGAGCCCCAGTCGGTGCTCCACGTCCCGTCGGACTTGCGGATGCCATGGTAAGCCTTGCCGTCGGCGGCGACGCCGACCTGCGTCTCACCGCCGGAGGTCTGAGCGACTGTCACCTGGGTGGCGTTGCCGAGGAAGCCGAGCTTCGCGCTGACGTCGCCCCACTTTGACCAGACCTCGTTGGCGTCTTGAGTCGCGTGATAGACCCGTCCGTCGGCCAGCCCGATCAGGGCGAGGCCGGTACCGGTGGAGGTGACCGCGACACGTGTGAGGCCGGGCTTGTCTCCGAGTTCGGTGGTCAGGTCGCGGAAGGCGTCCCAGCCGCCGGTGGCCCGTCGGTTGGCCTCGTAGAGGTGGCCGTTGCCGCCGACGGCGAAGACGTAGTTCTTGCCCTTGATGGCGGCGTCCGCGGCGTACGCAATGTCCTGGATGGTGCCGGCGGCGTTCTGCACGTTGCCGAAGCCGGTCCAGTCGCCGTTACTGTCGCGCATGGAGTGGTAGAGGCCCGTGGAGGTCTTGGTGAGCATCTGCATGTACCAGACGTTCAGGGTGGAGGCGGTGTTCTCCGTGATCCAGGCCCGGATGTCGTCCACCCGGGAGGCGACCGCGCCGGTGCGGGTCTCGTCCGTTCCGAGGCAGCCTCCCTGCCAGGAGTTGGTAGCGATTGCGGCGAGTTCGGGCCGGCCGTTGACCTCGCGGAAGACGGGCGAGCCGGTGTCGCCCTTGCATATCGGAGTGCCGTCGATGCTGACTGTCGTGGCTTCGACCGATCCGACGGCGAGGGCGCCGACGTGCAGGGCGTTGGGGACCCAGCTGTCCTTGGTCCGCCCGTATCCAGCGCTCTTCAGGGCCTCGCCTGCGGTGGGCGCGGAGGTTGCAGGGTGCAGGAAGGAGGGGCCGGAGACCGGACTGGCGAGCTTGGCCAGCACAAGGTCACGGTCGGTACGCGGTATCAACTCCGTGATCTCCCGCACTTGACCGGTGGTTTCCGCCAGCTTGGTGCGGCCGATGGTAGCCGTGGACTTGAGCTTCGGCGCTCCCGCCGCGAGAGTTGTGGCCTGAATCGGGTCGTCAACGAAGCAACTGGCTGCGGTGATCAGCCACTGGTTGTTGATCAACGTGCCCGAGCAGGCGCGCACGCCGCCGACGTCGATCTTGGCGGTGTAGGTGCTCGCGCCGCTTGCCGCAGCGTCGCCGTCCATCGCGTAGGCCGGGAGGCCGGTGAGCGCGCCAGCTGATACTGCTGCGGCAAGCAGCAAGGTGACCCAGGCAGAGCGCGGACGCATGCCAGACATATACATTCCTTACAAATCGGATGAAGCAAGACGGGCCCGCTGGCTTACCGCCAGCGAAGACCTCGCCGCGGCGGGGGGACGCGCCGGACGGCCGGCAGCTCCGCGCCTTCGGCGTACGAACACGGTTGTACGGTCAGCCAGTGACGCGGATCTCGACCAGCACAGTGGGCGCGCCGCCGACTCCTTCGCCGACGCTCTTGAATCCGCCCTCAGCGACGTTGACGGTCTGCGTCTCGCCGTCAGCGGTCAGGTCTGCCGTGATGGGGTGGCTCGCCGTTTCGATGTAGAAGACCTCATCCAGCTCGAGAGTGATGTATCCCGTTGTACCGCTGGCCTGGAAGCAGACGCTCTGGTTGTGACGGGCGATCACCTTGATCTGCTGGGCCGAGCCGTCGCACTCGCCCAGCAGGATGTTGCCGTCGCCTTTGATGAGCTTGACTCCTCGCTCAGCCAGGATCTTGTCAGCGTTCGGGTAGGCGAAGTCCTCGACTGCGGAGGGCGGTGCGGTGTCGGCCGCGGCAGGAGTCGCAGAGTCGTCTGCGGCAGCCAGAGTGGGAATGCTGACAAGGGCGACGATGCCCACGACAGCTCCAAGAGCGCGTCTGTAGAAGCTAGTTACCACTGAAATCCTTTCGGGGGCGAACTGTCGACCCAAGCCCCTGAAGCAGATGTGATCGTTTTGAAAAGGTGCAGACGGAAACTACGGTACGCCTAACGACCGGTCAAGTCGCCCTAGTCTCCTGGTGGGTGGCTACGCGTATCGACTAGATCGATGTAGAAACCTGACCGATGTCATGGTTTGCACAGGTCAGATCATGCAGATGACTCACGTTGCACGCACGGATCGACTCCAACGGTCTACCATTTTCGCGAGCAGTCCACTCCGCCCATCATCCTCGCGCGAGGTGAACAGGAGGTGGATGTCATGCAGTTATGCTCGTGCCCGTTGAAATTCATTTCCGGCTCTAGAGTTGCCGGACGATGGGATGGGTGCCCCTTGAAACGAAGAAATCGCGGGCGCAGAACAACCTGGAGCACTTCAGTGATTCGCTCCGTCTGCCTGGCCCTCTTGCCCGTGGCGCTGGTCTTGGGCTTGCTGGGCTCACCGCCCGCCATGGCGGCCGACGACTCCGACGTGGACGAGGTCGTGAGCGCGGTCCCGGCGACGGAGCGCGGACAGATCGTCGAGTTGTGGAAATCCGGAGGGCCCGGCGTTCGCGCGGCCGCTGAGGTGGCCCTGACTGGCACCGACGAAGACGTGCAGCACTTCCTCGAGGAGGTGAAGGACGAGGAGCAGTTCGAGGACAACCAGGTCGCAGCCGCGCAGATAGCATCCCTGGGGGGCCGGGGTGTCCAGGAAGCCGCTCGGGCCGCCTTGTCAGGGACTCCCGAGCAACTGAGTACCTTCCTGGAGAGCGGTTGGAAGGAACCTCTGGAAGAGGATCAGCGAGTCCAGGTCGCTCAGGTCATCAGTGCGGGTGGCCGTGGCGTTCAGGAGGCTGGCAGGGCTGCCCTCAACGGAACGCAGGCAGACGTAGAGGCGTTCCTCAACGACGGCCAGTACACCGAGCGCGAGGACGACGAACGCGTCCAGTTGGTCCAGATTCTGAGCACTGGCGGTCCTGCCGTGATCGCGGCCGGCCGCATAGCGCTCAACGGTACTTCGGATGACATTCGCGAGTTCCTTGAGGTCGGCCAGTACGTAGCCCGCTCGCGGGATCAGGAGCACGCAACAGTCGCACAGCTGGCGGCTCAGGCAACAGAGGCAGGCCGACAGGCCGCCGCAGAAACCGAGAAAGCCAAGGACACCTCTGCACGCGCCGTGGCAGCCTCGGCTCTGGCCAAGAAAGCCGCGCAGAAGGCGGCTGCCGAGACCCTCGCCGCCAAGACTGATGCCCAGCGCGCCGCAAGCGCCGCAGGGCGGGCAGCGACTGCTGCGAAGCAGGCGGCCGCCGCAGCGCAGCAGGCGATCGATGCGGCCCGTGCGGCTAACAACTCGGCCCGGATCGCATCGAACGCGGCTGCCCAGGCGGCATCCGCAGCAGCTGGCGCCGCCCAGGCAGCTTCGCGAGCACAGAGCGCAGCTGCAGACGCCGCATCCGACAAAGGCAAGGCCGCAGACGCGCGCAAGGCTGCCGAGGACGCCAGAACAGCGGCAAAGGGGGCACGCCTCGCGGCTGAGGCCTCCACACAGGCAGGCATCGCGGCTTCCGCTGCCGGCACCGCCGCAGAAGCGGCATCGAGCGCGGGCGCGAATGCCGACGCGGCGGCAGACGCGGCAACCGAAGCCAGCGGTTACGCCGACCAGGCTGGCGTCCACTCGACGGTAGCTGCGAACGCCGCTGGCGCCGCACGCCGTCACGCCGCGGAAGCCACCCGGGCGGCGAACGCGGCCGCAGCGCTGGCGCAGAAGTCCGCCCAGGCAGCAGGTGAAGCTCGTGATGCCGCCAATTCAGCGGCAGAGCACGCTGAAGCAGCGGCTACAGCAGCAGATGACGCTGCAGATCGCGCAGGCGACGCTGCGACAGCAGCGGCCCAGTCGACCGCCCACGCCAACGCTGCAAAGGTCGCGGCCGACGCGGCCAGTGCAGCAGTTGCGGAAGCCAAGACGACGCATGCGTTGGCGCAGGAGATCGAGGCTGAGGAGCTCGCGGCCCGGACCAACGAAGGCATCGAGCAGGCAAAGGACCTCGCTCAGCTGGTCGCCGACAACAGCGCCGCCGAAAAGCAGGCCGCAGACGACTCCACGGCCCTCGACGCGCGGGCGCAACAACTCGCCGGCGAAGCGGCAGCCCCTGGTGCCGATACCGCGGAAATCGCCGCCAAGGGACGCCAAGTGGCGCTGCTGGCGATGAAGACCCGTGGCCCCTGGAGTCGCACAGCCGCGGAAGTCGCCCTCGCCAGTTCGGACGAGACCGTCGCCTCATACATTCGCGCAGGCTGGGAACAGGCTGCGAAGCAGGATGAGCGTGCTCGCGTCGAGCGTCTGGCCCGAGACAGCGAGACGGAAGCTGTCCGCACGGCGGCAGAGGAAGCTCTGCTGGGGAACGCAGCCGCGATCACCGAATTCCTGAGCCACGGCCAGTACGAAGCCGCAGCTGACGAATCACGCATCACCATCGCCCAGATCATCTCTTCCGGTGGACGCGGTGTCCAGGAGGAGGGGCGACTGGCCCTGAACTCTGGATCTACCGAGCAATATCGGGCCTTCATCACATCGGGCCAGTACGCGGCCCGGTATGACGACGAAATGGTTCGTGCGGCACAACTCATCGACTCCGGTGGGCCGGAAGTCGTAGCAGCGGCACGGATTGCCATGGCGGGTCCGCCCCAGCTGCTTCACGAGTTCGTACAGACAGGCCAGTACATGGCCCAGCGCAAGGATCTACTCTCGGCCACACACATCAGCCAGATCCAGCAGCTCATTGCGGAAGCGTCGAAAACTGCGGCCATAGCCCAGCAGAACGCCGCCTTGGCCGGACAGGTCGCTGCCACGGCACGCAAAGCCGCGGCGGAAGCTGACGACTACGCCAGGCAGGCTGCGGCCTCAGCCACGACCGCGCAAGGTTACGCCGCCCAAGCGACTCGGTCGGCGCAAGAGGCTGCGACCTCCGCCGCCGACGCCGCAAAATCCGCCCAGAGAGCACGCGACGCGGAGGCGGAGGCACAGAGCGCTGCTCGCGACGCGGAGAACTCTGCCATCCACGCGGAAAACTCCGCCTCCGCTGCGCGAATCTCCGCCAACGACGCCTGGGCATCCGCAGAGAATGCCCGCGCGTCTGCGGTAGCGGCAGGGAAAGACAGTGCCGCCGCCGACCAGGCATCTGCGGACGCGTTGGCAGCCTATGTCACCAAGCAAGCTGCGGAGGACAAGGCCGAGCGCGCTATTCTCGACCGCGAGCAGCAGGCCGAACTGCAGAAGATGGAGGACGACCTCGCCGCCGAGATGGCTGCGGGAGACATCAGCGTCTGGGACGTCCTCAGCGGGGTCGGGCACCTCTCTCTCGACGTGATCGGCCTCATCCCAGTGGGCGGCGAGTGGGCCGACGGGCTCAACTGCGGCTGGTACGGAGCAGAAGGCGACACCCTGAACGGGGCACTATCTTGTGCCGCTATGATCCCCGTCGCCGGCTGGGGGTTCACCGCCGGCAAATGGGGAAAGAACGGCGTCCACGCCGTTGAAGCGTTTATGAAAGCCCAGCGTGCGGTCGGTAAAGCTCCGCACATCTGGTCCAAGGGTAAAAAGGCTTCCGAGGCGGCCAATGCCCTATGGCATTGGAATAAGCACGGGGGCGACTTCCCTTACCTTGCAAACGCCAAAGAGTTCGTCGAGCTCGCACATTCGTACGGGGCGCTAGCAATGAACAAAAAGGCCGTTGAGGGATTCCGGATATACGAACAAAATGGCGGAGCCCTCGCGGTTTTCGACGAAACCACGAAGGTCTGGTCCGCATTCACTAAAGAAGGAGTTCCGCAGACCATGTACAAGCCTAGTAAATGGTCGCCAACGAATGTGGGAGGATTCGAGACTACTCTAGAGGACTGGTTGCTTGATCCAAAGCGCGGAACCGTAATCAAATAGAAGGGCTAGTGGGCATGAGTGAAAAAGAAGAATTCATCTGCCGCGTATGCGGGTATGACTTCGAGGACATTCCGACTTGGATCGGCATCTTCTCGCAGGGCGTTATCTGCAACTGCTGCAATATGGAAGCCGGCCTGGAGGATGCGGACCTGAAAAGGGTACGCATGTACAGAGGTTGGTGGGTTGCAGAGGGCGCCTCTTGGGCCCGCCCCGCAGACAAGCCTGCAGACTGGGATTTGCTAACCCAGATGTCGAACGTTCCGAAAAAGTGGCGGTAACGAGACCACCGATAACGAGCGACTGACTTACCCGCTAGGCGCAGGGCCGACAGCACGGCAGCGGCCCTGCGCCTTCGTGCGTCCAGAGGTGTGCTTGGAGTTGGTGCTGACAGTCTCGCCCTCGCATATCAATATGTGGATCGACAACGAGCCCCATGGAAGACGCAAGATTCCACACGCCGCCTGCTGAGTGCGTTGTGGCAAACCGGATTTCGTTCGAGGTGCGGCGCGGGTGATCATCTGGACAGAGGTACGGGTGCGGCCGCGGGCATGAGAGAACGGGCCCCTTGGTAGTGACGCGGTTACGACACCAGCACGACCAAGGAAGCCCGTTGCCCGATCAGTTGAGCAGTATCTCTATGCCTGCGTCCACCGCGGTCACCCCTGGGTGTGACTGCTACGTGCACCGGTTCGGTTCGATCGCTCCAGGGCTGCGGGCGGGCTGCTATCCCAGTGACATGACGGATGCGGAGTGGGCCGAGATCCGCTCGGCGATGCCGGTGCCGGCCTGGCTCCTCAAGCGGGGCGGGCGTCCGGAGGCGTATTGCCACCGCGAGATACTCGACGCTGTGCGTTATCTGGTCGACAACGGTGTGAAGTGGACGGCTCTGCCGGTCGATTTCCCGTACTGGCGGGCGGTCTACGACTTCTTCCGCCGCTGGCGGGCCTGCGACTACGTGCGTGAGCTGTACGAACGCCTGCGATGTTCGGCGAGGGCACGCGCAGGCCGCAACGCCGAGCCCAGTGCAGGAATCATCGACAGTCAGTCGGTGGACGCCTCCGAGACCGTCGGCGAGGACAGCCGCGGATACGACGGCGGCAAGTCACGTGACGGGCGCAAGCGTCACATCCTGACCGATTCCGAGGGTCTGCTCCTGGAGGTGACCGTGACCACGGCCGATGTGCACGACTCCAAGGCCGCGCCCGCGCTGCTGGAGACGTTCATGGACCAGCCGGGCCGGCTGCTGAAGCTGGTGTGGGTCGACAGCGCCTACCAGGGGCCGGCGCTGGCGAAGGCGTTCGCCCGCCACGGGGTGCGGATCGAGGTCGTGCGCCGCTGTGGCGGACAACGCGGATTTGTCGTACTGGCCCGCAGGTGGGTGGTGGAGCGCACGCTGAGCTGGCTCTCCCGCTCACGCCGCCTCAACCGCGACCACGAACGCCGCCCCGACCACCATGCCCAGATGGTGTGGTGGGCAGCCACCATCAGGCTGTCCCGGCGCCTGGCCGCAGACGCTCCGCGCTGGCCGGAGAAACGCCCCGGCCGACCGCCCCGGGCGCGGGCATGAACCGCCCGTCCTCCGCCCGCACCAGCCAGCCCCGCTTCTCCAGCACATAGGCACGGTGACGGATCTTCTCCACCTCGTTCTTGATCTCCGCTTCCCGGCCCACCGCCCGCGTCAGTTCCACCCCGTTCACCGGCCCCGAAGCAGCCACCACCGCGGCGAAAACCTCCCGATACACGCCGCTGAGCACCTCCTCACCCATGCCCGACCGCCACACCGGCGGCCGCCCGCCATGCCCCGCGCCGGAGCTGCTCGATCCCACGCCGGCAGCCGCCTCACCACGAGACGGCACGGATGCCGGCGTATGCACCGGGCTCTCCTCGGCCAGCACCGCCACGAGCTCCTCACGCCCCACCCGGGCCCGCTCGACCCGCTCCCGCGCGGCATCCACCTCCGCCTGAGCCTGCTCCAAAACCTCCGTCCAGGACTCCAACTCCTGCCTCGCCCGCGCCTCACGCTGTGCCATCAGCGCCAACACCGACGGCATCACAACCTCCTCGATCAACAACAAGCCGCCCGCTGCCTGCCCCTACCCCTCCGCGACCATGCCCCGCACACGAAGAAGCCCCTGCTCACCGAACAGGGACTCCCTTTGCCACAACGCACTGACTGAGGGCCCAAATTCGGGAGCGCTAAAACGGCTGCGCAGACGTGGGGCGCTGCGGCGCGCTGGAGCCGCCGGGGCGATGGCGTCCTCGAACTTCAGCACCGAGCGGGCGGCGGCCACGAGAGCAAAAGTGCTTCGTGCCCGGCGTTATTGGAGTCGCCACCTGCGCAAGCAAAGTGCCGCGATCGGCATGTCGGTGGTGTTGGTGGCAAAGCAGGTCAGCCGCAGTCCGTCAGCGTCGGTGATCCGCAACTGGGCGCCGGGATGAGGCCGTTCCTTCCGCACGATCAGCCGCATTCCCTTCGGCCGGCCCTTGAGGCAGTCGCCGGACAGTTCGGCGACCCAGGCGCCGTGCCGGATCTCGCCGCCGGGCTCGATCGCTGCCGTCCGGGCCGTGGCGGGAACCTTGAGGACTGCCTGGTGAATCTGCTCTGTGATGGTCATGCCGACCGAGTACGACAGCCACCGTCCGCGCTGGGCGAGCCAGGCCACGAACTCGTGGGTGCCGCCGCCGGAGTCGGTACGGATCAGCGTCCGGCGTCCGCGCCGGTACTTCTTCGGCAGTTGCGCCAGGGCGAGCCCAGCCGTGGTGATGTGGTCGGCGGCGGTGTTGCTGCCCGCGTTGCCCGGTCTGAGCAGGCCGGCGACCGGCTCACCGCTCCCGCCGCTTCCGTGATCCACGAAGCCCGTCAGGGGGTGGTGGCCGAAGGTCTTCTTCCAGGTCGCGGTGGCGTCCTGCTTCTCGTAGTGGGCCAGCACGAGCACCCCGTCCAGGTCCACGATCACCTGCCCCGCGGCATCCGGCGCCGCAGTGCCAGCCAGCTTCCAGACGCGCTCACGCGCTTCGGTCCAAGCGGCCCTTATCGCGGACAGGGCCTTCGGCCCAGCTGCGGCGAGGGCGTCGACGAGCCGGGAGACCGTCGGGTCGGAGGCCACCGGACCGAACACGCCGGGCTCGGCCCGCAGCGTCCCGACATCCGCGAGGCAGTCCAAGCCCAACGCGACCGCGAGGACCACGTCCAGCAGGATCTTCCCCGGATCGTGCACCGCCCGCGGCCGCCGCCACGGCGCAAGCGCCGCCGATACCACCTGGTCCAGCCCGGCCCTGCGGACCGTCTCGATCAGCAGCACGGCCCCGGCCTGGGACACCACCCCACGGCCATCGCCCTCGATGCGGACACATGGATAGAACCCGATACGCTTCTTCACCTGAGAAGTGCCTCCGAAGGCAGGGCCTCGGCAAAGTCGTGTAATGCCCGGTTTGTGATCGTGAGGGCCCAGGAGGTGAGGGGTGCCGAACGTCCAGGAACTTGAGTGCTGGTAGCTTCGCGCCCGTGATCGTGTATCCGCTGTGGCATGTCGGCCACCAGAACGAAGCTGGCGGTGACGGCTCGACAGTGCACGTCGATGAGAGTGGCGTGTTCTGCGACGAGTCGGACGGCGATGACGTAAAGCTGCTCGGTATCTACTCAACCCTTGAACGGGTTGAAGAGCGTGTGCGTCAGGCTCGACTGCTACCGGGCTTCCGTGATGAACCGGAGTGCTTCTACTTCGACCCCTGCGAGCTCGATGAGGATGATTGGACTGAGGGCTTCGTTCGAGTTCGGCCGGGCGAGTAGGTCCGTGGACAGAGCCTTGATGGGCTGCCGTTCCGTGGTCACGTAAGCCTCGGGGCGTCGGTGTTTTCGCATGACGCCTACTTCCTGACGGGTGACCAGATTGGGCGGGGTCGGGTGCAGAACAGGCACGGACGCCCGTAATCATGGAGTTCTCTACGCTCTGTGATCCTGGGAAGTCCGTGTCTGCCGACGTATCATCTCTGATCCCCCCTGCCCTGGATCAACTCGGCCCCCGTCCGGGAGCCACCCCCAGGGAGATCCCCGACCTGCTGGAGTGCCTCGCGCAGGTCCCCGACCCGCGCGATCCCCGCGGAGTGCGGCATCCGCTCGTCGCGGTGCTGGCCTTGACCGCCTGCGCGGTCCTCGCCGGTGCGAGGTCGCTGCTGGCGGTGAGTGAATGGGTGGCCGATGCCCCCGAAGAACTCCTCGAGCGGTTCGGTATCCGTGTCGACCCGCTCTTCCCGAAACGCTCCTGGCCTGCGGAAACAACAATCCGCAGAGTCCTGGCCCGGATCGACGCAAACGCCCTGGACCGGGCGGTCGGGATCTGGCTTGCCGGCCGGCGGCAGAACGCGGGCGGGTTGCAGGCACTGGCCGTCGACGGGAAGTCGCTGCGGGGGGCCGCTCGCGCCAAGGGCCGGAGAATCCACCTCCTGGCCGCCTGCGACCACGTCGGCGGGCTGGTCCTCGCACAGATGGACGTCCGTGAGAAGACCAACGAGATCACTCGATTCCGGCCTCTGCTGGACACGCTGCCTGACCTGTCCGGCACCGTCGTGACCAGCGATGCCCTGCACACTCAAGTCGACCACGCCACCTATCTGCGTGGGCGGGACGCCCATTACATCGTGATCGTGAAGCGCAACACGAAGAAACTCCGCACGCAGCTCAAGTCCCTTCCCTGGAAACAGATTCCGCTCCAAGACCGCACCCGCACGATCGGGCACGGACGCTGTGAAATCCGCAGGCTGAAGGTCTGCACGGTCAACAACCTGCTCTTCCCCGGCGCCCGCCAGGCTGTCCAGATCGTCCGCCGCCGCGTGAATCGCACGACTGGGAAGATCAGCCTCAAGACCGTCTACGCGGTCACCAGCCTCGCCGCGGAACAGGCCCCGCCCGTCCGGCTCGCCCAACTGATTCGCGGGCAATGGACGGTCGAGGCCCTGCACCACGTCAGGGACGTCACCTTCGCCGAGGACGCCTCCCAGCTGCGGACCGGGAACGCGCCCCAGGCGATGGCGACCTACAGAAACCTCGCGATCGGAGCCCTCCGCCTGGCCGGCGTCCGCAACATCGCCGCCGGCATCCGCCGGACAGCCAGGGACCATACCCGCACCCTCGCCCATCTCGGCCTCACGTGATCAAAAAGGGCGAAGTCCGACTACGCCGAAGCCTTGCCTCCGAAGGTGGCAGGAACAAGGACCTCGACCATCCTCATTCTTGCTGCTCAGAGCAATGCCGGTGAGTTAGCGCGTCAGTGCAGGTCAGGCACTTGATGGTGCGGGGTTTGGGTGGGACTATCCCCTGGTGACGTTGCGTGATCCGTCACTTCTGGTGATGTGTCTGCAGAGGCCGGGACACGACAACGGAGTTCCCGGTAGGACAGAAGATCG
>NZ_JBIBHR010000045.1:0-12106 GCF_042957125.1 Streptomyces sp. NPDC008125
TACGAACGCAAACCCGAGCACTTCCTCGCCTTCGTCGGCATAGCAGCAACCCTCATCTGCCACCGACGACTCACCAAATGAGACAACCTCTTAGGGTCGCGCTGTCCGTAGATCGCGCTCGGGATTTCCTTGCCATGGACTGGATTCTCTACCCGCAGCGCAGCCCCTCGTGGGCGCTCACGCAATGTCGACTACGCATCGAGGCCCCGCTCCCCTGTGGCGGATTCTTGGGTTCTAGCGGTCCTCGCAACACCTGACGGCCTACGTGGTGGTCAGTAGATCACACAGGCGCTCGGCTGGTTTTCTCCAGCCGAGCGTTTTGCGTGGTCAGCCGTTGAGTTGCTGGGCGACGTGTTCAAGGTCTTCGGCACTGTGCACGGACAGGTCGGTGCCCTTGGGGGGAAGTAACGCCGCAGCAGACCGTTGGTGTTCTCATTCGACCCGCGCTGCCAGGGGGAGTGGGGGTCACAGAAGTAGACCGGTACTCCCGTGACCACGGTGGACTGTTTGTGTGCGGCCATCTCGCACCCCTGGACCCAGGTCAGTGAGCCGCGCAGGTGCGCGGGCAGGGTCTGGATCAGCGGGACCAGCACGTCGCGCGCCTCCTCGGCGGTGTGTCCGCCGGGCAGATGTCCGAGCATGACGACGGCATCGTCCTCGTCGAGAACGAGGACGCCTTCCAACAGGTTTGCAAGATCCCCGAGATCGTCGACCACTGGCTGTGCGTCTGGGGCGCCGGATACGCCACCGACGGACTCGTCGAATTCCTTCGCACCATGACTCCACTGCCCGTCACCGCCTGGCAGGACCTGGACGCCCACGGTATCCGCATCATCCACAACCTCACCGAGCGCATCGAACGCCACGTCACTCCCGTCGGCATGGACGTCGAGCTGTACCGAGCCGGCCCCAAGTACAAGCAGGAGCCCAGCAAGCTCGAGAAGAACCTTGAGCTCGCCTCCGAACTCGCTCTGAAGGGTCCCCTGGCGCTGCGGGAGATCGTCGCCAACGGCGGTGAGGGGTGCGAACACGAAACCCTCTACGCACAGGTTCTGCCCACACTCAGTGCGCGGCTGAACGATGTCCTCGCACGACAGCCTGACCGGTGAGAACCCTGCCCGCGGTCGCCGTGTCGCGGTCCTACTCGGCGCGGCTGACATGCAGCTTGAGGTTTCAGTTGAACCTCGGGACTCGAGTTGTCTAAGTTGGTGACCCTCGACTCCACCAAACTCCGTTAAGGCAACCCCAGGCTATCCTGTCCTGCCACGTCGAACAGCCGGTCGACGTCGTTCTCGTTGCGGTGTCAACCCGAACGGTCAGGCATCTGTGCCTGGCGACGATGACAGCGGTGGCGACCTCTTCGGTGGCCGCCCCATGCGAGCGAAACCCCATGCCGATGTCATGGCCGTCAGCCGCGAGACGCGCGCGGACCGCAGCACCGATACCCCTGCTACGGCTCGGGACAATAGACACTGGAAGCCGCATGTAGAGCTGCAGAGTGTCGTACTTATCGATCGTCTTCATCAGTTCCTTGACAAGGGCTCGAAGGCGTCCTCCACCCCTGCGGGGAACAACACCGGCCCCCCTGCCGACGGAAGCTGCAGGGTCACCTCCGCCGTCAGGGGTGTCTCCAGTAGGTTGTCCCGCCACCGCTGGTCCCGCAAATCGATGCGTGCCAGCTTCCGTTTCCCGAATACCCGCGCGATCGTGTCTTCGTTCGCGTCGTCGGTGCTGACGATGAGATGCATGCCGAGCCGTGGCCCTTCCACCGCAACCTGTCTCAGCACCGTGGACACTTCCGGCGCCAGCAGCAGCGCCTTTTGGAAGTCCTCCACAACGACGACGAGGCGCCGCAGAACATGTGGGATGCCATACTCGTCCGCGTCATTTGCGAGAGCACCGAAGTCCAAGCCGTCGTTGTTCCGCCCCAGCATGGTCCAGCGCTTCGTGACTTCCTGTCGAAGCGTCTTGCAGAACGAGAGGGCGTGTGCCGGGTTGTCGTGCAGGCGGAGGAACGAGGCACCCGGCACGACGTCCTCGAAGCGGTTGAGCCCGCTGCGTCCGTCGTAGTCAGCGCGGACTAGCCCGAGACCCGTCGGGTTCTGCCGCGTCAGCTGGTCCAGCACGCGGCGTAGGACGCTTCTGCGAATTGTGGCCGGAAGTCCACGGAGCAGGAGGTGGGGGCCCTGGCCGCCGCGGTGTTCGCTCTCCAGGTCCAGTCCCACCGGCTCCAGGCTGGGATCAAGTCCGAGAGAGACCCGCATGGGCTGGCTGCCCCCGGGGCTCTGAAGCGCGAGGGAGTCGAGGGCACGTTGCAGCCTGGCCGCAGACGGCCGGTGCGCGGGATCCCTCCGCGTGCATGCCTCCAGGATCGTCGTCCAGTCGGCAGAGACCAGGCCAGCGGGCAGCACCAGCGTGGCTTCGGGGAGATGCTCCTCCCGCACCTCGCCCGTCGCTGCCTCCAGGAGGATGACGCCGAGCGCGTACACGTCGGACTCGCGGGTCGGTTTGATGCCGCGCATGTCCAGCTCCGGGGCACGGTACTGGGGGTCTGGCGCGTACGCGTCCCAGTGCGGACCGGTCCTGCCGTCTACGGATGCGGTCATCCACCCGGTAACCTGCATTTTTCGCCCCGCCACCAGCACGCGACGGGGGGTGAGCGAGCCGTGGACCAGGCCGTTCTCGTGGGCGTTGGCGAGGCTCGCCGCGAGCTGGCGGGCGACCTCCAGCAGGCCCACCCGGTTCAGGTTGCCCTGCTGCCCTACGAAGTCATGCAGGTTCGGTGCCGGTTGCGAGGCGCCGTCCAGCGCGCATTCGACTGCGAGCCAGGGCCGGCGACGGTGGGCGTCCCAGGCCAGGAGTCGCGGCGCGAAGAAACCGTCCAGCCGCTTCAGCGCCGTCACCTCGGTGGTTACGAGGTCGACGGCGTCCCGAGGGTTGCGCATCTCGGGTCTGCGGATGACGAGCACGCAGCCCTCGCCGTCGTGGGCCAGGAGCAGCGGGATGTCCGACCAACCCTCCCTGTGCTCGGCGAACACCTCGTACGGCAAGCCGTCCGTGCCTTCGAAGCGGCGGTCGGCGACGGACAGCCGACACCACCCCGTCAGCCCCTCGTCGAGGGCGAAGCCGTGGGGGAGATTTCTTAGCTCGACACGCGAACTAAGCGGTTCGGTTTCCGGTTCCGGCGGGGCGGGCGGTGCGAAGCCGAGCCTGCGCCGTAGGGTCTCGTCGATCCAGGCGAAGGGCCTGCGGCTGCCCGGCCTGACCCGCTCCGGGCCCTCGGAGTGGGGAAGCCATGCCGGGAATCCCGTCGACGCGTTCGGGAGTCTGCTGAGATGGGCTGTGACCTCCCGTGCCGTCCTGACTAGTTCGGAGGACGGCACCGTGCCCAGCAGAACCGTGCGGACATCCTCTGTGAAGTCGAAGGTCTTCTGGTGCGGGAGGTCGGCGGAGCCGTCGACGCCGTGCATGAGGCCGCCGAGGAAGACCTCCGCCAGATGGGCTGTGTCGACGGACGGCTGCAGGGCGTGCTGGACGAGCCGCATCGCTGGAACGGGGAGCGGTGCCACGGCCGCCAGGTGCGCCGCGAGGCGGTACGCCTCCGAGGACGCCGAGGTCTTGAACCGCAGCACGGTCTCCTCCGCCGCGACGGACCCGGCGGGCCGGGTGAACGTCCGTGCGCCGACGGCGGAGTCGGGCCTGTCCGGACCGGTCAGGAGCGGGAGCACCACGGTCTCTCCGGGGGAGCCGATGAGCTGGGCCCAGGTGCCGATGTCGCTCCCCTCCACGGAAAGCACGGGAACCGGGACACCGCCGTAGGAGGCCAGTTCCGGCGGCAGGACGGGGTCCTCGACGTGCCAGGACCGGTTGGTCGCTCCCCTGCGGCGAGTCGTCACGCGCCAGGGCCGTGCGTCGATGCCCGAGCCCGCCCAAAGCCGCGTCGGGAGCGCGTGGAGGACGGCCACGGGTCCCGTCGACGCGGCGCGGTCGAGCTCCCTGTGCATCGTCCCGTCCCGCCAGGCCCGTCCGACACCATCGCTCACCACGAGGAACAGGGTGTTGCCGGAAGGGTCAAGGGCCGTGGACAGCGGACGCGCCCGGTCGCGCCCGCTGTACGGGCGGCCGGTCAACCGGGGACCGCCGGGCGTGCGGCTGTCGAGGCCGTGGAGGCGTACGTCCCGGAAAGCGCCGCACCGCTCCATCAGAGCACGGACCTCGCCCGCGAGCCGCTGCCACAGGAGCATCGAAACACCGTCGTCGACGAGGACCGCCAGGTCGAGCCAGCGGGTCCGTGCGGGGCGGAGCACGGCGTCGGGAAGGCCGGTCTCGGCTATGGCTGAGACTGTCGCGTCAACGTCGAGTTCGGTGCGCAGCGCGTCGGGACGAAGCTGTCGCAGGGGGCGCAGGGCGCGCCCGGTCCGGAGCTCCGTACCGTCGAGGGCCTTTATTCCCGGCGCGCGTACGGCCATTGCGGATAGGTCGGAGGAGGCGGCCTGACTCGGCGGCACGGGGGCCGTGTGCAGCCCGTCCTGCAAGGTACGCGCTCTGCCGCCGGGGGCCGTCTCGTTCCGGTGCTCTTTCGAGGGCGGGTCCCGATGCTCGTCCGCGCCCTCGAACGACGGCGCGGCGGCGGACTCGGCCGGGATCGTTGCCTCGGCGGCTGGCTCAGTGTCCCGGGCCAGCCGTGCCAGCGCCGTGGCCGCCGCCGGGGGCAACCGGGCCGCGAGCCATAGCGCGTCGCGGAGCTCCTCGGCATCGAGGAGCTCGCCGTCGCCGGACAGGGCGTCGCGCACCCGCTGCAGCATGGGCCGCCCTGTCACAGGGTGCGCGCGAGCCGGTGCAGGACAGCGTCCAGCAGTCCGTCCGCGTCGAGTTCAACGCCGCCGCGCCGGAGGAACACGGCGTTGAGGAGCTGGTCCGTGGCGAGCTCACCGCGCGCCCTGCGGGCGAGGAAGGCACGCATCAGGTCGTCGATCTTGGGCGTGCCGTGGGCTTCGAAGCCGCCCTTCGGATCGAGGTGGGCGGAGATGATGGCGCGCAGTCGGTTTTCGTCCGGTTCCGGGAGGTCGAGGCGGACGCAGCGTCGCAGGAAGGCCGGCGGAAAGTCCCGTTCGCCGTTGCTGGTGATGATGACGACGGGGAACTCGGAGCAGCGGACACGGCCACGGACGACCTCGGTCCACTGGCCGGAGTCGGCGGTCATCACGCCTACCGAGGACTGTTCCTCAGGGAGCCGGGCGAGCTCGGGGATCTCGAACTCACCTTCCTCGAAGACGTTCAAAAGGTCGTTCGGCAAGTCGATGTCGCCCTTGTCGAGTTCGTCGACGAGGAGCACCCGCGGCGATTCTGATGCCACCAGGGCGGTACCGAGCGGACCGAGCCGCAAGTACGAGCCGATGCCCGGGTCCAGCGGCGTGGAGCCGTCTCCACCGTGGGGTTCGCGGCTCATGTTGGTCTCGCGGAGCCTGCCGATGGCGTCGTAGCGGTACAGCGCGTCCTGGAGTGTGGTGCGGCTGTTGACCGGCCAGTGGAGGACGGAACCGAGGGACAGCTCGTGGGCCACGGCGTACGCCAGGGACGACTTGCCTGTCCCGGGGTGTCCGGTCACAAGGAGCGGCCGGCGGAGCAGCAGTGCGGCGTTGACTACGTCTGCTTCCTGGGGGCCGATCAGATAGGGCCGGTTGTGGTGGGAGGTGTCGGTCTCACTGTCCGCGTGGCTTCCGAACCGCCGCCAGGGCGGGGCCTCGGGGAAGGTGATGGTCTTGGCGCGGCCGTCGCCCTTGAACAGCCGCCAGTCGGCGTCCTGCCCGTCGTCGGCCGTGTCCTGCTGCCCGTGGGGTTCGTGGGCCGTCATCGGGTATCCGTCCTTCTCCATGGTGCGGGGGTTCGGTGGGTGTGGTACGTCATGACGGGTCGGCCAGCCTCAGCGGTCCTGGCAGCGCCAGTTCGCCTTCCTCCCAGATGAGGGCCGGTCGCGCCGCCCCGTCCAAGGTCGAGGCGGCGTACTGCGACATTCGGAATTCCTGAAGTCGCAGCGGGAGCTTGTCGAGGGGGCCGGTGGGGTCGAGGGGGTCCATCCGGGGCGCGTCCTCGTGCGACCCAGCATCTCGGTCCCACAGCACAACGGGCACTCCCATGGCCAGGCACACGTGGAGGAGTTGCTGCCGTCGCTCCGGCGGCCCGTGGAGGACGACCCGCGCGGTGTCGCGGTGGGGCTTGTCCAGGAGTTTGTACAGGCTCATGATGTCGTGAGCCGACTCGTCGACGACGAGTGTCCCGTCGCCCCCGACGGCCCAGCGTCTGCGCATCTCACTCGCCGCAGTGGGGACACTGCCGGTCAAGTCCGGGCAGCGCAGCGTGACCCGGTAGCGGCCGCCCAGCGGCGTGCTCAGTTCGGCAAGGTCGGGGAAGAGGTCCCCCAGGACGCTGCCCGCGTCCCACTCGTCGACGGGGATGTCCAGTCCGTCGGCCTTCACCACCACGTCAACGCGCGTCGGAGCGTGGCCGTTCGCCGTCTCGGTGCCATCCACCGTCTGACGTATCAGCCGCCCGATCTCCCCCGGCTCCATTGGGTCTTCCGGGGTGGCCACCGCAGTGCGCCCGCCGTCCTTGTGGCCGAGCCAGATCTCGCACAGGAAGCGGTCCGGATCAGCGGCTCCCGCCCGGTGCAGCCGCATGATGACCTGCGTGACGGGCGCGGGGACGCGGGCGGCCCAGGCCTCGGCGTCCGCGCGGCGTTCCGCGAGCGCGGCGACGCTGATGCCCAGGCGTCCGGCGACATGTTCGCACCAGACGCGCAGCCACCACCGTCGGTCCGGGTCGGCGACGGCGGCAGCCACGAACTCCGCGAGGCGGAGCAGCGCAGGGACGGGCAGGGAGCCGGTCATGGCGCCGCGCCCGTCCGGGTACTCCTCCAGCGCCTGTATGGCGACGTCGACGTCCTTCACCGCCAGGCGAGGAGAACGCGTCAACGCCTCCGGGAGCTCCAGGAGCCGCAGGGCCTCCTGCGCCGCGCGCGGGATCAGCTCCGGCTCGTCCACGGCGACCCTGAGCAGGGCGGTGTGCAGCTGCTCATATTCGGTGACGGAGAGCAGCCTAACTGCAGGCTCGACACGGCCGAGTGCCAGCAGGCCATTCAGCATTGTGCGGTCACCGCCGTGGCCGCCGACCACAGGAGCCAGCGACTCCGTCAGGGTGGCCAGTGCCCGTTGCTCGGTGAGCAGCAGCGTGGCCAACTCGTCCAGGGTGGGCGCCGGCTGCTCGCCGCCAGAGGGTGCCTCCAGGCCGAGGCCGGCGGCAAGGTGCCTGCAGTGGTCGGCGCGGCGCGCCGTGTCGTCCAGAAGGGCCCGCAACATCGGGACCATCTGGCGTACGGAGTCCTCGGCAGGTCCCGTACAGGCGACGTGATCCGGTGCGACGACCTCGCATCCGACGAGGATGTCGTGTGCGCCCGCGCTGGTCAGGCGCTCCCGTACCGTCTGCCAGGGCACGGCCCAACTGCGCCGGACGGTCTCCTGCGCCCGCAAGGGGTCCTGGCCGGGCATCACCTGGGCGATGACGAGTCCGGCAACGGTTCTGTCGGACTTCACCCGCAGGGGTCCGCCGCTGTAGCCGGGGCCGATGGCGGCGCCGGTCAGAGAGCCGTCGAGGTAACAGCCGGGGCCGTCCCGGAAGCCGGCCACAGTGTCGGCGTAGGTGATGCCGACACCGCCACCGTGCCAGGCGCGGAGTTCCAGCCCCTCGGTCATTTCCCGCCAGACCACGGGGGTAGCCCACTCGGGGGCCGTCTCCTCCAGCTCGAGCACCGCCAGATCGCCATCCCACACGACGTCGCCCGGCCGTGGCTCGGGCGCCACCCAGACCGACAGCCGGGCCCGGCCGTATTGAGAGGTCTGGCCGGAGCCGTGGAAGGCGACTCTCAGGAATTTCTCGCCGGTTATGCGTTCGGCGCAGAGCAGGTCCCGCCCCACCGCATCATTGACGACGTGTGCGCAGGTCAGCAGGTGGTTCGGCGAGAGTAGCGCGGCGGCTCCGGCCGCCTTTCTGTCGCCCTCGCGCAGCAGCGCGGCGTGGGAGACCGGCGCTGCCGGACGGCTGAACCAACCCATCGGCTACGCCGGGGAGGCGTCGCCGGTGCCCTGGTTCTGCCAGGTGGCGCTGACGGTCATGGTCGCCTGGCCGTTGGCGCCCACGATCCCGAGCTTGAGGTCCTGGCCGATCTGGATGCCGAACTCGACCGTTAGCTCCTGAGGCGGGTGCGCGGTGGCGGTGACCGCGGTGTGGACCTCTTCGAGCAGCGGGCCGAGCGGCCGCAGGGCGGACTGGAGCACGTCCTGGGCGAGCACGGCGGCCCGTCGGCCGCGGGCGACCGGGATGACAGCGCCGAAGCCCTCTGGCAGGTCGGCGGCGTCTTCGGAGGGGACGGCTGGCGCAAGTGCGGGGGCCGGCTCTCCGACGCCAGCGAGTTCCACGCGGATCGCGGCACCGGCAAGTTCGAGTTCGAGGTGGTCGGGCATGCGCCACATTGTGCACGAGCGGGGCGGCCGTGCCGAACTTCCCCCCGGAATCCGTCTGCAGCCCGTCAGAACGAGGCCACACGGACGCACATAACGATCTCCCCCAAAACGCCGGACCCGGCTGTTCCTCGCTTCTGTTCGACCAATTTAGCGGCGGTTTCACCGCATGATCTCCCACAAAGAGGTGCTGTCTTCCACCAACCTCCGTTAAGGCAACATCAGCCAATCCGGATGGCAAGAGCCGGGGCCGACCCTTGCCACAACCCCGCGGTCACTTCTCCAGCAGGGTCACAGGGGCCTGGGGACGAGGAGGTGGCAGTCGAGGATCTGGCGGGCTTCCCTCCGGCGGGAGCGGCGGGGGTGCAGCAGGGCGACTCCGACGATGACGACGTACACGGTGATCCAGATGTGCAGGACGGTGATCAGGACCCAGAGCAAGGGCCCGGTGGTCGGGAGCAGGGCGGTCAGTGCAGTGAGCATGGTTCCTCCTAATGTGTCGCCGGGCCGTGTGCTGCGGCGGTTCCCCCAGGTCACCAGGCCCAGTGCGCCCGGCCCGGGTAAAGGTGGGGGGTCTCTAATTCCCGAAGGCGCGGCCTCTTCCGACGGAAGTAGGTAGGTTCGCGGCATGTCTTCTCCTGGTCCGGTCTCCGCTGATCAGCAGCTCGTCGAGCACGCGCGTCAGCACGGTTTCGTTGTGTCGGCGAAGCAGCTTGCGTCGTGGCGGCGGGCGGGGCTGTTGCCGGAACACACGAAGCGGGCGCTGGGCCGAGGGCGCGGGAGCGCAACGGTTCCGGACGACGAGGCATTCGGTCTGGTCGTGGCGCTCGCCCGGCTGGCGCGGAGGGGCGCTCGGCCCTCTCATTTGGCGCTGGCGCTGTTCGGCGAAGGGCACCCGGTGCCGGAGGAGACCGTGCGGGACGCCTTCGGCAAGGCGGTCCGGGGCCTGGGCGCCGGGCTCGGCGAGGAAGGTCCGGAAGAGGGGGAGGACGAGGAGGAGTGGGCGGAGCGCGTCGCCGACGAGGTGGTCGCCTCGGGGCAGCGGGTGCGGCTCGTTCCCGCGCGGGTGCGTCGGATCGATGAGGGCATCGCCCGGTACATGTGTGACCGGGGGGTGGTGTGGCCCCCTCCCGAGCTGGCCGACCTGGACGCGAACCCGGAACCTCCGAGCCTGTCCGGCGGGGAGGTCACGGCTGCCGCGGTGACCACGGTGCTGCGTGGAGGTGCCGCCGTCACGCCGCAGGGGATCGGTGACGTGCTGCGGGCCGTGCAGCCGGCGGGGTGGGGCAACCCGGGGGCGTCGCTGGCCGAGTACACGGTCGAGGACGTCCCTGATGCCGCCCGGGAGGTGTTCCTTCCGGACGGCGGGATGAGCACCGTTCCCGACGGTGACGTCCGCGGCGCCCTGGTGGGTCTGGCGGAGGCGGCCCCGCTGGAGGACCTGCGGGAAGCCTGGGAGGTGAGCGGGGCGACCCGCGAGTGGGCGCTGGACCTGTGCGCACGGGTCGAGGCGGAGCTCGAGGCCGGCGAGCTGGGCGACGCGGCCCTCGCCTGGCTGATGGGCAGGGCCTTCGTGTCGGGGCTGGTGCTGATGGCCCAGGTGGGAGACCGCCACTGGTCCCCCACGGACCGGGCGTCGGACACCCTGACCCTGTTGATGATGCGGCGGTCGTTGCGCGACCTCGACGGCAAAGTGCCGGACTGCCAATGGGAGCTGCTCGGATCCCCCGCCGTGATGCCGGCCCCGCTGATCCCGTTCCTCCAGCCGCGGCACGCCTCCGAGACCCAGTAGGAGAATCATGAACCAGAGCCCTCGTGAGACCGTGGCGGCGGCCATGGCCGAAATGGCGGTGCTGCGCGCTCTCCAAGTGGCTGGTCAGCGATTGCTCACGCGGCGGAGCCGGGCGGTACGGGGCCCTCTGCAGACCGTCCCTCCGTGGGACCTGCATGTCCATCTGCCGGTTGGCGATACCGATCTGGCGCTGCTCCTGCGGGATGCGTGGGTCATCTCGGAGGCCGTCGGCCTGCCCGCGGTGATGATCGAGGAACTGGATCAGCACGTGCGGATTCTGCTTGCCGCGGGGCTCGGGTACCGCCGGGACGACTTGTTCAAGACCTTGTCCCGTCTGCCGCTGGAACAGCTGGTACTCCCCTGGGACGCGCCTGCCGGCACGGACGAGGCTCATGCCCCGAGCAAGTGATCCGGTGGAGCTGCGGGCGGCAGGCGTCCTGCGGTACTGCACGGGTGAGACCGTCGAACCGTATGACCGCTGCCCCCGGTGCGGTGACTTCCATGAGGTGCGCGCGGACCCCAACGGGCGCTTCGATTTCATGTGCGGCGCTGATCGGGCGGTTGAGGTCACACAGGTGACCAGCAGTGTGGCTGAGCGGAACCGGCGCTCCTGGGAGCCGTACCTCAAGGAACGTGCGATGCCCGAGTTAAATCTGGGCTGGCATGTGGTGTTCGAGAGCACGGCGAAAGCAGCCTACGGGGGCCGCAAGGGGAACCCCCGTTTCAAGGATGCCCTGACCGTCGTCAGCCCGGCCCTGGCCGAGCTGGAACGGCGTGGTGTGCACCGCTTCGACCCCGGCACGGCCTGTATCGAGCAGCCATTCCATGAGGAGGCGTGCCCGTACGGCGTCCTGGGCAATGCTGGAGTGGCCTTCGGTTGTTCCGTGCCCAGCGACACGACTACCGGCTACATCAGCGTCGGCCTGCTGACGGGGTCCGACCAGATGCCGGCTTTCAACCCGGACCACTGGGCCGGGAAGGCCGAGAAGAACCGACGCCTGGGAAAGCCCCCACCGCCCTCTCCCCTCCCGGAACCTCCCCAGATGGGCCCGGTACTGTGGTCGTTCGATCCGGACTTCCTCGCTTCACTGGAGAAGCGCCGGACCGAGGACGAACGGAAGTCGGCCGAGACGACGCGAGCCCTTTTCCCGGGTCGCCACACCGATGCTGAACTAGCCGAACTGGCCCGCCGCGAGGTGAGCGAACGGATCGCCCTCGCACGATCCCTGACCTGGCGGACCGCGCTCCCGGCGAAGCCGCCGCCCATCGCTGACGCCGACGGCGGAACGGAACTGGTGGACCTGCTGGAAGTCGAGTTCGGGCTGCACGATGACCTGGCCCTGAAGCTCAACGCGGCTTCCGACCGACCGCGCCGAGAGGTGTTCTTCTGGCTCACCTGGATGCGTTCCTCCGCATGGCACCGTCTCGCCGCCCCGGGCCTGCTGCCCCAGCGGTCTCCGAACGTACCGGTCGGCATCACCGGCCTCTGGGTCGGCTGCCTGCTGGACGAGACCCACGTCCTGCACTGGGACCACGACACCGGCTGGACGCGCCACCCGTTACCGAACCCGCTGCCCATACCCCGATTCCCCGGCTGCCCCTGACGCACGACTGGACAGCGCAGCGGCATTTCGGCCCCCTCCTGGGCCGGGGTCGGGCTCTGAGGAGGGACCCGCTTTCCAGCTATAGGCATGCTCCGCAGTTGTCTAAGAGGTTGTCTCATTTGGTGAGTCGTCGGTGGCAGATGAGGGTTGCTGCTATGCCGACGAAGGCGAGGAAGTGCTCGGGTTTGCGTTCGTAG
>NZ_JBIBHR010000046.1:0-9638 GCF_042957125.1 Streptomyces sp. NPDC008125
GGCCCAGCAGACGACCCGCCTGCTCCCTCAACGCCACACCACTGCGCGCGGACAACACCAACGGCACAACAGGCAACGGGACACCCACAACACCGCCCGCATCACCCTCCCCGACCACCGGCGCCTCCTCGATGATCACGTGCGCATTGGTACCGCTCAGCCCGAAGGCCGAGACCGCGGCCCGGCGCGGGCGTCCGAGGTCGGGCCAGGCGATGGCTTCGGTGAGCAGGGAGACATCACCCGTGGACCAGTCGACGTTCGGTGTCGGGCCGTCCACATGGAGGGTGCGGGGCAGGATGCCGTGGCGGATGGCCTGCACCATCTTGATGACTCCGCCGACGCCGGCGGCGGCCTGGGCGTGCCCGATGTTCGACTTGATCGAGCCCAGGTACAGCGGTTGGCCGGCCGGGCGGCCCTGGCCGTACGTGGCGAGCAGGGCCTGTGCCTCGATCGGGTCGCCGAGGGTGGTCCCGGTGCCGTGCGCCTCGACCGCGTCGACCTGGTCGGCGGTGAGCTGGGCGGCTGCGAGGGCCTGGTGGATGAGCCGTTGCTGTGCCGGGCCGTTGGGAGCGGTGAGGCCGTTACTGGCCCCGTCCGAGTTGACGGCGCTGCCCCGGACCACGGCGAGCACCGGGTGTCCGTGGCGCCGGGCGTCGCTGAGCCGTTCGACGACGAGCATGCCGACGCCTTCGCCCCAGCCCGTACCGTCGGCGGCCGCCGCGAAGGACTTGCAGCGGCCGTCGGGGGCGAGGCCGCGTTCCTGGCTGAAGCCCACGAAGGAGGTGGGTGTGGCCATCACCGTGACGCCGCCGACCAGGGCCAGGTCGCACTCCCCCGTACGCAGCGACTTGACCGCCCAGTCGAGCGCGACGAGGGAGGAGGAGCAGGCCGTGTCGACGGTGACGGCCGGTCCCTGGAGCCCGAGGGTGTAGGAGATTCGTCCGGAGGCGACGCTGGCCAGGCCGCCGGTACCGCCGTCGGTGGCGTAGTCGTGGTAGACGACGCCGGCGAACACGCCGGTGAGGGAGCCCTTGAGGGAGAGCGGGTCCACTCCGGCGTTTTCCAGGGCCTCCCACGACGTCTCCAGCAGCAGTCGCTGCTGGGGGTCGGTCTCGCGGGCTTCCTTGGGGCTCATTCGGAAGAAGTCGGCGTCGAACAGGTCCGCCTCGTGGAGGAAGCCGCCCTCGCGGGCGTACGTGTGTCCGGGTGTGGCGGGTTCCGGGTCGTACAGGCCGTCCACGTCCCAGCCTCGGTTGACGGGAAAGGCCGTGATGCCGTCCCGGCCCTCGGCCACGAGGTCCCACAGCTCGTCGGGAGAGGTCACGCCGCCGGGGTAGCGGCAGCTCATACCGACGATCGCCATCGGCTCGTGTTCCCTGGCCTCTGCTTCGCGCAGACGGCGCTTCACCTGCCGCAGGTCCGCCGTGGCCCGCTGGAGGTAGTCGCGAAGCTTGTCCTGGGTTGCCATCTGTACCTCAACCAATCTCGGTGCGGGTGTCGGCCGTGCCGGGCGGTACCGGTGCCGTGACCGGCGGGGTGCGCGAACGGGTAGTGCGTGTCGGTGACGGGGCGGGCTGGGCTCCGCCCGGCCCACGGGTGTCGTCGGGGGGCTAGAGGAGTCCGATCTCCTGGTCCAGCACGTCGAACAGTTCGTCGTCGGTGACGGCGTCGAGTGCGTCCTCGTCGCTGGTGCGGCTGTCGGCGCCACCGTGGGTGTCCTGCCAGCGGCGCAGCAGCGCCTCCAGCCGGGACGTGATGCGCGGGCGGGTCCCGGCGTCGGGCTGTGCGGCGGTGAGGCTGGCGTCGAGCTGGTCGAGCATGGCCCACAGGCTTTCGGAGGCGTCCTGTTCCCCGGACCCGTCATCGATCAGTCCGGTGAGGTGCGCGGCGACGGCGCGGGAGTCGGGGTAGTCGAAGACGAGGCTGGCGGGGAGGCTGAGGCCGGTGGCGCTGCCGAGCCGGCGGCGGAGTTCGACGGCGGCCAGTGAGTCGAAGCCGATGTCCTGGAAGGCCCTGTCCGCGCCGACCGCCTCGGGGCTCGGGTGGCCGAGCAGGGTGGCGACGTGGGAGCGGACGAGCTCCAGCAGAATCCGGCCCCGCTCCTCCTCGCTCCGGCCGGCGAGGCGGCTGCGCAGTTCGGCGGCGGCGGAGCGGCCCGTGCCCGGACGGGTTCCGGCGCGGCCCGGCGTGCGGACCAGTGTGCCGAGTACGGGGGGCAGGTGGCCGGCGAGGGCGCGCAGGGCACCCTGGTCGGGGTGGAGGGCGAACAGTGCGGCGGCCGGGGTGCGCAGCGCCTCGTCGAGGAGTGCCGTGGTGCGCGCGGCGCTCAGCGGCAGCAGCCCGGCGCCCACGGTGGCGTTCTCCGGGGCGAGGGCGACTGCTGTCGCGGGGAGGCCGAGGGCGTGCCGGTGCCGGGCGAGGGCGTCCAGGAAGGTGTGCGCGGCTGCGTGGTGGGCCTCTTCGGCGCCGTGGACGAGACTGTGGGCCGAGGTGAGGAGGACGAAGGCCGACAGGTCGAGGCCGGTCGTCAGCTCGTGCAGGTTCCATGCGGCGTCGCCGTGCCGCCGCAGCGCCTCGTCGAGGAGGTGCGGGGTGCGTTCGCCGATCGGCGCGCCTTCCCCGGCGGGACCCAGGTGGACGACGGCGGTGAGCGGGGTGCCGTCGGGGATGCCGGACAGGAGGGCGGCCAGGGCCGCACGGTCGGCGGGGTCGAGGTCGCTGACGACCGTTTCGGCTTCGGTGCCCGCGGTGAGCGCGTCCGCCTCCTCGGGGGTGGTGGTGCCGTCGGCGACGAGGACCTGCCTGGCACCGAGTGCGGTGACGAGGCGGCGGACCAGGGGGGCGCCCGTCGCGGAGAGTCCGCCGGTGACGAGTACCGTGCCGCCCGCCGCGGGGGCGGGCGCCTCGGGGCCGGGTTCCGCGGGGACCAGTTTCGGCAGCAGCACGGTGCCGCCCCGGACGGCGAGTTCGTCGGCTCCGGTGGCGAGGGCGTCCGGCAGCGCGGTCGCCGAGGCGTCCAGTCCGTCCACATCGGCGAGGACGAACCGTCCGGGGTGTTCGCTCTGCGCGGCCCGGACGAGACCCCATACGGCAGCGTGCCGGACGTCCGGCGCCTCGTCCCCCGCCGCGACGGCGTGCCGGGTGACGACGGCCAGCCGGGTGGTCCCTCCGTCCGGCGCGTGGCTGAGGAACTCCCTCAGGTGGGCCAGCACGTCGGCCGCGTGCGTACGTGCGGCCTCCGGCTGGTCGCCGGCCGGGGCGGCCAGAGGCAGCAGGACGAAGTCGGGGGTGTCCGCGTCCAGTGGACGGCGCGGGTCGAAGACCGGAAAGGGAAGGCCGGTTCGCGGGTCGTCGAGGGGCCCGGCGGCGGCGAGGACGGCAGTTCTGGATCCGAGGTCGGCGATGTCGACGGGTGCGGGCGTCCACTCCAGCCGGTACAGCGCGCCCGGCGGGGTTCCGGTGGTCAGTTCGGCGGCGGTGACGGGCTTCCACTCGACGTCCTCGGCGGTCAGGACGGGCCGTCCCTCACCGTCCGCGATGTCGAACGACGCGCGGCCCGGGCCGGTCGGGCGGACCCGTATCCGCAGTCCGGTGGCGCCGGCGCGGTGCACCTGTACGCCGGTCCAGGCGGCGGGGTTCAGCGGCGCGTCGCCGTCCGGCTCCTCGCCTGCGGAGAGGGCTCCGAAGCGGGCCAGCTGGACGGCGGCGTCGAGCAGGGCCGGGTGCAGCGCACACTGCTCCCGGGCCGTCTCCTCGTCGAGTACGGCGTCGGCGAACAGCTCGTCCCCGCTCCGCCAGGCGGAGCCGATGGTGCGGAAGGCCGGGCCGAGTCCGTGGCCGAGAGCGAGCAGCCGCTCGTAGAAGGTGCTCGGGTCCACCGGGGTGGCGCCCGCCGGCGGCCAGGCTGCTGCCGTGTCCGCGACCGGTTCGGTGGCGGCCGGGGCGAGTACGCCCCGGGCGTGCCTGACCCAGGCCGGGTCGTCGTCCTCCGCCCGCGCCTCCTGATTCCTGGAGTGGATGTCGACCGTGCGGCGGCCGTCGTCCGCGGGTGCGCCGACGGTGACCCGGAGTTCCGGGCCGGGGCCGGTGGCCAGCGGCAGTTGGGCCGTCACCGTCAGCTCGTCCAGGCGGGGGCAGCCGGTCCCCGTTCCGGCGCTGAGGGCGAGGTCGGCGAACGCGGCGGCGGGTAGAACGGGGGTCCCGAGCAGGTCGTGGTCGTGGAGCCAGGGCAGTTCGGCACTGTTCAGCCGGCCGGTCAGGAGGGCGCCGCCGTCGGGCAGCGCCACGACCGCGGCGAGCAGCGGGTGTTCTGTCGTGCCGATTCCGGCGGCGGTGAGCTCGGCCCCGGCCCGTTCCGGCAGCGCCCAGAACGGTTGGCGGCGGAACGCGTACGTGGGGAGGTCGACGCGGTTCGCCCCGCTCCCGGCGAAGAACTCCGCCCAGTCGACGGGGACATGGCGTACATGGGCGAGCGCGAGGGCTGCGACGAGCTCCGCTGCCTCGTCGCGGTCGCGGCGCGACAGCGGCAGGAACGCGGCGGTGCTCGTGTCGGGCAGGCAGGCGGGGCCCAGGGCGGACAGCGCCGCGTCGGGGCCGATCTCCAGGTAGGTGGTGACACCCGCCTCGTCCAGGGTGCGTACGGCTTCGGCGAACCGCACGGTTTCCCGCACGTGTCCGACCCAGTGCCGGGGGTCGGCGAGGTCGGCGGCCGTCACGACGCGTCCGGTCAGGGTGGACACGAGCGGGACGGACGGTTCGGTCACCGTCATCCCTGCGGCGGCGCGGGCGAAGGCCTCCAGCATGGGGTCCATCAGCGGCGAGTGGAAGGCGTGCGACACCCGCAGCGGTTTGGCCGAGCGGCCCAGCGCCGCGAAGTGGTCCGTCACGGACCGTACGGCGGTGGCGGTGCCCGAGACGACGACGGACTCGGGGCCGTTGACGGCGGCGACGGCGACCTCGGCGGTGAGGAGCGGTGCCACCTCCTTTTCGCTCGCCCGGATGGCGGCCATGGCCCCGCCCTCCGGCAGGGCCTGCATCAGCAGGCCGCGGGCGGCGACCAGCTGTGCGGCATCCGGCAGCGACAGGGCCCCGCTGACGTGGGCGGCGACCAGTTCGCCGATCGAGTGGCCGGCGAGGAAGTCGGGGTGGACGCCCCAGGACTCCAGCAGCCTGAACTGGGCCACTTCGAAGGCGAACAGCGCCGCCTGGGTGTATCCGGTGCGGTTCAGGGCGGCCTCGTCCGCGCGCACGACGTCGGCGAGCGGCCGGTCGAGATGGGCGTCGAGCGCGGCAACGGCCTCGTCGAAGGCACGCGCGAAGACGGGGTGCGCGCGGTGCAGTCGCCCGCCCATGCCGAGGCGCTGGGAGCCCTGGCCGGAGAAGAGGAACGCGGTCGGTCCGCCTCCGGCCCCTCCGGGGTCCTGCGCGGTCACGAGCGAGGGGGCGGTGGCGCCGTCCGCGAGCAGGGCCAGGTCGCGCATGGCCTGAGCCCGGTCGGTGACCAGGAGCGCGGCGCGCTGTTCCAGGGGGGTGCGCGTGGTGGCCAGGGAGTGGGCGACGTCGAGTGCGCTCGCGGCGGGCCTGGACTCCAGGTGGGTCAGCAGCCTGGCGGCCTGGCGGGCCGTTCCCTCGGAGTCGCGGGCCGACAGGAACCACGGCACGGGGGTCGGCGTGCTCTGCTCGGTGGCCGCGGGGGCGGTCGGTGCCGCCGGGGAATCGGCCGCCGGGGAATCGGCCGCCGGCTCCTCGATGATCACGTGAGCGTTGGTGCCGCTGATGCCGAACGAGGAGATTCCGGCGCGCCGCGGACGGTCCAGCTCGGGCCACGGACGCGCCTGCGAGAGCAGGACGACGTCACCCGTCTCCCAGTCGACCTGGGACGAGGGCTCGTCCAGGTGGAGGGAGGCCGGGAGGATGCCGTGCCGCATCGCCTCGACCATCTTGATCACCCCGGCGATCCCGGCGGCGGCCTGGGCGTGCCCGATGTTCGACTTGATCGAGCCCAGGTACAGCGGCTTCCCGTCGACGCGGTCCTGGCCGTACGTGGCGAGCAGGGCCTGCGCCTCGATCGGGTCACCCAGGGTGGTCCCGGTGCCGTGCGCCTCGACGGCGTCCACGTCGGCTGTGCCGAGTCCCGCGTTCGCCAGGGCCTGGCGGATGACGCGCTGCTGGGACGGGCCGTTGGGCGCCATGAGCCCGTTGCTTGCACCGTCCTGGTTGACGGCGCTGCCGCGCAGGACGGCCAGGACCGGATGTCCGTTCCGACGGGCGTCGGAGAGCCGCTCGATCACGAGCAT
Organism: Streptomyces sp. NPDC008125; assembly: GCF_042957125.1. Lineage (NCBI taxonomy): Bacteria > Bacillati > Actinomycetota > Actinomycetes > Kitasatosporales > Streptomycetaceae > Streptomyces > Streptomyces sp. NPDC008125. The sequence continues at coordinate 6,297 of NZ_JBIBHR010000046.1, forward strand.
GCCCGCGCCCTCGGACCACGCGGCGCCGTCGGCGGCCGAGGAGAACGAGCGGCACCGGCCGTCGCGGGACAGTCCGCGCTGCCGGGCGAACTCGATGAACGTCTCGGGGGTCGACATGACGGTCACGCCGCCGACCAGGGCCAGTTCGCATTCGCCCGACCGCACGGCCTGGGCGGCCAGGTGCAGCGCGACGAGGGAGGAGGAGCAGGCGGTGTCGACGGCCAGCGAGGGCCCTTCGAAACCGAAGGTGTACGAGACGCGGCCGGGGCCCAGCGAACCGGCAGCGCTGTTGCCCGCGTAGTCGTGGTACATCGTGCCGGTGAAGACACCGGTCGTGGTGCCCTTGAGCGAGAGCGGATCGATCGTCGCCCGCTCCATCGCCTCCCACGCGATCTCCAGCATCAGCCGGTGCTGCGGGTCGGTGGTCAGCGCGTCGTTCGGGCTGATCCCGAAGAAGCCGGGGTCGAAGTCGGCGGCGTCGTGCAGGAATCCGCCGTGGCGTACGTAGCACGTGCCGGGGCGGGTGGACTCGGGGTCGTAGAGCCGGTCCAGGTCCCAGCCGCGATTGCGGGGGAACTCGGTGATGGCGTCGACGGCGTCGTCGACGAGCTGCCACAGGTCTTCGGGCGAGGTCACCCCGCCCGGGTAGCGGCAGGCCATGGACACGATGACGACGGGGTCGTCGTCGTCGGCCGTCGCGGCCACGGCCGCGACGGCCGTGGTGCTGTCGCCCGCGAGGAGGGTGTCGAGGTGTCCGGCGACAGCGCGGGCGTTGGGGTGGTCGAAGACCAGGGTGGCGGGCAGTCTCAACCCGGTCGTGGAGACGAGCCGGTTGCGCAGCTCCATCGCGGTCAGGGAGTCGAACCCGATCTCGGTGAAGGCGCGGTCGGGCTCGACGTCGGCCGCGGACCCGTGGCCGAGCACGGACGCCACCTGGGCCCGCACCAGGTCGACCAGGGCGCGCAGCCGCTCCTTGGGCGGCAGGGCGGCCAGGCGGGACCGTGGCTGCCCGGCCGGTACGGCGGAGGTGGCACGGGCCTTGCGGGGCACCAGGCCGGACAGGATGGGCGACGGCGGCTCCGCCGCGCGCAGGGTCACGAGGTCGAGGCGGACCGGCAGGAGCAGCGCGTCGTCCGACTGCCCCGCCTCGTCCAGTAGCGCCAGTGCGTGGGCCGGCGCGAGGGGTTCCACACCGGAGCGGCTCATACGGCGCAGGTCGGTACCGTCCAGCCCGCTCGCCATTCCGTCGCCGTCGGCCCACAGCCCCCACGCGAGTGATTGACCGGGCAGCCCCAGTCCCTTCCGCCGGACGGCGAGGGCGTCCAGGAAGGCGTTGCCGGCGGCGTAGTTGGCCTGGCCCGGATTGCCGAGGACGCCTGCGACGGATGAGAAGAGCACGAACGCGGAGAGGTCGAGGTCGGCCGTCAGCTCGTGCAGGTTCCACGCCGCGTCGATCTTCGGCCGCAGGACGCGGGAGAGTTGACCGGCGGTGAGCGAGCCGAGGGTGGCGTCCTCCAGCACCCCCGCACAGTGGACGACCGCTGTCGGGGCGTGCGCGGCCAGCAGGGCGCGGGCCGCCTCCCGGTCGGCCAGGTCGCAGGCGGCAACGGTCACTTCGGCGCCCAGACCCTCCAGTTCGGTACGCAGCTCGGTGGCTCCCGGTGCGTCGGGGCCGCGGCGGCCGGTGAGCACCAGCCGTCGGACGCCGTGCCCGGTGACGAGGTGACGGGCTACGAGCGCGCCGAGCGTGCCCGTACCACCGGTGACGAGCACCGTCGCGTTGTCCCCATCGAACGGGGAGCGGTCGGCCGTGGCCTGCTCCCGCGGGACACGGGTCAGCCGGGGCGCCCACACACCGCTTTCCCGGAGCACCGATTCGGGTTCGCCGGAGGCGACCACGGCGGCGACGCCCGAAGGGGCGATGCTGTCGCTGTCCGGGTCGGTGTCCGTGAGCAGGATCCGCCCCGGGTTCTCGCTCTGCGCGGACCGCACCAGCCCTGCGACGGCTGCGGCGGCCGGATGTGTGAGCGTCTCGCCCGGCAGGGCAACCGCGCCCCGCGTGACCACGAGCAGCCGGCCGGCCGCATTCCGTTCGTCGGTCAGCCACTCCTGTACGACGCCGAGTGCACGGGCTGTCAGCTCGTGCGCCGCGGACACCGGATCGCCGACGGGCGGCGGGCATTCCCAGACGAGCACGGCGTCCTCGGACACGGGGCTGCTGTTGCGGTGGTCCCAGGGCACGGCGAGGACCTCGGGGGCGGTGGCCGGTACGAGCGGCGTCCAGCGCAGGGAATAGAGGGAACCGCGTTGCGCCGTCCCGGCCGTGGCGTCCACGGACACCGGGCGGGTGACGAGGGCGCCCACGGAGAACACGGGACGTCCTTCGGTGTCCACTCCGTCCACGGTGACGCTGTCGGCACCGGACGGTGCGATCCTTACCCGGAGGCGGGAAGCGCCGGTGGCGTGGAGGCGCACGCTCTTCCACGCGAAGGGGAGATGCGCCGTCCCCTCGTCGCCGGGTACCGCGTCGGCCCCGTCGAGGAGTGACGCGTGCAGCGCGGCGTCGAACAGGGCGGGGTGCAGGCCGTAGCGCTCGGCGTCCGGGGCCGCGACAGCGGGCAGGGCGACCTCCGCGAAGATCTCGCGGCCGCGCCGCCAGACCGCGTCGAGTCCCTGGAACGCCGGTCCGTACTCATATCCCTGCGCCGCCAACTGGCCGTAGAAGTCTCCCAGTTCCACCGGAGTTGTGTCCTGTGGGGGCCAGGTCGCGGTGTCGGGGGCAGGTGCCGGTACCTCGGGGAGCAGCGCTCCGTCGGCGTGCAGGGTCCACGGCGCGTCCGCCCCGTCGTCCTCGTTCCTCGCGTGCACGGCGACGCTCCTGGCGCCGGTCCCGTCGCCGGCGCCCACCACGACCCGGACCTGGACGCCGCCGCGGGACGGCAGCACCAGGGGTGCGTGGAGAGTCAACTCGTCGAGCACGTCGCATCCGGCCTGCGCGCCCGCGCAGAGCGCCAGCTCGACCAGGCCCGTCCCCGGGAACAGGACGGAGGTGCCTATCCGGTGATCGGCAAGCCAGGGCTGGCTGTCGAGGGACAGCCGCCCCGTGAGCACGGGTCCGTCCGTTCCGGGAAGAGTGACGGTGGCCCCGAGGAGCGGGTGCCCCGTGGTACCCAGGCCGAGTGAGCCTGGGTCGTTGCCGCCGGACTCCGCCTGCATCCAGTACCGCTCACGCTGGAACGCGTACGTGGGCAGGTCGACGCGGCGGGCACCCGTGCCCTCGAAGAGCCGGGCCCAGTCCACCGACACACCACTCACATGCAGCCGGCCCAACGCGGCAACCAC
>NZ_JBIBHR010000047.1:0-8711 GCF_042957125.1 Streptomyces sp. NPDC008125
CTTGTGACGGGTGTCGAGGCGGCGGTGGAGCAGGTGACGTCGCCGGAGTACTGGGTGCGTCATGTTCGTGAGGCCGTCCGGTTCGCCGACGGTGTTGCCCATCTGGTGGGCCAGGGCGTCACCCGCTTCGTGGAACTCGGCCCCGACGCGGCACTCAGCCCCATGGCGGCCGACTGCCTGACGCCCGCCCACGACATCCTGTGCGTCCCCGTCCTGCGCCGTGACCGCGACGAGGCCCGCACATTGATCGCCGCAGTCTCCCAAGCCCACGCGCACGGCGCGAAGGTCGACTGGAACGCCTTCTTCGAAGGCCGGGGAGGCCACCGCGTCTCCCTGCCCACCTACCCCTTCCAGCGCCGCAGCCACTGGCAGGAGCGACCCGAGGCACAAACCACCACCGGCCGGCCCGATGACCCGGCCGGGGCGGCCTTCTGGGAAGCCGTCGAACGGGAGGACTTCACAGCTCTCGCCGACCGGCTCTCGGTCACCGAGAGCGCACTCGGCGAGGTGGTGCCCGCGATGGCACGCTGGCGCCGCCTCCATCAGGAGAGGGCCGTACTCGACAACCTCCGCTACCGCGTCGTCTGGCAGACCGTCCCCGCACCGCCCGCCGGAGCCACCGCGCTCGACGCCCCCTGGCTCGTCGCCGTCGCCGAAGGACAGACCGAAAACGCCGAGGTCACCGCGATCCTGGCCGCGCTGATCGAACGCGGCGCCTCCCCGCACATCATCGAAGCGGGCCCCGGCCTGGGCCGAGCGGACCTGGCCGCCCGTCTCGCCGAGCAGCCCGCCGCCGGCATCCTGTCCCTGCTCGCCCTCGACGACCGCCCCGAACCCGCACACCTCCATCTCACCCGCGGTCTCACGGCCACCGTCACCCTGGTGCAGGCACTCGCGGACATCCCGGACGCCCCCAGGCTCTGGTGCGCCACACGGTCCGCCGTCGCCACCTCCCGCTCCACGGAGCTGACCGCCCCGGAACAGGCCCAGCTCTGGGGCCTCGGCGGCGCCCTCGCCCTCGACCACCCCGACACCTGGGGCGGCACCCTCGACCTCCCCGCCGAACTCCGGCCGGCCGACCTGCACCGCCTCTGCGACGTGCTCTCGGGCGCCACCGGAGAGGACGCGGTGGCCCTGCGCGCCGAGGGCATGCTCGCCCGCCGCCTCGTCCGCGCCCCCCTGGGCGACCGCACGCCGGTCCGGACCCGCCCGTCGCACGGCACCGCGCTGATCACCGGTGGCACCGGCGGCCTGGGTGCCCACGTCGCCCGCATGCTCGCCGCCGACGGCATCCCGCACCTGATGCTCCTCAGCCGGCAGGGCGGCGCGGCCGACGGTGCCCGCGAACTGGCAGCCGAACTGGAGGCGTCCGGCACCCGGGTGACCCTCGCCGCCTGTGACGTCACCGACCGCGCCGCGCTGGCCCGGGTTCTCGACTCCGTCCCGGACGACATGCCGTTGACCACCGTCGTGCACGCGGCCGGTGCCATGCAGCGCATGGCACCGCTCACCGAACTGACCGAGGAGGAGTTCGCGGCCGTCGGCCACGCCAAGGTCACCGGGGCCCGGCACCTCGACGCACTCCTCGGCGACCGGCCCCTTGACGCCTTCGTGCTGTTCTCCTCCGGCGCCGCCGTCTGGGGCAGCGCCGGTCAGGCCGCCTACGCCGCGGCCAACGCCCGCCTCGACGCCCTCGCCCACCAGCGCCGATCCCGGGGGCTCACCGCCACGTCCGTGGCATGGAGCTCCTGGCAGGGCGGTATGGTCGACGCCGAACTCGCCGCCGCGATGGAACGCATCGGCGCCCCCGCCATGGCCCCCCACCACGCCATCGGCGCGCTGCGGCAGGCCCTGGAGCACGACGAGAGCCATCTCGTCGTCGCCGAGTTCGACTGGTCCCGCTTCGTCCCCACCTACACGCTCGCCCGCCCCCGCCCCCTGCTCGACGCGCTCGACGACGTACGCCGGATCCTCTCCGCCGAACCCGGAGCTGCGGGCTCGGACGCGGAGGACCTGATGGCCAGGCTCGCCGGCCTCTCCACGGCCGAGCGAAGCCGCGCGGTGCTCGACCTCGTACGTACCCGTGTCGCGACCCTGCTGGGATACGACGCGGCCTCGCAACTCGACCCGCAGCGCGCCTTCGAGGACCTCGGCTTCGACTCCGTCGCCGCCGTGGAACTCCGCCAGGCTCTCACCGCCGCCACGGGTGCCAAACTGCCCGCGACGCTGATCTTCGACTACGCGACACCCACCGCACTCGCCGACCACCTGCACACCCGGCTCTTCCCGGACAGCGACGACACCGCCACGCCCGTCCTCGCGGAGATCGACCGGTTCGAGGAACTGGTGGGGGCGCTGGACATCGAGGAGATCCGCAGCAGCCGCATCACCTCACGGCTGCAGACCCTCCTCGACACCCTGACCACCATCCAGAGCGGCGACACGGGGGCGTCCGCCGTGCGGGACTCACTCGACGAAGCCTCCGCGGACGACGTCCTCGCCTTCATCGACCAGGAACTCGGCCTCGCCTGACACGGGCACGCTGCCGCCATCCGCCCCCTGCCGTCATCTGCCCCGAAGGACCCGGTGAGACCGACATGGCCAACGACGAGAAGATCCTCGACTACCTCAAAAAGGTGACCGCCGACCTGCACCGCACCCGGCGCCGCCTGCAGGACGCCGAGGCCGCCGCGCAGGAACCCATCGCGATCGTGGCCATGGGCTGCCGCTTCCCCGGCGGGGTGACCACCCCCGAAGAACTGTGGCAACTGGTGGCAGAGGGCCGTGACGCCGTATCGGGCATGCCGGACGACCGAGGCTGGGACCTCGACCAGCTCATGGGCCAGGACGCCTCGCAACCGGGAACCAGCTATGTGCACCAGGGCGGATTCCTCGAAGGCGCGGGCGACTTCGACGCCGGATTCTTCGGAATGAGCCCCCTGGAGGCGGAGGCCACCGACCCGCAGCAGCGCCTCAGCCTCGAAGTCGCCTGGGAAGCCTTCGAACGGGCCGGAATCGACCCGGAGACCCTGCGCGGCGGGCGCGTCGGCGTCTACATGGGGTCCGGCATCCAGGACTACGGCGACTTCCCCGAAGGCGTACCGGAAGCCGTCGAGGCATACATGGCCACGGCACGGGCCGCGTCCGTCATCTCCGGCCGCATCTCGTACGCCCTGGGCCTCGAAGGGCCCTCCTTCACCGTCGACACCGCCTGCTCGTCGTCACTCGTCGCGCTCCACCTCGCCGTCCAGGCGCTGCGCCAGGACGAATGCGGCCTCGCCCTGGCCGGTGGCGTCATGGTCATGTCGACGGCAGCGCCCTTCGTCGCCTTCAGCAAGCAGCGCGGACTCGCACCCGACGGCCGGTGCAAGGCCTTCTCCGACACCGCCGACGGCACAGGCTGGTCCGAGGGCGCCGGCATCGTCCTGCTGGAACGCCTCTCCGACGCCCGCCGCAACGGTCACCCCGTCCTCGCCGTCGTCCGCGGCTCGGCCATCAACTCGGACGGAGCCTCCAACGGCCTCACCGCACCCAGCGGCCCGTCCCAGCAGCGCGTCATCCGCCAGGCCCTCGCCAACGCACGCGTACCCGGCGCCCACGTCGACGCCGTCGAGGCGCACGGCACCGGGACCACCCTGGGCGACCCGATCGAGGCGCAGGCCCTGCTCGCCACGTACGGCCAGGACCGCACCGCCGAACAGCCGCTGCGACTGGGCTCGTTCAAAGCCAACATCGGCCACGCCCAGGCAGCCGCCGGCGTCGGTGGCGTCATCAAGATGGTCATGGCCCTGCGCAACGGCCTGCTGCCCCGAACCCTGCACGTCGAGCAGCCCTCCACCCACGTCGACTGGACCTCCGGCCACGTCAGCCTGCTCACCGAGGCCGAACCCTGGACGCGCCAGGGCCACCCGCGCACCGCGGGCGTCTCGGCCTTCGGACTCAGCGGCACCAACGTCCACCTGATCCTCCAGGAAGCACCGGAGCCGGACCCGGCCGAGGCGTCCGACGGGACGAGCGTGGAACCGGCCGGGAGCCGACCGGACACCGACGACCGGGCGCTCCCCTTCGTCACGCCCGCCGCGCCCATCACACCGTTCCTCCTCTCCGCTCGCAGCGCCGCGGGTCTGCGCGCCCAGGCGGAGCGGCTCGCCTCCTTCGTACGGGACGGAGCCGGCGCCACTGCCCGCCACCGGGACATCGGCCACGCCCTGATCGCCACCCGCACCGCCTTCGAGCACCGTGCCGTCATCCTCGACACCGGGGATCCCACGGTCGCGGACGGCAGCGAGCCCACCCCCCTGCTCAGCGGCCTGGACGCGCTCGCGGTCGACGCCAAGGCACGCCACGTGGTGCGGGGGACGGCCACCGGCCCCGCCCAGGTCGCGTTCGTCTTCCCCGGCCAGGGCTCCCAGTGGGCCGGCATGGCTGTCGAACTCCTCGCCACGTCACCGGTGTTCGCCGACCGGATGCGTGAGTGCGCCGAAGCGCTGGCCCCCTTCACCGACTGGGACCTCCTCGACGTGGTCCACGAGCGCCCGGGCGCACCCACCCTCGAAGAGGTCGACGTCGTCCAGCCGGTCCTGTGGGCCGTCATGGTCTCCCTCGCCGCTCTCTGGCGTGCGTGCGGTGTGGAGCCCGCCGCCGTCGTCGGCCACTCACAGGGAGAGATCGCCGCTGCCTGCGTCGCCGGAGCCCTCTCGTTGGAGGACGGCGCCCGCGTCGTCGCCCTCCGCAGCCGGATCATCCGCCAGGACCTCGCCGGACGCGGGGGCATGATGTCGGTCGCACTGCCCGCCGCGGAGGCCGAGTCGGTGATGCGCGGCTGGGGCGACCGGCTCCAGATCGCCGTGGTCAACAGCCCCGCCTCCACCGTCGTCTGCGGCGAGAAGGAAGCCCTCGACGAGCTCCACATCCACCTGGAGGCCCAGGGAGTGCAGACCCGTCGGATACCGGTGGACTACGCCTCCCACTCGGTGTTCGTCGAAGAGATCCGCGACCGTCTCCTGGCCGAGATCGCCGACGTGACGCCCCGCACGTCCACCGTGACCTTCTACTCCACGGCGACCGCGGAGCCGATCGACACGACAGCACTCGACGCCGGCTACTGGTACGAGAACCTGCGCCGCACCGTGCGATTCGAGGACACCACCCGGGCCATGCTCGACGACGGGCTCACCCTCTTCGTCGAGGCCAGCCCCCACCCGGGCCTCTTCGTCGCCCTCGGAGAGACGATCGCCACCACCCCGGCCACCGCCGCCGCCGTCGGATCGCTGCGCCGTCACAGCGGAGACCCCGCCCGGTTCGCGCTGTCACTGGCCGAGGCCTACGTGCACGGTGCCACCGTCGACTGGAGCCTCTTCCACGACGCCGAGCCGGCCACCCGTGTGGAGCTCCCGACGTACGCCTTCCAGCGCGAGCGCTACTGGGTCACAGCCCCCACCGGTGCGGGCGACGTGCTGACCGCCGGTCTCGAACCGGCGGACCACCCGCTGCTCGGCGCACGGGTGTCCGCTCCGGACACGGACGCGCTCAGCCTCACGGGCCGCCTGTCCCTCGGGACGCATCCCTGGCTCGGCGACCACCGCGTGGACGACTCCGTCTTCTTCCCCGGCACCGGACACGTGGAACTCGTCGGCTACGCGGCCGACATGGCCGGCTGTGCCGTCATCGACGAACTGACACTGGAGACCCCTCTCACCGTCCCCGAACGGGGCGGAGTCGCGGTACGCGTCACGGTCGGCACGGCCGGCTCGGACGGCAGGCGCCCGGTGACCGTGCACGCCCGCACGGAGGACGGCGACCAGCCCTGGACCCGGCACGCGACCGGAGTCATCGCCCCGGAGACCCCGGGAGCGCACGGACCGTCCGACGCCACCGCCTGGGTCTCGGCGCAGTGGCCGCCGTCCGGCGCCGAGCCGGTGGACCTGGACGGCTTCTACGACGGCATGGCGGAGGAAGGGCTGCGCTACGGCCCCGTCTTCCAGGGACTGACCGCCGCCTGGCGCGCCGACGGCGACGTCTACGCCGAGGTCGCCCTGCCCACCGGCACACCCGCGACCGACTTCCGGCTCCACCCGGCCCTCCTCGACGCGGCGTTGCACACGGTGGCGCTGTCGGGTGCGGTGGGTGAGGGGGCCGCGTTGCCGTTCGCCTGGTCGGGTGTGTCGTTGGGTGCGGTGGGCGCTTCGGCGGTGCGGGTCCGGGTGTCGGCGGCGGGTGAGAACCGTGTGTCGGTGGTGCTGGCGGACGCCGGAGGCGGGGTGGTGGCGTCGGTGGACTCGCTGGTGCTGCGCTCGGTGGGCGGAGAGCGGCGCGCCGTGGCGGAGTCGGGAGTGGCGGGGTCCCTCTTCGCGATGGAGTGGCCCGAGACGGCGCTGCCGGACGCGCAAGCCGTCGACGGTGTCTCGGTGGGGCGCTGGAACGACGTGACGGGGAGTTCGCACGCCGTACCGGACGTGGTGGTGTACGAATCGCTCCGCGCCGGTGGGGCGGGGGGCGGCACTGCGGACGGTGTCCGGGCCGCGGTGTGCGAAGCGCTGGAAGTGGTGCAGGCGTGGTTGGCCGATGAGCGGTTCGGTGAGTCCCGTCTGGTCGTGCGGACCAAGGGTGCCGTCGCACTGCCGGGCACCGGCACGGTGGACCTGGCGGGTGCGGCTGTATGGGGCCTGGTGCGCTCGGCGCAGTCGGAGAACCCGGGACGCGTGGTGCTGCTGGACAGCGACGCGGACGAGGTGACGGACCAGGCCGCGCGGGTGACCGCCATGGGCGAGTCGCAGGTGGTGGTGCACGGGAACCGGGCCCACGTGGGTCGGTTGGTGCGTGTGGCACAGCCGTCCGACGACAGCGCCGGCGTGGAGTTCGATTCCGCCGGGACGGTGTTGTTGACGGGTGGTACGGGGACGTTGGGGCGGGTGTTCGCGCGTCATCTGGTGGTGGAGCGTGGGGTGCGGCGGTTGGTGTTGACGAGCCGTCGTGGTGGTGCCGTCGAGGGTGTGGGGGAGTTGGTCGAGGAGTTGGCGGGCTGGGGTGCGGAGGTGGTGGTCGAGGCGTGTGACGTGGCTGACCGGGCGTCTGTGGAGCGGGTGTTGGAGTCGGTTCCGGCGGATCGGCCGCTGGTGGGGGTGGTGCATCTGGCGGGTGTGCTGGATGACGGGGTGATCGGCTCGCTGACGGCGGAGCGGGTGGAGGCGGTCCTGCGTCCGAAGGTGGACGCGGCACTGAACCTCCACGAGCTGACCCGCGGCATGAACCTCACCGCCTTCATCCTCTTCTCCTCCGTGGCTGGCACCTTCGGCAACGCGGGTCAGGGCAACTACGCCGCGGCCAACGCGTTCCTGGACGCCCTGGCCACGTACCGCAGGGCGGAAGACCTCCCCGCACACTCCCTCGCCTGGGGTTTCTGGGACGAGGCCAGCGGAATGACCGGCAAGCTGTCCGGAGCCGAACGCTCCCGCATCTCGTCCGTCGGCGGCGTCTTCCCGATCTCCTCGGAGGGAGGCGTGGCCCTTTTCGACACCGCCCTGCGGGTGGACCGGCCGGTGGTGGCCCCGGTGCAGCTCGATCTCGCCGCCGTAAGGGCCCAGGGCTCCGCGGCCCGCGATCTCTTCCGCACTCTGGTCCCCGTCGTCGCACGGCGCAGGGCGACAGGCCACGTCGAGGCGAACGGCCTTCAGCAGCGGCTCGCCCGCATCACCGAGACGGAGCGCGAAGCCGTCGTCCTGGAGGTCGTCCTGGAGCAGGTCGCCTCCGTCCTCGGCTACAGCTCGCTCCAGGCCATCGAGCCGGAGAAGGCGTTCAAGGACCTCGGTTTCGACTCCCTGCGTGCCGTGGAGTTCCGCAACGCGGTGGCCGAGGCCACCGCGCTCCGACTCCCCGCGACTGTCGTGTTCGACTACCCCACCCCCGCGGCCCTGGCCCGCCGGCTGCTGGGGGAACTGTCCGGAGCCGGCGACCCCGCAGCGGCAACCCCCACCCCGGTGCGCCCGCACGCTGCCGTCCACGCCGACGACCCGATCGCGATCGTGGGCATGGCGTGCCGCTACCCGGGCAACATCGCCTCACCCGAGGACCTCTGGCAGGCCGTGAGCGAGGGCGCAGACCTCATCTCCGACTTCCCGACCGACCGGGGCTGGAACCTCCGGAAGATCTACGACCCGGAAGGTGTACGACCCGACACCAGCTACGTCGCGCGCGGCGGCTTCCTCGACGACGCCCCTGGATTCGATCCGGCGTTCTTCGGTATCAGTCCGAACGAGGCGCTGATCATGGACCCGCAGCAGCGACTCCTGCTGGAGGCATCGTGGGAGGTGTTCGAGCGGGCCGGTATCGACCCGCTCTCCCTCAAGGAGAGCCGAACCGGTGTCTTCGCCGGCATGATGTACCACGACTACGCCCACAACGCGAGCACCGGCGGCATCGCCTCCGGCAGGATCTCCTACGTACTCGGCCTTGAGGGCCCGTCGATGACGGTGGACACCGCGTGCTCCTCGTCGCTCGTGAGCCTGCACCTCGCGATCCAGGCGCTCCGCTCCGGTGAGTGCTCCCTCGCGCTCGCAGGGGGCGTGGCCGTCATGTCCGAACCCGAGGTCTTCGTGGAGTTCAGCCGGCAGCGGGGGCTGGCGAAGGACGGCCGGTGCAAGTCGTTCGCGGGTGCTGCGGATGGTGCCGCGTGGTCGGAGGGCGTGGGTGTGCTGCTGGTCGAGCGGCTGTCC
>NZ_JBIBHR010000048.1:0-8308 GCF_042957125.1 Streptomyces sp. NPDC008125
GCGGCGGGGCAGGCGAATTATGCGGCGGCGAATGTGTTCCTGGACGCGTTGGCGGTGCAGCGTCGGTCGGAGGGGTTGGTGGCCACCTCGCTGGCCTACGGACTGTGGGACGTCGCCACGGGCCTGACCGAAGCCATCGACGACGACGTCCGTCTCATGGCCGCCCGCGGCCTGCCCGCTCTCGCGCCGGCCGACGCGCTCCGGCTCCTCGATGCCGGTCTGCGCTCGGGGCGTCCGGCGCTGGTGCCGCTCGCCGTCGACGTACCGACCCTGAAGGCGAAGCCGGGGGCCGTGCATCCCCATCTGCGGGACCTGATCCTCACCGAGGCCGGCCCCGTGGTCCGCAGCCGCACGAAGAGCGCCGATCCCGCCGCACTGGTGGCCCGCCTCGCCGGACTCGACGCGGAGGACCGTGAACGGGCCCTGCTGGACCTGGTGCGTGGTCACGCCGCCGCCGTTCTGGGGCACACGGGCGCCGAGGCCGTCCCGGCCGAGCGCGGATTCCTCGACATCGGATTCGACTCCCTGACGGCTCTCGAACTCAGGAACCGCCTGGGCGAGGTGACCGGTTGCCGGCTGGCGCCGACGCTGATCTTCGACTACCCCTCTGCCGCCGAGCTGGCCGCGCACCTGCGCCGGACACTCTTCGGGGAGGACGTTCCCGTGGACGACCTCAGCGCGGCCACCGCGGACGAGCTGTTCGACATTCTCGACGGCGAGGCGTAGGGCCGCTCCCGGCAGGACCTGCCGGGAGCGGATTCAGGCGCTCGCGTGAGCACCGACCGGAGACGAGGAGCGAGTGTGCTGAACCGGATAGTCGTCGTGGGCGCGGCGGCCGCAGGACTGACCGCGGTGGAGACGCTGCGGGCCAAGGGGTACGAGGGAGCGCTCACGCTCGTGGGCGACGAACGCCATCCGCCGTACGACCGTCCGCCCCTCTCCAAGGAGTTGCTGGGCGAGAGCTGGGAGCCCCGGAGCACCTGGTTGCGCAAGGAGGACGTGCTGGCGGCCGTCGATGTCGATCTGCGTCTCGGCTGCCGGGCCACCGGCCTCGACCAGGCCGCCCGCACCATCACGCTCTCCACCGGCGAGAGGCTGCCGTACGACGCGGCGGTCATCGCGACCGGTCTTCGGCCGCGCAGGCTGCCCTGGGGGAGCGGACTGGAGGGCGTCCATGTCCTGCGGTCGCTGGACGACGCCGTCCGGCTGCGCGAGGCACTCCTGGCGAAGCCCGAGGTGGCGGTCGTCGGGGCGGGTTTCCTCGGTGCGGAAGTCGCCGCCGCGGCGCGCGGTGCCGGACTCGACGTGACACTGATCGACACGAACGACCAGCCGCTCGCGCGGCAGGTCGGTGCCGAGGTCGGGGGGCTCGTGGCCGACCTGCACCGTGACAACGGGGTGCGGCTCGTTCTCGGCGCCGACGTCGTGGGAATGGCCCGGGACGGCGCCCGTGTCCGCGGCGTCATGCTGTCGGACGGCACCGTCGTCGGTGCGGATCTGGTCGTCGTCGCGATCGGCTCCGTGCCCGCCGTGGACTGGCTCGCCGATTCCGGACTGCCCCTGGGCGACGGGGTCCTGTGCGACGCCTACTGCCGGGCCGCACCCGGGGTGTGGGCGGCGGGAGATGTCGCCAACTGGCCCCACCCCATGGTGGCCGGAGCCCGGGTCAGGCTCGAACAACGGACCAACGCCGCCCAGCAGGCCATGGCGGTCGCCGCGAACCTGCTGGCGGGCGAAGCGGGAGCGAAGCCGTACACCCCCGTGCCCTTCGGGTGGACGCACCAGTTCGGGGAGAAGATCCAGACCATCGGCTGGTGCCCGCCCGGCGCGAGGACGGAGATCATCAGCGGCTCCACCGCGGACCGGGACTTCGTCGCCGCGTACCACCGCGACGGGGTTCTCGTCGGCGGGCTGGGCTGGAACAGTGCGCGCGGCCTGCGGCAGTGCAGGCAACTGCTCGGCCGGCCCTCGTCGGAGCTGGCCGCCGCGGCGGCAGCTATCTGACCAGCTCCGCGGGGAGGCGGACGTGGGCTGCCCGGTACGGCACCGCCCGGTGCCGTACCGACTTTCCACCCCGGTCTCACCACGCCTCTACGGACGGCGGGCGCGGGGCGTATACGATGCTCTATGCGTGCGTGATACGCATGGAAAGGCTCTGATGAAGGCAGGCGCGAGATGACGGCTGGCGAAGGAACGAGCACGGAAGGCGTCGGCCTGCCGAACAGCATTGAGGTGCTCTGGGAACTGCGGAGCCGGGAACAGCGCGCTGTGCGTACCGGTCTGAGTGTCGAGCGTATCGTGACGGCCGCGATCGAGTCGGCGGACGCCGACGGTCTCGCCGGTCTGTCCATGTCCCGCGTGGCCAAGAGCCTCGACTTCGGCACCATGTCGCTGTACCGCCATGTGTCGAGCAAGGACGAGCTGCGGCAGCTGATGCTCGACATGGCCTACGGCACCCCGCCCCGCATCGACACGGCCGACGGTGACTGGCGGAGCGGGCTGGAGCAGTGGGCCCGCGCGTTCCAGGAGGTCTTCCACCGGCACCCCTGGATGCTGCAGATCTCGGTGAGCGGACCGCCTTTGGAGCCGGGGCAGCTCAGCTGGCTGGAGTGCGGCCTTCGCACGCTGGGCGGCACCACCCTGCGGCCGGACGACAAGCTGTCCGTGATGATGCTGATGATCGGCTACGTGCGCAACAACGTGCAGATGTCGCTCGGTGTCGTCACCCAGGACATCAGCGACACGGACCTGATGGCCAACTATGGTCGCGCGCTGGCCAAGTACGCCGACTCCGCGTCCTTCCCCGCTCTCGTCGAGCTGCTGGAGGCCGGGGCGTTCGACGAGCCCGAGGACGACTTCACCTTCGGTCTGCAGCGGGTCCTGGACGGCATCGAGGTGCTGGTCCGCATCCGGAACGGCGAGAAGCCGCTCACCTGACGGGCTGTCCCGCTCCGCGCGCGTCGAAGGGGCCAGGGCGTGTCCGGCGGATCTCGACCGGGTCCGCGGCGCCCGGTACGGCACCTCGCGGCGCAGCCGGAACACACCGCGCCGGACACCGCGTCCTCTCCGGTCCTGATCCGTCGAACGCGCCCTGGTCACCCCCCGGCCGGGGAGGTAACCAGGGCGCGTTCGACGTGCGCGGAGCCCCGGGGCAGGTTCAGCTCGCGGTGGGCTGTACGCGCTTGGGGGAGGGGACGGTCGCCGGAGCGTCGATGTCGTACGGGTCGATCGGCTCACCCGTCTCGATCGGCACCCTGCGCAGCAGTACGGCGACGATCGTGGCCACCACGACCATGGCCGCGGCCCCGGAAAGCGCTGCCACCTGGAGCCCGTGGGTGAAGGCTTCGCGGCTGGCGGCGATCAGGTCGGCACCGACCGCGGCCGGCTGCTGGGCGGCGACGGTGGCGGCGCCGCCGATCGTGTTACGGGCCGCGTCCAGCGCCCCTCCGCCGAGACCGGCCAGATTCGCCGCGTTCATGTCATGCCGATAGATGGCGGAACCGATGCTGCCGATGACGGCGAAGCCGAACGCGCTGCCGAACTCGGTGAACGTCTCCGAGGTGGCCGTGGACGATCCGGCGTGCTCCTTCGGTGCGGAGGTGACGACGATCTCCGCGGTGAGCGTCTTCGAGGCGGTCATGCCGGCGGCCATCAGCCCCACGCCCACCAGAAGGAGGGCGACGTTCGAGTCCACCGTGAGCCGGCTGAGTACGCCGAACCCGAGGGCCATCACGAACATGCCGCTGGCGACCAGGTAGACCGGCTTGACCTTGCGGGACAGGGCCGAGACCAGGCCGACGGCGATCCCGATCGCCGGCATCACCGCCATGGACCACAGGGCCGCACGGAAGGGCGTCATGCCCAGCACCATCTGGAGGAACTGGTTGGTGAGGATGCTGACACCCATGAACGAGAACATCACCATCAGGTTGGTCAGGATCGCGCCGGTGAAGCCGCCGTAGCGGAACAGCGAGATGTCGATGAGCGGATGGGACGTCATGCGCTGGCGCTGCACGAAGGCGATGAGCAGGACGGCGCCGACACCCGCCCAGATCGCGGACTCGACGGACCAGCCGTCCACGGCCAGCTCCTTGAGGCCGTAGATGAACGGCATGATGCCCGCGACCGACAGGAACGCGCCGAGCACGTCCAGCCGGCCGCGCGAGGGGTCGCGCCGCTCCGGCAGCAGGATCGGGGCCAGGATCAGCACCAGCACCATCACCGGGGTGTTGATCATGAAGACCGAACCCCACCAGAAGTTGTTCAGCAGCAGACCGCCGACGACCGGACCGAGAGCGGCCCCGGTGGCGAGGGTGCCGCTCCAGGCGGCGATGGCCGACTTGCGCTGCTTGGAATCGTGGAACATGTTGCGGATCAGGGCCAGTGAGGTCGGCGTCAGGGTCGCCGCGCCGAGACCCAGCAGGGCGCGCGCGCCGATCAGCATCTCGGGACTGTCCGCCGTCGCGGCGAGTGCGGACGCCACGCCGAACACCAGGGCGCCGATGATCAGGAGCTTCCGCCGGCCGAAGCGGTCACCGACCCAGCCCATCGTGATCAGGGCGCCGGCCAGTACGAAGCTGTAGATGTCCATGATCCACAGCAGTTGGGTGGCGCTCGGCTTCAGGGACTCACTGATGGGCGTGATCGCGAAGCCGAGCACCGAGATGTCGATGGCGATCAGCAGGGTGACCAGGACGATCACCACGAGGCCGAGCCACTCCTTGAGCCCCGCGCGAGGCTTGATTTCTGTCATGGCAAACGTCCATGCCTTCCTGCTCCACGACCCTGAGTACGTAACACGCTAAGCGTATCAGGTACGCGTAAGCGTGTCGCGTACTCATCCGCGTGCTCATCCGTGGACGGCCCGGGTCCGGGGTGGGGGCTGTCGGGGTTCAGTGCGGGCGGCCGAGCAGTTCCAGCGCCCGGCTCAGCAGCGCCCGCCGGTCGATCTTCCGATTGGAGTTGAGAGGGAATTCCGCGAGGTGGAAGAAGTGCTGGGGGAGTACGGCCCGGGGGAGCGTGCGGCTCAGCTCGCGGGCCAGGGCGACGGGCGGAACGCGTGCCCCGGTATGGAAAGCGGCCAGCGTGATGCCCTGCTCGGAGGGCACCGGCACCGCGACGGCGTCCTCCACTCCCGGACACCGGCGCAGCGCCTCGTCGATCTCCGCCAGTTCGATCCGTACGCCTCGGACCTGAACCTGCTGATCCAGCCGGCCGAGGTAGAGCAACTGACCGTCCTCGCCCACGCGGATACGGTCGCCCGTCCGGTAGTAGCGGACCCCGTCCCGGTCGAGGAAGCGGCCCACATCGTCGGCCGGGTCCAGATACCCGGCCGTCAGCTGCGGACCCGCGACGCACAACTCTCCTTCCAGCGGGTCCGGTTCGCCATCCTCCTGGACCAGCATCCAGGCGTGGCCCTCGTGAACCGGCCCGATCGGGACGACACCCGCGACCGAGATGCCGGGCGAGGTCCCGGGCGACCAGCGATGCCGCGTGATGGTGATCGTCAGCTCCGTGGGGCCGTAGAGGTTCTCGACGGCCGAACCCGACGCCGCGTGGAGCCAGTCCGTCACGTCCTGGCAGGTCACCGCCTCGCCCGCGAAGAAGCTCCAGCGCAGTGAGGGCAGGGAGTCTTCCGTCAGCCCTCCGGTGCGACGGACCAGGCCGATCACGCTGGGGGTGGAGAACCAGACGGTGATGCCCTGGTCGGCGACGAAACCGGGCAGGTCCCGGTAGGCGCCCGCGGGAACGGCCACCAGCGTGGCACCCGCACCCCACGCGCAGAAAAGGTCGAACATCGCGCAGTCGAAGTTCAGATCGAAGTTCTGGGAGAACACATCGTGCGGCCCGAAGTCGTACCGCGCGTCGAGCAGGCCGAAGTAGTGGGCACCGTTGGCATGCGTGACCGGCACGCCCTTGGGCCGCCCGGTGGAACCGGAGGTGAACAGAACGTAGGCGATGTCGTCGGGGGCGACCGGGTGAGGGCGCGTCAGACGTGCCGCCGGGACGGGGGAGACCACCCCGTCCGCTCCGTCGGCGCCGCCGTCCAGCAGAGCGGGGAGCGTGACGCCTTCCGCGCGCAGCTTCTCCAGCGCCGTGACCGCCTCGGCGTCCACGATCAGCGCCTCCACCCCCGCCGCCTCGAGCATCTGGAGGGTGCGCAGGACGGGGAAGGAAGGCTGCAGCGGAACCATCGGCACGCCGGTGAACAGGCAGGCCAGGATGGCTGTGTAGGCGTCGAGGCCCTTGCCCGCGAGCACGCCCACCGCGGCCGGGCGCTCCGGCAGCGCGGCCAGCAGCGAGCCCGCCCAGGTCAGCGCCCGGTCGTACAGTTCCCGGTACGTCAATGAGGCATCGCCGGTTCGGACGGCCACGCCTTCCGGGGAGCGTGCCAGTCCGCGCAGGAAGCGGTCATAGAGAGCGTGGGCCGATGTCTGGTCCATGAGTGTTCCCTGGATGGCGATGGGTGGATGAGGTGGCGCGGTGCCCGGGTCCCGCGAGCCGCAGGAGAACCTCGGTGGTGTCGGCCCAGGAGTGGGCGGCCGACGCGTGGTGCAGGGAGACCCGGGGGTTTCTCGCGAGCCATTCGCGTACGTCCCTGGTCCGCACCGCACCCGTCCCGTTCAGGAGCACGTACAGCCTCGGGTAGGGGTGGGCCTGGGCGACGGAGTCCAGGAGGTGCAGAAACGCGGCCGGCGCGGACGCGCCGTCGGCCCCGGGCCCGGCCCGGTCGACCAGCAGGGGCCGGAGCCGCTCCTCGGCCCGGCGCCCCGTAGGCTCGTCCGCCCGCAGGACCACGGCATTCCACGACGATGCGCGAAAGACACCGACGACCCCTCGATGGACACCGGGCGGCAGGGGTGGCACGGCGGGCAGCTGGAAGGCATCGGTGCGATGCGGCCGTACGCCCCACTTGCGCCACACGCGCGACACCGTGGAGTGGGCGATCCCCAACTCGTCGGCGAGCAGCCGCGAAGACCAGTACGAGGCCCGCAGCCGGGCCGGAGGTCTGGCGCCGTCGGCAAGCGTGGCGACGAGCACCGCCACCTCGTCCACCGTCGCGGGACGCCCCGGCCGGGGCAGATCGCCCAGTGCCGCGATACCCGAATCCTCGTACCGGGAACGCCACTTGATGACGGTCGGTCGGGACACCCGCAACTGGGCGGCGACCTCCGTGTTCGAGAAGCCTCCTGCGGCGAGCAGCACGATCCGAGCCCGCCGGACGAGCCCCGCGGGCGCCGTCGACATGCGGGTCAGAGCCTCCAGCCGGGCCCGGTCGCCCTCGTGCAGTCGCAAGGCCGGGGCGCTGTGCATGGCGGCAGCCCTCAGCGCAGACGTTGCAGTGAGTTCCAGAGGACGTCCGGGGTCTCGAATATCTCCAGCGAGAGCGACTCGTCGCGGAAATGCACGGCGTAAGCGGCTTCGAGGCCCGCGAGCAGCTCGATCATGCCCAGCGAATCGAGACCGTAATCGCGCAGGCGCATATCCCCGGTGATCGGCTCGTCCGGAGGGAGGAAGGACATCTGCTTCCGAAGGAGAATGTCGAACTGTTCATCCCACATGAGGACTCCGGTTTCAGGCGCGAAGGGGTGAAAGGGGTGCTCCGGGATCGTCGGACCGCTGGACGGGCCGGAGCGGAGACGGGAAGCAGCCGGCCGCCCGCGGGGCCGACCGGAAATGCGACGCGACCGACCGCCCACGGGCGCGGCCGGAAAGGGATTCCGGGTCTCGACGCTAGTCCCGGCGGGCCCGAACCAGTACCCCTACCCGCCCCTATGAAGGCGTCGCGCGAAGGGTCTTCTCTGAGTGGACGCAGCGCGAATCCTCCGCTGCCGCCGCCCTGCCTCGCAGGTGAGGGCAGTCCGACGGCCCCCCGCCCACCGCATGCGGTCCGCCCGCGCGGCCCGGCGGCCCCCACCCCGGCTCAGGGGTGACGGCCGCCGGGCAGGGGCCCGATTGTGGGGACCCCCGGCACGACTAAGGGGTGGGCAACAGGTCAGTCGGCACCGTAATTTTCCGGGTGACCCCACGCTTCATTCTCTTCATCCGCTCATTCCGTCATCTGCTCGGGTCTGCGGCCGCTGAACGTCATGACACAGGAGGGCATGCTCGGTGAGTAACGAGGAAAAACTTCTCGAGTATCTGCGCCGGGCGACATCCGACTTGCGCGACATGCGCAAAAGACTCGCGGCCGCGGAGCGCAAGTCCCAAGGCGAGCCGATCGCGATCGTGGGTATGGCGTGTCGTTATCCGGGTGGGGTGGGTTCTCCGGACGAGTTGTGGGATCTGGTGGTGGAGGGCCGGGACG
>NZ_JBIBHR010000049.1:0-6922 GCF_042957125.1 Streptomyces sp. NPDC008125
CCGCTGGTGCGTAAGGGGCGTCCGGAGGTGGCCTCGGTGGTTGCCGCGTTGGGCCGGCTGCATGTGAGTGGTGTGTCGGTGGACTGGGCCCGGCTTTTCGAGGGCACGGGTGCCCGCCGCGTCGACCTGCCCACGTACGCCTTCCAGCACCAGAACTACTGGATCGTCGGCGAGCAGCACGGCGCGGACGCGGAGTCGATGGGGCAGGCGGCGGCCGGTCACCCGCTCCTGAGCGCGGTCGTCACGTCGCCCGACGCCGACAGCGTGATCCTGACCGGTCGCCTGTCCACCGGGACCCAGCGCTGGCTGTCCGATCATGCACTCGGTGACGTCGCGCTCTTCCCCGGCACGGGCTTCGTGGAACTGGCACTCAGGGCAGCGGACGAGGTGGGGTACGCCGGGCTTGAGGAGCTGACTCTGGAAGCGCCGTTGATGCTGCCGGAGCATGAGGGCGTCGCCCTCCAGGTCGTCGTCGGACCCTCCGACGACTCCGGCCGACGATCGGTGACCGTGCACTCGCGAGGCGAAGCGCCCGATCAGCCCTGGGTGCGCCATGCCACGGGTTCGCTCGTCGCCGCCGTTGACGCGTCCGGGGCCGCGGACGTGTCGTGGGTCGCGGAACAGTGGCCGCCGGCCGGTGCTGAGCCGGTTGACCTGAACGGGTTCTACGACGGCATGGCGGAAGCGGGTCTGAGCTACGGGCCGTCCTTCCGCGGGCTGAGCGAGGCATGGCGGACCGACGGGCATGTCTACGCCGAGGCCGGCCTCCCCGAAGGGGTCGAGCACGGCACCTACGCCCTGCACCCCGCCCTCTTCGACGCGGCGTTGCACACGGTGGCGCTGTCGGGTGCGGTGGGTGAGGGGGCCGCGTTGCCGTTCGCGTGGTCGGGCGTGTCCCTGGGGGCGGTGGGTACCTCGGCGGTGCGGGTCCGGGTGACGGTGGAAGGTGAGGGCCGGGTGTCGGTGGCACTCGCCGATGCCGGTGGAGCGGTGGTGGCGTCGGTCGATTCGCTCGCGTTGCGCTCGGTGGACGGGGAACGACGCGCGGCGGCCGAGTCCGGTGCGAGGGGTTCGCTGTTCGGGGTGGAGTGGCCGGAGGTGGCGTTGCCCGGTGCCGACGAGGCGGCTGAGCTGACGGTCGGGCGTTGGGACGACGTGGTGGGTTCGACGGGCATCGTCCCGGAGGTGGTGGTGTTCGATTCGCTGCGCGCCGGTGAGACGGGGGCCGGTTCTGCGGGTCTGGTGCGGGATGCGGTGTCCGAGGTGTTGGGGGTGATGCAGGAATGGCTGGGTGACGAGCGGTTCGACCGGTCACGGTTGGTGGTGCGGACGGCTGGTGCCGTCGCGTTGCCCGGTGAAGACGTGGGCGATGTGGCGGGTGCGGCTGTGTGGGGTCTGGTGCGTTCGGCGCAGTCGGAGAACCCGGGGCGTGTCGTGCTGCTGGACGGTGAGCTGAGCACGGGTACCGAGACGTCGCGGGTCATGGCGCTGGGCGAGTCGCAGGTGGTGGTACGCGAGGGACGTGCGCATGTGGGCCGGCTGCAACGCGTCGTACCGTCCGACGACGGCCGGCAGGTCGTGAAGTTCGGTCCTGCGGGGACGGTGTTGTTGACGGGTGGTACGGGGACGTTGGGGCGGGTGTTCGCGCGTCATCTGGTGGTGGAGCGTGGGGTGCGGCGGTTGGTGTTGACGAGCCGTCGTGGTGGTGCCGTCGAGGGTGTGGGGGAGTTGGTCGAGGAGTTGGCGGGCTGGGGTGCGGAGGTGGTGGTCGAGGCGTGTGACGTGGCTGACCGGGCTTCTGTGGAGCGGGTGTTGGAGTCGGTTCCGGCGGATCGGCCGCTGGTGGGGGTGGTGCATCTGGCGGGTGTGCTGGATGACGGGGTGATCGGCTCGCTGACGGCGGAGCGGGTGGAGGCGGTCCTGCGTCCGAAGGTGGACGCGGCACTGAACCTCCACGAGCTGACCCGCGGCATGAACCTCACCGCCTTCGTCCTCTTCTCCTCCGCCGCCGGGGTGATCGGCAATCCGGGGCAGGGCAACTACGCCGCGGCCAACGCGTTCCTGGACGCCCTGGCCACGTACCGCAGGGCGGAAGGCCTCCCCGCCCGGTCCCTCGCCTGGGGGCCGTGGGCGGACGGGGGCATGGCGGACAGCCTGCACAGCGCCGACTCCCAGCGCATGCGCCGGACCGGCATCGCACCCCTGTCGGCCGAGGAGGGAACCGCCCTCTTCGACGCGGCCGAGACGGCCGGTGGTGCGGCACTCGTCACCATGCGGCTCGATCTCACGGGAACGGACGCTCCGGCACCGGACGACCTTCCGGACCTGTTCCGAGGGCTCGTACGGCCCGGTGGCCACCGAGCCACCGACACGACGGCCTCCGGCGCGGCGGCGTTCCGCCGACGGATGAACGCGCTGACCGACGAGGAGCGCACCGACCAGTTGCTCGACCTGGTACGGGCCCACGCGGCCGCCATTCTCGGATACTCCGGCGCCTCGGCCATCGAGCCGGACCGGGCGTTCAGGGAACTCGGGTTCGACTCGCTGGCCGCGGTGGAGTTCCGTAACGGCCTGGCCCAGGCCACCGGGCTGCGCCCGCCGGCGACGCTGGTCTTCGACTACCCGAACTCCCGCGTGCTCGCGCAGTACCTCGCCGAGGAACTGCGCCCCGACTCGGCGACGGACGCACAGGCCGTCGAGGAAGAGCGGGTCCGACGCATTCTGCAGGGAATACCCCTGAGCCGACTCAGGGATGCAGGACTGATGGATGTCCTCTTCGAGCTGGCCGGTACTCACGAAGAGCCGGTGAACCCGGCTGAGGACACGGCCGAGAACTCGACCGATTCCATCGACTCGATGGATGCCGAGAGCCTGATAAGCATGGCACTCGGTGGTTCCGGCCTTGACGACGCGACGCAGGGAATGTGAGAGCCCCCATGACTAATTCTGACGAGAAGCTGGTCGCCGCACTGCGCGCGTCGCTCAAGGAGAACGACCGTCTGCGGGCCCACAACAGGAAGCTGTCGTCCGCAGCCCGCGAGCCCATCGCCATCGTCGCGATGAGCTGCCGCTTTCCAGGAGGAGTCGAATCACCGGAGGCCCTCTGGCAACTGGTGAACGATGGCGTGGACGCGATATCCGAATTCCCGGACAATCGCGGCTGGAATGTCGCGTCCCTCTACGATCCGAACGGTGAGCGGCCGAACACCAGTTACGTCAACAGGGGCGGCTTCCTCCACTCCGCAGACACCTTCGACCCCGTTCCTTTCGGTATCAGTCCGAACGAGGCCCTGATCATGGACCCGCAGCAGCGGCTGCTGCTGGAATGCTCGTGGGAGGTGTTCGAGCGGGCCGGAATCGACCCCGCCACACTGAAGGGCAGCAAAACCGGTGTATTCGCCGGAATGATGTACCACGACTACGCTCACAACAGTGCCACCGGTTCCATCGCGTCGGGCCGCGTCTCGTACGTCTTCGGCTTCGAGGGCCCGTCGATGACGGTGGACACCGCGTGCTCCTCGTCGCTCGTCAGCCTGCACCTGGCGGCCCAGGCGCTGCGTTCGGGCGAGTGCTCGATGGCACTGGCCGGCGGCGTGGCGGTCATGTCGACGCCTGAGGTCTTCGTCGAGTTCAGCCGGCAGGGCGGCCTCTCCAAGGACGGCCGCTGCAAGTCGTTCGCGGGCGCCACCGACGGCACCAGCTGGTCGGAGGGGGCCGGCGTCCTGCTCCTGGAGAAGCTCTCCGATGCCCGAAGCAACGGACACCCGGTTCTCGCGGTGCTGCGGGGCAGTGCGGTGAATCAGGATGGTGCGAGTAACGGGTTGACGGCTCCGAATGGTCCGTCGCAGCAGCGGGTGATTCGTGCGGCGTTGGCTGATGCGCAGATTTCGTCGGATCAGGTGGATCTGGTGGAGGCGCATGGGACGGGGACCCGGTTGGGGGATCCGATCGAGGCGCAGGCGTTGTTGGCGACGTACGGGCAGGGTCGTCCGGAGGGTGATCCGTTGTGGCTGGGGTCGTTGAAGTCGAATCTGGGGCATGCGCAGGCGGCTGCGGGTGTGGGTGGTGTGATCAAGGCGGTGCAGGCGATTCGGCATGGTGTGTTGCCGAAGACGTTGCATGTGGATGAGCCGACGCCGCAGGTGGACTGGGCTGCGGGTGCGGTGGAGTTGTTGACGGAGTCGCGGGCGTGGCCGGTGCGGGATCGTCCGAGGCGTGTGGGTGTGTCGTCGTTCGGTCTGAGTGGGACGAACGCCCACGTGATCGTGGAGCAGGCTCCGGTGGTCGAGGAGCCGGAGGTGTCGGTGGCTGTTGAGTTGCCGGTGGTTCCGGTGGTGTTGTCGGCGCGGAGCGAGGCGGGGTTGTCGGCGCAGGCGGGGAAGCTGCTGGGACGGGTGGCGGGGGAGTCCTCTGCCTCGTTGTTGGATGTGGGTTTTTCGTCGGTGGTGTCGCGTGCGGTGTTGGAGCATCGTGCGGTGGTGGCGGCGTCGGATCGTGGGGAGTTGGTGCGGGGTCTGACGGCGCTGGCGGAGGGTGGTGTCGCGTCGTCGGTGGTGCGGGGCTCGGCCAGGCCGGCGGGCAGGGTGGCGTTCCTGTTCACGGGGCAGGGTGCGCAGCGTGTGGGGATGGGACGGGAGCTGTACGAGTCCTACCCGGTGTTCGCGGCGGCGTTCGACGCCGTCGTGGCGGAGTTGGACGTCCGGCTGGGTCGTTCGTTGCGTGAGGTGGTGTGGGGTGGGGATGCGGGTCTGCTGAACGGGACGATGTTCGCGCAGGCCGCTCTGTTCGCGGTCGAGACCTCGCTGTTCCGGCTGCTGGAGTCCTGGGGGGTGCGTCCGGACTTCCTGGTGGGTCATTCGGTCGGTGAGATCGCTGCCGCGCATGTGGCGGGGGTGTTGTCGTTGGGGGATGCGGCTGCGTTGGTGGTGGCGCGTGGTCGGTTGATGCAGGCGTTGCCGGCTGGTGGGTCGATGGTGGCGGTGGAGGCTTCGGAGGCGGAGGTGCTTCCGTTGTTGACCGGTGAGGTGGGGATCGCGGCGGTGAACGGGCCGCGTTCGGTGGTGGTTTCGGGTACGGACGCGGCGGTGCGTGAGCTCGTGGCGGTGTTCGAGGCGCTGGGGCGTCGGACGAGTGTATTGCGGGTGTCGCATGCTTTTCATTCGCCGTTGATGGAGCCGATGTTGGCGGAGTTCGGGGCGGTGGTGGCGGGGTTGGAGTTCGGTGCTGCGTCGGTTCCGGTGGTGTCGGGTGTGTCGGGGGATCTGGCGGAGGGGTGGGGTTCGGCGGAGTACTGGGTGCGGCATGTGCGGGAGGCGGTGCGTTTCGCGGATGCGGTGTCGTTTGTGGTGTCGCGGGGTGTGACGTCGTTCGTCGAGGTGGGTCCGGATGGTGTGTTGTGTGGGATGGCGCAGCAGTCGGTGGACGGTGAGGCGGCGGTCTTTGTTCCGCTGGTGCGTAAGGGGCGTCCGGAGGTGGCCTCGGTGGTTGCCGCGTTGGGCCGGCTGCATGTGAGTGGTGTGTCGGTGGACTGGGCCCGGCTCTTCGAGGGCACGGGTGCCCGCCGCGTCGACCTGCCGACGTACGCGTTCCAGCGTGAGCGGTACTGGATGCAGGCGGAGTCCGGCGGCAACGACCCAGGCTCACTCGGCCTGGGCGCCACCCGTCACCCGCTCCTCGGGGCCACCATCACTCTGGCGCAGGCCGACGAGGTGGTGCTCAGCGGACGGCTGTCCCTGGCCGACCAGGCATGGATAGCCGACCACGGCGTGCTGGGTAGCGTGCTTCTTCCCGGCACGGCCTTCGTCGAACTGGCCGTCAGGGCAGCCGACGAGGTCGGTTGCGACCTGCTTGAAGAGCTGACGTTGCAGGCGCCGCTCGTGATCCCTGAACAGGGCGGAGTCGCGATTCAGGTGGCGGTCGGCGCGGCCGACCCGGCGGGGCGTCGAACGGTCAGCGTCTATTCGCGGGGTGACGATGCCGATCGCGACCCTTGGACGCGTCACGCCGAAGGTGTCCTTGCCGTGGGCGGCAGAGTCCCAGCGGCGGACCTGACCGCTTGGCCGCCGAAGGGCGCAGAGGCGATCAGCGTCGAGGGAGCCTACGAGCTCCTCTCCGAGCGTGGTTACGGCTACGGGCCGGTATTCCAGGGACTCAAGGCTGCCTGGACCTCGGGGGAGGAGCTGTACGCGGAGGTCGCACTTCCCGACTCGGCGCACGACGACGCCCAGCGCTTCGGGCTGCACCCCGCTCTGCTTGACGCGGCCATGCACGTGGCACTTATCGATGACGGTTCACGCACCGACGAATCGACCGTGCTGCCCTTCGCCTGGACCGACGTCGCTCTTCACGCGGCAGGGGCATCGGCCCTCCGTGTTCGGATTGCACCGGCGGGACAGGACAGCGTCTCGGTCCTGGTGGCCGATGGATCCGGTCAACCTGTTCTCACAGTCGGCGCGTTGGTCTCGCGTCCGGTGTCGGTGGAGCAGTTGGTGGGGTCGGGTGTGGGTGGTGGGTTGCATGAGGTGGTGTGGCGTCCGTTGGTGGGTGCCGGCGGTGCTGGTGCTGGTGCTGGCGGTTTTGATGGTGTTGTGGGTGGGGTGTTTGAGGTGCCGGTGTTGGTGGGTGTGGATCCGGTGGTGGGTGTGCGGTCGGTGTTGGGTGGGGTGTTGGAGGCGGTTCAGGGTTGGTTGGAGGGTGTGGAGGCTGGTCCGTTGGTGGTGGTGACGCGTGGTGCGGTGGGTGTGGGGGTTGGTGTGGGGGTGGATGTGTGTGCGGCGCCGGTGTGGGGGTTGGTGCGGGCTGCGGAGGCGGAGAATCCGGGTCGGTTTGTGTTGGTGGATGTGGATCCGGCGGGTGGTTCGTTCGGTGATGTTGCGGGTGTGGTGCTTGGTTCGGGTGAGCCGGAGGTGGCGGTGCGTGGGGG
>NZ_JBIBHR010000050.1:0-6070 GCF_042957125.1 Streptomyces sp. NPDC008125
TCCTCGCACGACAGCCTGACCGGTGAGAACCCTGCCCGCGGTCGCCGTGTCGCGGTCCTACTCGGCGGCGGCTGACATGCAGCTTGAGGATTCAGTTGAACCTCGGGACTCGAGTTGTCTAAGTTGGTGACCCTCGACTCCACCAAACTCCGTTAAGGCAACCCCAGGCTATCCTGCCCTGCCACATCGAACACCCTTCTACATCGTTCTCGCCTACGGTGCCAACACGAACGGTCAGGCATCTGTGCCCGGCGACGATGACAGCGGTGGGGACCTCTTCACGGCCGCCTCATGCGAGCGAAACTCCCGTGCCGATGTCACGGCCGTCGGCCGCGAGACGTTCGCGGACCGCGGCACCGATGCCCCTGCTACGGCCGGGACGATAACGACTGAAAGCCGCATGTGGAACTGCGGAGTGCCGCATTGATCGATTACCTCAGCCGCAAAAGCATGGGGTGCCAGCTCGACCCGACCCCATGCGGCCAGCCCGGAGACCCGTGTTCGGGAGCGCCAGTACCACGCGGTCATTTCGCATGGGGCTGTCCTTGCATGCTGGCAGCTCCCGCCGCTAGAGACGGTAACCCCCGCGAGGCGATGTCGCGCTGCGCGCCCTTCTCTGGAGAAAACTCAAGACACCTGGTCTGACCCTGCCCGAGGTACCCCATATGCGGGGAGCGGCGCGGGTTGACTCAACGTCCGGTGCTCGTCTCAGCGATCTTGGTGGGTGAACCAGTTCTGTTTGCGGGCCACATCCTGCAGGTAGGAGGCATCGGAGGCCAGAGCTGAACGTTCGGCTGCTGCGACGGCTGCCAGGACCCATTCGACGGGGTAGTCGCATGGCGCGTCAAGGACGGCCCTAACAGCTTCGGAGGCGCCGTTGAAGACGTCGCCGCGTACGTGGAGCGGCTCCCCAAAGGGTCCTTGCGAGTAGGGACCAAAAGCTCTCAGTCCGTCCATCAGTTGCGGTGTGAGTGCGTGTGACATCCGCTCGGTCAAGGCGTGCAGGGCTGGCCAGGCAGCGCCGCCATAGCGCGCCATGTCGATCAGCGTCGACTCACTCAACGCAGCGAGCTGTTTGTTGCGGACGTGATGGGTGAGGAGGTTGACAGTAGCCAGACTCCGGTCGGCTGCGGCGGCCAGGGCAACTTCTGACAAGGGGCGGGCCGAGGTCATAGCGCCCAGTCGGCTGGAGCTCAGGCGCAGTACGGACAGCATCTCATCCGGGATCTCGCTGGTGGCGTCGTCAACGTGTCCGAGGTGCTCGAGAAGTGTGTCTTGGGTGGCAGTGCTGATAAGTGCCAGCACCCAGACTGTTCGTGACAGCGGGTCGGTGTAGGTGGTGAAGGTCTCCGTCCACCACGTCGGGTTCGCACGGTTGCGACGTATCTCTTGCAGCAAGCGCCCGTAGTCAGGGCGAGGGCCGAAGCATTCGGAGTCCCGGGTGAGGTCTCCTCCGGTAAGGAACGTTTTGGGATTGGCAGCCGCTCCAATAATGGCGATCTCGGCAGCCAGCCAGCATGGTCCGAACAGTTCACTGACGGCGCGGGCGGTGTTGCCCCAGATTGATGTGGTATTCGCCTGCCCTGCGGTGTTCTTCGCCTTCTGCTGTAGGAGAGCGAAACGGGGGTCCCTTTCGCGAAGGCGGCGGAATGCGCCGTGCCGGTGGTGCTGCGGGGACCCGCCAGCCTCACGCTCGTCTGCGATGTCCGGCCGTTCCCATGCCTTGCGCATGTAGTAGTCAGGGCGAAGTACGTGCAATACGTCTCCCACGTAGCCAGGGCAGGGGTGGGTGATGTCGCTGGCGTGGCCGTCGAGGACGGCGCGAAGAAGTGTGTGTTCTGCCGGAGAGTAAGGTTCCGCCACTGCGCCGGCGGCGAGAGCCGCGGCTGAGGTGGCCGGGTCGGCCAGGTCTAGACGATTCACGACCTCAGCGTCGGCGCGTGCCAGGCTCTGGGTAGGTGCGGCGATCTCCAGCCAGGTGCGCTGGCTTTCGGTACCGGCTGCCGCGAGCATGTGGTCCTGCCACCAGGCATCGAACTCGGTGAGGTCGTCCAGACGCGACGCGAGTCGGATGCGCTCGGCTGTCGCCCGGGAGGCGGGGTCCTTCTCGACGCGCGCTCTCAGTCCGGCCGCCAGGTGATGTCCGCCGCGGTCCCCGGCTACTTCTGGGAGTTCGTGCATGTAGGTGGCGCTGTGATGAATGAGGCGGACGCTCAAATCGTCGAGGAAGAGCTCCGCAGCCCGGTTCTGCGAGCGCTTGCGTCCGATGAACACGCCATCGGCCAGCAGGTTCCAGGCGGCGATGCGGACCTGATTGGGGTGTAGGCCAGCCTCGCGCTCCTCCTCCAGCGCCTCGACCATGCCCCCGAGTTCGTTGGGGTTGGCGAATCCGGCGTAGAAGCGCAAGGTGTTGAGCCAGTATCCGCGCCGGACCATGTTGCGCAGCACTTCGCCGGTGTCGAAGCCTCGCTGGTCAGCACCCGCGTACTCGTAGAGGTAGCGGGCTGCGAAGTACTCACGCAGCGGCTGCACGTCGAACTCGAAGGTTCCCTGCACCTTGCTTGTGAGGGCCCAAACCCGGTCGGTGACGGCGGTGAACAAGTCGGTGAACATCGACTCGTCCTTGTCGACGTCAAACAGGTAGTTCATGACGGCTTTGAGCAACTCGCGGGTCGGCATCTGGCCGTTGCCGTTCTCCGCTTCAGCGCGTGCCTGCAGATGCCATCCCAAGAACGCCGTGACCTCCTCTAGGTCGGCGCGGTGTTCGTGGACTGTCGACGTCTTCTCCGCCTCCCTGTCCAGGAAGGTCTCCATGTAGGAGGTGTAGAGCGCGGTGCGGCTGTTCGGCACGGAGTTGGCGCGCCGCTGCATCAGGAACAACAGGATCGTCAGCTGCATGGGGTTGTCTGCTAGCTGGGCGATGTGGGGCTCGGCGGAGCGTTGCCTGAACGTCCGCTCCAGCTCGACCAGGTCGAGGCCTGATATGCCCCGAGCTCGCGCCCATTTGTGCAGGTAGGTGTTGCGCAGCTCAGGGCTGAGACGGGTGAGCGCGATAGTCTCGAATAGAGTTTCGGACGGTTCGGCCAGCTCTGAGGCGTTGGGCCGGGTGGTGACAATCAGCTGGGCGTTGAGAGCGGTGCGCAGCCGGGCGGTGAAGGTGTCGATCTCGTTGATGACTCGCTTGCGCGTCGTGGGGCTGGCTACTTCGTCGAGCCCATCGAGTACTACCAGGACAGGGAGCCGGTCCAGAAGGTCGTGCACCGTCGCAGCGTCGGCGGGCAGCCCTCCGCCGTGGGCGGTGAGGAACACGGCAAGGAATTGCTCGAGTTGCCCGTCGCGGCGCAGCCGCTTCTTGGCCGTTCCCATGTCGTCGGCGAAGGGGTCCTGTCCTGCAAGCCAGGCCGCGTAGTCGTGCAGGTCGATGCGCAGTGCGATACGCGGGTCGGCCGGTTGCTCCGGCGCGGCAGGGCCGGTGGCGGACTCGTCGGCTTCGTTGAGGTAGGCCACGCGGTGGCGCTGGCACAGGTACTGGCTCAACGTGGACTTGCCTTGGCCGGGTTCTCCTCGCACCAGGGTGAACGGTCGGTCGGCGCGCATCAGGTAGCGGGCGGCCCCGGCCAGGTCGGCGGAGTCCCGGCCGAGATCCAGCGATCCGGGAAGGGGTCGGCGGAGGTTGCTCGGTTCGGAGACACGAGTGGCGCCCACGTCAACGAACAGGTCATCCAGGTTGTGGGTAGTCAGTTCGACCTGCTTGAACTTGACTTTGGAGTCTTCCTCCCACTGCGTGGCGATCACCTTCATCACCAACGTCCGCAGTTCCTGGTCCTGGGCAGCTGCCTGGGCGCCATGGATGAAGTACCGGACCAGGTCGTGGCCGGCCAGCATGTCGGAGTAAGCCCACTTCAGTTCGGTGGGCGCAGCGTCGATGCGCGCGTCGATGTCCGAGCGCCACCACACCTGCATGGGGATGTTGAAGTCGCCTCTGAAGCGGCTGAATTCGGCGTCCAGGCGATCCATGCTGCCCCGGCCCGGGACAGCTGTGCCGGCGACGGAGGTGATGAGCACGTATCGGGTTGCGCCGTCACGCACCAGCCGGCGGATGTTGTCCGCTTCCTCCTTGACTGCGGCGCTGAGCCAGGAAACCGGGTTCTGGGTGGCCTTACTGGTCCATTTCACCTGATAGACGATGAATTCGGTGCCGTCGGTGCGGGTCATGTCCCGGCCGCCATCCGAGTGCCCGACCGGGTAGCAGCGTGCGTCGGGATGGACGTGGGCGAGGAGCGCTGCGCACAGGCGCTGGAAGTTCTTCTCCGTAAGCCGCTCGTAGAGATAATTACCCTGCCCCGTGCTGGCGTCCGTCATGCTGCTCCCCCCGCTCGAACTCCCCGTGCGTGTACAGGAGCGACAAGCCTAATGGACGCCTGTGACAACGGCGGCACCTGCTAAGACCATGTCCTATTGATCAGAGACCCATGGGATTCGCTCGTCGAGGATGTAGCGGACACGCTGGCCGCTGAAGTATCCGCGCACGATGTGGGGCTGACGCTGGCAATCTCCATCGCTGGAGCCAGCACGTCGATGAGTTCGTTGAGCTGCCGGCGGGTCATCCCCGTCAGTCCCGGGTCCTGTAGCGAACGCCGCGTGAGGCGGGCCGGTCCGTCCGCCTGGGTCTCGTCCTGTGTGCTGGTGGTGGTCGCCCTGTCCGTCGGGCGCTGGGGGTGGAGGGTGTAGTTCCAGTCGCCTTGGAAGCGGTGGCGGGGCGGGTGATGGGGAGGGCGGCGATCTCGTCGTCGCTGACGCGGATGCCGGTGGGGTACTCACCGCTGTCGAGTTCGGCCTGGACGGTGAGGCCGGTGCGGCTGGTGGTCGCGGCGATGGTCTGGAGCATGACTTCGTGGCTGGTCAGGAGCCTGCCTCGCCAGTTCATGGTGATGTGGGAGAACAGCCGCTGCTCGATCTTGTTCCACTTCGAGGTGCCGGGCAGCAGGTGACACACCGTGATCTCAAGACTGGTCTCGGCGGCGAGGTCGGCGAGCTGGTCTTCCAGCCGCGGGTGCGGTAGCCGTTGGAGCCGCCACCGTCAGCGGTGATCAGCAGCCGGCGGGCGCCGGGGTAGTCGTGCCGGCCGACCGCCTGCCACCAGCGGCGGATCGAGGCGACGGCGAACGCCGCCGTGTCGTGATCGGTGCCGATGCTGATCCAGCCGGTGTTCGCCGTCGTGTCGTAGATTCCGTAAGGAATTGCCTTCTCGGCCTGGCCGGGGAAGTCGTTCGTCTTGACCCTCACGGGCTGTCCTGCGGGCTGCCATTCATGCCCGGCGTTCCTGTAGTCGCCGATCAGCTCCCTCTTCTTGCTGTCCACGCTGATCACCGGGTCCCCGGCGTCCCTGTGGTCTCGTGCCTGCTCGTTGAGGTAGCGGAACTGGGCATCCCTGTCGGGGTGCTGGGCACCTTCGATGGTCTTGGCGTTGGCCTGCAGGCTGAAGCCGTCCTCCCGCAGCAGGCCGGTGACGGTGTCGGCGGAGACCCGGTGCCCTTGGCGGGTGATCTCCGCCGCCAGCATCCGGGTCGACTTCGTCGTCCAGCGCAGCGGCGACATCGGGTCGCCCCGCTCGTCGGGCTCGACCAGCGCAAGTAGTGCCGGCCGCAGCCCGGAGTCCAGCTCGGCCGCCTTCTTCCGCCCTCCGCCGGGATGGCGCACCCGCCCCAACGGGGCCTGACCGGAGTCCAGTTCAGCCGCCCCACGCGAGACCGTGGCCTCTCGAACCCCGGCTGCAGCGGCGACGATCCTGATGCCGCCATGCCCCAGGGACAGTGCTTCCGCTCCTATGGCCAGCCGACGCTGACGCTCGTCCAGATGCGGCAACAACACCTGGAACTTCGCCGCCAGAACGGCCTCGATCCCCTCCGGTCTCCCCATACCAGACCAACGAGCCCCACAGCTGGAAGCCACGACTTGTTTCCCGGCAAGCCCTTAGAGGGCGTTAAGTCCGATCTTCCTCGGTTCGTGATCGCTCGATCGTGGGACTGATCGCCGTACGAGCCAGCCGTTCGCCATGTGCATGCTGGGA
>NZ_JBIBHR010000051.1:0-5732 GCF_042957125.1 Streptomyces sp. NPDC008125
CCGATCTTCGAACTCGTCGACTTCGGTGTCGTCGGCGACCTCTTCGACGTCGTGCCCCAGCTCACCGAGGAGATCAACACCCGCAAGAACTGAACACACCGCCCCGGCTGCGGACACGCGGGGGACGGCACGACGGCCACGGGCCGGGACCACGCGGACACCCCCGCACGGCCCCGGCCCGTCGCCGTTCACCGTTGACGCGTGTCCCGTCCCGCTTATAGCTTCGCCATGCGGATCATCGATTCCGGTCAGCGGAAGTTCTGGTCCGCGCACGTATCGAGAGCGTGGAGGGTACGGTCATGGGCCGACGGGCCGAAGCGGTGACGAGCCTCGACGACGCGGTGGGCGAGGAGATCGGCGCGTCCCTCACCGAGGTGGACGCCGAACTCGCACACCGCTACCCCGGCGATCCGGGCACCCGCCAGCCCGTGCACACGGTGTACGTACCGGCCGACGCCTTCGACGCCGCGACCGTACGCTCCTGGGGCGACCGGGCGCTGGCCGCACTCGACGAACACGCCCCGGACGCGGAGTCCTTCGCCGCCGTCCTGGGCCTCCCCGAGGAGCTCGCCGTCCCCGTCCACGACCGGGTCCGCGCCAAGCTGGAGCGCGAGCCCGTGGAGGACCTGCGGGTGGACTTCGAGGACGGCTACGGCAGACGCCCGGACGCCGAGGAGGACCAGGCCGCCGCCCGCGCCGCACACCTGGTCCGGCGGGCGTACGAGGAGGGCTGCGCGCCCCCGTACGCCGGCATCCGGATGAAGTGCATGGAGGCGTCCGTGCGGTCGCGGGGGATCCGTACCACGGACGTGTTCCTCACCGGGCTCGTACGCTCCGGCGGGCTGCCCGACGGGCTGGTGCTCACGCTGCCCAAGGTCACCTACCCGCAGCAGGTCGCCGCCTTCGCCCGGCTGCTCGACGCGTTCGAGCGCACGCACGGCCTGGACGAGGGGCGGCTGCGCTTCGAGATCCAGATCGAGACCAGTCAGGCGATCCTCGCGGCGGACGGGACGGCCGCCGTGGCCAGGATGATCGACGCCGCGCGGGGCCGGGCCACCGGACTGCACTACGGCACCTTCGACTACAGCGCGAGCGTGGGCGTCAGCCCCGCCCACCAGGCGAGCGACCACCCCGCCGCGGACCACGCCAAGGCGGTCATGCAGGTCGCCGCCGCCGGTACCGGCGTACGAGTCTCGGACGGATCCACCAACGTGCTGCCGGTCGGTCCCACCGACCGTGTCCACCGTGCCTGGAGGCTCCACTACGGCCTCACCCGCCGCGCTCTGGCCCGCGCGTACTACCAGGGCTGGGACATGCACCCGGCGCATCTGCCGACCCGTTACGCGGCCGTCTACGCCTTCTACCGCGAGGGCCTGGACCAGATGGCGGCCCGCCTCGCCGGGTACGTCGCCAAGTCCGGCGGCGACGTCATGGACGAACCCGCCACCGCGAAGGCGCTCAGCGGCCATCTGCTGCGCGGGATCGACTGCGGCGCCCTGGACACCGCGGAGGTCACCCGGCTGACCGGGCTCGGCCGCCGCGAGCTGGACGCGTACGCGCGAACCGGCCACGGCGCCGCGGCCGGCTGAGCACGGTCACCGCACCGTCCCCGGTCGCCGGGCCCTCCCCTCCGCCTCGTCAGGCCGGGGGAAGCTCACCGGAGCCGCGGGGCACCAGGGTCGTCGGCAGTTCCACCCGGGCGGTGGCGTGTCCGCCGCCCTCCAGACGGCGGAAGAGGTGCTCCGCCGCGGTGCGCCCCACTGCCGCCGCGTCCTGCGCGATCACCGTGATGCCGAGCAGGTCGGCCAGCTCGATGTCGTCGAACCCGACCAGTGCCACCGGCCGTTCGCGGTCGGCGAGCACCCGTACGGCAGTCACGGTCACCCGGTTGTTGCCCGCGAAGATGGCGGTCACCGGCTCCGGACCGGAGAGCATCTCCCCGGCGGCGGCGCGCACCCGCTCCGGGGCGGTGATCCCCAGGGAGACCCACCGGTCGTCGACGGCGATGCCCGCGTCGGCCATCGCCGCGTGGTAGCCGCGCAGCCGTTCCGTCGTCGTGTGGATGCGCGGCTGGTCGCCGATGAAGCCGATCCGGCGGTGGCCGTGGGCGATCAGGTGGGCCACGCCCTGACGGGCGCCGCCGAAGCTGTCGGAGAGGATGGTGTCGGCGTCCACGAGACCCGCCGGCCGGTCCACGAAGACGGTCGCCACCCCGGCCCTGATCTCCGGCTCCAGATAGCGGTGGTCGTCGCCCGCCGGGATCACGATCAGGCCGTCCACCCGCCGCGCGCAGAGCGCGAGCACCAGCTCCTGTTCGCGTACCGGGTCCTCGGCGCTGGAACCGTTGATCAGCAGCGCCCCGTGCGAGCGGGCCACCTCTTCCACGGCCCGGCTCAGCGGACCGTAGAACGGGTCCGCCAGATCCTCCAGGACCAGTCCGATGGACGCCGTACGGCCCTTACGCAGAACGCGGGCGCTGTCGTTGCGGCGGAAGCCGAGGGCGTCGATCGCCTCCTGCACCCGGCGCTCGGTGTCGGGCGTGACGCCGGCCTCGCCGTTCACCACCCGGGAGACCGTCTTGAGCCCCACTCCGGCCCGCGCGGCCACGTCTTTCATGGTGGGCCGGTTGCCGTAGCGGGGCTCGGAATGACGGGCGGTCTCGGCCACAGTGCGCTGTCCTGTCGTAGGGTGCGTCGACACCGATGTCAACGCCGCGGGGGATCGGGGCTGTGGCGTCGAGCATAGGCCCTGGACAACGTTGTCATGGCAATACAGACTGTGCAGACCACAAGGACGGAACCAGCAGGTCCGCCCTTCTACCCATCCGGAGAGCCAAGCCCCATGCATACCGACCTCGTCGCAGCCCTCGATATCGGCGGCACCAAGATCGCCGGCGCGCTGGTGGGCGACGACGGCACGCTGCTCGTTCGCGCGCAGCGGCCCACGCCCGCCAAGGAGTCCGGCGAGTCGGTCATGGGGGCGGTGGACGGGGTCCTCGGTGAGCTGATGGCCTCGCCGTACTGGGAGCGCGCCTGCGCGCTGGGCATCGGCAGCGCCGGTCCGGTGGACGCGTCGGCGGGCACGGTCAGCCCGGTCAACGTTCCCGGCTGGCGCGACTTCCCGCTGGTCGAGCGGGTGGGCAAGACGATCGGCGGACTGCCGGTCACCCTCGTCGGCGACGGCGTGGCGATGACCGCGGCCGAGCACTGGCAGGGAGCGGCCCGGGGGCACGACAACGCGCTCTGCATGGTCGTGTCGACCGGGGTCGGCGGCGGGCTGGTCCTCGGCGGCAAACTTCACCCCGGCCCCACCGGCAACTCCGGCCACATCGGCCACATCAGTGTCGATCTTGACGGCGACCCCTGCCCCTGCGGTGCGCGCGGCTGTGTCGAGCGGATCGCCAGCGGCCCCAACATCGCGCGGCGGGCTCTGGACAGCGGTTGGCAGCCGGGACCCGACGGAGACGCGACGGCCCGCGCCGTGGCCGCCGCAGCGAAGGCCGGAGACCAGGTGGCCCAGGCGTCCTTCGACCGTGCGGCCCAGGCGCTCGCCGCCGGGATCGCCGCCACGGCGACCCTGGTCGAAATCGACATCGCGGTGATCGGCGGGGGAGTGGCCGGAGCCGGCGAGGTGCTCTTCGCCCCGCTGCGGCGGGCTCTCGCCGACTACGCGACGCTCTCCTTCGTGCGCAACCTCACGGTGACCCCCGCGGTGATGGGCAACGACGCCGGACTCGTGGGTGCGGCCGCCGCGGCCACCGTGCGCTGAGACGTACCGGGCCCGCCCAGCAGGGCGAGCATTCGCCCGTGAGGAGGTACGGCCCGCCTCGCGGTGTGAGTCGTTCGGGCCGCACTCCGTCACTCCTCGGGAAGTGCGGAGACCCGGCGCCCCGGGCTTGATGCCGCTCAGCGGGCGCGGTCGGCCGCCGTCGCGGCGACCACCACGAGGAAGGCGTCCCGGTCCAGGTCCATCACGACCTCCGCCGCGAGCCCCTCGCCGCGGCGCGCGGCCGCGAACTCCTCCGCGGGCCGGCTTCCGCGCGGCCCGCCGGCGGGAAACTGTTCGAGCACCGTCCGACGCATGGTGTGCCCCCTCTGCCGTTGTGGGCGGTCCCGCCGGACCGCCCGATCGCGTGCTCCTGTGACGCCCCGCCTCCTTCGGCCGGGCCACCGGACCCGCATGGCCTGTACGTCGGGGCGTCCGCGACGGGTACCCCGTCCCCGGCTTCGTACAACAGGTTCGTCGCGCCGGGTTTTCGCCACAGGGTGTGCAGGGCAAGCCACAGAAGGCTGGAGCCCCTCCGGACGACCGGGCCGCGCCGAGGGGCGGGACCCCGCGTAGCGGACCTCCAGCAGGGCGGCCGTGCGGCACGGGCCGGGCTCGGC
Organism: Streptomyces sp. NPDC008125; assembly: GCF_042957125.1. Lineage (NCBI taxonomy): Bacteria > Bacillati > Actinomycetota > Actinomycetes > Kitasatosporales > Streptomycetaceae > Streptomyces > Streptomyces sp. NPDC008125. Next base: position 4,386 of record NZ_JBIBHR010000051.1, read on the forward strand.
ACCGTGCGGTACGGCGGTTGGGGCGCTGCACGGACCGGTAGAGATGCCTGGCGAAGGGGGAGTCGTGATCGTCCGGGTCAAGGCTCGCCGGGACATATGGCCAGGTCAGCGTTCTGACCTGCTCCTATTCGCTCCGCAACTTGGCCGTACTTGAGGACAGTCGGCTGGCGGCGCCTCGGCGCGCCAGATGCGGTCCAGCCGCCGACGCCGGGCGAGCTTCTCCTGGGCGTCGATGACGAGGTTGGTGGTCACCACGTAGATCCGTCCGCCGGCGTCCCGCCGGCGGGCGAGGACCAGTTGGTTCGTGTCCCCGATCCGGCGGGGCGCGTCGCCGTCGAAGTCGCGGGCCACGGGCTCAGCGGGCGAACGCTTCGGTCAGGCTGATGCGGTAGCCGTCCCCTTCCATCAGCACGACGGTGACGCCGAACGGGTCGGGGTGGTCCGGGTTCTGAGACGACCAGGACCACGGTGCCGGCGGCCTCGGCCGCACATGCCGGTACGAGCGCGCCGAGGAAGGCGCGGGCGCTGTCGCGTGCGTCGGCGATGGGCGACGCGGAGCGGGAGTGGGCGGGGGTGAGGTTCACGCTCATGGTGCCCGTCCGGCCGCCCCTGGTTCCTGCATCAGTGGGGCCCGGCGCTCTCCGCCCTGTGCGTGGTTCGTGCCCGGACTACGGCCCGTCAACGGGCGGTGACAGGTATGCGGCCCGCCCCATCCCTCACTGTTCGACGCCGAATACCTCACGATCGAACGGGCGAAAATCTGTCATGGCGGGAGTAGACATTGGGTGGTGGTGTGGTTATGGTTTCTCTCGTAGCCAAGAGGGACAGCAAGACCTGGCAGATACGAACTGCCGGGTGCAGTACATGTAGTTGCAGTGTGCAGCACGGTGCGGTGGTGGAGTCGCGAAGCCGGAGCAGGTGCAGGACGGCGACGTGGCTGACGACCGGACCGGGTGGCCCGCAGTGATCAGGGGCTGCCGCGAGCAGTACCGCAGTTCCCGCAAAGGGCGGGGCGGTACCCAGCAGCGAAGTGGAGTGAGTGGTACCTCGGTGAAGGCGTCGGCTGCGGACGCGCGCACCGGGTAGTTCGGCAGTGGGGTTCCAAGCCAGAGCAGACGCAGGATGGGCGACGGGGCTGGCTGCCGAAGAGCGGCGCAGGTCGAGGCCGCCCAGCGGTTCGCATCACCAGCAGTGCGCAAGAAAGCAGTACCAGCAGTACCCAGTCCCCACTGGTAGGCAGTTGTTCACCGAGGGAAGAACGGAGGAGCCGAGCGCCATCAGGATCGCCCGGACGGACGTCTGAGTCCGGGTACCGCAGGACATCGATAGTGAGGTGGTCTCCGGTCA
>NZ_JBIBHR010000052.1:0-5187 GCF_042957125.1 Streptomyces sp. NPDC008125
CTTGTGACGGGTGTCGAGGCGGCGGTGGAGCAGGTGACGTCGCCGGAGTACTGGGTGCGTCATGTTCGTGAGGCCGTCCGGTTCGCCGACGGTGTCGCCCATCTGGTGGGCCAGGGCGTCACCCGCTTCGTGGAACTCGGCCCCGACGCGGTGCTCTCCGCACTCACCGAGGCCATCGCACCCGCCACGCCCGAGACCCTCACCGTGCCCGTCCTGCGCAAGGGCCGGCCCGAGGTGTCCACCCTCCTCACCGCCCTCGCCCGTCTGCACGTCGCCGGGCCCCGCGTAGGCTGGCAGCACCTCCTCGACGGTCGCGGCGCCCACCGGGTCGAACTGCCCACGTACGCCTTCGGCAGGACCTCGTACTGGCTGGACGCCCCCGAACCGGTCGGCGGCGATGTGACCGGCCTCGGCCAGACCGCGGCGGCACACCCGCTGCTCAGCGCCGTGGTCGCCTCCCCGGAGGCCGGCGGCGTCGTGCTCACCGGGCGCCTCTCCGTCCGCACCCACCCCTGGCTCGCCGATCACGACGTCCTCGGCACCGTGCTGCTGCCCGGCACCGGCTACATCGAACTGGCCATCCGTGCCGGTGAAGAAGTCGGCTGCGAGGTGGTGGAGGAACTCACCATCGAGGCACTGATGCCGCTCCCGCCCCACGGCGGACTCGCCGTCCAGGTCGTCGTCGACGCCCCGGACGCGAACGGGCGCTGCTCACTCGCCGTCTACTCCCGGCCCGACGACGCCCCGGCCGGCGCCCCCTGGAGCAAGCACGCCAGTGGCGTACTCGCCCCGGGGACCGGACAGGCGCCCCCCGCCGGCACCTTCGCCCCCGCCCCGGCCGACTGGCCGCCCACGGGTGCGAACGAGGTCGACATCTCCGGCGTGTACGACTACCTCACCGGCCAGGGCTACGGTTACGGACCCATGTTCCGGGGCCTGCGCGGCATCTGGTCCCGGGGCAGGGAGACGTTCGCGGAGGTGTCCCTGCCGGAGGACTCCCTGGAGGTCGGGAAGGAATTCCGGCTCCACCCCTCCATCCTCGACGCGGCGCTGAGCGCCACCGACTTCATGGACGGCCGACGCCCCCAGGACGTCGGCGGCACCCAGCTGCCGTTCGCCTGGTCCGGCGTCACCCTGCACGCCGCCGGCGCCTCACGGCTGCGGGTGCGTATCACCGCCGTCGAATCCCACCGGTCACAGGGGTCCGACGCGGTACGGCTCGAACTCACCGACCCCACGGGAACCCCGGTCGCCACGATCGACTCGCTCGTGGTCCGCCCCGTCACCGCGGCCAAGGTCAACGCGGCAGCCGCGGCGGGCGGCGGCGAACACGAGGCCGTCTTCCAACTGGTCACCCAACAACTGCCTCTCGGCGCGGCCGTCGCCGCGGCCACGGACCACTGGGCCGTGCTCGGCGGCGCTCCCGCAGCCTGCCCCGGCACCGCCTACAGCGACCTCTCCGCGCTCGGCGCCGCGCTGACGGGCGGTGCCCCGGCTCCCGACGTCGTCCTCCTGCCCGTACCGCAGGCCACGGATCACGACGACATCCCGGCGGCCGTCCGCACCGTCACCGGCCAGGTCCTCGACACGCTCCAGTCGTGGCTGGCGGACGAGCGGTACGCCCGGTCCCGCCTCATGGTGGTCACCCGTGACGCCCTTCCCGTCGAGGAGGGCGACACCGCCGTCGACCTCGTCCAGGCACCGGTGTGGGGGCTGCTGCGGGCAGCCCAGGAGGAGTACCCCGGCCGCTTCGTCCTCGTCGACACCGACGGCAGTGCCAAGGCCCGCGAGTCACTGTCCGCCGTGGCCGCGTCCGGTGAACCCGAGGCGATCCTGCGCGGCGCCGAGGTCCGGATACCCCGACTGGCCCGGGTCCCGGCGACGGCACCCGCGGTGGCCCTGCCCTGGGACGCCGAGGGAACCGTGCTGATCACCGGAGGCACCAGCGGCCTCGGCGCCGTCGTCGCCCGCCACTTGGTCGAACGGCACGGCGTGCGCCACCTCCTGCTCGCCGGACGACGCGGCCAGGACGCACCCGGCGCCACCGAACTCCGTGACGCTCTGCACGGACTCGGCGCCCACGTCACCCTCGCCGCCTGCGACATGTCCGACCGTGCGGCGGTCGACGCCCTGCTGACCGCGATACCGGCCGCACATCCGCTGGCGGCGGTGGTCCACGCGGCAGCGGTCATGGACAACGCCCTGCTGACCGCCCTCACCCCCGCACAGGTCGACACGGTGATGCGGCCCAAGGTGGACGCGGCCTGGAACCTGCACGAGGCGACACGCGCACTGGACCTGAAGGCGTTCATCCTCTTCTCCTCCTGCGCCGGACTCGTCGTCGGCATCGGCCAGGGCAACTACGCCGCCGCCAACCGCTTCCTGGACGCCCTGGCCACCCATCGACGGGCAGCCGGGCTCCCGGCGACATCCCTGGCGTTCGGCCTCTGGGAGACCAGAACCGGTCTCGGGGGTGGTGTCACCCACGCCGACCTGCGGCGCATGCGCTCCATGGGCATGCCGGCCCTGCCGACCACCGAGGGTCTCGCCCTCCTCGACGAGGCCCTGGGAATCGACCGGCCGGTACTCGTACCGCTCCGGGTGGAACGCGACCGTCAGGCCACGACCGAACCGCCGCACCTGCTGAAGGACGTGCTCGGCGCACCGGAACGGCCCGCTGCCCGCAAGGAGGTACGGGCACCCGCCGTCACCGCGGTGACCGCACCCGCTGCCGAACTCACCCTGGAACAGCGGCTGACCGGTATGAAGACGGCCGAACGCCGCCGCACGGTACTCGACGTCGTACGCGAACAGGTCGCCGGAGTCAGCCACAGCGTTCCCGGCACCATCGACGTCTCCAAGGGCTTCACCGAACTCGGCCTCGACTCGCTCGCCGCGATCGATCTCCGCAACCGGCTCCAGAAAGCCACCGGCCTCCGACTGCCGGCCACCCTCATGTTCGACTACCCCAGCCCTGCGGTGCTGGCCGAATTCCTCCTCGACGAACTCCCGCCGGGAGGTGACGAGACCACCCACGACGAGCCCGCCGACGCGGCCCCCGCGCAGACCGACGCGTCCATCCGGCAGGCCCTCGCGGACATCCCGGTCGACGCGCTGAGGAGCTCCGGCCTGCTGGACGCGCTCCTCAACCTGGCCGTCCGACCCGCGACACCCGCACCCACCACCGAATCCGGCACGCGCACCCCGCAGGACGAGACCGCACAGGCCGGCGAAGCGATCAGGACCATGGACGTCGACGACCTGGTGCGCGCGGCGCTCGCGTCCGCCGACCCGACCCGGAACCCGAGCGAGGGCTGAGGACATCATGGAAGCATCTGTTGAGCAGCTGGTCGCGGCCCTCCGCACGACCATGGTCGAGAACGAACGTCTCCGCGCGGCCAACGACCGCCTCGTCGGCGACGCCGCCGAGCCGATCGCGATCGTGGGTATGGCGTGTCGTTATCCGGGTGGGGTGGGTTCTCCGGACGAGTTGTGGGATCTGGTGGTGGAGGGCCGGGACGGTGTGTCGGGGTTCCCGGTGGACCGTGGGTGGGACGTGGAGGGGATCTACGATCCGGAGCCCGGGAAGCCGAATCGTACGGTGACGCGTGAGGGTGGTTTTCTGTACGACGCGGCTGATTTTGATGCCGGGGTGTTCGGGATCTCGCCGCGTGAGGCGTTGGGGATGGATCCGCAGCAGCGGTTGTTGCTGGAGGCGTCCTGGGAGGCGGTGGAGAGTGCGGGGATCGATCCCCTCTCCCTGAAGGGCAGCCGGACGGGCGTCTTCGCCGGTGTCATGTACCACGACTACGGGCCGGGCACGAGCGACGGCAGCCTGGTCACCGGCCGGGTGGCGTTCACCCTGGGTCTCGAAGGCCCAGCGGTCACGGTCGACACGGCCTGCTCCTCCTCCCTCGTCGCCCTCCACTGGGCCGGCCAGGCGCTGCGCCGGGGCGACTGCTCGATGGCGCTGGTGGGCGGCGTGACCGTGATGACGACGCCGGACATGTTCCTCTACTTCAGCCATCAGCGGGGCATGGCGGCGGACGGCCGCTGCAAGTCCTTCTCGGCCGAGGCGGACGGCACCGGCTGCTCGGAGGGCGTCGGAGTCCTCTTGGTCGAACGTCTCTCGGACGCCCGCCGAAACGGCCACCCGGTCCTCGCGGTGATCCGGGGAAGCGCCGTCAACCAGGACGGCGCGTCGAGCGGGATGACCACCCCCAACGGTCCGTCGCAGCAGCGGGTGATCCGAGCGGCGCTGGAGAATGCCGGAATCACGACCACGGACGTGGATCTGGTGGAGGCGCATGGGACGGGGACCCGTCTGGGTGACCCGATCGAGGCGCAGGCGTTGCTGGCGACGTATGGGAAGGGCCGCCCGGAGGGCGATCCGCTGTGGCTGGGTTCGTTGAAGTCGAATCTGGGTCACACCCAGGCCGCGGCCGGTGTCGGCGGCGTGATCAAGGCCGTGCAGGCGATACGGCACGGCATTCTGCCGAAGTCCCTCCACGCGCAGACGCGTTCGCCGCACGTCGACTGGGATGCGGGTGCGGTGGAGTTGTTGACGGAGTCGCGGGCGTGGCCGGTGCGGGATCGTCCGAGGCGGGCGGGTGTGTCGTCGTTCGGTCTGAGCGGGACGAACGCCCACGTGATCGTGGAGCAGGCTCCGGTGACGGAAGAGCCGGAGACCGAAGCAGTGGTGACCGGGCTCCCCGTCGTCCCCGTCGTGCTGTCGGCGCAGAGCGAGAGCGGACTCCTGGCGCAGGCGGGGAAGCTGCTGGGACGGGTGGCGGGGGAGCCTTCTGCGTCGTTGTTGGATGTGGGTTTTTCGTCGGTGGTGTCGCGTGCGGTGTTGGAGCATCGTGCGGTGGTGGCGGCTTCGGATCGTGGGGAGTTGGTGCGGGGTCTGACGGCGCTGGCGGAGGGTGGGCTGTCGCCGTCGGTGGTTCGGGGATCGGTACGGCGGGCTGGTGCCACGGCGTTCCTGTTCACGGGTCAGGGTGCGCAGCGCCTGGGGATGGGGCGTGAGTTGTACGAGTCCTACCCGGTGTTCGCGGCGGCCTTCGATGAGGTCGTGGCGGAGTTGGACGTTCGGCTGGGTCGTTCGTTGCGTGAGGTGGTGTGGGGTGGGGATGCGGGTCTGCTGAACGGGACGATGTTCGCGCAGGCCGCTCTGTTCGCGGTCGA
>NZ_JBIBHR010000053.1:1690-4872 GCF_042957125.1 Streptomyces sp. NPDC008125
TTTGAGAACTGCACAGTGGACGCGAGCATCTGTGGCCAAGTTTTTAAGGGCGCACGGTGGATGCCTTGGCACCAGGAACCGATGAAGGACGTGGGAGGCCACGATAGTCCCCGGGGAGCTGTCAACCTAGCTTTGATCCGGGGGTTTCCGAATGGGGAAACCCGGCAGTCGTCATGGGCTGTCACCCGCTGCTGAACACATAGGCAGTGTGGAGGGAACGAGGGGAAGTGAAACATCTCAGTACCCTCAGGAAGAGAAAACAACCGTGATTCCGGGAGTAGTGGCGAGCGAAACTGGATCAGGCCAAACCGTATGTGTGTGATACCCGGCAGGGGTTGCGCATGCGGGGTTGTGGGATCTCTCTTTTACGGTCTGCCGGCCGTGAGACGAGTCAGAAACCGTTGATGTAGGCGAAGGACATGCGAAAGGTCCGGCGTAGAGGGTAAGACCCCCGTAGCTGAAACATCAACGGCTCGTTTGAGAGACACCCAAGTAGCACGGGGCCCGAGAAATCCCGTGTGAATCTGGCGGGACCACCCGCTAAGCCTAAATATTCCCTGGTGACCGATAGCGGATAGTACCGTGAGGGAATGGTGAAAAGTACCGCGGGAGCGGAGTGAAATAGTACCTGAAACCGTGTGCCTACAAGCCGTGGGAGCGTCGCTGTGTGTGCTTGCACATGCAGTCGTGACTGCGTGCCTTTTGAAGAATGAGCCTGCGAGTTAGCGGTGTGTAGCGAGGTTAACCCGTGTGGGGAAGCCGTAGCGAAAGCGAGTCCGAATAGGGCGTTTGAGTTGCACGCTCTAGACCCGAAGCGGAGTGATCTAGCCATGGGCAGGTTGAAGCGGAGGTAAGACTTCGTGGAGGACCGAACCCACCAGGGTTGAAAACCTGGGGGATGACCTGTGGTTAGGGGTGAAAGGCCAATCAAACTCCGTGATAGCTGGTTCTCCCCGAAATGCATTTAGGTGCAGCGTCGTGTGTTTCTTGCCGGAGGTAGAGCACTGGATAGGCGATGGGCCCCAACGGGTTACTGACCTTAGCCAAACTCCGAATGCCGGTAAGTGAGAGCGCGGCAGTGAGACTGTGGGGGATAAGCTCCATGGTCGAGAGGGAAACAGCCCAGAGCATCGACTAAGGCCCCTAAGCGTACGCTAAGTGGGAAAGGATGTGGAGTCGCAGAGACAACCAGGAGGTTGGCTTAGAAGCAGCCACCCTTGAAAGAGTGCGTAATAGCTCACTGGTCAAGTGATTCCGCGCCGACAATGTAGCGGGGCTCAAGCGTACCGCCGAAGTCGTGTCATTCACACATATAGGGCCAACGCCTGTGTGGATGGGTAGGGGAGCGTCGTGTGCCGGGTGAAGCAGCCGCGGAAGCGAGTTGTGGACGGTTCACGAGTGAGAATGCAGGCATGAGTAGCGATACACACGTGAGAAACGTGTGCGCCGATTGACTAAGGGTTCCTGGGTCAAGCTGATCTGCCCAGGGTAAGTCGGGACCTAAGGCGAGGCCGACAGGCGTAGTCGATGGACAACCGGTTGATATTCCGGTACCCGCTTTGAAACGCCCAGTACTGAATCAGGCGATGCTAAGTCCGTGAAGCCGGCCCGATCTCTTCGGAGTTGAGGGTAGTGGTGGAGCCGATGAACCAGACTTGTAGTAGGTAAGCGATGGGGTGACGCAGGAAGGTAGTCCAGCCCGGGCGGTGGTTGTCCCGGGGTAAGGGTGTAGGCCGTGTGGTAGGCAAATCCGTCACACGTTAAGGCTGAGACCTGATGCCGAGCCGATTGTGGCGAAGTGGATGATCCTATGCTGTCGAGAAAAGCCTCTAGCGAGTTTCATGGCGGCCCGTACCCTAAACCGACTCAGGTGGTCAGGTAGAGAATACCGAGGCGTTCGGGTGAACTATGGTTAAGGAACTCGGCAAAATGCCCCCGTAACTTCGGGAGAAGGGGGGCCATCACTGGTGATCCGATTTACTCGGTGAGCTGGGGGTGGCCGCAGAGACCAGCGAGAAGCGACTGTTTACTAAAAACACAGGTCCGTGCGAAGCCGTAAGGCGATGTATACGGACTGACGCCTGCCCGGTGCTGGAACGTTAAGGGGACCGGTTAGCTGACTTTCGGGTCGGCGAAGCTGAGAACTTAAGCGCCAGTAAACGGCGGTGGTAACTATAACCATCCTAAGGTAGCGAAATTCCTTGTCGGGTAAGTTCCGACCTGCACGAATGGCGTAACGACTTCTCGACTGTCTCAACCATAGGCCCGGTGAAATTGCATTACGAGTAAAGATGCTCGTTTCGCGCAGCAGGACGGAAAGACCCCGGGACCTTTACTACAGTTTGATATTGGTGTTCGGTTCGGCTTGTGTAGGATAGGTGGGAGACTTTGAAGCGGCCACGCCAGTGGTTGTGGAGTCGCCGTTGAAATACCACTCTGGTCGTGCTGGATGTCTAACCTCGGTCCGTGATCCGGATCAGGGACAGTGTCTGATGGGTAGTTTAACTGGGGCGGTTGCCTCCTAAAGAGTAACGGAGGCGCCCAAAGGTTCCCTCAGCCTGGTTGGCAATCAGGTGTTGAGTGTAAGTGCACAAGGGAGCTTGACTGTGAGACCGACGGGTCGAGCAGGGACGAAAGTCGGGACTAGTGATCCGGCAGTGGCTTGTGGAAGCGCTGTCGCTCAACGGATAAAAGGTACCCCGGGGATAACAGGCTGATCTTCCCCAAGAGTCCATATCGACGGGATGGTTTGGCACCTCGATGTCGGCTCGTCGCATCCTGGGGCTGGAGTCGGTCCCAAGGGTTGGGCTGTTCGCCCATTAAAGCGGTACGCGAGCTGGGTTTAGAACGTCGTGAGACAGTTCGGTCCCTATCCGCTGTGCGCGTAGGAATATTGAGAAGGGCTGTCCCTAGTACGAGAGGACCGGGACGGACGAACCTCTGGTGTGCCAGTTGTCCTGCCAAGGGCATGGCTGGTTGGCTACGTTCGGAAAGGATAACCGCTGAAAGCATCTAAGCGGGAAGCCTGCTTCAAGATGAGTATTCCCACCCCCTTTGAGGGGTTAAGGCTCCCAGTAGACGACTGGGTTGATAGGCCAGATGTGGAAGCCCGGTAACGGGTGGAGCTGACTGGTACTAATAGGCCGAGGGCTTGTCCTCAGTTGCTCGCGTCCACTGTGTTG
>NZ_JBIBHR010000054.1:0-3600 GCF_042957125.1 Streptomyces sp. NPDC008125
AGCGAACCGCTCAGCCGCCTGGAGCCGTAACTCCTCGCGCCTGCACTGCCGTTCAGCGGTCAACCCGCCACCCTGTGGATACCTCATCCTCCCGTGATACCGCAGGCAAGCACCCCCCGTCAGCCCCTACGACTTCACGAGTTCAATCTCAGTAGCCAGGTCGGTGAGCTGCGGCGATGGTGGCCGCAGGTCGCTGACCTGGCCTTTTGGTGATGGCTGGCGATGGGGTGCGACGGTCCTGATCGGGTGTCCTGCGGACTGTGTGCGGACTGGCGCCGGGACCGCGAGCGAGCGTGGGAGTCACGCCCTGTGGGTGGCTGCTGACCTCACCCGTCAGCTCTTGGTCGGCGGCGCCCAGAGATCGGCCAAGGAAGGTCGTCGATCGTCATACCATTTTCCCGATCTCCCGGAGGAGATGAATCTGACATGGCACGTAGACTTGCTTCCGGGATACCACTAAAGAGCCCCTCTTCGCGAATAAGTTCGTCGGTATTAGACATCCCAGGCCGGTCGCGCATCACGGGCTGGGGTAGACGGATTTTTTGAAGCGGTGACTCTTCGGGATGTTGGTATATGTACTTTCGAGCCCCCATGGCTGTTTCTTGGTTAATGCTCTGCGCGATCTTCGTCGATCCTGAAATAGCAAAGTCGGGGATCTCCACACCCTCCCGGAGGTTTTTTGGTTGAATTGTGAGGGCGTGACGGCGACTGAGAGGAACCAAGAACAGGTCGGCTGTGAAAATTCCCACACCTTGCCAGGCGGGATAATCAGGTGCGACGGCAAGCGAAACGGGATGGTCGGATGTAATTATGGAGCGTCGATTGAATTTAAATAGCGTCCACTGGCAGTCGTTTAGGTAGGCGGCGGTGCCAGGTAGGAGATCCATCAGCAACCGAATGTGGTCGTTGGCGTGGGCGGCCATGTCGGGACCACCGGGCTTAGTCAGGTCCCGCCACTCGATGTCAAGCTCCTCGTCGCCGACAACGCGTCCGTCGGCCTCCTGAATGCGGGAGCGCAGTGCCTCTTTCCCTGAGACTCCGACGAGGAGTCGAATCATTTCAGCGTTATTACTCTTCTGATTCTGCCGTATCTGCTCGGCCCTTAGGTACTGCAGGGCAATCCACGTGGCGAAAAATTTCCGGTGTTCACCTTGGATCGGCCAAGTCCCTGAGAGTATAAGCTTCAGCGCCTCGGCAGCCGGGCGCTCGATTTTACTGAATGCCCTCTCGAAGAAATCTGACAAAGAACCATCGGGAAGCGTTACCGTATAGAAGTCCTTAATTACGCTCGCATCGCCAGTTGAAAGAACGGGTGCGGGGTCACCAGGGAGTGAAACTCGGCGAATTCTCCCGGCGTCATCTGCGAAGCCGTTCAAGTAGAACTTGGAGACGGTGTGCTGTCTCCTTACTCGGTTACTCAAGCCTTACTCCTGGGTCTAGTTGAGGAAGCAAATGGGCAGTGGGGCACCGCGCTTACGAGAATGAGGCCGAGGGGGAACTATTAGTTAAACGCATGCTTGGGTCCCTACAGGGCACGCGCTCAATCTGAATGGCGATGATGCCGAGGGCCTCCATCTCTAGGGCGTAGATACTGCGAATGTCAGCGAGTTGCTGGTCGCGGTCGGCGGTGCGGTGTTTGTTGAGGCCTCGCCGCCGAGGAGAGCTTCGAAGTCGGGTCCTCGGTGACGCGGAGGACGTTCCCGTCGCAGGTCTCGTCGGTGCCGCGGATGCGGAAGCGGATGGTATCGCCCGCAGCGAGGTCGTCGAGGTGCAAACGGGATCGCCGCCCCACCAGGAGGCAGGTTCAATTGGTGACGGCCGCCCTGGCAACTAGGGTCTGTTGCGAAAGTCGATCAAGGTCGTAGATGATCAAGAGCCGTGGGACGTGGAGATCTGACAAACGGTCAGTGGGCCCGGCTTGAAACCTTGCTACCGCGAGGCAAGAAGCCTGGCCGACCGCCGACGTGGACGCGTCGACAGCTGATCGACGGCATACGCTGGCGGACCAGGACCGGTGCACCCTGGCGGGATGTCCCGGAGCGGTACGGGCCGTGGGACCGGGCCTACGACCTGTTCCGCCGCTGGCAGCGCGACGGCACCTGGAAGCGGATCTTCGAGCAACTGCAGTCCGAAGCCGACGCGCAGGGCCTGATCACGTGGGAGGTCAGCGTGGACTCCACCATCGCCCGAGCCCACCAGCACGCGGCTGGGGCGCGGAAAAAGGGGCACTTCAGAAGGAGACGCCCGGTGGTGTCGACACTGAGCCCGAGGACCACGGCCTCGGACGTTCGCGTGGCGGGCTGACCACCAAGCTGCACCTTGCCGTCGAGCAGGAACAGAAACCGCTGTCGCTGCTCATCACAGCCGGCCAGCGGCACGACAGCCCGCAATTCCAGCCAGTCCTGGAAGCGATCCGGGTGCCTCGTCCTGGCCCGGGCCGGCCACGGACCCGGCCGGACAAGGTCCGAGCCGATAAGGCCTACGACTCTCGCGAGAATCGCGAGTACCTGCGCAAGCGCGGCATCCCCTGCACGATTCCAGAGAAGGCCGACCAGATCCGCAACCGCAAGAAGCGCGGCTCGGCCGGTGGCCGGCCACCGAAGTTCGACAAGATCGACTACCGCGAGCGCCACGCGGTCGAGTGCGGGATCAACCGGCTCAAGAGGCATCGAGCCGTGGCCACGAGATACGACAAGTTGGCTATCCGGTACGAAGCGACGGTGCTGGTCGCGGCCATCAACGAGTGGCTGTGACCAGTGATCTCGGGATAGCCCCTACTGGTCAGCTGGTCGTGGCTCACCGGAGTAAGGGTCCAACTCCGCCTTCCAGCGACGTTGTTCCTCAAGCCAGTGCACGTAGCGCGGGGAGACGTCGCGCAGGCCGATGCTGAGCGGGTAGGGGTCGTGCTCGTCCAGGAGCAGTTTGCGGAGGAATTCGACCATGCCACAGGCGAACAGGGTGAAGTCATCGCGGGTGTGTCGGCCGCAGACCAGGACGGGCCACTGGTCAGGGTCTGGGTCAGTGGTCAGCCAGCAGAGGATGTCAGGCCCGGAGGTGATGCCCCAGGCGAGGATGTGGTCCGGGTCGATGTCGAGGCCTTCCTGGCCTTCCAGCATCTCCCAGGTGCCGCGGGCGTTCTCCGTCTCCTCCTTGAAGGTTCCGGGGTCCCACTGGATGTACTCCTTCGGCAGGGGCATCAGGATGCCGACTTCATCGAACGAGCCAGCGCCGTAGACGGACATGAAGGCCATGTAGTCACGCGGGAATCGCGTGCCCCAACGTGCCTCGGCTGCCGTCCAGTCGATCTCCTCGTCCGCGCCCAGATCCGGAGGCAGGATCTTGGCCAGTGCTGCGATACCCGTCGGGTCTTCCACGACAGTCCCTTCGATCAGGTCGCCGAGAGCCTACGAGGCCGCACTGACAACCACCGCGGCGGGGTCAGCCCCGCTTACGCGCTGTGACCAGCACTTTCGCAACACGCCCTAGAAGACTGATGAAGATCTTGGGCTTCTGGCCCTGCCGCGTGAGCGGCAGGGCCAGACTCGTTGTGTGGCGATGGGTGAGCGGGTCGGGGAGAGCGTCGGGCCGGACGTGTGGGAG
>NZ_JBIBHR010000055.1:0-2851 GCF_042957125.1 Streptomyces sp. NPDC008125
GTCACCCGCAGCCGCCTCGGACGCCTCACCCGCCAAGGCTTCCTCACCCAACCCCGACGAGGCCGCTACCAGAAGCGGACTTAACGCCCTCTTAGAGCCCCCGAAGCCGGGGCTGCTGTCGGTGTTCCTGCCGGAGGAGATCGTCAAGTACAAGTCCGGCCTGGGCGGGACCCGCCGGACAATCTGCGCGGGTGGGCGTTCGACAAGGCATGGCTGGACGAGTACGCGGTCTGGAACCGGATCGTGGCGCAGGCGGTCTACGACATGATCTGGTTCTGGCTGCACGAGGCGGACGCCCCGCAGGTCGTGATCTCCACAACGCCGAAGCCGCTCTGGCACGTCAAGCGGTTCGTCGAGCGGGGCCGTGCGCAGGAAAAGAAGCAGCGGGCAGGCGGCGCGCCACCTCGGATGGTGCTGACCCGCGGGCACATGTCGGGAGAACGACGCGAACCTGAGCATGGCCGCCCGTGAGGAGCTGGAGGAGGAGTACGCCGACACCCGCCTGGGGCGGCAGGAGCTGTCCGGGGAGCTACTTGAAGACGTGGAGGGTGCGCCGTGGAAGGGCTGGATGCTGGAGGTCGAGGGCTTCCGACCCCGGCCTGAGCACCTGTCCGCTCTCCAGAGGGTCAAGGGTCGTGGTGGCCGTGGACCCGGCGACCAAGAGCCACGAGACGCCGACGCAGGCGATGAAGCGGGCCGCGCAGCTCTACCACGAGCACCGTGCGGACTGCGTGGTCATCGAGGCGAACCACAGTGGCGACTACCTGCCCGCGCTCCCGGAGCAGATTGACTCGACGGTGAGCTGGCGGATCGTTCATACGACGAGGGGGAAGCGGGCGCGGGCAGCCCCGGCCGCCCAGCTGTACGAGCAGATCCGGGTGTCGCACGTCGGGCCGGCGCGGGTGTTCGCGGAGTTGGAGGAGCAGATGACGACGTTGGTCGGCCAGGGGGAGACGGAGGACTTGCCGGACCTCTTGGACACGGCGGTGTGGGACCTGTTCCTTGACCCGACGATGCTTATGCCCGTGGTGGCGATGACCAGCGGCCGGAGGTAGCTGAAGGGCGATGTCAGTGGGCTGTGGCAACCTCACGTCCTAACTGCTGGCAGGGCGAGCGTGCAGGGAGTGGTGGGTCGTGGAGGAAGCACTGGGGCTGCCGTCATGGTTGGTGAGCGGTCGAACGTCCGGTACTTCGGAGACCAATGGTGTTCTGGACGCACGGAGGATGGAGCCCCGTCGTGGGGGCGCGCTCGGGCGGTACGGAGTCGGGGCAAAGAGCGTGAGGGGCCTGATCACGGGGACAGGGGCAGGGAAGAGGGAAAGCGCCCTGGCTGCGGCGATGGAGATCGTCAGCCAGGGGAAGAGGGTGACGGTCGTGGTCAAGGACCGCCGGGAGCTTGCGGAGTTCGAGGCGGCAGCGGAGGCCGCATGGTCCGGGCTGGACGTGGTGCCGAGCGGTGAACCTGCACGGAGCGAGTTCCGTCTGGTTCCCGAGCCGTACGCGCCGACGAGGTTGCGTGCTCGCCCAGCTCCAGTGGCCGAATACCAGGCGTTGTGCGCGAAGGCGGGGAGCTGGGAGGTGTCCGGGCGGGATCAGGAGCGGAGGGTTGTGAGAGGAGACCGACGTGTTCGGAATCCGGCTGCACGAAGCGCGGTGCTGATCCGTAGTGGTGGGCGGTGCGAGAACCCAGAATGTCTCCTCCCGGACCTTCCGTACCGAACGAGTGCCGGAGAGCCGCTGCTGGAGGTCGACCACATCGACGAACATGCTGGCGGCGGCCGGGACCACCCGTCAGCGATGATCGCCCTATGCCCGAACTGTCATAGCAACAAGACGTACGGCGCGGAGCGCAGTGTGCTTACCGAGCGGCTGCGAGAGACGGCGGCTGAAAGGCACGCTGCCTGGGCAACACGTGTGCTGTAGCCGGGGTCCGTCAGGCTGTGGGCTGGGGGGTTCCTGGCGAGGGGGCGGGCAGGATGGCGTCATCAGGCAGGTCCTCATCGAGGGCGGCCACGGCCCGCTCGAACTGCTCGAAGCTGCCGACGATGGTGATGACGCGCCAACGGCGTGTGAAGAAGATGTTCTGGATGGGGCCTGCGAGAGCGGCCAGCCGCTCCGCCTTCGTTTCGACGGCACGCTCGGAGAGCATGAGAGCTCGCGAATGGGTGACGAACCGGCCCACGAGATCCCGTCCGCGCTCGGTGGCGTAGCTCAGTCCGAAGGTTTTCCATGTTGTCGACCATGTAGCGCGTGGCGTCGTCTAGTTGGTCGACCCAGCGTTCGCGCTCGGCGCTCAGTTTCTCCACGAGGGCCGGACGCCGCTCTGCGAGGGCCTCCGGGATTGACATTTCGCGGAGACGGGCGGAGGCCGAGAGGATGACTAGCACGCGGCGGCTGAACTCGTCCCGGGCCTCGTGTGTGAGTCGTACCCGCTTGTTGCGGGCCTCCAGACGGGGGTGACGACCAGGCCGACGAAGAGGGCCGCCGCGCCGGAGAGCAAGATGCTGCTGATTCCCGGGTGCATGAAGTGATTCTGTAGGATATGGCGGCCGACTGCCGATGGTTCGCCGGACTACAGGCTGATCCTCGGCGTGGGGCCGACGTCCGGAGGAGACCGTGGCCTGCGTCAACTTGTGATCGATGCGTGGTCGTGGCTGAACTACAAGCCGGTGATAGCGGACGCTGGCCGTCCACACCGGGCAACACTCCTGCCCGAGGGCGACTTCGGCGACCGGGCCTGGGACGTGGCCGTCGCACTGATCCAGTGCGGCGCCGTCATCCTGCGGTGTCGCGTCGAGCAGGCCGTCCGCTACACACCGCGCCTGTGGCGGCTGACCGAGATCTGGGAGGA
>NZ_JBIBHR010000056.1:0-2478 GCF_042957125.1 Streptomyces sp. NPDC008125
GGGACAACCTCAAGTGCGCCACGAGGCGCTACGGAATCGAGTGGGGGTGAAAGGACCCTACCGCCGAACGGTCGCAGCCGTCCGGTGAAGCTGAGGGCAGCCGCCTCCTAGGAACGCAGGTGGCGGCGGGAAGCAGCCCTGACAACGACGGGACGGGTCGGCACTGTCAGACGGCCCGGGTCCGGCAAGCAGCGAGGAGAAGGTGTACGAGAGGAACCGCTGTCCGACGCCCCGTAAGTGTCCCGCTCGGCTCAAATCTGATGGATACGGGCCGGGTTGCAGCGCGTGAGCCGTCACCCATCTGGGTGGCGTTCAACTCCGAAGCCGGTTTTGAGGCCCGGTGGGGAGGTCATGCCGAAAGCCTGCGGCGTAGGCATGGCGAAGCTGTCGGGGTAGAGGCGGACACCTCCCTCCTTGATCGATTCCGTGGTGAACGTGGGAACCGCCTACGGTCGCCCTTCCCACCGGACAGCCAGTCCGGCGGCGGGCAGGTCCGTTGCCGACTGAGGGCCGTCAGGCGGGGCGGAGGTCTCGTAGTAGTCCGAGCGCGCGAGAGGCGCGTACATGGCGAAGGAGATCAGCAAGTCAGTAGTGGACGTACTGGAAGGTCAGGAGGCTGTCGCCGGTGAACACCGACGAACTTGACTCCGTTCTGTTCGGAGCGGAGCGCAGGGTACTGAAGATCCAGACCAAGCTGCACTGTTGGGCCCGTGATGACCCTCGTCGCAGGTTCGATGATCTGTTCAACCTCGTCGCCGATCCCGCGTTCCTTCTGGTCGCGTGGGACCGGGTGCGGGGCAACAAGGGAGCCCGCACGGCCGGAGTGGACGGGCGCACGGCCCGTTCCATTGAGGCCGGGCAGGGCGTCGTGGATTTCCTCGACGGGCTGCGGTCGCAGGTCAAGGACCGCAGTTTCTGCCCGCTGCCGGTACGGGAACGGATGATCCCGAAGTCGGGTGGCAAATTGCGCCGCCTGGGGATCGCCACCATTGCCGACCGAGTGGTGCAGGCTTCCTTGAAGCTGGTGCTGGAGCCGATCTTCGAAGCGGATTTCCACCCGTGCTCCTACGGGTTCCGCCCGAACCGTCGCGCTCATGACGCCGTGGCCGAGGTCCGCTACTTCGCGTCCCGCTCCTATGAGTGGGTGGTCGAGGGCGACATCACGGCATGCTTCGACGAGATCTCCCATCCGGCTCTGATGGGCCGGGCGCGGGAACGAATCGGGGACACGCGCGTCCTGGCATTGGTGAAGGCGTTCCTCAAGGCAGGCATCCTCGGCGAGGACCGCGTGCTTCGAGAGAACCGCGCTGGAACCCCGCAGGGTTCGATCCTTTCACCGCTGCTGAGCAATGTGGCCCTGACGGTCCTGGACGAGCACATCGCCCGAGGCCCTGGCGGACCCGCCTCAAGCCAGACGGAAAGGGCCAAGCGCCGTCGTCACCGCCTGCCCAACTACCGGCTCGTCCGCTACGCGGACGACTGGTGCTTGATGGTGGCGGGCACGAACGAAGACGCCGAAGTCCTTCGGGAGGAGATCGCAGAGGTCCTGTCCAGGATGGGCCTGCGCCTGTCGCCGGAGAAGACCCTGATCACCCACATCGACAAGGGCCTCGATTTTCTCGGCTGGCGCATCCAGCGCCACCGGAAACGAGGCAGTGACCGGCACTACATCTACACCTATCCGTCCGGAAAGGCTGTCAAGGCCATGACCGGCAAGGTCAGGACGATGTGCCGGACAACGGACACGAGCCAGCCGCTCGATGCCCTGCTGCGTCAGCTCAACCCGGCGCTCAAGGGCTGGTGCGTCTACTTCCGGCCCGGCGTGTCCAGCGCGACCTTCGCCTACCTGAGCTACTACACGTGGCGCCAGGTCGGGAGCTGGTTGCGCCGCAAACACCGCCGGTCCACCTGGAAGGACCTCCGCCGCCGCTACTGCGAGGTCGGATGGTGGCCGGCCTCGGAGGAAAGGCCACTGTTCAACCCCGCGAAGGTAACCACTACGCGTTACCGCTACCGGGGAACAGTCATCCCGACCCCCTGGCCCGGCCTGGAATGAGGACAACACACGAGTTCTGAGCAGGACTTGTGGAGCGCCCGGTGCTCGGAAACGGGCACGCCGGGTGCGGGAAGCGGTCTGGGGAAACGGGCCGGTCGACAAGACCGGAACCGCGCCCCGGATCGACTTCACCGTCCACAAGGCCGCAGGTCTACGGGAGTTCGCCGAATCCCGTGACTGGCTGACCATCCTCTACTTGCCGTCCTACGCCCCCGACCTCAACCCCGTCGAGGGCATCTGGTCCCTGCTACGTCGCGGCTGGCTCTCCAACGTCGCCTTCTCCACGCCAGAACATCTCATCCGCACGGTCCGCAGCGGTCTCCGGCACATCCAGTACCGCAGCAACCTCATCGACGGCTGCCTCACCGAGACCGGCCTGACCATCAGAACCGACTGACGACACCACGAGTTAAACCTCAGTA
>NZ_JBIBHR010000057.1:0-2452 GCF_042957125.1 Streptomyces sp. NPDC008125
GAGCCCTCTTCGTGTCGCCAATGCTGTGAACGCCGAGTGGTCGACCGTCGAGTGCGGTCAAATGGACTGCATGACAGGGGAGATACCGCGCCCAGGGTTACGGGGCAGTCAACTGCGACGGATCGCAGCCAGAGCAAGGCGGCCGGCGCTCGCGCGCATACGCCCCCCGCTGGGAGCGCGACAGGTCGGACAGCGCCGTCGGGCAGCGCAACGGAGCCGCACGGATATCAGGGTCGGCGACGCCCGGGCCATCCAGGATTCTGGTGCGACGGAAACCGGCGGCCGAGGATGGGCCTCATGGCTGGAACGGAGTGTCAGCCTTCTGGCTTCCTTGGCCACGCTCGCCGTCGTCGCTTTCACCTGGATTTCCATCAGGCAGGTGAACAGCGATCAGGACATAACCCGCCAGGGCCAGATAGCCGATCGATATAATTCGGCTGTCGGAAATCTCGGAGAAGACTCCCAGGATATCCGAATTGGTGGAATTTATGCACTCCAGCATATTATGCGGGATTCTCCCGGAGATCGCACGGCCATCACGAACGTGCTCTCGTCCTACGTTCGGGCACACGCCTTGAAGCCGAAGGAAAGGGGCGCCGCGTGGCGGGCGCCGGCGGACATCGAATCCGCACTTTCCGTCATGGAGGACGGCAACAGGAAGGGTGAGCTGGGCGACGCGGTCATCGATCTCACATACGTGTACCTGCGGGGAGCGTGGCTGGAGGGCGCCTACATGCGTGGGGTCGTCCTTGGGACTGCAAACCTGGAAAGTGCGCGAATGGACGGCATCGACCTGGGCGGCGCGGACTTGTCCAACGCGATCATGAAGGGCGCATCCATGCCCGAAGCGAACCTGAAGGGGGCGGACCTGACTATGGCTCTCCTGGGGGGCGCGTTCATGGACGGGGCAGATTTGCGCAATGCCAATCTGTATAACGCATGGGTAAATAGAACCCGATTGAATGGTGCAGACTTACGCGGGGCGAACCTGACGGGCGTGGTGACCAAGTGTGAAAATTTCACCTGCACGGATTTGAGTGAGGCCGATTTGCGGGGCGCGGACCTCGGTGGCGCAGATTTGAGAGGGGCCGTACTGAAAGGCGCTGACCTGCGCGGCGCAGACCTGCGCAAAGACCCGTTCGCGGGAGACATACGTATCGACGTCAAAATGCTCTTGCAGGCGCGACTCGACCGAACCACCAAGCTGCCCCCGAAATTGGCACAGAACCCGCTCGTACGAAGAGTCCTGGAAGCGGAGCCCTCCAGCGCGTGACCAGAGAAGGGCTCGCGAAGGCCGTCGCAGCGGCGTCCCGGATCGCACTGCTCGCTGACCTCGCTCGGTCGCGCAGGCCGGCATACGGTCGTCCCGAGCGGCTGATGGCCGCCTCGGTGGCCCGGCCGGAGCCGAACCGCACCACTGGCGTTTTCAGAGTGGTCACCTGTTGGGTGAGGGTGTCGTGTGGGATCGGGGTGCACAACGGACAAGGCTCCCGTGCCGTTAAGGAGGTGTTCGACGTCTCAACTCAGCAATGCAGGAGCCCTGTTGGTTTCCTATCCTGCCGCACTCGACCTGCCTCACGCCCTGGTCGAGTGGGTCGCCACGCTCATCGTCGCCCGTGAAGGTGACCGCCGGTGCAAACTTCCCCCACACCGGCGCGCGCTGATCGCACTCGTGGCCCTGCGTCGCCACGACACCGTCGCCCGTATCGCCTCGGCCTTCGGGATATCGGTCGGCACCGCACACGCCTACGTCACCGCGGTCACCGGGCTGCTGGCCGAGCAGCCACGGGGCTTACAGAACATGAATCGGGCCCTGTCCGCAGCCCGTGCACCCGTCGAACGAGGCATGGCACGACTGAAGTCCTGGCAGATCTTCCGAAGAACCCGCATCAGCCCCAACCGCGTGACCGTCGCCGCCAGAGCAATCCTCGCCCTGGAGAGGCAACGCTGAAAATGCTCAATGGGGCGGGGTAACGCCTTTAGCTTCCCAACGCGGAAAGATCATCAATACTTGTGACGCCGAGGAGCGCCAATACGGCCACCGAGACGCTTACGGTGGTCGCCCAAAAGGTAGCCCAGGTGGAATGCCCTTTTTCGACTTCGCGTGCCAGCTGTTTGCCAATTTCGTGAAGCGGGAAAACTGGGAAGAATAGTATGAATAGGGTGATCACCACCTCCTCCAGAGTCGCGACGTGGTCTGCGTCCCACCAGGAAATAGCCTTTGCGTACCTGACCCAGAGGATGGCTCCGACGGCGAATCCCAACACTCCCCAGGCGCCTGGTGCTGAACTCTCAGGCCCTTTGTCCTCGTTTGTCACGCTTCCCCCGATCCTGAAGCTCGCGGAGAATTCTACTTCGTTGCGGCGGTCGCATGGTTCGTATTCGTCCAGTCGGTGCATATGTTCGGGTTCCTGGGGTTCGGCGCCTACGGGCGAAAAGGGCGGGTGTCGTT
>NZ_JBIBHR010000058.1:0-2420 GCF_042957125.1 Streptomyces sp. NPDC008125
GGTGCGGCGTTGCCAGCCCTGGCCGACGAGCAGCCCGCGCCGGTCTCGGTGTGGGGAAACAAGGAACAGAAGCTGGAGAAGCCCGAGGTACAGGTCGGTGTGAACCGTGCGCCTGCCTCCGCAGCGGCCGCGCCGGCGTCGGGGGAGCGGGCGGCGTGGCTGGAGGCCGAGCGGGACCGCACCAACCGTGCGCGTGACGCGGCCGGGGCCGCGGCCCTGGCCCGGAAGCAGAACCCGACCGCAACCTCGCCGACCTCGGCACTCACGGCATCGGCCGACCCTGAGACTGGCCCCGCGACGGACGCCCTGCTGGCCGGTGTTCCGAAGGGGCAAGGGGATGTCCCCTGGCACCGGATAGCCGACACGCGGCTCACGGACGCGCTGGTGGTGCGGGTGGACTATTCGACGGGCAACCTGATGCTCGCGGGTACCGACTTCGACATCGCCGGGGTCGGGCAGAGTCTGCAGTTGGCCCGTACGTACAACTCCCTGGACGCCCCGGCGGGGGCGATGTCGCAGCGCTCGTGGTTCACCTACGAGCGCCGTCTGGAGACGTCGTCGACGACCGAGGTCCTCTGGTACGACTCCAGCGGGGCCACCGTGTCCTTCGCGAAGAAGAGCGACGGTACGTTCACCACTCCTGCCGGTTACTCGCGGGACCTGGTGAAGAACAGCGACGGCACCTACACGCTGACCGACCGCAAGTCCGGCACGAAGGACACCTACACCTCCGCCGGACTCCTGTCGAAGGCCACCGACCGCAACGGCGGAGTCATCACCGTCACCTCGCACGGCGCGGGAGCCGGATTCAAGATCACCGAAACCCGGTCCGGGCGGTGGGTGGACGTCACCAACGACGGCGGCGGCTGGTGGCACGCCACCGACCACACCGGCCGGCAGGTCTCCTACCACCTCGACGACGAGGACCGGCTCACCGCGGTCACCGACACCAACATGGCGACCACCGCCTTCGGTTACGACTCCTCAGGCCGCATCGTGTCGGTCACGACGCCGATGAACCGTGTCACCCGCTTCGGCTACGACACCCAGAACCGGGTCACCTCCATGCTGCGGGCGTCCACCGAGGGCGGTACCACCGGGCCCGCCTGGACATACGCCTACTCCTCCTCGACGGCCACAGCGGCAGGGACGACGACGGTCACCGACCCCGAGGGCGACTCCACGAAGTACGTCCACAACGCGGACGGTGAAGTCACCAAGGTCACCGACCCGCTCACCCACTCCCGCTCCACCACCTACCTGGCCCACATGGCGTCCACGGCCGTCGACGCCCTGGGCACGGGCGACGACCCGGGCAACACCACGACCTACGGGTGGGACTCCCGCAACAACCCGGTCTCCGCCGCCCTCCCCAGCGGCGCCACCGCACAGATGACCGGCTGGCTGACCAAAGCCGGCATGGACGTGCCCGGGACCTTGACCGGTACGGACAGCAACAAGACCGACTACGGCTACGACGCCGTCGGCAACACCACGTCCGTCGCCGTCACCGGAACCGGGGGCGGAACGACGACCGCCGACTACAACCCGGCCACCCCCACCTGCGGCGGGTTCAAGGGCCAGAAGTGCTCGGTCACCGACAACCGCGGCAAGAAGACGTCCTTCACCTACGACGCCAAGGGCAACCTCAAGACCATCGCCCCGCCCGCCCCGCTGGGTGAGACCACGATCAGCTACGACTACGCGGGCCGGCCCGAGATCGTCAAGGACGGCCGCGGCATCCAGACCATCTACGTCTACGACGACCGCGACCGCGTCACCAAGGTCTCCTCCACCAACGCCACCGTCGAATACCGCTACGACGACGACGGCAACCAGACCTGGCGCAAGGACGCCACCGGCGAGACCGACTACGCCTACGACACCCTCTCCCGCGAGTACTTCCGCTCCCTGCAGGACGACTCCGAAGCCACCCTCGCCTACACCGCCGCCGGTGACCTCGACACGTACACCGACCCCATGGGTGCCACCCACTACACCTACGACGACGCCGGCCGCCTCGAATCGCTGAAGGACCCGGCAGGCCGCACCACGACGTACAAGTACAACAACAACGACGGGCGCACCCACACCTACTACCCCGGCGGCACGGTCCAGGAGGTCACCCTCGACAAGGACGGCAAGCCCTCCGCCGTCAAGACGACCAACGGCGCCACCACCCTCGTCGACCTGACCTACACCTACACCCAGGCATCCGGCGCCCCCGGCACCAAGATCTACAGCCGCACCGACCACGCCACCAACCTCAAGACCGCCTACACCTACGACAGCGCCGGGCGCCTGTCCTACGCCAAGGAGACCAACTCCTCCGGCACCCGCACCGCGTCCTGGCTCTACTGCTTCGACGAGGCCGGCAACCTCACCCACCAGGACACCACCGCCGCCACCTGCCCCACCAC
>NZ_JBIBHR010000059.1:0-2275 GCF_042957125.1 Streptomyces sp. NPDC008125
GAACACCTCATCCCCACCCACCTCACCACCCTCGACAAACTCCCCCTCACCCCCAACGGCAAAATCGACAAACGCGCCCTCCCCCAACCCGCCGCAGCGCTCACCGCGACACGCGACCCACAGACCCAGCTCGAAGAGATCGTCCTCGCCCTCTTCAACCGCGTGCTGAGCACCACGGGCCCCGTGGGGATCGACGACAGCTTCTTCCACCACGGCGGACACTCCCTGCTCGCCGCCCGCCTCACCAACCTCATCGCCGACGCCCTCGACGTCCGGCTGACCATCCGCGACGTCTTCCAGCACCCCACACCCGCACGCCTCGCCCAGCACATCAGCACCCTCAAGGGCCGGCCGGCACTCCCGCCCCTCACCCCCGGCACATCGACCGACGACAACGACACCCCCCTGTCCTACGCCCAACGCCGACTCTGGCTGCTCGCCGAACTCGACGGCGACAGCACCGCCTACAACGTCCCGATGGCCATCCACCTCGAAGGCCCACTCGACGCCGACACCCTCGAAACCGCCCTCAACGACGTCGTCGAACGCCACGCCCCCCTCCGGACCGTCTTCACCACCGTCGACGGCGAACCACGACAGCACGTCCTCCCCGCCGCAGAGGCCCGGGTAGTGGTCGAGCGCCGTGAGGCGGCCCGCGACGAGCTGGACGAGGCCATGGCGGAAGGCGCCCGCCACGTCTTCGACCTGCGCAACGAACTCCCCCTGAGGGCAACCTTGTTCAGGGTGGCCGACGGCTCATGGGTGTTTTTTCTCCTGGTGCACCACGTCGCGACGGACGGACGGTCCACCACCGTGTTCTTCGACGACCTGTCACGGGCCTACGAAGCGCGGGCCGCGGGCATCGAGGGCCAGGTACTGGAGCCGCTCCGGGTCCGGTACGCGGACTACGCGGTATGGCAGCAGCGGGCACTGGGCTCGCCGGACGACACCGAAAGCATTCTGTCCCAGGAACTCGCCTACTGGCGGTCGACCCTGGACGGACTGCCCGAGGAACACGCACTGAACCTCGACCGCCCCCGGCCGGCACACGCCACACACCGCGGCGGCCAGGTGGAAGTCCCCCTCGGAGAGGCCCTGTTCGAACAGATCGGCGCACTCGCCCGCGCCGAGGGATGCACCCCCTTCATGGTCGTACACACGGCCCTCGCCGCCGCGTTGACCCGGCTCGGCGCAGGAACCGACCTGACCATCGGTACCCCCGTCGCCGGCCGCACCGACGAAGCCCTCCGCGACCTGATCGGGTTCTTCGTCAACACGCTCGTCCTGCGCACCCGCACCGACAGCAATCCCACCTTCCGCCAGCTCCTCGAACACGTCCGCACCACCGACCTCGACGCCTTCGCCCACCAGGACGCACCCTTCGACCTCGTCCTGGACACCCTCAGCCCCACCCGCACCCTCTCCCGCCACCCCCTTTTCCAGATCTGCCTCACCCTGGAGACGGAAGGCGTGCCGGAGCTGCGGCTCGGCGATGTCCGGGTCGCCGACGTCACCGGTGTCACGAGTGGTGCGGCCAAGTTCGACCTGGAGTTCCTGCTCCGCTCGGACGACGGTCGGGGACTGTGCGGCACGGTTCTCTTCGCGGAGGATCTGTTCGACCACACCACCGTCCGGCGCATGGTGACCGTGCTGGGTGAGGTGCTGCGCCAGGTGCTGGCCGATCCCGACCTGCACCTCATGGAACTCGATGTGCTCTCGGACAGCGAGCGAAGGCTGTTGCTGGGGCCGTGGGCCGGGTCCGTCGCCGACATCGGTGACACCTCACTGGTCGAACGGTTCGAGGACCAGGCCGCACGCACGCCGGAAGCGGTCGCGCTGGTCGACGGCGAGCGGCGGATCTCCTACGGAGAGCTCAACGCGTCCGCCAACCGCTGGGCCCACCACCTGTCTTCGCAGGGACTCGGCCGCGGCGACCTCGCCGGCATCCTCCTCGAACGCGACGCCACCTTCGCCACCGCGGTGATCGCCGTCCTCAAGGCCGGCGCAGGCCACGTGCTCCTCGACCCCGACTTCCCCGACGAACGGCTCGTCACCGCCGCGAACGATGCGGGCATCACCCACCTCGTCACCCGCACGGGACTCGCCGACCGCCTCCAGGGGCCGTGGACGACATCCGTCGAAGGACCGGACGACGTACTGCACCACTCACCGGAGAACCCGGGCCTGCCCATTCAGGGCGATGACGTGGCGTGCGTGATGTTCACCTCCGGATCCACCGGACGCCCCAAGGGCATCCTCTCCTCCCACCGCAACC
>NZ_JBIBHR010000060.1:0-1792 GCF_042957125.1 Streptomyces sp. NPDC008125
CAACCCGCCACCCTGTGGATACCTCATCCTCCCGTAATACCGCAGGCAAGCACCCCCCGTCAGCCCCTACGACTTCACGAGTTCAATCTCAGTAGTCGCGGACGACGTCTACCGCGTCAACGAACAGGTCATCATGTCAACGGGCAAGTACGGGCCCTTGAAGCATCGAAAGGCATGGCAGTATCGCGATGTGCCGCTGCCTTCCAGCGTCAGGGAAACGATCGAAGAATACGCGGAGAAACACGGATCGATCGACGGCTATCTGCTTCGCCGGCCAACGGACCCCAGCCAGCCGTACCCCCATTGGGGGATGGCCAACCAGTGGAGGCGGCTGAAGGCTGAGGGCTTCGCAGACATCCCTGAGGGGATGGTGCTGTACGGACTGCGCCACTTTTTTGCTTCGAACTGCCTCAGCCACGGGATACCGATCACAGATGTCGCCGACTGGATGGGCCAAAAGAATCTCGATGTCACCTTCAAGATCTATCGCCATCTCATGCCGGGCTCCATCGGACAGGCGGCCAAGATATTGGACATGGCGCTAGCCGCATAACGCCCGACCAAGGGCGGGGCATCTTGCACGATGTCCCGCCCTTGGTGATGCTCAGCCGACGTACTGCTGGCGGACCCACCCCTGAATGTCGCTGATCTTGAACTGCAGCTTGGCGTTGCGGCCACTGCCGAACTTGTAGGCCACCAACCCATATCGAGGTGCGTCACGGTACAGCCAAGTCAACGACACGTTGAGATATTCGGCGGTCTGTTTGGCATTCATGAACTGCGCAGCCATGCGGACTACTCCTCGGATAGACGTCGTAGTGATCGTCCCGACGGTCCGCGACTTGGCCATGCTTCCGGTCAGTGATATGAGCTGCTTACAATCACTGAGTAGCTGTTGTCGTACCGATGACTGCGGGCAATGGTTCGAATGGGGCGACTCGGTCGGATGGTCTCGCAGGGCGTGCACGCCGGGACCCGGACGCGGTTCGGGACTACGAGGTCCGCCGCTGGCCCGGGAAGCTGACTATGCGTCTGTTGTTTCGCCGACTTGGCTACTTCCTGAAGCGGCCGGAGACGACGGCCGAAGTGACCGTGGTGGACAAAGCCCGGGTGGTGGGCGAGTTCACCCGCGAGGAGCAGGCGGCGACTTCGGTTGCCACGAACCTGCTGCGCAGGAGCTGGGGCGGCCGCCCTTTCTTGACCGTGCGCAGCTGCTTCCGGTCGATGTGGAGGTGGGGCGGGACGACGTGCAGGGAGCGACGGTTTCCTGGTGCGCGCGGTACCGGGCGGGCGCCTTCCTGCTCGCCCCGCGGTGTGCGACCCGTCCGACGTCGATGCCCTCGTGGTCGGGTTTACGCAGGAGCGGCCGTGCGCGAGAATTCATGGGCTACGTACGTGCACGTGACCGGCGGGGTTTCATGATCGAATTGGGTGTTCTGTTCGGGTTGCTGGCCGCGATGGTGGTCTTCCTGATCGTCAAGCTCGGTCGCCGGGGCAACCGCGCCACCGAGAACGCCGACGGCCTCCTCATCGAGCAGACTCGGCGGACGCAGGCGCACAGTGACCGCTCGTCGTACAGCTCCCTGACGGTGCACAACACGTTCCCGACGATGAGAGACCATCGCCAGCCCTAGAAGACTGATGAAGATCTTGGGGCGGGGTGGTCCGGCCGTGAGGCCGGACCACCCCGCCGGTCATGCGCTGACGGTGGGGTGGGTGCGAGGGTGTGGGGGTGTCCGCGGGTTATCGCTCGGCCGGGGGTGGAGGGGGCGGGGCGGGGGGGGAGGCACGG
>NZ_JBIBHR010000061.1:0-1673 GCF_042957125.1 Streptomyces sp. NPDC008125
TATCCCCTGGTGACGTTGCGTGATCCGTCACTTCTGGTGATGTGTCTGCAGAGGCCGGGACACGACAACGGAGTTCCCGGTAGGACAGAAGATCGACCAAGATCCGACTGTCCGCGAGGGAACTCCGTTGGGTACTCAGTGTGCCATCGTCCGCATGCCGTCTGCCATCGCCGAGGGCAGCCAGGCCCCGTTGAGCAGGCTGGCGGCCCCCACGGATCAGCGCTTTGGCGAGCGCATCCGTCTCGGCGTGTTGACCGAGGAGATCAGCCCTGAACTGGTCGATGAGGTTGTGGAGTTGACCGGCTGCGGCGAGCGTCGCCGCCGGTTGTTGCCGGCCCGGGCGGTGGTCTACTTCGTCCTGGCGTTGTGCCTGTTCAGCAGCTCCGACAGTGCCGGGCCGCCGGGATACCGATCGGTTCTACGCTCATTGACGGAGAAGCTGCGGCATCTGCCGGGCCTGTGCGTGCAGCGGCTGCCAACCAGTTCGGCCCTGACAAGGGCCCGGCAGCGGCTGGGCAACAAACCGCTGCAGGCGCTGTTCGAGCGGCGGTGCGGCACGCTGGCCACAAACCTCACTCCGGGCACGTTCGCCTTCGGGCTGCGGCTGGTCGCCTGGGACGGCACCGCGCTGGATGTCCCCGACACCCCGGCAAACGCAGCTGAGTTCGGTTTCACCGGCAAGGGCGGTGTCAACCAGAGCGGACACCCGCAGGTCCGCCTGATGGCACTGACGGAATGCGGCACCCACGCCCTGGTCGATGCGGCCTTCGATGCCGTGGCGAAGTTCAGCGAGCACAAGCTCGCCCGCCGGCTGCTGGCCTCCCTGCGACCGGACATGCTGCTGCTGGCCGACCGCAACTTCGCCGGATACCAGCTGTGGGGCCTGGCCCGCGCCACCGGCGCCCACTTGGCCTGGCGGATCAAGAAGAACCTGGTCTTCGTGCCGCTGCGGGTGCTGTCCGACGGGTCCTACCTGTCCATCATGCGCACGCCCGCGGAGAACATCCGTCACGGTCAGGCCCGCGCGGCCGGACGCACCCTGGCCGAGCCGCCCCGGGGACACCTGGTGCGGATCATCGAGTACACCGTGACCATCCACCCACAGGCCGGCCCGCCCCGCACCGAGACGTTCCGGCTGGTCACCAGCCTGCTGGACCACCGCCTCGCCCCGGCCCGCCAGCTGGCGACGGCATATCACCAGCGGTGGGAGATCGAAAACGGGTTCGCGGAACTGAAGAACCGCCTGCGCGGCGCCGGATTCATCCTGCGTTCCAAGGCGCCCGAGCTGGTCTGCCAGGAGATCTACGCCCTCCTCACCGTCTACCAGGCACTGTGCGCACTGCAGACGCGCGCGGCAGAACACGGAGGGACCGATCCCGACCGGATCTCCTTCACCGTCACCGTACAAATCGCACGGCTGGCCGTCGCTGCCCAGGCCGCAGCGGACGCCACCACACTGGCCGCCGCCCGCCGCGAGGTCACCGCAGAGCTCCTGGCCGCCCTCCTCCCGCCCCGCCGCAACCGGCAGTGCCAACGCATCAAGAAGCCGTCCAAGAACACCTTCGAGGTCAGAAAGCGGGACCAGCCCCGTACTCCCAGTAACGTCCGCTACACACTCAAAGCCACCAAGCACCCCACCTGACCTGCACTGACGCGCTAACTCACCGGCATTG
>NZ_JBIBHR010000062.1:0-1655 GCF_042957125.1 Streptomyces sp. NPDC008125
GTTCAGTTCTTGCGGGTGTTGATCTCCTCGGTGAGCTGGGGCACGACGTCGAAGAGGTCGCCGACGACACCGAAGTCGACGAGTTCGAAGATCGGCGCCTCGGCGTCCTTGTTGACCGCGACGATCGTCTTCGAGGTCTGCATGCCCGCCCGGTGCTGGATCGCACCCGAGATGCCCGACGCGATGTACAACTGCGGCGAGACGGACTTGCCGGTCTGACCGACCTGGTTGGTGTGCGGGTACCAGCCCGCGTCGACCGCCGCCCGCGACGCGCCGACCGCCGCGCCCAGCGAGTCCGCGAGCGCCTCGATCACCGCGAAGTTCTCCGCACCGTTGACACCCCGGCCACCCGAGACCACGATCGCGGCCTCGGTCAGCTCCGGGCGCCCCGTCGAGGCACGCGGCGTCCGCGACACCACCTTCGTGCCCGTCGCCGCCGCCGAGAACTCCACCGCCAGCTCCTCCGCGGCACCCGCCGCCGCCGCCGGCTCCACCGGCGCCGAGTTCGGCTTCACCGTGATCACCGGCACCCCCCGCGACACCCGCGACTTCACCGAGAACGACGCCGCGAACGCCGACTGCGTCGCCACCGGACCCGACTCACCCGCCTCCAGATCCACCGCGTCCGTGATGATCCCCGAACCGATCCGCACCGCCAGACGCGCCGCGACCTCCTTGCCCTCCGCCGACGAAGGCACCAAAACCGCCACCGGCGACACCGCCGCGACCGCCGCCTGCAACGCGTCGACCTTCGGAACCACCAGGTACTCCCCGAACTCCGGCGCCTCCGAAGTCAGCACCCGCACCGCACCGTGCTCACCGAGCACACCCGCCGTGCCCGCCGCACCCGCACCCAGCGCCACCGCGACCGGCTCACCCAGACGCCGCGCCAGCGTCAACAGCTCCAGCGTGGGCTTGCGGACCGCACCGTCCACGTGATCGACGAAAACCAGAACCTCAGCCATGGAACATCCACTTCCTGCGAAACCAGAGACCAAAAAAAGGGGGAAAGGCAGGGGTCCTGACCGGCCCGTGCCCGGGACAACGCCGCGCCGCGACGCCGCAGGAGGGTCAGATGAACTTCTGGCCCACGAGGAACTCGGCCAGCTTCCGCCCGCCCTCGCCCTCGTCCTTCACGATCGTGCCCGCCGTACGCGCCGGACGCTCCACCGCCGCGTCGACGACCGTCCACGCACCCGCCAGACCGACCTCGTCCGCGTCGATCTCCAGATCGTCCAGGTCCAGCACCGTCACCGGCTTCTTCTTCGCCGCCATGATCCCCTTGAACGACGGGTAACGCGCCTCGCCCGACTGGTCGGTCACCGACACCACCGCCGGCAGCGACGCCGAGAGCTCCTCCGACGCCGAGTCCCCGTCACGCCGCCCGGTCACCGTGCCGCCCGACACCGACACCTGCGACAACAACGTCACCTGCGGCACACCCAGACGCTCCGCCAGCACCGCCGGCAGCACCCCCATCGTCCCGTCCGTCGACGCCATCCCGCAGACCACCAGGTCGTACCCCGTCTTCTCGATCGCCTTCGCCAGCACCAGCGACGTCCCCATCACGTCACTGCCGTGCACAGCATCGTCCTCGACGTGCACCGCCTTGTCCGCACCCATCGACAACGCCTTGCGCAACGCGTCCTTCGCGT
>NZ_JBIBHR010000063.1:0-1557 GCF_042957125.1 Streptomyces sp. NPDC008125
GTAGGCGTCCACACCGACCAGAGCCTCGACGCGGCGCACCCCGGACCCGATGGACGACTCGCCGAGCAGCTTCACCAGGCCCAGCTGGGCGGTGTTGTGGACGTGGGTGCCGCCGCACAGCTCCTTGGAGAAGTCGCCGATGGTGACGACCCGGACCCGCTCGCCGTACTTCTCGCCGAACTCGGCGATGGCACCCTGCTTCTTGGCCTCGTCGATGGACATGACCTCGGCCTGGACGTCGAGCTCCCGGGAGAGGACCTCGTTGATCTTCTGCTCGACGTCGACGAGGACCGCGCCGGGAACGGCGGCGGGCGAGCCGAAGTCGAAGCGGAAGCGGCCCGGGGCGTTCTCCGAGCCGGCCTGGGCGGCCGTCGGGCCGAGCGCGTCGCGCAGCGCCTGGTGGGTGAGGTGGGTGGCGGAGTGGGCGCGGGCGATGGCCCGGCGGCGCCTCACGTCGATCGTGGCGTACGCGGACGAGCCCACGGTCACCTCGCCGACCTGGACGACACCCTTGTGCACGCTGACACCGGGGACGGGCTTCTGGACGTCGCGGACCTCCACGACGGCACCGCTGTCGAGGCGGATGCGGCCGGTGTCGGCGAGCTGGCCGCCGCCCTCGGCGTAGAACGGGGTCCGGTCGAGGACGACCTCCACCTCGTCGCCCTCGGTGGCGGCGGGCGAGGGCACACCGTTGACGAGGAGGCCGACGACCGTCGACTCGCCCATGGTGGCGGTGTAACCGGTGAACTCCGTGGCACCCGCGGTGTCGGCGACCTCACGGTAGGCGGAGAGGTCGGCATGGCCGGTCTTCTTGGCGCGGGCGTCGGCCTTGGCCTTGTCGCGCTGCTCCTGCATGAGGCGGCGGAAGCCGTCCTCGTCGACGGCCAGGCCCTGCTCGGCGGCCATCTCCAGGGTCAGGTCGATCGGGAAGCCCCAGGTGTCGTGGAGCAGGAACGCCTTGTCGCCGGCGAGGACCCGGCCGCCGGCGGCCCTGGTCTCGGTGACAGCGGTCTCCAGGATGTTGGTGCCGCCCTTGAGGGCCTTCAGGAAGGCGGTCTCCTCGGCGAGCGCGACCGTCTCGATGCGCTTGCGGTCGGTCAGGAGCTCCGGGTACTGCTGGCCCATCGTGTCGATGACGACGTCGATCAGGTCCCGCACGACGGCACCGGAGGCACCCATGAGGCGCATGTTGCGGATGGCGCGGCGCATGATGCGGCGCAGCACGTAGCCGCGGCCCTCGTTGCCCGGGGTGACGCCGTCACCGATGAGCATGACGGAGGTGCGCATGTGGTCGGCGACCACGCGCATGGAGACGTCCGTGGTGTGCGCGGCGCCGTAGCGGACGCCGGTCAGCTCGGTGGCCTTGTCCATGACGACGCGCAGGGTGTCGGTCTCGTACATGTTCCGCACGCCCTGCAGGATCATCGCGAGGCGTTCGAGGCCGAGACCGGTGTCGATGTTCTTGGACGGCAGGTCCCCCAGGATCGGGAAGTCCTCCTTGCCGTCGCCGGCACCGCGCTCGTACTGCATGAAGACCAGGTTCCAGATCTCCACGTA
>NZ_JBIBHR010000064.1:0-1513 GCF_042957125.1 Streptomyces sp. NPDC008125
CGATCGACGTCGCCGCGCTGCGGACTCGTACCGACACCATCCCCGCCCTCCTCCGCGACCTCGCCCCTCCCACCACCAGGCGGCGACCCGCCGCCCGCGCGGTGGCTGGAGCCGGAGACGGGCAGGAGCTGCTCCGCAGCCTTGCGGGACTCGACGACGACGAGCGCGCCCGTAAGCTCCTGGAGATGGTCCGCGGCCGAGTGGCCAAGGTGCTGGGCCACGCGGCGGCCCAGGCCGTCGAGGCGGACCGCCCCTTCCAGGATCTTGGCTTCGATTCGCTCAGCGCGGTCGAACTCCGTAACGAACTGAACCTGACGACCGGGCTCAGGCTTCCCGCGACACTCGTTTTTGACTACCCGACCTCACGGGCCGTAGCGGAGTACATCGACGGCGAACTGGATGGCAGCGGGACGCGGGAGACGGAACAGCGCGGCAGCAGCCTCGCCGCGCAGGCCCTGGACGACGATCCCATCGTCATCGTGGGCATGGCGTGCCGCTACCCGGGTGGAGTGACTTCCCCCGACGACCTGTGGGATCTCGTCGCCGAAGGCCGTGACGCGGTTTCCGGATTTCCGCTCGACCGCGGCTGGGACATCGACGGCGTGTACGACCCCGAGCCGGGAGTGCCGGGCAAGACCTACGCGAACGAGGGCGGCTTCCTCTACGACGCCGGCGACTTCGATCCGGCGTTCTTCGGTATCAGTCCGAACGAGGCGCTGATCATGGACCCGCAGCAGCGACTTCTGCTGGAGGCGTCGTGGGAGGCATTCGAACGCGCGAGCATCGATCCCCGGTCTTTGAAGGGGACCAGGACGGGTGTCTTCGCCGGACTGATGTACCACGACTACGGCCAGGGAACGGAGGCCGCCGCGACCACGGGAGGCAGCCTGGTGTCAGGCCGCATCTCCTACACGCTGGGCCTCGAAGGGCCTTCCCTGACGGTTGATACCGCGTGTTCGTCGTCTCTCGTGGCACTGCACCTGGCGGTCCAGGCGCTGCGTTCGGGCGAGTGCTCGATGGCACTGGCCGGCGGCGTGGCCGTGATGTCCACCCCGGACATGTTCGTGGAGTTCAGCCGGCAGCGGGGGTTGGCGAAGGACGGCCGGTGCAAGTCGTTCGCGGGTGCTGCGGATGGTGCCGCGTGGTCGGAGGGCGTGGGTGTGCTGCTGGTCGAGCGGCTGTCCGACGCGCGTCGGCTGGGGCACGGGGTGTTGGCCGTGGTGCGGGGCAGTGCGGTGAATCAGGATGGTGCGAGTAACGGGTTGACGGCTCCGAATGGTCCGTCGCAGCAGCGGGTGATCCGAGCGGCGCTGGACGGTGCGGGGCTGACCTCCTCCGATGTGGATCTGGTGGAGGCGCATGGGACGGGGACCCGGTTGGGGGATCCGATCGAGGCGCAGGCGTTGTTGGCGACGTATGGGCAGGGTCGTCCGGAGGGTGATCCGTTGTGGCTGGGGTCGTTGAAGTCGAATCTGGGGCATGCGCAGGCGGCTGCGGGTGTGGGTGGTGTGAT
>NZ_JBIBHR010000065.1:0-1366 GCF_042957125.1 Streptomyces sp. NPDC008125
AGAGGGCGTTAAGTCCGATCTTCCTCGGTTCGTGATCGCTCGATCGTGGGACTGATCGCCGTACGAGCCAGCCGTTCGCCATGTGCATGCTGGGATGCGGGCATGGACCGAAGACCGTATCCGAGTGACTTATCGGACGAGCATTGGGCGTTGATCGAGCCGATGATCACGGCCTGGAAGCGGGACCGGGTGAGGCGGTCGGCGACCGGAGACCCCGGGACCTGTGATCTCCGGGAGGTCGTGAACGCGATCTTCTACCAGAACCGGACAGGCTGTCAGTGGCGCTACCTGCCCCACGATCTGCCGGCATGGTCGGCGGTGTTCTACTACTTCACGCTCTGGCGCCAGGACGGCCTCGACCAGCGGATCCAGGAACTCCTGCGCTGTCAGGTACGGGAGAAAGCCCGCCGATTAGAGGACCCGTCCCTCGTGGTCATCGACACCCAGTCCGTGCGTGCGGCCGCGGGTGTCCCGAAGACCACGACGGGACTGGATGTGAACAAGAGGACGCCGGGGCGCAAGCGGGGACTGGCCGTCGACGTGCTGGGGCTGATCATCGGCGTCGTCGTCCTGGCCGCCTCCGCCCACGACAACGCCGCAGGCACCGCCCTGCTCGACCAGGCCGCTGAACGGTGCGGGAACCGTCTGGAGAAGGCCCTGGTGGACCAGGGCTTCAAGGACGAAGTCATCATCCACGGCGCACTGCTGGACATCACCGTCGAGGTGGTGCGCCGCAACCCGGCCGACAAGGGCAAGGGCTTTGTCCCGCAGCCGAAACGGTGGGTGGTCGAGCAGGTCAACGGCACCCTGATGCTGCACCGGCGACTGGCCCGCGAGTACGACCACCGGCCCGACACCTCCGCCTCACGCGTCTACTGGGCCTCCACCGCGAACATGTCCCGTCGCCTCACCACACCCACCCCCACCTGGCGCGACACCCTCAGGACGGCCGCGTGAACATCACCGAGTTCCTGACGGATCTCCAGGCCCGCCACGACGAAGCCGTTGCCCGTGCCGATGAACTCCGCAGTCAGATCGCGGACTTGACCGACGCACTCGCCGAGACCGAAGCGCGTCTCGCGGACCTGGCCACCACCCGAAAGGTCATCGCCGAAATCGTGCCGACCGGCACCGGAGGCGAGCTCGATCCGCTCGAACAGGCCACCACCTACCAAGCCATCGTGAACGCCTTCAACCAGCACCCCGACCAGGCATTCCGAGTCCGAGAACTGCACGAACTCCTCGGCATGCCCACCGACGACCCGGCCATGAACGTCACCCGCAGCCGCCTCGGACGCCTCACCCGCCAAGGCTTCCTCACCCAACCCCGACGAGGCCGCTACCAGAAGCGGACTTAACGCCCTCT
>NZ_JBIBHR010000066.1:0-1089 GCF_042957125.1 Streptomyces sp. NPDC008125
ACCCACCTCACCACCCTCGACAAACTCCCCCTCACCCCCAACGGCAAAATCGACAAACGCGCCCTCCCCCAACCCGCCGCGGTCGAGTCGGGCGGCCGCGCCCCGCGCAACCCGCTCGAAGAGACCCTCGTCGCCCTCTTCACCAGCACGCTCGACACGCGGACCGACCTGTCGATCGACGACGACTTCTTCCAGCTCGGTGGGCATTCCATCCTCGCCGCCCGCCTCACCAACCGGATCGCCCAGGCCCTGGGCGTTCGACTGACCATCCGGGACGTCTTCGAGAACCCGACGGTGGTGCGGCTCGCGGAGAAGGTCGGCGCGGAGAAGGGCCTTCCGGCGTTGCCTCCGCTGTCCGCCACCGGGAGCCCCGACGAGGGGTCGGCGCCGATGTCCTTCGCCCAGCGGCGGCTGTGGCTGCTGGCGGACCTGGAGGGCGGCAGCACCGCGTACAACGTACCGATGGCGGTGCGCCTGGAGGGCGCGCTGAACGTCGATGCCCTCGATGCGGCCCTCAACGACGTGGTCGAGCGGCATGCGCCCCTGCGGACCCTGTTCGAGACGGTCGACGGCGAGCCTCGGCAGCGCGTCCTCTCCGCCGCGCAGGCCCGGGTGGTGATCCAGTACCGCGAGGTGACGCCGGACGTACTGGACCGAGCCGTGGCCGAAGCCGGCCGTCACGTCTTCGACCTCCGCGCCGAACTACCGCTCACCGTCACGCTCTTCCGCCTCGACGAGGCGACGCACCACCTGGTGATCGTGCTGCACCACATCGCTACGGACGGCGAGTCCGGCAACGTGTACTTCACTGACCTCGCCCACGCCTACACGGCACGGAACGCGGGTGTCGAGAGCAACCAGGTACGGGAACCACTGCGGGTCCAGTACGCCGACTACGCGGTATGGCAGCAGCGAGCACTTGGCTCGCCCGACGACACCGGGAGCGTCCTCTCGCGGGAACTCGCCTTCTGGCGCGAGGAACTGGAAGGACTGCCCGAGGAACACGCGCTCAACCTCGACCGCCCCCGCCCCGCGCAGGCCTCGCACCGCGGCGGAACGGTCGAAGTCGCCCTGGAAGACGACCTGTTC